>PLYA01000049.1 GCA_003153315.1 Bacteroidota bacterium
AACTGTAGGTTTACTTACTATAACTATAGGTTTAATTGCTCCACCTGTAGGTTTAGTCGCTCTACCTATGGGTTTATTCACTAATACTATAGTATTTGCTATCATTCCTTTTACAATAATGGCAATAAAAAAGCCCCGTATTGCTACGAGGCTTTTTGTTTTATTAGGTTTCGCAATGGTTTACATCATTCCGCCCATTCCGCCATCCATTCCGCCCATTCCACCTGGCATAGCCGGTGCAGAAGCTTCTTTTTTATCGGCAAGAACGCATTCGGTAGTTAATAACATACCTGCAACAGATGCTGCATTTTCTAAAGCAATACGGGTTACTTTAGTTGGGTCTATAACACCTGCTTTTAGTAAATTTTCATATACTTCAGTACGAGCGTTAAAACCATAATCGTCTTTACCTTCTTTTACTTTTTGTACAACGATGCTTCCTTCAAGGCCGCAATTAGCAACAATCTGACGAAGAGGTTCTTCGATAGCACGTTTAACGATAGCAATACCTGTATTTTCGTCTTCGTTTAAACCTTTTAATTTATCTAAACTAGAGATAGCACGCAGGTAAGCTGTTCCGCCACCGGCAACAATACCTTCTTCAACTGCAGCACGTGTAGCAGCCAAAGCATCGTCAACACGGTCTTTTTTCTCTTTCATTTCAACTTCGGTAGCTGCACCAATATAAAGAACCGCAACACCGCCAGCTAATTTAGCTAAACGCTCTTGTAGTTTTTCTTTATCATAATCAGAAGTAGTAGTTTCTATTTGTGCTTTAATTTGGTTTACACGAGCTGTGATATCAGCTTTTTTACCTGCACCACCTACAATGGTTGTGTTATCTTTATCGATAGTAATTTTCTCTGCTTTACCAAGGTTAGAAAGGTCAGCCGTTTCTAATTTAAAGCCAACTTCTTCACTAATAAATGTACCACCAGTTAAGATAGCAATGTCTTCTAACATAGCTTTTCTGCGATCGCCAAAGCCCGGAGCTTTAACAGCAGCAATTTTTAAGTTAGAACGTAAACGGTTTACAACTAAGGTTTGTAAAGCTTCTCCGTCCAAATCTTCAGCAATAATTAAAAGGGGTTTACCTGTTTGTACCGCTTTTTCTAATACAGGAAGCAATTCCTTCATAGAAGAGATTTTCTTTTCGAAAATCAATACATATGGGTTTTCAAATACAGTTTGCATTTTCTCTGCATCAGTAACAAAATACGGAGAGATATAACCACGGTCAAACTGCATACCTTCTACCACTTCAACAGTAGTTTCTGTACCTTTAGCTTCTTCCACGGTAATAACACCTTCTTTTTTTACTTTGCCCATCGCTTCTGCAATAAGTTTACCAATAACGTTATCATTATTAGCAGAGATGGTAGCAACTTGTTCAATCTTTTTGTTTTCGTTACCGATAGATTGAGATTGTTTTTTCAAATTTTCAACCACAGCAATAACGGCTTTATCAATACCGCGTTTCAAATCCATTGGATTTGCACCTGCAGCTACGTTTTTTAAACCTGCAGTAACAATAGCCTGAGCTAACACCGTAGCCGTAGTAGTACCATCACCGGCAGCATCAGCTGTTTTGCTGGCAACTTCTTTAAGAAGTTGAGCACCCATGTTTTCAACCGGGTTGCTTAATTCAATTTCTTTTGCAACGGTTACACCATCTTTGGTAATTTGTGGAGAACCGAATTTTTTATCGATAATAACGTTGCGTCCTTTAGGACCAAGAGTTACTTTAACTGCGTTAGCTAAAGCATCTACACCGCGTTTTAAAGCATCGCGGGCTTCTAAATTAAAACTAATGTCTTTTGCCATTTTTGTTTCGTTTTTTTAATTGTTAATGAATGTATTAAATTAAATGATAGCGTAAATATCGCTTTCTTTCATAATAAGGTATTCTTTACCTTCGATATGAATTTCTGTTCCGGCATATTTACCATATAAAACGGTATCGCCTGGTTTTACAGTGGTAGGTTCATCTTTTTTACCTGCACCAACTGCAATAACTTTACCGCGCATTGGTTTTTCTTTTGCAGTATCAGGAATGATAATTCCACCTGCTGTTTTCTCTTCGGCAGGAGCTGCTTCTACAAGCACTCTGTCTGCCAATGGTTTTACACTTACTTTTGCCATGTGTTTTATTTTTATGGGTTAATTAAATTTTTTCTGACGGGCAAAGCTAAGCTAATTCCATGCCAATACTATATAATATGTGTTAATAGACAATTTTTCAGAAAAGACTGTCATTAGAAGGTAATTAGTAGAAATGGAATGCCAATTTGACTATATATTAATGCTAATGGTCTATAAAAACAAAAGAGCGACCGAAGCCGCTCTTTTGAATAACAAGATTAAAACCTTAGACTATTTTTGGATAATCATTTTCTTAGTAGCTTGTTGGTTACCGGCAGTTACTGTATAGTAGTAAACACCAGAACTTAAAGCACCACCATCAAAAGTAACGTTGTTTGTACCAACGTTACCATCAATTTTTTTGCTGAATACTAAACCGCCAATTGTATTGTAAACTTTGATATCAACAGCTTTAGATTCTGTTAAAGTTACAGCAATGGTAGTAGTATTATTGAACGGGTTAGGGTAGTTGTTTATAGAAGAAGCAAAGGTATTATTATGATTTTCAATACCTGAAGCTTCAATAGCACTACCACATACAGTACTTGTTGCAGGAGCAATAGGAGCGTAAATCGATGCAGTAGTATAAGTAAAAGCAGCCTGGTTAAATGTACCGCAATTGGTGTAGAAATAATTTACACCGGTAGCAGGCGTAGAACCATTACCATTATAGATAACAAAACCAAGTGAGCTGTTTGAACTAGAGCGCCCAACAGTATAAACAGCCGGAGTAACCCATGAAGCTTGCGTAGTATCATAATAAGATATATCAGCTAAGTAAGGGAAGAAAGTATTACCAAAACCTGGGGTAATATCTGTAGTCATAGTCATTCCGTTTGTATTTACATCGTAACCCTTAACCCAAATATCAGGAGCTAAATTAGGGTTTATTGGAATATTATTATTGTTCACCAAACCGGTAACACCGGCAGGCGTATCTGCCCAGCCATAGAAAACTTTTTTTCCATCAGCAGAACGGCTAACAGTTAAATGCGCACCAACACTTAACCAAAGGCTATTAGCAGAAGTCCATGCAGAATAAGCTGTAGTTGTATCTGTTGCAGGCTGGCCATTACATACACCACTTTGAATAGAATCAACCATCATTGTTTTCCAATCAGTACCATCTGTCATAAAATCCCATATAATAGGGTGGTAGTTTGTGTTATCATATTCATAACTGTAAGAAAAAATAGCTGTTGAGTCAAATGAATAAGTTGTACCAGGTTGACCGTGAAAAGTTTCATTAACTGTAGAAACATAGTGCAATACATTGTTAGCATCTACAGTTAGATCAGCTCCGTTATACCCGGTGCTAAAACCATAATAGGTTGCTTTTTGTGCACCAAGAACACCCATACCAACGTTTTTTGATACCTCAGGATGTTTACAAGCCCAATCATAACCGGCTAATACTTGTGTCCAGCTAGAACCACCATCAATAGTTTTAAACAGGATTGGTGTCATTGAAGAGTCGGCTGAATTATTATAAGTAGTAGCTAATCTTCCAATATAAAGAGCATATCCATGTTGGCCATCAGGACCAAATGCCAAACGACCAGTACCGGTAACCAAATAGCCCAAAGAGCCTTTATAAAAATTTGGTCTTAATGAGGTAGAATCAATAGTCCAATTAACAAGACCGGGAGTGCTGCTAATAGTTGCTTTTGCAATGTATCCACCTTTAATTTGTTGTGAATTGGCAGTAGTAACAGATAAATCTAATAAATTACCCATTGAAAACATAGCATTACCAACTTGCTGCCCATCAACATTAGGAGCACCAAACCAATTAGCGGTTCCACCAATAGGGGTAGGCCCAAAAGGACCGGTAGCGCTTCCAGACACACAATATAAAGAATCAGCAGATGGCGAGGTATGAATAGCTGCACTATGGCTCCACAATGGTTTTGCCACATAAAGAGCCCCTAACCAATTACCGGCAGCATTTGCATTATAAGGCCCCATTACACAAGCATAAGCCCTATGCCAATCTTTATTACCAGCAGGGTTTAACCAAGAACCACCAGGGAAACGACCTCCATATAAATTTGTAGAATTGTCTTTAAAAAGAGCAATCGTATCTATGGTATTGGGAGCTATAGTGCTGGAAGGAACAGCACCTACGTTCTGTATGATAGTAGCTTCGTATCCACCGCTTGTTGGGAAAACAGTAGTCCAATCACAAGACCCACGCATTATCCATGCTATGGCGTTTAAATCTTTATTATAGGTTAAACAGTTTTGGGCCATTGCATCTTCAGAGGCACCAACGCCATTAGGATTCCAAGAACAACTAACGTGTAATCCGGTAAGACAAGTTGTTGCCGTTGTTTTAGGTGTAGTAGGACGCCAATTAATGTTGGGATGAGAATTTGATTGACCTTCTGCTATTACCCCTTTAATATGAGTAAGAGTTTTCTGGGTAGCTTTTGGGTTTATTGCTTTCTTAGCGTTGTTTTGCGAATATCCCGCAAAACCTATCACCAAAGCAGACCCTATTAATAGTGTTTTTTTCATGATTTTTTTTATTAGTTAAACATTTAATATACTTATGATGCAAATGTATAAATACTTTGATATAAAAACAACATTCAAACTTTAAGTTTTAATTTATTGTTTTTCAGTATGTTAAATTTTCATTAAATCTGCCCATACTGTAAACACAAGTGCTTTGAAGGTAAGCGTTTCTTCTTTAAAATCAGAAGAACTTTTTAAACGGTAGCTTTTTTTCGATAAGCGGTCATTTTTAACAAAAAAACGGTCAGAAAAAAACGGCTTTAATCTGTCAGAATGGAGCAAATCGGTATTTTTTTGTAGTAAAAAGGTCAACCATTTGTTATGAGGAGTAACAAAACCCATCTTATCTTTCCGTTCATATACCGAATTTGGTAGGTCACTTTTCATGCTTTCCCGTAAAATATATTTGCTTGTGCCATTTCTTATTTTGTAAGAAGCTGCAGTATTTAACGCTTTTATCATTAAAGGACTGTCATCGGCAAATGGTGTGCGAGATTCTACCGAATGATGCATACTGCATCTGTCCTCACAGCGCAAGTAAGTCTTTAATCTTCCTCCAAAAAAATCATAATTTAGGTGTTCATTTAATGTAGAAAAACTATGTTTTAAACTTTCGGGAGGAGTATATTGTTTAACAAAATCAGTATTTAATTGTTTTTTGTTTGAATTATAATGGAGTTGTCTTTTTGCATTTTCTTTGGTATAAGATAACCAAAAGTTATTTCCCAAACCTTTTATTTCCGAAGCTGCTTGTTTAAATTGTTTGTTGCGAAGTAATTCATTTATATAAGTAGTATAATAGTGCGGGTAACCGGCAAATAACTCATCGCTGCCTTGTCCGTCCAACACAACTTTGATGTTATTTTGTTTGGCTAATTGCATTACCCTAAACTGTGCGTATGTACTGGTGCTCCATATAGGGATATCAAGTGCATAAATTAATTTTTTGAAATCATTTTGCAATTCATCTGCAGTTGGGGTAATGGTATGCCAGTTTGCCTGGGTAAAATCTACAACATCTTTTGCATACTTGCTTTCATCAATTACTTCTTCAGGAAAAGTAGCTGTAAAGGCATTAAAATTTTTGTTATGATTTGCTATTACTCCCGATATAATGGAACTATCAATACCTCCGCTTAGACAACAACCAATAGAAACATCGGCACGCAACCGTTTTAGAATTGAGTCGGTAATCAGTTGATTGGTTTCTTCTTTACTTATAAAAAAATCACTTTCATTATAAGGAATAAAGTCAGTTTCAATTTTTATATCAAAGTATTTTTTTACGTTTAGCTGCTTGGCTGGTAAATCAAGCTCCATATAATGAGAAGGAAATAACTCAAAAATATTTTTTAAGAAACCTTCCGGTTCATATTCAAGCGCATCATGTAATAAATAATGTTGTAAGGCGCGTTCGTTTAAAGTTGTTTCAATAAACGGAAGTGCGCGTATTGCTTTAATCTCAGAAGCAAAACAAAATACACCGTCTTTTAAATAATAGTAAAAAGGTTTTACTCCACTTCTGTCTCTTGCGCAAAAGAGTTTTTTCTTTTCTATATCAAGTAAAGCAAAGGCAAACATACCATTTAACTTTTGCAAACATTCGTTTCCCCATTGCAGGTATGCATTTAGCAATACTTCCGTATCACTTTGTGTTTTGAACTGATAACCTAATTGTTCTAATTCCTGACGTAACTCTATATAATTATAAATTTCTCCATTGTAAGTTATCCAAATTGTTCCATTGGCAACACACATAGGCTGATGACCACTTTCGCTAAGGTCTATAATAGATAGTCTTCTATGAATAAATACCCCAGTATAACTTTGTTCTACTTGAGATATATGTTTTTCTGCACCAAAACTAAATTTGTTGGTAATAGTTTGTTGTTGCGTATCATCTCCATATGCACAAACAGTTTTATCATTATTGAAAAATAAAAAACCTTCATCATCAGTACCTCTGTGCCGCAGGGTTTTACTAATAATAGTAGCCCCACTGATGATATCAATGTTTTTATTCTCAAGATTAATTATTCCACCTATGCCACACATATCTTTTATCGTTTGCTTGCCAAAGGGAATAATTTATTCCACTTGAAAAATAGATCGTAAAAAGAAGTTCGACTCTGTTTTTTAAACATAAATATCAAAAATAAAGAAGATGCAATATAAGATGCACAGTTTGTGTAAGCTGCCCCTTTTGTACCATAAATTGGTATTAAAATAAAAGAACAGCTTAATGTTATTATTAATCCTACTAGGGCACTTGTTGCGCTTATTTTCATATTTCCGGTAGCAGCAAAGTAATGTGCGTAAACACCTGTAAGCCCTGCCATGGCTATACCCGGCGCAAGTAATAAGCAATATGTTTTTATATTAGTAAAATCTTTTCCAAATAAAAAGGTAAAGACTTCAGTTGGTAAGCAATTTAAAACAAGCAAAGCAAACACAGATAAAACAAAACTAATTTTAGCTAATTTAATAGTAATATTAATTGCCAATTGCGTATTATCTCTGTTAGAAAGTGTAGCATATTGAACCATTGCAATGCCATTCATAATTACCCAAACCGCTTCACTTATGGATGATGCAGTTGAGAAAACCCCTACATTCTTTCTGCTTTGCATATCATTGGCACTATCTAAAACATAATAACAAAAACGATAATTTAAAAGTTGAAATATGTTTCCTGTTTGTAATATCAAGCCATAACGAGCCATTAAAGTAAAAGATTCTTTCCATGAAAACAAACTGCGTTTAAAACTAGCTTTTAAATAAAACGTACTAATTAAAAAGTTAACCAAATATCCTAAGCCTAGTGAACGGTAAAAGGAAAATACAGAATAACAATTAAAAATAAAAAATTGTAAAGCTAAAGACCCAATAATGGTAATGCTTTGAGAGATGCTGGCTATATTATTTTGTTTTATTTTTTGAAATCCGTTTAAGAAGACATTACTTATACTACTAAGATTGGATAACAAAGCAAGTACGATAAAACAGATTAACTCTTGCATCTGGAAATGAAAGTATAAATGGAAAAATAGAGGGAACAAAAGACCTGTAAAGAGTCCTACAAAGAGGGCCGGTAGTAATAAGCTATAAGGGTTCTTTTTAGGAATTACATATATTAAAGCGCTTCCGCCAATGACATCATTAAACAATAAAATAACGGTTACGTTTAAAAACAAGATGCTTATTTGTCCGCGCCCATCTGCACCCAAATAGCGTGCAGTTATAAGCACTACCAAAAAGTTAACGATAGAGATAATTCCCTTAGAAAATATAGTGTGCATTATTTTACGCAGCATATAAGGGAAGCAAATTTATGTATTCCTTAAACTGATTAAAAACATCTTGCGGCATAAGCTGTTGCATACATTTATGGTCGGGACATAATTCGGGGCTTGTTGTTTTGGTGTGATTTGCATTTATCCATGCGCTACAAGGAGAGCATGGTAAATTCAGACTTACACATTTGTGAAGAGAACTAAATTTTTCATATCCGTATAAAGAAATAGAAGATGGTCCCCAAATACTAAACGTGGGTTTGCCAAATGCTACAGCCAAATGCATTAAACCACTATCTAACCCAATAAATAATTCTGATTGATTTAAAATATGCATTGCTTCCAGAATTGTTGTTTTACCCACTAACGAATTTATTTTTGAGCCTAACTCTTCTTTTATTTTTGCAGCTATATCAACCTCATTTTTATCTCCTAATAAAACAAGATTCTTTTCAGGATATTGTTTTAAAAACATGTTTAAGAAGTCTGTCCAATAGTTTACAGGCCAATTTTTATAAGTTTGTTTGTTATTACCTGCACTTATTTNNATAAGAGTAAGAGAAGATTCTATCTTGTTTATTTGTAAAGCTAATATAGAAATCTTGTAAAGAAACTTGGGTGTTATTATCCAATAAATTCAAATTTTGTTGGGCATCATGTATATTCTTTATAGGCTTAACATAATTAACTTTGAATGAAAATAACTTGAATAAAATGGAATCTACTTTTCTGTTTATAAAGACTTGATTGCTGCAAATAGCCGCTGTTAAAAGATTAGTACGGTTTGCGGCAAAGTAATTAATATAGGCTTTATCATATTTTGAAAATTGCTTAAATGAATATCTAATCTGATTAGACTTGCTTTTATATACAAGCAACTCATCTAACAGGGTTATCTCTTTAAATATCTCTTGACAGGGGTTTTGGGAGTTAAATAACCCTGTTACCCGAAAGCCTTTACTTTTTAGTTGCTTTACCAATGGTATAAGCAAAATAGCATCGCCAATGCCAGCAGAAAAAAATACTATGGCTTTTTTTTGTTTCAACCCTGCGAATGTACAAACAAAAAAGCCGCTTTATGCAAAGCGGCTATTAGAGTTCTTTTTGTCATTTAGGCCAAAGGGAGAAATCTAATTGCAGATTTCTCAGTTGTGCCTCTTTTAAAATGGCAGGAGGTTTTTGGTGTCCGAAATATTGTAATTCTAAACTAATTTGTTAGGTTAGTATAACTTTTATATATTTGCAGCGACCTAATGAATAAGTCTTTAAGCGAAGTACACCACAGTGTTGATACCAGTGCGATTAAATCTCCCATTAAAAGGTTCTTAGCTTTTTTAGGCCCTGCCTACCTTATTAGCGTTGGTTATATGGACCCCGGCAATTGGGCAACTGATATTGCAGGTGGAAGCAAATTTGGCTACTCTTTGTTATGGGTACTGGTAGTATCTAACCTTATTGCGTTGTTGCTGCAAAGCTTTTCGGCACGCTTGGGTATAGTTACAGGTAAAGATTTGGCACAGGCATCTCGTGATATGTATCCGCCGTTGATTAACATTTGCTTATACATTTTTGCCGAGATAGCCATTGCTGCCTGCGATTTGGCCGAAGTATTGGGTATGGCCATTGGTTTGGGCTTATTGTTTCATTTCCCTTTGTGGCTTGGTATTTCCATTACCATATTAGATACTCTTTTATTGCTGTTCCTACTTAAAATAGGCATCCGCAAAGTAGAAGCCTTTATTATTGCATTGATTTCTATTATTGGCATCTCCTTTTTAATAGAATTGTTCTTTGCTAAACCCGATGTAAGTCAAATAGCAGGAGGGTTAATTCCTTATTTCAAATCAAATGATGCCGTTTATGTAGCACTTGCCATATTAGGAGCTACCATCATGCCACACAACTTATACCTGCATAGCTCGTTGGTGCAAACACGCAAATTTAATCGTACACCTTTGGGCATTAAAAAAGCCATTCGTTTTAATTTGATAGATTCTGCTATTGCGCTAAACTTAGCTTTATTTGTAAATGCATCTATCTTAATTCTTGCTGCTTCTACATTTTTTGGACATGGTTTGTTTGGCGTTAGTCAAATTGAAGACGCTTATAAGTTTCTTCAACCCCTTTTAGGAAGTTCATTAGCTCCCATTTTGTTTGCAGTAGCCTTAATTGCATCGGGTCAAAGTAGTACTATTACCGGTACACTTGCCGGACAAATTATTATGGAGGGGCATATACAACTGCGTATACAACCCTGGTTAAGAAGAATCATTACCCGTATGCTGGCAATTATTCCTGCATTACTTACTGTATTAATAATGGGCGAAGGAGCCACCGGAAAGCTATTGGTGTTATCTCAGTTTATACTTAGTCTGCAATTACCATTTGCCATTATACCGTTAATTTATTTTGCAGGAAATAAAAAGATGATGGGTGATTTTGCTGCTAATAATCTCTATAAAACCTTGGCATGGATTGCCACCATCCTCATAACAGGACTAAACTTTTACTTTGTATTTATCCAAACTAATGAGTGGGTGCATGACGATAGTATTTCCTTTATAGCAAAGTTTATCATAGCAATGGCTTGTATACTGGTGTTGGCGGTGCTTTTGTTTATTATCATCTATCCTATTTTAAAGAAAAGCAAGAAACAGAAAAATTTTACCCTGCATCAACAACATAAGCTTATTTTAAAAGAGGTAGCAGTACCTAAACATATTTTTGTTTCATTAGACTTTTCTTCTGCAGATAGTAAAGCTCTAAACTATGCACTTACCTTAGGAGGAACAGATGCCGATTATAAACTTCTACATATTGTAGAAACACCCGGGGCGATTATTTATGGAGAAGAAACCGAAGATTATGAAACGCGTAAGGACATTGAAATAATTGAAAAGCACGTAGCACAGTTAAAGGAGCAAGGTATTAAAGTAGATTATTTAATAGGTTATGGCAATCCTAAAAAAGCAATACCCGAATTGGTTAATACCCATAAGGCAGATATGCTAGTAATGGGTACGCACGGACACAGTGGATTAAAAGATATTTTATTTGGTACTACAGTAGAAGACGTAAGGCATAGTATTTCTGTACCCTTAGTTATTGTGTAAAACCCAGTTGCGTATTATTTGCTCTCCGTATTCCGACAGGATAGATTCAGGGTGAAACTGCACGCCTTTTATGTTATAGATTTTATGTCTCATAGCCATAATACTTCCTTCTTTATCAGTGGCAGTTATTTCAAAACAATCCGGTAATCCTAACTTATCTATTACCCAGGAGTGGTAACGCCCTGCTTTGAATGCTGCCGGACATTCTTTAAATAAGTTATCATCATCCACAATCTTAATAGTAGTTGCAATACCATGATATACTTTATCTAAGTTCTTCAGTTTAGCTCCGAAAGATTCTCCGATAGCCTGCAAACCCAAACAAACTCCTAGTATGTTTTTTGAAGAAGCATAAGTCTTAATTGCTTCGGTTAATATACCTGCCTCTTTAGGCAAACCCGGGCCGGGAGATAAAAGAATTTTATCATATTCATTAATTTTTTGCAATTCTATCTTATCGTTTTGTAAAACATCAATTTCATAATCGCACACTTTTTCCAACAAATGAACTAAGTTGTAAGTAAAGCTATCATAGTTATCGAACACTAAAATTTTCATTCTGTTTTCATTGTTTCGTCCGGAAGGAGAAACTATCTGGCAATTATCAGTCTCTTATTTATCACACCATCGCTATTGGTAATGTTTACATTATAGATACCATTGCTTAAGCTGCCAGTATCTATAATAATTTTACCATTCATTTCCTGGCTCAAAATAAGCTGGCCATTTATATCATATACATTTACTATGGCTTGTCCATTCACGCCTGTGTAATCTATATGAAAACTGTTTGACGAAGGGTTAGGATATATAACAAAACTATTGTTTAATAGCATTTGATTAATACCTGTTGTGCTACATCCCAAAAAGCTGTTAAATGCAGATATGTCTCCGTTAAAAACATCTAAATCAATAGTACTGCCTGCTATTCCATTGACAGTACCTGTCCAGGAATATTGGTTAATTGCCCAGGTTGTCCATACACCAATATTGGCAGGAGGAGTTGTTGTGCTGCCATTTACATCATCTCTCCAAAGCGGATAAATATTTAAAGAGCTGTTTACATAAGAGCAATTAGATGAGCCGATATAGAGAACAGGTTTAATCCCTGTAGCAGATTGAACTGTATTCATCCAGTTTTGAATCCAGGCGGTTAATTGCGCGCTGGTGAAATTGGTTTGCCAATAAGAACCTTCCAAGTCGAGCGCAGGAGGTAATTGGCAACTCGTAATATAAGGTTGCGCAACGCTTAAAAAATAATTTGCTTCATTAATAGCCCCAGCGTTAGTAGGGTTTAGATCACCGCGTGCAAAATGATAAGCACCCATTTTCATTCCTGCTGCTACTCCATTTACGGCATAGTTTAAATATTCACTATCCGTATAACCTACACCCTCTGTAGCCTTAGCCCATGCAAAGATATAACCTGCTGCTTTAACCTGATTCCAATTAATAGTGCCATTACCGCTATATACATCAACCCCCAGTACCTGACCAAGGGGTGTTCCACTGGTGTCTCTCCAAACCAAAGTTGAAAAAGGAGAGTTCATATTAGTAGTACAGCCCGAAACTGTAGTTAACAGTTTTACCGTGCCGGAAAATGTAGCTGTCCATCTTATGTATGGGGCAGTAGTACAATTTGTTCTTCCGCAATTATCATTATTACAAAGAGTAGCTCCTGTTGTGTTATTAAATAGGGTTAACTCAGCATCCCAACCCATGCTTCCTCCAAAGTCGCTGCAATAAGTCCATTCATAAGTATCTCCATTTGTAACATCAAATAAGGTAAAATTACCTCCGTTCATATAAGCACTTACAGTTGTCCATGAAGATGATGTAGTAGAAAATGTTCCTGTCGGGTACTGCCCTGTTGAATTAGTAGCTGTTGCAGCACAACCACCTGTACCACAGGTTTGCGCCATTATATTTAAACTAAAGATAAGTATAACTAAAGAGAGTGATTGCTTTTTCATATTTCAGAATTTACTCTCTAAAATCTATCTGGCAATAACTAATCTCTTGTTTACAATACCATCACTGTTAGTAATGTTTACATTATAAATGCCATCATTTAAACTACTGGCATCTATAATGGTTTTACCATTCATGTTTTGAGTTAATACAAGTTTTCCATTTATATCATATACATTTATAACAGCTTCTCCATTCATACCTGCATAATCAATATGAAAACTATTTGAAGAAGGATTAGGATACATATTAAAAGCATTATCTAAACTTTTTTGGTCAATACCCGTAGTGTTACAACCCATTAAGGTTTTAAGTTGAGCTATAGTTCCATTAAAGATATCAGCATCAATACCTCCAGTTGTTATACCGGAGCAAGTTGTTGTCCAAGAGTATTGATTAAACTTCCAATTAGGATTCCATCCGGCTTGGTCATAAGCAGAAGGAGTTGGTGGTGGTGGAGACGGAGGAATTGTGGTAGCGCTGCCATTGTCGGTTGCTATCCAAAGAGGATAGCCTGTTAAAGAACTTCCAAGCATATTTGCAATAGAACCATCTGTGTAAATAACAGGGGTAATGCCTGTAGCGCTTTGTACCGTATTCATCCAATTCTGTATCCAAGCAACTTGCTGAGCATTGGTAAGCGATGTGGATACTTCATAATCAAGCGCCGGGGGCAATTGGCAACTCATGATATAAGGTTGAGCTACACTAAGAAAATGATTGGCTTCGGCAATAGCATCTGCCGTAGTAGTATGTGTATCGGGGTGGGCAAAGTGATACGCACCCATATATACTCCCGCAGCCATTCCATTTACTGCATTATTATGATAATCTGCGTCAACAGTTGTTAAACCTTCTGTAGCTTTTGCCCATGCAAAGGTAACACCCGCTGCTTTTACCTGAGTCCAATTAATAGTAGCTTGATAACTGGAAACATCTATACCGATATTAGTATTGCCACCAGCCGGAGCAGCAGCAGTGGTATCTCTCCAAACTAAAGTTGAATAAGGAGAAGTATTATTAACACCGCAACCTGAAACAGTGGTTAAGAGTTTTACCACACCGGTAAAAGTGGCTGTCCATCTGATATAAGGGGCATTTGCACAGTTTGTTCTTCCACAATTGTTAGCGTAACAAAGTGGGGTCCCGGTGGAGTTATTAAACAAAGTTAACTCTGCGTCCCATCCTTGAGATCCACCAAAGTCGCTGCAGGTAGTCCATTCATAAACATCGCCGCTTGTTACGTCAAATAAAGTCCAGTTACCGCCATTCATATATGCACTAACGGTTGACCAAGCGTTAGTAGAAGCAGAAAATGTACTCGAAGGATACTGTCCTGTAGAGTTAGTAACCGTAGGAGAACAGAAACCTGTTGTGGCACATGTTTGTGCATTTACCTGTTTAATACAAACCAGTAAAATAAGAAGTAAAAGTTTTTTCATTAAATAAATGATTAGTTAGTTTGACCAAATATACAAAAAGTTTTAATAAGCAAAGAAGTTAAGAGTATTCCCAACTAATTAGTCGCCACTAATTTTATCTTAAACCCGCATTAATATCTACTAAAGCAGCCGAACCAGGACAAAGTTCTTTTTTAGTAAGGGTGTTTAAAGGTTTATTGCTTGTGTTTAGCAATTGATGAAGTTCTACTGTTTCAGGTTTCATATATAAAAGGCCTGTAAGTATTTCGTGTTTTTGTTTGGCATGTTCAATGGCATTCATAGCCGATACTTTATCCAATGGGTCCCAGTCTTGTGCCAGTTTATGTAAGGCAATAGATGAACCATCATGCATTTTTACAGTTTTCAAACTACCTTCATCATAGCTGGCGGTAATCTCAGTCATTTCAGGGACAAAATCCATGGTTGCTGTTGCTTCTATATGATGACGTACATAATCATAGGATTTGGTAGAACCCACATTATTATTAAAGGTAACGCAAGGAGAAATAACATTGATGAATGCAAAGCCTGGATGTTTGATAGCTGCTTTAATAAGAGGAATAAGTTGCGTTTTATCTCCGGAAAAACTTTGTGCTACAAAAGTTGCACCTAACTCAATAGCTAAACTTGATAGGTCAATGCCTTCAAATAAATTTACGTGTCCGGTTTTGTTTTTAGAACCTTCATCGGCAGTAGCAGAGTCTTGTCCTTTGGTTAAACCATAACAACCGTTATTCATCACAATGTAAATCATGTTCAAGTTACGACGGATAACATGCACAAACTGCCCCATACCAATAGATGCAGTATCGCCATCTCCACTTACACCAAAGTAAATTAAATCTTTATTGGCAAGATTAGCACCCGTAGCAACCGAAGGCATACGACCATGAACAGAATTGAAACCATGTGAATTACTTAAAAAGTAAGCCGGTGTTTTAGATGAACAACCAATACCCGATAGCTTAGCCAAACGGTGCGGTTCAATATTCATTTCGAAACAAGTCTGTACTACAGCTGCACTTATGGAATCGTGCCCGCAGCCTGCACATAAAGTAGAAAGCGCGCCTTCGTAATAATCTACAGTATATCCCAGTTTATTTTTAGGAAGCTCGGGGTGGCGAAATTTTGGTTTTACGTATGTCATATTCTAATTCGCTTTTACGGTTGAAGTTGAAAGAGATAAACTTTTTTTAATCTGATTAAGAATATTATCGGCAGTAATAGGCATACCATCATAATTTAAAACGGAAACAAGTTTCTTAGGGTCGGCTTGCAGTTCTATCATCAATAAAGATTTTAATTGTGCATCGCGATTTTGTTCAATTACAAAAACCTTCTCATGCTGATTGATAAAATCTTCTACTGTTTTATTGAAAGGGAACGACTTTAAGCGAAGAGCGTCTACTAAAATTCCTTCTTCTTTTAAGATATCCATAGCTTCTTCAGAAGAGTAGGTAGAAGTACCAAAGAAAAGAATACCATTCTTCTGTTTGTTTTTATCCTGATACACATGCGGAGCTGGTACCACATTCTTAGCAGTATGCCATTTCTTAATTAGCCTGTCCATATTGCGATGATAGGCATCGCTATCTTCTGTATAAACCGCATATTCATCACGTGAAGTACCGCGTGTAAAGTAAGAACCTTTGGTTGGGTGTGTTCCTGGAATAGTTCGATACGGAATACCATCTCCATCCACATCTAAATACCTTCCGAATTTTGCAATCTTTTCTAAAGCTTCCTTATCTAAAACTTTCCCGCGTTTGTATTCGCGTTTATCATCCCAAACAAGTGGCGGACAAACATGGTCGTTCATACCCAAATCCAAATCTGTCATCATAATAACAGGTGTTTGTAATTGCTCTGCCAAATCAAAAGCCTCGGCAGTCATTTCAAAACACTCTTTTGGAGTAGAAGGGAAAAGCAACACATGCTTAGTATCTCCATGAGAAGCATAAGCCGCTTCCATAATATCTGATTGTTGTGTGCGAGTAGGCATTCCGGTTGACGGACCTGTTCGTTGTACATCAATTAACACAGCAGGTATCTCAGCAAAATAAGCCAAGCCTAAAAATTCATTCATTAAAGAAACTCCGGGCCCACTGGTTGCTGTAAAAGAACGGGCGCCATTCCAGTTAGCACCAATCACCATACCAATAGCAGCCAACTCATCTTCTGCCTGAACAATGGCAAAATTATTTTTGCCCGTTTCTTTATCTACACGCATCTCGGCAGCAAATTCGCTAAAGCCTTCTACCACCGATGTGGATGGAGTAATAGGATACCATGCAGCCACCGTAGCACCTGCATATACGGCACCTAACCCGCAAGCAGCATTACCTTCCATCATAATCCAGTCTTTCAGTAAATCCCTTCTTTGCACACGGAACTCCAATGGGTATTTAAAATTCTTCTTTACATACTCTACTCCCAACTGTAAGGCTTTAACGTTTGGTGCAATCAGCTTTTCCTTTCCTTTAAATTGGTCGGCAAGCAAACCTTCTATAGCGCTGAACTCAATATCTAATAAAGCAGTAAGCGCACCAACATAAATAATGTTTTTAAACAGTTGTCGCTGACGGGCATCTGTAAAAGCATCGTTACTCATTTGCATTAAAGGAATGGGCAAATATGTTATATCAGGACGAACAAACTCAGGATGCAGCTTCTTTGAACTGTCATACATAAAGTATCCACCGGGTTTTACCGAGGCTACATCTTTAGCAAAACTTTGTGGGTTAACCGCCACCATTAAATCAATGCCTTCTCTGCGACCTAAATAACCTTTCTCGCTTACACGCACTTCGTACCAGGTTGGCAGTCCTTGTATGTTAGAAGGAAATATGTTTTTAGGTGTTACAAAAACACCCATCCTGAAGATGGCTTTTGTAAAAAGATAATTGGCACTGGCAGAACCTGTTCCGTTTACGTTGGCAAAGCGGACTACAAAATCGTTTACTTTAATTTTATTCTCCATAGGTTAGATAGCAGCTACCACATTATGTACTTCGTGGCAAGTTTTAGTTACATTATAAAAGAATTTATCCATATCCCAGGCCGATGTAGGGCAACGCTCGGCGCACAAACCGCAATGCAAACAAACGTTCTCATCTTTAACCATTACACGTTTTGTTGGAAGAACATCCGATACATACAAATCCTGCGTAAGAACAGTTGCAGGTACTTTTAAGTGAGAACGCAAATCTGCTTCCTCTGCATTCTCGGTAAAGGTTATGCAAGACGTAGGACAAATATCTACACAGGCATCGCACTCAATGCATTTACTTTCTGAGAAAACAGTTTGCACATCGCAGTTCAAACAACGATGCGCTTCTTTCAATCCGGCTACCACATCAAAACCCAATTCAACTTCTTTCTTTCTGTTGGTAAGCGTAACTTTTTTATCGGCTTGCGGAACTATATAACGCACATCTGTTACCACTTCACTTTCGTACATCCACTCGTGTATACCCATTTTCTGACTCACCAAGTTTACATACGGAGAAGGACGCTCTGTAACAATATCTTTTTTCTCGCATTGCAAGTGAATAGATATGGCAGCCTGATGCCCATGAGCAACCGCCGTAATAACGTTCTTAGGTCCCCATGCAGCATCTCCGCCAAAGAATACTCTTTTGTTGGTAGAAGCAAATGTTTTCTCATTCACTACGGGCATCTCCCATTTATCAAATTCAATATCCAAATCGCGCTCTATCCATGGGTAGCTGTTTTCCTGTCCAATAGCACAAAGCACATCATCAGCTTCAATAAAAACATCAGGGCCGCCCACTGGCACTAACTTTCTTTTTCCGTTCTCATAAATAGCCTGCACTTTTTCAAACATCATGCCTTTCAGTTTTCCGTTTTCTATTACGAAAGATTTAGGAACATGATTATCTATAATAGGAATATCTTCATGTTGCGCATCTTCTTTCTCCCAGGGCGAAGCTTTCATTTCGGCAAAGGGAGAACGAACCACAACTTTCACATTTTCTCCACCCAAGCGGCGAGATGTACGGCAGCAGTCCATAGCGGTGTTACCACCACCCAATACAATTACATTCTTGCCTATTTTATTTGTATGCTCAAAAGCAACACTTGCCAACCAGTTAATACCAATATGGAAATTTGCTCCGGCTTCTTTTCTGCCCGGTATATCCAGGTCGCGCCCTTTAGGAGCACCCGTACCTACAAACACCGCATCATAATCTTTAGCAAGAATTTCTTTCATGCTGGTTACGTAATGGTCGAAGTGGGTATGAATTCCTAAATCTAAAATATAATTTACTTCTTCATCCAAAACGGTTTCGGGCAAACGGAAAGAAGGTATTTGGCTGCGCATAAAACCACCGCCTTTTTTCTGCTCATCATACAAATACAATTCATAACCAAGGGGAGCTAAATCCCTTGCCACGGTTAATGCAGCAGGACCTGCACCAATCAAAGCAATCTTCTTGCCATTAGGTTTAAAGGGCCCTTTGGGCATCATGTCTTTTACATTGCCTTTGTTATCGGCAGCTACACGCTTTAGGCGACAGATAGCAACAGGTTCTTTCTCTACACGTCCGCGGCGACAAGCAGGTTCACAGGGCCTGTCGCAAGTGCGACCAAGCACACCCGGAAACACGTTCGAATCCCAGTTAATCATATACGCCTCATCGTATTTGCCATCGGCAATAAGGCGTATGTATTCGGGCACAGGGGTATGCGCAGGACAAGCGTACTGGCAATCTACCACCTTGTGAAAATACTCGGGGTCTTTAATATCGGTTGGTTTCATTTAGTTTATGATTAAATAAAATCTAAAGAGAAGATTTCAAAAATAATGTTTTTTGTTTACAAACAGAAGTTATAGGAGGGAATTTTATAAGCCTTGTTATTTCGAGCAGTGTCGGGAAATTTGTTCTCGTCATTGCGAAGAGGTACGACGAAGCAATAGCCTACTATATAACAGATTGCTTTAGGATTACCCCCCCCGTAATGACAACAAACTACCGTTGTTGGGGTTGGAGTAAACACTTACCTCATTATTACTTTATATGAAAAGCATTTTTTACGGCTTCATAATTATTTAAATCTAAATATGGGTTAGCTCTCCTTGCACCAGGGGAAATACAAACTAATTTTAAATTACCAATTGAACCAGTTATCATGCTATCGTTTGAATAACTCTCAATAATAAGAATAGAACCATAGGCATAATCCCAACGAACTTGTTCATTAACGTGAGCAGTAGCAGCTATAATATAAGGCATTGCTCTCCACCAACCACCAGGAGATGCTTCTTCATAAAGCATTACTGCACCACTATCAACAACAGCCTGCGTTAAAATAGTAGGAGAAATAGTATACGTTGTCGATGTATTACGTTGAACTGGGTCCCATGTCCATGTCGCAGCGTTAGATAATAAAGTGTATGTTGTAACACCATTCGTTCCATTTGTTCCATTCGTTCCATTTGTTCCAGCAATACCTCGCGGACCTTGAGCGCCAGGAGGACCTACTGTTCCAGTCCATCCAGTAGGGCCTTGGGGCCTTTACAACTTGCAAATAACATTGCTCCGGCAACTATACCTGCTGCCAAGGTTTTCATAATAATTGTTTTCATGAGTTCTTTATTTTTACCAAAGCTAGTTTAAGCAGGTGCTAATTGCAAAATAACTTTTTTAACGGTCGATTTTAACAATTAAACGGTTAGATAAACAAAAAAAAGAGGCTTGCGCCTCTCTTCTCCTCTTACTATTATACAATTCCTGCAGGTAAAGCTACTGTAACAATTGGTTGAGCTACTGCACCAATTGGTTGAGCTACTGCACCAATTGGTTAAGCTACTGCACCAAATGGTTGAGCTACTAGACCAATTGGTTGAGCTACTATATCAATTGGTTGAACGACTACACCAATTGGTTAAGCTACTGCACCAATTGGTTGAGCGACTACATCAATTGGTTGAGCGACTACATCAATTGGTTGAGCTACTACACCTATAGGTATAGTCGCTCAAACCACAGTAAAAGAAGCTAATTAAGGAATTACGGCATAATACCAAACAGAAAAAGAGTACGGGTTTGAGTTATTAAAGTCTATAACCGGATGTTTACCCTTACACTTATCTTCTGATACCTTAAAAATACTTAGTTTTGCAGCCAAATTGTTGTCTATGCCAAAAATCTCCATCAAAGCACAGCAAATGCCTGCATCGCCTATACGCAAACTGGTTCCGTTTGCCGATGCAGCTAAAAAGCGCGGTGTAAAAATATATCACCTAAATATTGGTCAGCCCGATATTGAAACCCCCGCCGTGATGCTGAATGCCATAAAAAATGCCGATATTAAAGTGCTTGAATACAGCAACAGCGCCGGTATTGAAAGTTACCGCAAGAAGCTGGCAGGCTATTACCAATCATACAAAATAAATGTAGAAGCTGCTGATATATTAATTACCACAGGTGGTTCCGAAGCTTTGCAATTTGCCTTTAATACTTGTTTTAATGCGGGCGATGAAGTAATTATATCCGAGCCTTTTTATGCTAATTACAATGGTTTTGCAGTGGCGTCCAATGTGATTGTAAAGCCGGTAGTATCTACTATTGAAAGCGGTTTTGCTTTACCTCCCATCAGCGATTTTGAAAAACTGATTACACCCAAAACCAAAGGAATACTGATTTGTAACCCGGGCAACCCTACAGGTTATTTATATTCTCGTGCTGAGTTGGAAGCCCTGAAAGAACTGGTATTAAAGCACGATTTGTTTTTATTGTCAGACGAAGTTTACCGTGAATTTTGTTATGATGGGAAGGAATATGTGTCTGTAATGCACCTGAGTGGATTAGATAATAATGTGATATTACTGGATTCTATCTCTAAACGTTACAGCGCCTGCGGTGCAAGAATTGGAGCTTTTATAACGAAAAATAAGGAAGTGATTGGTGCTGCTTTGAAGTTTGCACAAGCAAGACTTAGTCCGCCAACCTTTGAACAAATTGGCGCAGAAGCTGCCCTTGATACCCCTGCATCTTACTTTACCGAAGTTAAAAAAGAATATACCGAACGCAGAGACTTTTTGGTGAATGAACTAAATACCATTAAAGGTGTTTATTGCCCGATGCCTGGAGGTGCTTTTTATTGCATAGCCAAACTGCCTGTAGAAGATGCTGATGTGTTTTGCGAGTGGTTGCTGAAAGAATTTAGTTTTGAAGGAGGTACTGTAATGATGGCGCCTGCATCGGGTTTTTATGCAACAGTTGGCAAAGGCAAAAACGAAGTACGCTTGGCTTATGTGTTAAAAAAAGAAGAGTTGGCAAAAGCTATGGTATGTTTGCGTGAGGCATTAAAAGTATATCCGCATACTAAATACAGCCGAGCGTAGCGAATACATGAGGCAAAAATAAATAAACAATTACAGACGAATAAAAACCATGTTTAAGCTACAGGAAATTTTTCCTGAAACCGACAGACCACTACAAAAAACTATAGTGGCTTTGTTGGCTCTTGTGGCATTTTCTTTACCCTTTAAATTTCTGGTAAACCTTTTTATTGTGCTGGCTTTTGCAGCGTGGTTGTTTAGCAACCCTTTTAAAAAACTGGTTACAAAGACTAAGAATACAAAAGTATTGTTGGCTATTCTGGTTTTCTATTTACTTCATTTAATAGGATTAATATATACTGATAACATACAAGAGGGTTTATTCAGTCTGGAAATAAAAATAAGTATGCTCATCTTTCCTTTGTTGTTTTATACTGAAGAATTTTCTGCAAAGCAGCACCTGTTTTTCTTTAAAAGTTTTGTTGTCGGCACACTGTTATGTTGTTTGCTTTGTTTAAGCAGAGCTGTCTTTCTTTACTTCTCTATCCATGAAAACCATTTTTACTACGAAGGTTTATCATGGTTTCAGCACCCCTCTTATTTAGCTATGTATGTGAGCTTTTGTTGTGCAGTTGCCTTACTGACAAATATGTTTAGTAAGAAGATAACTTATGTAAGTATTATATTCTTTACCCTGTTTGTATTTCTGCTTTCATCTAAAACAGGCATTATTATTCATTTTATAACGCTTGTATTTTCTTTTGTTTCTGTATTTTTAAAAGGAAATAATTTTTTAAAAATTGTAGGGGTATCATTAGTTGGTCTATTAGTTTGTATAGGCATTTTATTTTTTATACCCGCAGTAAAGCAACGCTTTCAGAATGTTTATACAGTTTTTCAGTCAGAAAGTATCGATAAAACATCTGCCGAAAGCACATCCGTACGTATGCTGATATGGAATGAAGCTCTGCAGATTATAAAAGAACATCCGGTTATAGGGGTTAGTCCGGGTAATGCCAATGACGCTTTATATGAAAGTTATCAGAAAGATGGATTAACCGGAGCTTATGAGAAAAAATTAAACGCGCATAGCCAATATTTTCAAACCACTATAGGACTTGGTTTAGTGGGCTTGTTAAGTTTATTATCTTTATTTGCAACACCTTTGCTTGTCAACAAAAATAAAATGGTATTTCTATTTGTCGGAATAAGTGCTTTACACTTTTTTACAGAAAGTATGCTTCAGACTATGGCGGGATGTATTTTTTTCGGCTACTTTTACAGCTTAATTTGTTTTAGCCGAGCGAAGCAAAGCGCCGCGAATACATGAGTACAAAAAGAAACTTAATAAAAGCGAATAAACATGATACCATTCTCACCACCACGGATTGATAAAAAGATAATAGACGAAGTAGTTTCAGCTTTGCAAAGCGGATGGATTACTACGGGGCCACGTACTAAATTATTCGAAAAGAAACTTACCGAGTATTGTGGCAACAAAGCTACGCTATGTTTAAACTCAGCTACTGCAGGCTTAGAAATTATGCTGCGTTGGTTTGGGGTAGGAGAGGGCGATGAAGTTATTTTACCTGCTTNNGGTGCAAAACCTGTTTTTGTTGATACTAACGCAAATGATTTTAATATCTCTCTGAAAGAAATTGAGAAACACATTACCGCTAAAACCAAAGTAGTAATGCCTGTAGATTTTGCCGGACTTCCCTGCGATTATGATGAACTGAATGCGCTTGTGGCAAGTAAAAAGAGTTTGTTTGTTGCAAAAACAGATAATCAAAAGAAACTGGGAAGGATATTAGTTCTCTCTGATTCTGCACATTCTATAGGTGCAATTTATAAAGGCAGAAAGACAGGCTCTTTAACAGATGTTTCTGTATTCTCTTATCATGCTGTAAAGAACTTATCTACCGCCGAAGGTGGCTCTGTGGCGCTTAATCTGCCTGCTCCTTTTGATAATGAAGAGGAGTATAAAAAACTGTGTGTAAGTACCCTACATGGACAAAATAAAGATGCCCTTGCCAAAACACAAAAAGGCAACTGGAAGTATGATATTGTAGAAGCGGGTTATAAATGCAACATGACAGATATTTGCGCTGCTATGGGATTGGTAGAGCTTGAACGTTATGATAACGATACCTTCATAAAACGTAAAGAAATTTGCGATTATTACACCAGTGTATTATCAAAGCATGATATATTTGAAATACCTCTTCAAAAGACTAATGATAAAGAATCGTGCTACCATTTATACCCTTTGCGTATAAAGAATATTACCGAAGAACAACGGGATGAAATTATTAAACACATCTTTGATTGTGATGTATCGGTTAACGTACATTTTATTCCAGTGCCTTGTATGAGTTTCTACAAAGGTTTGGGCTATGATATTAAAAACTATCCTACGACTTATGATAATTACAGCAGGGAGATTACCCTGCCAGTATATTATAACCTAACTACCGAACAACTTCAAACTATTACAAACGCTGTTCTTCAATCGGTAGGTAAAGTGGTAAGTCAAAAAAATACTCTTGCTTAAAAGAGCGTTTGATATTACTTGTTCCCTTATTGGAATAATTATTTTACTTCCTTTTTTTATCCTTATTTCCTTTCTTGTTATAGTAGATAGTAGGGGAGGGGTATTTTACAAACAAGTACGTGTAGGTAAGAACAATAAAGATTTTTTTCTTTTAAAATTCCGCACCATGCAAACAGATGCGGATAAGAAGGGATTGCTTACCATTGGTGGTAGAGATAGTCGTGTAACTCGAATTGGCTATTACCTTCGTAAATATAAGTTAGATGAACTACCCCAGCTTTTTAATGTATTGTTTGGTAGCATGAGTCTGGTTGGCCCACGTCCTGAAGTACGTAAGTATGTTGAGTTATATACACAAGAACAAAAGCAAGTATTAACCGTAAAGCCGGGCATTACCGATTTTGCCTCTATAGAATATGTTAATGAAAATGAGGTATTAGCCAAAGCCGCTAATCCGGAACAGACCTACATCAGCGAAATAATGCCACATAAACTCTTGCTTAATGTAAAGTATATCGAGCAGAAAAGCTTTACTACCGACTTAATCATTATCTTTAAAACCAT
Organism: Bacteroidota bacterium; assembly: GCA_003153315.1. Taxonomy (GTDB): domain Bacteria; phylum Bacteroidota; class Bacteroidia; order B-17B0; family Aurantibacillaceae; genus PALSA-968. The sequence continues at coordinate 24,909 of PLYA01000049.1, forward strand.
GGTAAAAATACTTTCATAGTTGAATGGGGTTTACTGTAGGTGACTACTGTTTATCTTTAGATTGTAAGTTTTGCTGATTACATCTAAAAACTTTCCAATCAGAAAAACAACAAAATGAAAAGATATGAATAATTATTTTTGAATAAATATTTTAACAAATGACTTCTTATATTACTTTTACATTAAAATTATTCTAAATGAAAAAAAGTTACTTTAAAGTTATTCCTTCTTGTATTTGTTTGCTTATTGTTGTTATGAGCTTTCAAGCCTGCGTAAAAGAGAAGATAGATGTAACTAAATCCGGCAATAATTCTATTAATCCGCAATATGCAGGGGCACTGGTTTACTCATCGCTTACCTTAGCTGATATCATGAAGAAAACTAATAATAATGGGCAAATAGTTGCTGATTCTACCGGGTTTCTCACCTTGGTATATAAAGGTAATTTATTTTCATTACCCGCAGCACAAGTGGCTACTATTCCGACACAACCTCCTGTAAGTGGTAATTATAGTTTATCTAATGCTGATGTAATTGCAATAAATGCTTTACCCAACGGAAGCCCTTTTACCATTAAAGATTCTTCTTTAGTTAATTTTCAGGCAGGCGGTTCTACTCAAATAAATACGCTTAGTTGCAAAACAGCTACACTTAACATTAATATAAATTATGGTATAGCGCACACAGCCACTATTATAGTTAGTATTCCTGCTGCAACTTTAGGCGGAGTTCCTTTTTCTAAATCAATTCCTATAACGTATAGCGGTAGTGCGGTTAATGTTACCGAAAATTATTCCTTAGATGGTTATAGTATTGATATGACCAATCATGGAACAACACACAATACTCTAAATGTATATTATGCGATTACTATTACCAAAGATGCTAACCCCACCAATGTGGGAGATGCGGTTTCTTTTACCGAAACATTTAATAACGTAACATATAATAACATTGTAGGTTATTTGGGGCAGCAGGCTTTATCGCCTAATACAGATACTATTCCTATTACTATTTTTAACAATAATTTATTGACAGGAAACATACAATTAGTAAACCCGCAAATAAAAGTGTTTTTAACTAACTCCTATGGCTTACCTATTCAGGCTAACTTTACAACATTTGAAGGTTATACCCCCGGACAACCTGCCTATGCTATTACGGGCGCCCCCAACCCTATACCAATACCTACTGTGGCAGTTATTGGGCAAAGTGCAGAAGATAGTTTTAGGTTATACAATGGTAACAGCAATATTATTTCATTGATAAATAATTTCCCAAAGAATGTTATTTATCATATAAATTCAATGTCAAATCCTTTAGGGCCTGTTTATACTAATTTTATAACAGATACCAGCCAGTTTAGAGTAGATATGGAAGTGGATTTACCTTTATGGGGTACGGTTACAAACTTTATGTTTCAGGATACGGTTGCCTATAGCTTTAATCTTAATACCAATAATGTAGAAGCTATTACCGTTAGGGCTTTTATAGATAACGGATTTCCATTGGATGTAGGTATGCGATTGGCTTTTGTAGATTCTGCTTATAATGTAATTGATGAATTGGTTAATCCAATGTTTCAGGTAGTTATCCCATCGGCAAGTATTAACACCACTACACAAATGGTTACTACACCTACGCAGCATTCGGCAGATTTTACCATACCAAGCAGTGTTATACCGCAGTTAAATAAGGTAAAACACATTCTTATTGGTGCTAAAGTTAACTCGGCTAATAGCAGTAGTACTCCAGTAAAAATTTATAATTATTACCATTTAGATGTTAAGCTTGGAGTTAATGTTCAATTGTATATTAAATTTTAAAAGCATACCAACCTTTTATCTTCTATGAAAAAACTAATCTTTATCTTATCCCTTATCTCAGGTCTTCTATCTCAGGTCTGCTTTGCACAACAAAGTCTTACCTTATATAATATGCAGGCTATACCACAAGCAATGTATGTTAATCCCGGAGCTATGCCTTTAACCAATGTTAATATAGGCATGCCAGGTATCTCATCAAATTACATAAACTATGGTAACAGTGGTTTTACTGTACACGACTTAGTTAAAAAAGATGCTAATGGTGGTATGTTAGTTGATGCAACTAGTTTTCTTGGAAAATTAAAGACAAATAATAGTCTGAATATAAATGCACATATAGATATACTAAGCTTTGGATTTAAAGTGAAAAAGAGAAATTATTTCAGTTTCAATTTAACCGAACGGGCAGACGTTCGTTTTAATTATACCAAAGATTTGTTTGATTTTGCCATTAACGGAAACGGAGCTGCTGCTAACTTGAACCGCGATATGCATTTAAACCCTGGTATAGATGCCACACATTACAGAGAGTGGGGTTTTAATTATACCCGCGAGGTTATTAAAGACAAACTAACCATAGGTGGCAGACTTAAATATTTAAGCGGTATAGAAAATGTAAATACTGAAAAATCGTATGCTACATTAAATACCAACAGTCAATATTATGCTTTAACAGGAAGTGCCAATGTAAGCGCAAATACCGCGGGTGTGGATAGTGCTTCACAAAAAAATGAAGCTTCTATTTTAGGTTTCACTCCAGGAAGAAAGAACCGAGGCGCAGCCATTGATTTAGGTGCTACTTATAAGCTGAATGAGAAATTTACTTTTTCGGCAAGCCTTATAGATTTGGGTTTTATATCATGGAAGCAGTACACAACCAATTATGTGAGTAATAATCCTAATGCAACCGTTCATTATAACGGGGTTAATATCAATCAGGCAATTAACGATACTACAAACTTTGGAAAAGCAACCCAAAACTTTGGGGATTCTTTAGCAAATGCTTTTGGAGTTAAAACAGTTCATAAATCTTATACTACTATGCTTACCACCCAGTTTTATTTAGGAGGTAATTATTGGCTTAATGAAAAAAATAATGTAGGAGTAGTTGTAAATGGGCGCTATGCGGATAAACAATTACATCCCGCTTTGGCTCTATCATTTAATAATAAAGTAGGGCGTTGGTTTAGCGCTTCTTTAAGTTATTCTATGATAAACAGGAGTTATGATAACATAGGCCTTGGTCTTGCATTTACCGGTCCTGTACAGTTTTATGTAGTAAGTGATAATATTTTAAGTTTTCTGATATTTGATAAATATCAAACAGGTACTAAGAGTTCTGTTATGGTTCCTGCTTATAGCAAGAATATTAATCTACGCTTTGGTATTAATATGACTTTCGGAAAGATCCCGAAAGATAAAGACAAAGATGGTGTGGCAGATAAAGTAGATGATTGCCCTGATGTTGCCGGCCCTGCCATATTTAAAGGTTGCCCGGATAGAGATGGTGATAGTATACCAGATAAAGACGATGCTTGCCCGGATGTTAAGGGATTAAAAGCGCTAAAGGGTTGCCCAGATAGAGATGGAGATGGTATTGCAGATGGTGATGACAAGTGTCCGGATGATAAAGGTTTAGCAGAGTTTAATGGATGCCCTGATAGAGATGGTGATAAAATAATGGATAAAGATGATGAGTGTCCTGATGAGCCAGGTTTACCTCAGTTTATGGGTTGTCCGGATAAAGATGCTGATGGAACACCTGATAAATATGATTTGTGTCCGAATGACCCGGGTCCAAAAGAAAACAAAGGTTGCCCTGATAGGGATGGTGATGGTGTTTTGGATAAAGATGATGCTTGTCCAGATGTTGCAGGGGTAGTTGAAAATAAAGGTTGTCCTCAAACTAAAGTACAGCTATTAGATAAAGACGGAAAAACCATAGCTGTTTCTGTGAAGACTAAAGATGGTTGGTTTACCTTTGAGACGCTGCCTGCCGATGAATCTGCCCTGTTTAAATTAGATCCTGAAGATGCTGCACTAAACACTATAATAATTAATTATAAAGGTACTAACAAAGAAGCTGTAAGACGCGCTGATGGATTATTTCACTTCATAGTTGAAATAAAAGCAGCCGAGAAGAAAATATTAGAACAGGCTTTCTCACACTTATTGTTTGCTACCGGACTTGATGTTATTAAACCGGTATCCTTTCCTTCATTAAACCAGTTGGCAACTTTATTAAAAGCACATAGTGGTGATTGGACACTTAAACTATCAGGACATACCGATAACCAAGGAAAGCCAGAGGCTAATATGCTCTTATCTGAAAAGCGTGTAAAAGCTGTAAAAAAATATCTGGTAAGCAAAGGAGTAAAAGAAGATAAAATACTTACCGAATGGTTTGGGCAAACACAACCCATTGAAAGTAATATTACAGAAGCAGGGCGTTCAAAAAATCGCCGTGTAGAGATGAAGGTATTATATAAGTAATTAGGATAGCTATAAATAAAAGCCCTCTCAATAAATGAGAGGGCTTTTTATTTGAGAAAGAGCAAGCAATAAAAAAGCCCCACATTGCTGTGAGGCTTTTTTCTTTAAAAGAATTAAAGACTACTTGTTAACTTTTTTAGCTAGGTCAGAACCTGCTTTAAATTTAACTACTTTTTTAGCAGCAATTTTAATTTCTTTTCCTGTTTGAGGATTACGGCCCATACGTGCAGCGCGTTTAGAAATTGAAAAAGAACCGAAACCTACTAAAGCGATACGGTCACCTTTTTTTAATTGTTTTTCAAAAGTTTCGATAGTTGCTTCTAAAGCACGACCAGCGTCAGCTTTTGTTAATTTTGCATGTGCTGCAATTGCATCGATTAATTCACCTTTGTTCATGTTTTGTTTTTTTTAAGGGTTAAACTTTAATTTAATTGAACAGAGCAAATATATACAGGAAAAGCTTACTTGTCAAGGGTTTTCTTTTAAAAAGCACATGAAAATGTTGATAAACAGGCTCTTTGTTGATAAAAGACTATAAAATACCTGTTAAACATAGGTTTTCAACATATTAACAAGCCACGTTTAGCTGATAGCAGATGCTTTATTATAAGTAATGGCTAAGGGCTATATGAATAAAGGAACTCTTTTTATTTAAAAATGGAATTTTCATTAAAAGAAAAACCTTTTAAAAACTCTGCAATGAAGAGCTTTTTCTTTCCTGCCATTTGAAGTTCTGAAACATCAATAAAACCAGTCTTTACAGCAATTTTAAAAAATGTTTTATTATCAGTTTTTATTTGTCCCATGGATAGGTTGTGTTGTGCTTCTTCCTCTTTAGCCTGATAAATTTTAAATGTAATTTGCTTGCCATCTTTAGTATGTAACTCTGTCCATGCACAAGGATAAGGAGATAAACCACGAATTAAATTATAGATATTCTTTAAAGTGTCATTCCAATTTATCTTACAAGTATCTTTAAATATCTTCGGCGCATGCTTTGCTTCCTGGTTAGCCAGTAGTTTAGTTTGTTCGGTTAGAATAATATCTCCCTGTTCTATTTTCTTTACAGATTGTAACATAAGCTTTGCGCCTTCCTGCATGAGTATATCATGCAATTGCCCGGCATTCATATCATCGGTAATAACAACTTTTTGTTGCATCAATACATTACCGGTATCTATTTCATGTTGAAGTTTAAAGGTGGTGATACCTGTTTCCTTCTCTCCGTTTATAATTGCCCAATTGATGGGCGCAGCCCCACGGTATTGCGGTAGTAAAGATGCGTGTAAATTATATGTTCCTAAAGGAGGCAAGTTCCAAACACTTTCGGGCAACATTCTAAAAGCAACTACAATTTGCAAATCGGGTTGTAATAATTTTAATTCTTGCAAAAAGTTTTCATCTTTTAAATTAGTTGGTTGTAATACCTTTAAGTTATGTTGCAAAGCAAATTCTTTTACCGCACTTTGCTGTACTTGTTGTCCTCTGCCTGCGGGTTTATCAGGAGAGGTAATAACACCTACCACATTATATGTATTCTCTACCAATATCTTTAAAGAGGCAACTGCAAATTGCGGTGTGCCCATAAATACAATACGCATATATATAGTTAAAGATGTAAAGTTATAAGTAAAAGGAAGATTTCTGTAATTTGTACCCTGACAATAAAGTTTTACTCTTCTATTTTAGAAGTGGGGTTAGCTAAATTCTTATACGAAGTTATATCCATCTTAACAGAGCCCACTAATATTTTGGCTTGTGCGCGCAGAGGGATGTGGTTCTTATCATCCGTAATCCAAACTGAAAGATCTTCTTCTTTTTTAAAGATGTTACCTGTTTGAACAATAGGCCTGAATTTTAAACACCTGAATTTACCTACATCCGTTTTGATGGTTTCTTTACCTACGTATCTTATTTTAAGTGTCCAGTTTTGTTTATCTACAAAGCTTGGGATTTCATAAATACCATTCTCTTTAGCATCTGTAAAATCTAAATTGCGTGCATAATAGAAAGATGAGAGCATGTCCTGAACACCTTCGGGAGCATCATACTGAGTTTTATCTCCTACTACATCCACTTTTTTCAGGTATTGATTAAACACATAATCCTGATTGATAAGAAAACCTCCTTCATTGCAACGGCGCATAAAGTACCAGGGCACAAGCGCATCTTTATCTATATATGATTTAAAAACATCTCTTACCTTAAAGAACCAATCAAAGGCTCCGTTAGAATGCCCTTCTCCTTCAATATAATATACCTGATGCCCGCCAAATTCCTGCAATTCTGGTTTTACTTCTAAAACAGCAATACCTGCATCTATTATTCCGTAGTGCAAACGGTAGCTAAGTATTTCTCCGGCTTTAAAAGCGGTATTGGTTTTTGCAGGAAGATTAACCAGCATATTCTTTTCGGGAATATGAGAAATAGCAGCATCTTCTTTAAAGAAAAAGAAAAGACCTAGCGCTAAACAACAAGCAATAATTTTGGCAACTTTAACAAGAGGTTTCATAAAATGTAGTATAAGCAAAATTCATGCCATACTAAGGTACGAATAAATATGTAAAGATTAAAATCTAGAAAAAAATAATTTTATTCGGCTTCTACCGCAGCAGGTTCGGTTACTTTCTCTATAGGGAAAGAAGGATTTTTATTCATTACCTGCTTATTGATAATATACATCATACCTATTGTAATAAGCATGCTGCAAACAACCACATAGCCCAAAATATCATAATGTTGCAGGGGGGCATTTTCTGTTTGGACCACAATTTTACCTGCTGCAAAGGCGGCGATACCACCTGATATTTGTTGTATGGATGAATTAATACCCATAAAAGCACCTCTGTCCTGTGGTTCGGGTACGGCAGTCATTAATGCAGAAGCAGAAATCATACGCGATGAAATACCCACAAATAAGATTACGTTCAGCACAATTACTTGCCACAAGGGCGTTACACTTAAATGGGTATAGATAGAAACCATTAACATAGTAAGTATAGAACCTGCTACAAACATATTGTACTTACCTATTTTATCGCTGAGCCTGCCCGAAAGCGGACCAAATATCATAGAGAAGATACCTGTTATGAAATATAATATAGGAAGCTGCTCTTGTGTTAAACCTAAATTACTAATGCTGAAAGCGCTTCCAAAAGGCATCAACATAAATCCGCCTGTTGCTAATAGCACGGTTGCCATAAATCCACGTAAATAAGCAGGTGTAGAAAGCGTTTTTAATAAATGTTGAAAAGGGTTTCTGTCTGATTTAATTTTAAGATGATCGGCTACAGGTTTCATCTTTACAAAAATTAAAATACCCACCAGGGCAGCAAGCCCAACTATCATCATAAAAGGTGAGTGCCAGCCGAAGTTGTTGGCTAATAAAAGTCCTATGGGGATACCCATTACCTGACTTACCGCAAAAGCCATTTGTACAAAACCCATTACCCTGCCACGCACTTCCATTTTAAACAAATCGGTAATGATGGCAAAAGAGATGGATGATATTACCCCGCCAAATAAACCTGTTACAATACGCGCCATCAGCAGGAAGTTATAGTCGGGGGCAATGCCGCATAAAAAAGTACCTATAATAAAGCCACTGTAAAAGAATAACAATAATTTTTTCCTATCAAACCTATCGGCAAAGCCGGCAGTAAGTAAACCTGCAATACCTGCGCTAAAGGCATAAGCCGAAACAACTGCACCAAACTGCGAAGTGCTTATGCTTAGCTCCTTCATTAATTGTGCACCCAATGGAGACAGCACCATAAAATCCAGTATTACAGTAAACTGGGTAATGGCCAGTATGACAATAATTAAAACCTCGTATTTGGTAAAGGTTGCTTTGGTTTTTGTTTGTGGGGTATCTGCCATTAAACTAATTTTTGGCAAAGGTAATTTTTAGGATTTATATACATAAATAAAATAGGTAAGCTAAGCCTATTTTAAGGCAAGTGGTGGAGAGGAGTAGGTAAATATTCTTTCTACTTTGTTTGTTTTGCTAATGCACTATAATCAGTCTTTTATTTACTACCCCTTCATTAGTTAAAATACTGATGTTGTAAACACCTTCAGTTAAACTGCCAGTATCAATACTTGTTTTGCCATTTATGATTTGACTTAATACCATCTTACCGTTTACATCATAAACCTGTATAGTTTGTTTTGCAGCATTGCTTGATTCAATAATAAAACTACCGTTGCTTGGATTGGGATAAATAGTAACTACGTTATTTTCATTATTTGATAATTTAATTGAGGTTGTAGAACAGGTTACGCCACAACTAATTTTTTCAATAATATTAGTGTCTGTACTTGCAGAATCTAAAAATAAATTCCATGAAGGGCAATCGCCTTTTAGCCAGTACTTTAACCAATAAGAATAATAAACACTTGCCTTTGCCCATTGCTGTGCGCTTGTTATGGTTGGAGCAGGAGAGCAGGTGGATTGCCCGAAGGAACAGTTAAAGTTATAATCTGCAAAGCCACAATGAGAGGCTCCTTTAATAGTAATTTCTGCCTTACAGCTTGCCGCACATTTCAGGTACATACTATCCTGATTTGCAGGAGCAGGAGCAACACAATCATTTGTACCAGCAATTACCAAAGTTGGTATAGTAACATTAGTAGCTGCAACAATGGATGAAGGGGTAGTATTGGCAGCTGCAAAAGTAACCATGGTTGTGGGTTGAGTATTGCTTTGGCAGGCTAAAAAGGAGGAGCCACCGCCCATGGAATGCCCCATAATGGCAGTTTTGTTAGTCATGGTATTATAAAAAGAACTGGCAGTAGCAGTATTTAAGCTCAACATTTTTGTGGAGATAAGTGCTAAATCTAGGCCAAAATCAGTGTGACTGGGAGATATGCTTCCTTCAGTTCTTGGGAAACACATGATATAACCCTGTGGCACTAAATCGTTCCATAAATTATCATAAGAACTCCAGTCCATAACAAAGCCATGCCCGAAAACAAGGATAGGATATTGCCCCGGAGCCAACGCGGTGCTGTCTCCGCTGGTTGCAGCTGTTGAGGGATAATAAATTTCGGTTTGTATTTGCCTGCCGGGGCCGCCACCGGAACCATAACCACCTGTACGTGCGGGGTCATTAAAGGTTACTGTTCTGTGGCCAATAGAGTTTATTTGCCCATTAATGCTTAGTGAACCAAGCGTTAAGATAAAAAATAGTGTAATTATTTTTTTCATGTTGTTTATTATTTATTATGCGTGCATAATATTATAAAACAAATATAGGTCCGTACCAAAGCTTTTCAAGTAAATATTTTACTAACGGTTATTAATGATAATCTTAATAGATAAATTTTAGGATGAATGGTAGTGTTTTAACCTATCAGGAAGAAATAAGGATATCTTGCTAATTAAAGCAGTGATTATAAATCCGTGCGAGAGGGAATTTGAATTCTGAATTATAAAACAGTTTCCGTTCCGTCTTCGTCTTTTCTTACCATGCGCAGATAAAGCGGGTGTGTTACTTTTTTTTGATATTCCTTGCGCACTTGCTTGTACGAAATGGGTATGCCTGTATCGGCAATAAGCCATTCTACGGTATCTCGCGGGTCAAACTTACTGCCATGACAATAGACGTGGTACCATACGCAGGAATCAAACAAACGATTGGCTATCAGTTTTAAGTCTTCACCTTCAAAGCCAATCAATTCTCCTTTATTGTCATCTCTCTCTTTTATTTCGCCCTTTCCGTCTGCCAACAAATCGCCTATAAAACAGTAAGAGCGTTCTTTGTAGCCGTGCAGAAAAAAAGGAGCCACGGGACTTTGTACACGCAAATTGTTAAACCAACGCCAATACGCGGGATCATCCATCCAATCCTCCTCATTAATATAAAGTTCGCTATCGGGTACTTCCAAAAAATTAAACGAAGTGGCATATACCAAATCTTTAATTAATGTTGGATGATGTTGCATCACAGCAATCAGCTCGTTCAGATAGCCGCACTCCAAATTGGCTACCTGTTTGGTGGTAAAAGTAACCAAAAGCGTATGCAAATTGGGTGTATTTTTAAGCTGTGTAATGGTATCTTCATACTTGGCAAAAAGCGTGCTTGTTTCGGGTACCAGATAAATGGGTTTATTAGGAAATGCCTTCATGTTGTTTTAAGTTTAATGCGTTAAGTTTTATTAACCATAAAGATAACACTATAACGGTTTATTTGCCAGTTTATTGCTTTAATTAAAAAAGGTTTTACGCGCTGCATGGCAGTTTGCTGTTAACGTTTGGCGGCCTGATTTTAGAGCGGGTGTAAAACAACCAACTCTGAACCGAGCGCAAAACTTAATTTAAAGATAATACTTTTTCAATTCCAAACCCCCCCTCCCCATTTCCTCCCCAAACCTTAGCGTTTTTAAAAGCAATTAAGCTGTTTTGGCGGTAGGGAAGTGATTATACAAGGCCTTGAAATGAAAGCATCAGGCGAGACAATAAAAGCATCAACTAATGAATTGCATTGCCAACGAAGTGCAATCATTGCCCCGCATGGGGCGGTTAACGCTTCTTGCAATGAATGTAACTCTTTGCGCGAAGAGTTACATTATTTATACAATGAGTTGCATTGAAAAGACAATCATTGCAAATGATTATGAAATGAATTGCATTCAACTTGCGATGAGATAAACTCTTCGTGAAATGAGTTGCAATGAACTTGATGGCAATGCAAATGCCCATAAAGAGCGTTTGATTCCTTACACGGGGCAATCATTTCCCTTTATGGGCATTGCAAATGAACTTAATTAACTGCCTACGGAACTATGATATAAATAACATCGCTGTAATGTAAAAAGGGTGTTCCGTACATATACGTTACTTTTCCTGATTTGTTTACAGATACTGTATTAGTAGGTCTTATTCGCCCGGTAGCAGGGGCGGGAATAGCAGTAGGGGTAGTTGAGGGTGAAGAACTGCCTTTTTTATGAGCGGCATTAGTTATTAACTCCCGTTGGTATCTTTTCCTTTGCTATTACAGGGAAAAGCTTATTTTATAGGGACTAAAGGTTTTGATTATATTTGCTTTATCAGAATGCAAAAATTGCTTTGTATATTTTTTTTCGTTGTGCTGAACTTGTTTCAGCATCTTAATGCCCAACAAAACAAAATAGATTCTCTTATTAACCTTATTAAAATCGATAAGGAAGATACTAACAAGGTCATTCATCTATATATTATCTGCAGAGAATATAGCAGAATTGCCGAATACAATAAAGGTATTGTATATGGCGATAAAGCTATTCAGCTTGCTGAGAAGTTAGAGTTTAAAAAAGGTATAGCTCAGGCAAACAATAATGTAGGTGTTATTTATTGGTATCAGGGAAATTATCCCGAGGCATTAAAAAGTCATTTTTCTGCTTTGCAAGCCAGAGAGGAGCTACGGGATAAAAAAGGGATAGCTCAATCTTACAACAATATTGGCTTGGTTTATAAAGAACAAAGTAATTTTTCTGATGCATTAAAGAATTATACTACGGCACTAAAAATATTTAAATCTATAAAAGATAAGTATAGCATTGCTACCTGCTACAGTAATATTGGTGTCATATATAAAAGTGAAGGCAATTACCCTGAGGCATTAAAGAATTATTTTGCGTCATTAGCATTGCGTAAAGAATTAGGTGATAAAATAGGTATTGGTCAGTCGTATAACAACATTGGGAACATATATAGTAATCAGGGTAAGTACCCCGAAGCTTTAGAAAACTATTTTGCTGCATTAAGCATCCGTGAGGCAATTGGAGACAAGGAAGGTGTTTCTCTTTCCTGTTTAAATTTGGGAAGGTTATACACTATTACAAATAAGTTTAAAGAAGCGGAAGACTATTTAAATAAAGCATTACTATTAAGCAAAACAATTGGCAGCAAAGAATGGATAAAAGAAAGTTACGAGGGCTTGTCTATTTTAGATAGCACAAAAGGCAACTTTAAAGATGCTTTTGTGCATTATAAGCAATTTACTAAATACCGTGATAGTCTTAACAATGAGGAAAGCAAAAAGAAAAGCCTGGAAACTGCTCTCCAATATGAATTTGATAAAAAAGAAATTGCAGCCAAAGCCAAACAGGAAAATGTAAATGCCATAAACCGTCAACAGAAACAAGCCCAATGGGTAATTATAATTTTAGTATTAATTTTTGCTGTGTTTATGTATAATCGTTTCCGTATTACTAGCAGGCAAAAAGCCATTATAGAAAAACAAAAGAAGTTAGTTGATAAAGCTTACGAAGACTTACAAGAGAAAAACAAAAAAATAACCGATAGCATTCATTACGCTAAAAGAATTCAAACTGCTTTAATTACTAGCGAGAAGTATATAAATAATACCCTAAACAAACTGATGAAGAATAATTAGATGAAGAAGCGCATTTACATACTTCTTCTCGTCATGCTGAACTTGTTTCAGTATCTACAAGCGCAGAACCTCGATTCTCTTTGGAAAGTATATAACAATACTTCTCAGGCTGATACCAACCGCCTGAAAGCAATTCATAAGATTGCATGGAGTTATAGCAGCAATAACCCCGACACAGCAATTATTTTAGCAGGGCAGGAATTAAAATTAGCCCGGCAAACCAAACAGAGAAAGTATGAAGCCAGGGCACTTAATACCATAGGGGTATCTTATACAAATAATGGCGATTACCCCTTAGCATTAAAAAACAATTTTGCTTCCTTAAAAATAAACGAAGAAATTAAATATAAAAAAGGTATTGCCTCTTCTTACAACAACATAGGGGATATTTATATGAATCAGGGTAATTACCCCGAAGCTCTCAAAAACCATTTTGCTGCTTTAAAAATAAGGGAAGAAATAAAAGATAAAAAAGGCATTGCCTATTCTTACAACGGCATAGGGATTATTTATAATAATCAGCGCAATTACCCCGAAGCCCTGAAAAACCATTTTGCTGCTTTAAAGATAAGAGAAGAAATAAAAGATAAAAAAGGTATTGCTTATTCTTATGGCAACATAGGAGTTAATTATATGAATCAGGGCAATTACCCCGAAGCTTTAAAAAATTATTTTGCTTCTTTAAAGATAAATGAAGAATTAAAAGATAAAAATGGCATTGCAGGTGTTTTAGTAAACCTTGGACAATCATATGCTATGCTAAATAAAACAAAAGAAGCAAAAAACTATTTAGACAAGGCCTTGCAGTTAAGCAAGGAAATTAGCAACAAAAATTATATTAAAAGTTGTTATGGCAACTTGACCAGTTTAGATAGTCTTATGGGTAATTACAAAGCTGCTTTTGAGTACCAGAAACTATATATTATTTACAGCGATAGCCTTAATAACGAAGAAACCAAAAAGAAAAGCCTGCAAAGCAGTATGCAATATGAGTTTGATAAAAAAGAAATTACAGCCAAAGCCGAGCAGAATAAACTGGATGCCATAAATGCCGAAGAAAAAAAGAAACAGCGCATAGTTATTTATGCAGTAGCAGGTTTATTATTATTAGTTGGGGTGTTTGCTGTATTTATGTTTAATCGTTTCCGCATAACCCAAAAACAAAAAGCAGTTATAGAAGAGCAAAAAGTGATGGTAGATAAAGCTTATGAAGAACTACACGAGAAAAATAAAGAAGTAATGGATAGCATACATTATGCCAAACGCATACAAACAGCCTTAATTACTTCTGAGAAATATATTACAAATAGTTTAAACAGGTTGATGAAGAATAGATAATTGCCGCTGTTTGTATTATGAAAATGCAGCAATACTTTACCTCTTCAATATGAGAGAATAAAGTTTAACACATGCGTAATAAGGGGAAATGAAGTTTTTTTTTCTAGTAGTGTATTTTGAATTAAAACTCAAATCAGTTTAATTATTCTTTAATATCAATACAGATGGTACACTTGAAAACCAATCAGGTTCTGTTTGCAGAAACTCTTTCCATGCATTTAAGCTAATCAGCATTAAATCTATCGATTTCAAAAATTCGGGATTGATTTTGCTTTTATCGTAAATAGCAATATGATTAGGTGCTGTTTGTTCAATCGACCTGATATTCTCTTTAAATGAAATGCTTTGTTTAATCTTTTCGTGGTAATCAATTACCATAATTCTTGATTCATTATTATGTATTAGTTTTTGTGCATAGGGTAACATAAAGGCATCTTCATCAGATAAAATAAAAAGTAAAACATCACCTACTTTTTTCAATCCTTTATCGGCAAAAACCCCTACAGGGCTTTTAATAGACCGTAATAAGGCATTGGTTTTATCATCAAAGCCATTTCCTTCTATTATCTTTTCTTTGCCTGTAAGTGTGTTATATAGTTTTTCCGGATTAATAAATTTAGATGTAACACCCAGTAAACGACCTAAAAAACTACCTTCATAAATAGAATGGCCAATGCCAACAATCAATAAATCATACTCCCCTTCATTGGTAGTTTCAACAATTTCTTTTTGAAAATCCAACGTTGGTTTAAAATAAGTCTGAAGCGGAAGATTATATTTATTAGCTTCCCTTATAACAGGTTTAAAACTGTCTCTTTCTGTTTCGCGAATATTGTATTGGTGCAATTCATTACTGGGAGCCATGTGCAAGGCAGATACGAGCGTATTTTCCTGATTTTTGTTTACAAAACTATTTGCTAAACGTACCATGCTTTTTCCATGTTCTGCATCACCAAAAGAGAATAGTATTTTAAATTTTTTATAATTCGATGGCTCTTCATTAGTCAAATCAGATTGCTTTTCGGGTAGAATGTAATTAATAAAATCTAAGGCGGGCCCTGTCATAAAAGTAGTTACCAGCGCCATAATAACCATCATAGCAAAAACTTCGGGTGTTAGCATGCCCAAATCAAAACCAATATTCAATACAATTAATTCCATCAGGCCCCTGGTATTCATTAAGGCCCCTATGATTAAACTATCGCGCCAGCTTTGTTTGGTAAATTTGGCAGCCACCGTACTTCCTATAAATTTTCCGGTAATGGCAACTACAATAATTAAACCGCATATTTCCCATTGCCTTAAATCATTGAGTAAACCAATTTGTGTGCGTAAACCTGAAAGCACAAAAAACAAGGGCAATAATAATACCAGTGAAACGTCTTCTACTTTTTCTATAAACACATTTCTAAAATGAACGTTTTGCGGCATAATAACGCCTGCCAGAAAAGCCCCGAACAAGGCATGTATTCCAATCGTTTCTGCCAAGTATGCGGATGCTAATAACGTTACAAAAAAAATGGCGACTACAGGTTTGCTTAAAGTATCTTGATGTGAATAAATATCACCGATACGTTTTAAAAAGGGGCGAATTAATTTTAGCATTATTATCACGAAGGCAACCGCCATTAGCACTGTGTAAATTGCACTAACAACCGAACCCGCTTTTGCTATGGCTATAACAGCAGCCAAAATACACCAG
The DNA here is from genome assembly GCA_003153315.1 of Bacteroidota bacterium. GTDB lineage: Bacteria > Bacteroidota > Bacteroidia > B-17B0 > Aurantibacillaceae > PALSA-968. Next base: position 40,646 of record PLYA01000049.1, read on the forward strand.
GCTGTTATATCGTCTACTGCCGCGCAGGTAATGGCAATAGCTCCTACACGGGTTTTTGTAAGTTGCCTTTCCTGTATAATTCTGGCAAGTACCGGGAAAGCTGTGATACTAACGGAAATTCCGATAAAAAGAGAAAAAGAAAGGAAATTTACATTAGCCGGCGCGTATGTTTGATACATAAAATAAGCTAGGCCCATGCCTAAAGCAAAAGGAAAAATAATACTGGCATGGCTTATTATAAAAGCTTCATGCGCTTTCTTTCTTAGAATTTTTAAATCGAGTTCCATCCCTATAATAAACATAAACAGGATAAGCCCCACCTGGCTGAAAAACTTTAGATTTGGCAGAGACGTTTTTGGAAAAAGAAAAGCAGAGAATTCCGGAAAATACTTTCCGATAAAAGATGGACCAAGAATAATACCTGCTATAATTTCTCCTATAACTGAGGGTTGACCCATTTTTTTTAGTATAAAACCAAATATCCTTGCTACAACAATAATGGTAATGATTTGTAAAATAAGTATGGCAAGTGCATCCGTAACATTATGATGCAAGGTGTCTTTAATTTGGTCTAACCCGCTTGTTATGGGCTGAACTTTAGCGTTTGTTATCTTAAAGGCCTCTTGTGGTTGCCCTGCTTTTACAATTAAATACATCAAACAAGCAAAACCCCCAATAACTGCAACATAAAATACAATGTTTCTTAAATTTTTCATTGCTCTTTTGGTTTATTGTTTTTTACATTGCAAAGGTAGTGCGCTAATCAGCAGCAAAACAAGAGAAACAGAAATATGTAACCAAAGGGTATAAAAACGTAACGAAACTACAACGATGCTAATTTTGACTGAAAGTCGGCTCTGTAAATATCGCTCAAGGGAAATTTTATGGCTTCTTTATTTTTTGCAGAAACAGTACTGATAATTTCTTCGTGAGAAAAAAACTGAACAATGCTTAGGGCAATTACATCCTTTTTATTTACCCGGCAAAACCTGCCTGAAGGAAGCTGCGATAACAATTGTTCGAAGCTTACATTCTTAAGGGTTGTTCTTTGCCCGCTTTTTAAATGCATCACCTTATCGCGCTTGTCAGTATCAGATGAAGTGATATATTGTATATCATCAAACAGTAGGATGGCTTTTCCTTTATCGGTATTAAATTGGGCAAATTGCTTTTTTGCAGATGAGCCTATGGCTTTGCTTGCTTTAGCCATAGCTTTTTCAAAGCGTTCTTTTTGTATGGGTTTTTGTATGTAGTCTATGGCGTTTAAATCAAATGCTTCTGCCGCATACTCTTTATAAGCGGTGGTAAATATAATAGATTTGTCTTTCAGTAATTTGGCTACCTGCATGCCATTCAGTTTAGGCATTTCAATATCCAATATGCATAAGTTATAATCAAGGCTAGGTAATGATTCTACAAATTTCTCCGAATCATTAAATGCTTTTACTACTTCCACATTAGGGATTTGTTCGCACAACATACGCAGGTAGGACAGACCCGGCAGTTCGTCATCCAGTAATAAGCACTTTAGCTTTGTATTCAAGCAGGTTTATTTTTAGGTGTGAAATAAAAACATCATTTTCTTCAAACTGGTCCAGCTGATAATGTTCCTGATAGATAATATCCAAACGTTTTTTCATATTCTCTTTCCCCAGGCCGCTGTTTGTCTTTTTTAGTGTTGGCTTGGGACTTATTTTGTTGGCTACGGTTAAAGCAAAAAAATCATCTTTCAGTTCAAAAGTTATGGAAATAAAGGAGTCGCCGCTTTGGGTATCGGCATGTTTAAAGGCGTTTTCTATCAGGTCAACTGTAACCATAGGAACAAGCAGTTCCTGATTATAAAAAGGATGATTTTTATCTGTTTTGTTTTTTATCTGTAAATCAAACAGCGGGCTTAATTTAAGTTTGTTGATTTCAATTAAGCTTAAGGCAAATTCCAGCTCTTCTTTTACGGTTACATATTTCTTATCGGTTTCATATAATATGTAATCTAACACATTGCTTAATTTGTCTAATGAAAAATAGGTTTGATAAGCATGAGACTGAATGGAGTTGAGAATATTTTTGAACAAATGAGGATTCATTTTGTATTTGATCCCTTCTAAATCAATAGCATTAATTTTATTTTCCAATAGCTTATAATCGGTAGTTAGTTGTTTGTTTTTTGCAACTATTTTTTTATTCTTAAAAATTAGGTACGCGATTATTCCTAAAAGGAATAAGGTAAAAAATAAAAAAAATATAAATGCTAAGGACCACATTATGTGGCAAAATTATGGATAATATTAATAGTGAAAATATAATTCTTGTAAAACAGTATCTTGCTATAGATTTACATTATATGATTACAGCAAACTGCCATATAACGTGTAAGGATTTCCCCTAAAGTCAAAATGATAACAGGTTCTACTTTTTACCGGTATCAACAATCTTAAACTCGGTGCGGCGATTTTTGGCATGTTCTTCCTCTGTACATGTTATGTTATTACCACATTTATTAATCAATTTGCTTTCGCCATAACCAACCGATTTTAAACGTTTATTGCTGATACCATGCGCTATCATATAATCAACCGCATACTTAGCACGCTTTTGTGATAACAATAAATTGGTTTTATCGTCTCCCTGAGCATCTGTATGCGAACTTATTTCAATATCAATAGCGGGGTTATTTTTCATAATCTGAATTACCTTATCTATTACCCTTTGCCCGGCATCATCAAACTTATAGGCATTTAAGGCATAATTTACACTCTCTATAATAGTAATCTCTTCTTTTTTACCATTGTCTTTCATAGTAAGAACTTCCAGCCAGGGGTCTTCTACATAGATGTCTTTTAGAGTAGATTTTTCGCTTTGTAACAAATTAAAGGAATAGCCTTTTAGTCTGTTCTTAGTTAACTCCCTGATAGTTCTTCCTTTTTGGTCGGTTATATAAATTTTGTCTATGTCTTTTAATTGTGCATCGTTCTCATCAAGGTTAACAATATAATTTACCGAAACCGATAGTTTATTAAATATAAAAGCCCCTTTATCATCTGTTACAACAGTATCGATAGTTTGATTTTTTTCATTCTTCAAATAAACCTTTACCCCTTTAAGCGGTTTTTTATCGGCACCTAATATATTACCATTTATGTTCATTAATAAATCGGCATCAACAACCTGCATGGTATTCAGGGTACTTTTATCTGAAGCCAATAAATCAAACTTAAACGAACCTTTACCACCAGATTGCATGGCTTTTACTTCTTTACCACTTTTGTTGGTCAGAATAATTTTAGTTCCCGCGGGCAGTGATGCATCTTCTTCGGCAAGTGTTATAAAATAATTATCGCCGGAAGGAATTTTATTAAATACAAAAGCACCAAAGGCGTTGGTGGTAGCTTCATCTATAATATTTCCATTAGCATCTTTTAATAGTACTTTTTTATTGGCAATAGGCAATGATGGATTTTCTCCATATAATAAGTTACCTGCCAGTGTTGCATCATCAGGCGAGGTAAGCTCGGGTAATGACCCAGCATTTGCAGGTAAATTCCTGAAAACATATTTTTCTCCTTTCTCATTTACAACCGTAACGCGCATTACCTCCCCTTTAGAATCCATAAAATAATATCTTTTCTGATGAGAGAAAGAAGCATCATTCTCATCCATTTTAACCATGTATTTGTTATCCGGAGATAAATTTTCGAACCTGAAATAACCTTCGTTATTAGTTCGCATATCATTCAGGTGATTACCATTATTATCTTCTAAGATTACTTTTACGTTTTTTGCTGGGTTAGTACCATTCTGGCTGTTAAGTACTGTACCATCAACCGAGATAAGTTTTTGGGTAAAGGTGAATTTATAAATATCATCACTGCCTTTGCCTCCGTCTCTGTTTGATGAAACATAACCTTTGTTATTATCAATAAAGAATACTCCAAAATCATCAGCCAAACTATTGATACCAACTCCCTCATTCCGGTTTAATATCCATTTACCCGCAATTTGTCTGGCACTAAAAATGTCCAAACCACCAAAACCCGGTAATGCATCAGATGAAAAGAATAACATGCCATCACCTCTAATAAAAGGAAACTCTTCATTACCGGAGGTGTTTACATCAGGGCCTAAGTTTATTGGTTTATCCCAGCCTGTGTTATTCTTTTTGCAAACCCAAATATCCATACCTCCGTTTCCACCGGGCATATCACTACTAAAGAAGAGATAATTACCATCCTCAGAAATACTGGCATGCGCTAATGAATAATCTATATTATTTAAGGGGAAAGGACTTAATTTACTCCAGCTTTTACCGCTTTTTACAGAAGTATATAATTGCGGACGATTAACAAAGGATTTATCTTTTTTATGTTTTGCATAGGTAACACGGGTAACAAACAATTCATTTTGCTTTGAGAAACAAACCGGACCATCGTGATACTGAGAGTTGATTTTTTTTGAAAATGATTTTACGGGAGATTCAGGTATATCATTTTTTAAATTGGCATAATAAATATTAAGATAAGGTGTTCCGTCAAAATCGAAGCTTTCAAAGTTCACCAAATCGGGCTTTTGCCAGGATGTATAAAATAGTTTATTATCATAAATAACAGGGCAGAACTCTGATTTCTCCGTATTAATTTCACTTAAATTGGCGATGTCATATTCCTTAGGCAAGCTTTGCCAAACCTTAATATCCTGAAAAGATTTTATAGCATTTTTTGCTTTGGCATCATTAGGATTTGATCTTATGTAGGTGCTGAACTCCTTAAGCGCTTCATCATATTTATTATTATTTTTCAAAACAGTTCCGTAGTTATAATGTGTAAGTGGTTCTGTATTACCTTGTTCAATGGCCTTTTGATAATAAGCTTCGGCATTTTTATAATCTTTAATATTCAAATAACTGTTTGCAAGCTTTAGGGTAGCATCATTTTTATCTGTACTGTTTTTATCGGCAACCTTTTTAAGGTAAGGAATGGCTTTTGAGTACTGGAAACCTTCATAATATTTAACTCCTTTCTTATACTGTGCAAAGGAACTAAAGCTAAATACTAATATAAACGCAACTACTATTTTCTTCATATAATTATAATTAGATACCCCTTAAAGGTATCTTGGCGATAACATTTTAGATTTAAAATTATTGAAATCGTAACTCAGTACAATTTCATGCGACCCTTGCCCTTGTGTACCAATTTTGTTTAATCCCTGATCGTAAGCATAACCAACTTTAAATTTATCGGTAACAAAAATCTGAAATAAGCCTACAATACCATACCCGCTTCTTAAAGAAACACCCAGCCAAACTCTGTTCTTTAATAAGAAGTTAGCATTCAAATCAAAAGAGGCAGAGCCCCCCTGTATGTTTTTAGCCATGATAGAAGGGCTGAAAATCAGGTTATCATTTATCTTGAAACCTTTGCCTAAGTATAAGAAAGAATGAGGTTGTAAACTAAAGAACAAGCTTACATTTTTGGGCACGTTTGCAATATTAATGGTACTTGTGCCACTATATAAATTAGGGCTGTTTAAATGCGTAATAGAACCACCTATATAAAATGACTGGTTGTAATAGTAGAAGCCGGTACTTACATCAAATTTGGTACGCGCACCGGTGTAATTAAGCATAGGCTCTCCGCCATCTTTATAATCAAGTGCACTTACGTTTATGTTATAATTTACCACCCCACCCGAAAGCCCAAAGCTTAATTTACCTCTTCCTAATCTAAAATGATACGCTAAATCCATATAAGCAGCAGTCCATTTGGTTGGCCCGATGCTTTCTGTAATAAGGTGCCCTCCAATACCTAAACTCTTAAGAAGTTGTCCGTGCATACTTATAGTACCCGTTTGAGGAGAACCCGGCATAGCCACCCATTGTTTACGTAAATCTATTACAGTGCTTAGCGCTTCTTTACTACCTGCATAAGCCGGATTAATAACCAATTGGTTAAACATGTATTGACTGTACTGTGGGTCTTGCTGTGCTTTACAGAAACAGGCTGTAAGAAGCAAGATGTATGTTATTAATTTCTTCATTGTGTTTTCTGCCTTTAATTATTTATTGATAGAAGTAATCTCTACCCAACCTTTTAAACTTTTTACTCCTGCATTTTCTATAATATAAAAATAAGTACCTGCGTATAAAGTTGCTCCGTCTTGCGATTTCCCATCCCATACCACATTGCTGTTATTATATTTGGGTTTATCCCATAATAACTGCCCCCAACGATTATAAATATATACATGGTTATTAGGAAACCCTTCTATATTATCTATAATAAATAAGTCATTCAGCCCATCTTTATTTGGGGAGAAAGCATTATGAATTTGTAACGCTCCGTTTGCAGAGTTAGAACAAAAAATACTATTGGCGTTAGCTATTGTAACAGTACATGTGGTTATACCTTTGCAATATAAAGAATCTGCCCCTGTAATTGTATATATAGTAGTAGTTGCAGGGCTTGCTATTGCAACAGAATCTAATGAAGTATTTAAGCCTGTTGCAGGCATCCATGTATAAGAACTGGCCCCACTTGCTGTTAAAGTTGCTGTAGCACCTGCACAAATGCTATCAGAATTTACTGTAATAACAGGACTGTAATTTCCGGTTTGTGTAATTGTAGTTGTTGATTTTGTCATACAACCATTGCTATCCATGGTAGAAACCGTATAGTTACCCGCGCTTAACCCAGTAATAATATTTGAAGTTAAAGAAGCCCCGCCATTAATTGCATAGGTATAAGGAGGGGTTCCGCCAGATGTAGAATCAAATATAATTCCATTTCCGGAAGAGCAGATTGAGGGAACAGGGAAAAGAGTGTCTTTCAATTGAGTAGGGGAGGTGATGGTTATTACTTTTACGGATGGTGGCGCCGATGTGCAATTATTACTATAAGCTTTAACGGTATAGGTGCCGGCACATACATTAAATAATGAGCTTGTAGTATATGTAGTAGTAGTTGATGTTGTATTCCAAAAATAAAAAGTATTAGGTGCCGGGGCAATGACCGAAACAGAACCATCGCAAAAGCCTGAACAACTTACAGGAGTTTGAGTTGCGTTTACAGTAGCTTGGGTAACTACTATAACGGAAGAAACCGCTTTGCTAATGCATCCATCACTTTGTGTTGCTGTAACAGTATAATTGGTAGTTACACTTGGCGTGGCAGTAACCATGCTTCCTGTTGTACTATCTAAACCCATTGCAGGTGTCCATGAATATGAAATGGCACCTAGGGCATTTGCGTGCAACGTAACCGAACTACCTCCAAGGCAAAAAGTGTCATTTGATATGACAGATACAGGAGGGTTTGGTTTTACATTAACGGTTACTGAAGGATTCATTTGAACTGTACTGGTTCCCGGTATTACTCCTATTATGGCAAATGTAGTGGTAGCAGTTAAAGTACCAGTAGGAAAACTCATGCTGCTACCGGTTCCAGCTTGGGCAGCTCCTACGGTAACAGTAGAGGTTATAGGTAAGATTACTAAAGCATAACCAACGTTGATTTGAGAACCCGGAATAGTTATTATAGTAGAATCTCCGGCACATATAGTAGCTGTTAAAGCCGTTGGAGGCTGATTTACAATTTGCGCAGATATGGTATACCTACCAAACAGCAATGCAAAAAACATAAGAAGTAGTTTTCTGTTGAAAATTACTCTTTTCATCTTAATAAGATTTATCTAACAAACATAATAAATACTTTTTACTTTTTATATATAAAAAAATCCCCTTCAAGCAATTGAAGGGGATTTAATCTACTCTTACTTGGCTCTATAAAATAATTGTGCTAATGCAGCCATTCCATGGGCCATCCAAATTAGGATGTTTGCTATGTGCCCAACGGAAAAAAATAACCAGCACTTTACCACTATTGTTAGTTCCTGTTGGTAATAAGAAACTTGATTTGGAAGAATGCCCATCTATAAGGGTAGCCAAATTAGGGTCGGTTGGCAAGGCAACACCCTGTGCAATTATCTCATACCTGTATTCTACTATATCAAACCCTTCCAGTTTATGAGGTCTGCCGCTTTGTGCCGCTTCGGTAAAGCATTTACATCTTACCACACCGCCACCCACGGGTTTTAAACTTGGGTACACCAAATCAGTTGCAGGTGCTATGCGCGCAGTTGCATGATGCGGTGTTTCACCGGTTACCTCATCGGTAGGCAGGTTAAAGGTTTGTAAATCGGTAATAGTTACATTTCGGGTAGCCTGTATACTAAGCAGCAGGTGGTTGGTGGCACACAGGTTTACACAATCTTGAATTATCTGCAATAATTGGTCTCTTATGCCAGTGGTATAACCTCCTTTCTTATCGCTGTATAATAAATACAGTGGCTTCCAAGCCGTTAAAAATCCCTGCCACTGGGTGTTTTCTGTGGTTAACCAACCGAAACGGCTCCAGTTGGTGGGTGTGCCTAACAACAGGTAGGCAGCTGTTCTTATAAGGTATAGATTAAATTTATCTATGCTCCTTGGTATTATCGAATTATCTGACATGATTTGAAATATTAATTGTTATTACATAATTTTAAATAGTTTGTTTCCGATTCCAAGAGTCTTACCATACAGACGAAGGTGTTAGCTCTTATTATATAAATCATTATTCTCAACTTTACGGTCTTAACCCACAAGTTACAGGTCTCTACCTTCAACTTATAGGTCTTCACTATCAACTTATAGGTTTCTACCCTCAATCCATAGGTCTCTGCCTTCAACCTATAGGTCTTCACCATCAACTTATAGGTTTCTACCCTCAACCCATAGGTCTCTACCTTCAGCTTGTAGGCCTTCACCTTTAACTTACAGGTCTTAACCCACAACTTATAGGTCTCAGCCTTCCCCAATAAAACCTCTACCCTCATCATGAAAGTCTTCACCTTCGTCATGAAAGTCTTTACCCTCATCATGAAAGTCTTAACCTCCAACTCGAAAGTCTTAACCTTCGTCATGAAAGTCTTTACCTTCATCATCAAAGTCTTTACTATTTTGGTTAGAGTTTTCATTTTTAGCAGCAAATTCTTGTTTGCTAATGCTAAGCTACTATATCAAATAGCCAAAAAGTAAATTATTAATTAAACGGTAGCACTTTTTCGATAAGCGGTTAGTTTTTTTAAATAAACGGTTAAATCGGGTAGAATTTAAAATGAAAAAAACAGTAAAAAACCTTTTAAAAGTTTGTTTGCTTAAACACAAAAATAATCCGGCAGCATTATTGCGGCAATCTCTTTATTTAATACAGATTGCTTCATCGTTCCTCTTCGCAATGACGAAATAATAAAAGCCGCTCTTTGTATAGGGAGCGGCTTTATCAATTATATAAATTGTAATTTAATTTATTTATGAGTAGAAGTAATCTCTACCCAACCCTTCATGGGTTTTTTAGTGTCAATTTCTATAATATAAAAGTAGGTGCCAGCAAATAACTCTTTACCTTCTTTAGTTTTTCCATCCCAAGCAACTGTTGTGTTATTATAACCTTGTTTCTCCCATACTTGTTGCCCGTAGCGGTTAAATATATACACATGGTTGTTGGGGTAATTTTCAATACCATCAATAACAAAGGTTTCATTCAATCCATCTCCGTTAGGAGAAAAAGCATTGTGCACACTTACCGGACAAATTTCATTACTTGCATTAATAGTAACTACTTTAAAAATAGGATGATTAACACTATCACTTATAGTTAAAGTATAAGTGCCCGGTGGCAAATTAACCGAATTGGATGTAGTATCAACACCTGAAGATGTTGGCAAAGAGTAACGAATTGTACCTTTATTGTTATATACGTTTGCTACAATATAACCATCGTTAGCACCCTGACAGCTTTCGTTTCCATAAAATATTTTGGCATTAAAGGCAGTACCAATGGCATAATCGGGTTGTAAAAAACCTTGCGTATAATATTTATAATTTGGCGATGTGCCAATTATAGGCTCACCGATATTATAAGCATAATAATTGCCTCCTGCTATTTTTGTACTACCCCCTGCTGTATTAATTACATATGGTGGTGGCACATTGATTTGGGCAAACAAACTGTTTGTGAAAAGTAATATGATAGTTAATACCCTATTCATTGTTTAATGAATTATATGCCCGGTAAAGTAAGTATAAGGAGCTTGGTTTAAAACGCTTAAGCTTGTTGATGGGCTTAAATAAACTCCTACTTGAATTTGCTCACCTGAGGTCATTTGAATATCAGTACTTATCCTGTTTTGAAAAAGAGTACCGGCAATTGAACCTGTAGGTATTGGCATAATAGATGTTTTAATTGTTCCGCCCGGTACATTATCAATTTGTAATTGATAACTGGAAGTACTTACTAAAGCTACAGTGGCACTAAAGGTAACAGCAACATCAAGATGATAAATACCTGCAACCGGGGCTGTAAAAACACCACCATTAAAAGCACCACTGGGCGAACTATAATCCGGAGTAGTGGTAAAAACAATAGGGGTTACAGAAGCAGAAGGAACAGTAGTAGTAATACTGCCGCTACCCGAAAAATTAACAGGACCTGCCCATATTGCATTGCCGCCGGCATTAGAGCTTGTTAAAACTGCTCCTGCAATGGCAGTACCGGTGTTTATAGTAATGTTATCAGTATATAATCCAGCTCCACCGGTAAATTTTCCCGAATTACCTGCACCACCGGATATTGCCATAATAGCCGGACTACTATTACCTGCATTAGTAGATGCAACAATAGCAGAACCGCTACCTGTATTGCTTGCATTAACAGCAGCTCCTGCACCATTGGTAGTGGAAAATAGAGCATTAGCATTACCAGTAGAATTATTTACCGTAAATGAGCCTGCACTACCTGTACCTACGCTTGAAGCATTAATGGCATTTCCGATACTGCCGGCGGTAGCCTGAGCAAATATAGCCGGCCCCCCACTTCCTGTGTTACTATTAGTTATTACGTTTAATGTCGGAAAATTATTACCGGGAGTAGTATTTTGAAAAAAGCCGGAGCTTCCGGTTGTACCTGAATTTTGTGCACTTATGGTATTTCCACCGGAGTTACTTGCATTAATAGCAGTTCCTGAAATGGAAGTTGCGTTAATTGCATTACCTGTACCACTGGTTGTAGCAACCAAAGCTGGGGAAGTATTAGTAGCTTGGTTATTACTAAAATAACCTCCGCTACCTGTAGTAGTGCTGATATTACCACCACTAACTGCATTGCCTGTGCCATTGGTATTAGCATTTAAAGCGGGCTGGTTACTACCCGTATTATTTATTGCAAACTGACCTGCTTGCCCTGTACCGGTAGTGGTTACAGATAAAGTAACAGCAGCACCGCTATTATTCATTTGCACATTTCCGGCATTAGCATTAAATATCATATTATTGGCATTTTGCGTGATGGTGGTATTATTAAGTAAAGTACCACCTAATACTACCGAGCCCGTTGTAACCGAAAGTCCGTTTGAAGCACCTACAACAGGTGGGGGAGAGGCTACCCATTGCCCACCATTATATTGCAATATCTGACCATTAGCTGGGGCAGCAGGGTTAATATTAATGCCCTGTAGTTGACTTGCGTTCCATATGTTACTTCCATTCATTGCAGAAACAGTAACTGTGCCACCTCCTGTTGCCATGGTAATTCCTGCACCGGGTATAATAGCAGAAATCTTATTATTAAATGTATTCCAATCGCCGGCAGTTAAATAACCGGAAGTGGTTGCACTGGCTGTACCAATAGAAAGAACTGGATTTGAACCTCCTGTACTTGTTAATGGAGCATTAACTGAAATAGAACTTACCCCACCCGGAACGCTTTGCCAGGTTCCATTACCGATTGCATCCGATGTTAATACAAAACCTGCAGTAGGGGTATTTGTTATTTGTATCTTATCTGTTTGTAAACCTAAACCTCCGGTAAATGAACCTGAATATCCGTTTGCATTTAACTGATTAGATACAATTGTTGCACTACCACTTCCGGAGCCATTGTTTTGTACCCATAAAGCGGGGCCTGTCTGAGAAACACCCGAAAGTGCATTACCTTGATTTGAAGTTGCACGTATAGCATCTCCACTGGTGGATGAAGTATTAACATCAAGTCCCGTAACCCCTGCACCCGTACTAACTAATGAAACAGCGGGTGTACCACTAGAACCAGTATAATTTACATTTAACGCCCCATTAATGTTTGAACTGTTAATATCTAAAGAAGCACTGGGATTGTTAGTGCCAATACCAACTAAAGTGTTTGAATAGGTAGTAGGGAACAATTGATTACCACTTAAGGTCCAGGGACCAGTTGAACTTGCAAGTGGTGCTGGAGACCAATTAGTACCATTGTATTGCAAAATATCACCATTTAAAGGTGCTGTATTGTTAATATTAGTACCTTGTAATTTATTTGCATTCCACATAGGGGCTGTATTTGTTGTAGAAATAGTATATGTACTATTTAAATTTGTTGCTGATATTCCTATGCCCGGCACAATAGAACCCACCTTATTATTAAAGGTGTTCCAGTCCCCTGAAGTTAAATATCCGCTTGTGGTATTACTTGCTGTTGATATGGTTAAAGGAAGACTTGAACTCCCATCTCCGCTAAGAGGAGTATTTGCTACAACAATAGAAGTAGGTGTTGGTAATGTAACTGAGTTTCCTCCCGAAATGCCAAGTGTATTGCCTGATAAACTTAATGTTTGTGAAACCGGTGTTGGTATAGTTTGGGTGGTTGCACTGGTCACCCTGCCATCTGCATCTACAGAAATTATTGGAAATGCTGTAACAGTACCGTAAGTATTTGTTGTTGGCCCTACGGAACCCAAACCAACTGTAACAGCTCCGCTTGTGGTACTTGTTGTAATTGGTCCGCTGCCCGTTACAGAAGTAATGCTGCCGCTTGAACCACCTGCACTACCTGCATACAATGCATAAGGTACGCTTTGCAATTGAGTAGTTGCAACCGTAGTATAAGACGAACTGCCAGTGGGGTCTATACCAATTTGAATAGATAGATTGCCTGCTGCCCAGTTTATACCAGTAAATGGACCCGGATTAGCGGAGCCTATTACGTGGGTATATAAACCAAAGGTATCAGTAGTTATATTTTTAGTTTCACTAAATACGTTTGTGCCGCCCTGCAGTATAGTAAATTGCACACCAATATTTTTCATTGATATGGCGTTACCAGATGGGTCTCTTGCCACTCCCTGATAGTTTATACCTTGCGGGGCTTGGGCAAATAAAGATGAAACTGCAATAAATGCAGATAAAAACAATATTATCTTCTTCATGTTAAAAAATTGTAATCAAATATATAAAGTATTTCATTCTTTCAGTAAAATAATTGTCCAATAACTGTACTTTAATACAAAGCCCGAAAGCCTTTATTTTACCATTTTAGTATTTAAATAAGAATTTATCTTATCGTATACATAACTACCTATAAACATTAACACAGGCACAGTTAGTATAGCCCCGATTACATCTACCAAATAATGTGCTTTTAGATATACGGTTGCAAAACAAATACCAAAAACAAAAAGCAGGCTGTAATAAAAATATTTTTTAAGATGCTTAAATGAGATAATACTTATAATAAGCGCAATACCCACATGAGAACTGGGGAAAGCACCCGTAGGCTTTTCGAGATTGGTAAGTATGTATCGCATAAATTTCCCCATGTAGTAGGGTGGGGGGGTATCCGTATATAACGTGTTAAAATGAAACTGAGGCCCTACAACAGGAATGATATCATAAAAGATGTAATACAGATAGAATGAAAAAATAATCGTGAAAATACTTTTTGAAGAATGCTGTTTATTATCAAAATAAAAAATAATACAAATCCCCATAATAAGCGGATAGTAGGAGAAATAGCAGACATTCATAAACTCATTAAACCAGTTTTGCGGCATAACTTGGGCAAATTGCAAACTTGGTTGACATCCCCAAAGCCATTGTTCTGCATAAACAAAATGGATATCTAAGTTGTAAGGAAAAATAATATTCTTTAAATAGCCCGTTTCGGTATAAAAAAAACTAAGGAAAAATACAGGATATATGTTTTTTAATAAACCTATAAATTTACCCGGATATTTTTGATTAATATACGCTATCCAAACAATTAAACTAAGGGCTACAAATCTTGAAACAAAATGAAGTAACACATCTTCTAATTTAGAAATACCAAAACATAAATATATACCGGATATTACGATATAAAAGATGGTAGCTATATCAAGCGCAGAAAAGAAAGCAAATAAATTAAAACCTGTTTTCTTTCTCACAGTATATTTTTCTCCCAAATTGTTTTCAGTTTCAATACCGCTTTTATTTTTAGTTATAGTTATACTTTCTGGTCTCACAGCGGCATTTCGTATAAGCGGTATGTTTTATATACCTCGGCATTAATGTTTATCAATCCCTGATTCATCATCGTGTTGCTTTCTAAAATCAAAGAAGCTTCAGCATTGGTTATGCCATGGTCTTTGCACCACTGCATAGTTTTACCATAAAAACAGGCTTCAATACCCATTTTGCGATAACCCTCTATAACACCCAATACTACTATGCGTGCCTTCTTTATACCTTTTCTGCCAAACAATAATTTAAAAATACCCGTTGGCAGCAAGCGACCTTTTTTTACTTTTATTAAAACCTGGTTTATATCGGGAAAGGAGAAAGAGAAGCCAACTATTTTGCCTTCATGTTCGGCCAGAAAACAAAGCGTAGGATCCATTATCATTTTCATATCATTTGCCAGGTGCATAAACTCTTTCTTGGTCATGGGCACAAAAGCATCGTTCTTTTCCCAGGCAGCATTATATACATCGTTTGCTTGTTCGGAATCTTCTTTAAACGTTTTCATGTTTACCGTACGAATGGTAATGCCCTTATTTTTTAAACGTTCTTCAAAAGCGTTGGTTACACGAATGGATTTTTCGTTCATCTTATCGCGGGAAATAAGGTAAGCAAACAAATCTACCTTCTTTTTAAAACCATATTGCTCGGCAAACTTTGGATAATAACTTTTGTTATAACCCATGCTCATCATAGGTGGAATATCAAAGGCATCAATATGCCAGGCAAAAATCTCGTTAGTAGAAAAACTGGTAGGGCCAACAATGCCCGTAAGTCCTTCTTTTTTAATCCAGTCTTTGGCTGTATCAAAAAGAAGCTTAGCTACTTCATAATCTTCTATACATTCAAAAAAACCGAAGAATCCTTCCTGCTTGCCTGAAGATTTAATATGGTTGTTGTTTCTTATGGCAGCAATACGCCCAACTATTTTATCATCTTTATAACACAAAAACATATCCAGCTTAGAGTGCTCATAAAAAGGATGTTTCTTAGGGTTTAGTAAATCTTTTTGTCCTAAGTATATTTCAGGAACATAATTAGGGTCGCCTTTATATAATTCATGCGGAAAATCTATAAAATCTTTTATCTTATTCGGGTAAACTATTTTCTCTATTCTAAGCATATCTGGCAAAGGCTTTTTAAGTGCAACAAAAGTATAAAATACTTTCATTGGCATATTGCATATCGTACAGATAATTGTTTTACTTTTACCCAACAATTTAACACAAAGCAATGGCAACATTAACCATGAAATACCCCGAAGTAAAAAATTACGTTGGCGGAAAATATGTTTCTTCTAAAGCAAGCAAACATTTAGATGTAATATCTCCTTTAGACGGAAGTCTTTTATCTACTGTTCCTTTATCTACCAAAGAAGATTTGAGTGATGCCGTATCGGTTGCCCGCAAAGCGTTTGAAACATGGAGCAAAGTACCTATTAAAGAACGTGTACAGGTATTCTTCAGATATAAAACATTACTGGAAAAGAATATTGTTGAGCTATCAAAACTGGTGCAGGAAGAGAATGGAAAAACTTTAGATGAAGCCCGTGCCGAAGTTGAGAAGAGCATAGAGCTTACGGAGTTTGCCTGCTCATTACCCCAGTTAATTGGCGGAGAAATACTGGAAGTAAGTAAAGGCGTTGAATGCCGTACCGATTATTATCCGGTGGGAGTTGTGGCTTGTATTGTTCCTTTTAACTTCCCCAGCATGGTTCCTAACTGGACTATACCAAACGCCATTGCACTTGGAAACACCATGATATTAAAACCATCAGAAGTGGTTCCTTTAAGTTGTATTAAAATTGTGGAGCTATTGAAAGAAGCAGGTTTGCCTGATGGGGTGCTGAATATTGTTAATGGCGACCGAGAAATAGTAGAAGCTATTTGCGATCATCCGGGTATTGATGCCGTTTCTTTTGTGGGCTCTACCAAAGTGGCTAAACTTGTTTATGCAAGAGCTGCTTCACACTTTAAACGTGTGTTAACGCTTGGTGGCGCTAAAAACCATTTGATGGTATTACCCGATGCGCATCCTGCTATGACGGCAAGTAACGTTACTGCGTCTATGAGTGGTTGTGCAGGGCAGCGTTGCATGGCTGCATCGGCAATGATAGCTGTTGGAAATTCACAGCATATTATTGATATGATTTGCGAGGATGCAAAGAAAGTAGTGCCAGGACAAAACTTAGGCGCGGTTATTTCTAAAGGGGCTAAAGAGCGCATAGAAGGTTACATTACCGAAGCAGAAAAGCAAGGTGCTAAAATATTGGTTGATGGCAGAAACTGTGTAGTGAAAGGCAAAGAAAATGGATTTTATGTGGGGCCTACGGTTATTGATTATGTAACGCCTGATATGAGCGTAGCCCGCGAAGAAATATTTGGACCCGTAATTTCTATTATGCGTGCAAAAGATATTGATGAAGCATTGGCTATAGAAAATGCAAGCCCCTATGGTAATGCCGCTGCTGTGTTTACCCAAAGCGGTGGCGCTGCCCGTTATGTAATAGAGCGTGCCAGTGCAGGCATGATTGGCGTAAATATTGGGGTGCCTGTGCCGCGCGAACCTTTTTCTTTTGGCGGATGGAACGACTCTAAGTTTGGCGTAGGCGATTTAACGGGAAAGAGTTCTATTGAGTTTTGGACTAAGTTGAAAAAAACCACCACCAAATGGAATGCCGAAGCTAAAACCAATTGGATGAGTTAGTTTCTTCCCCTCGTTTTTGAGCGAAGTAGAGAAACCTGTTTTATTTTTCAGATGATTTATTGATTATAGCTTTTAAACTGTAAGGCTTACAAAAAAAATCCCTCTCTTTGCAGAGAAGGACTTTTAACTTATTACGTCATTGCGAGCGAAGTGAAGCAATCTGTTACAGATAGAAAGATTGCTTCGTCGTTTTACTCCTCGCAATGACAGTGCTGCTACGTAATAATACAACTAAACACAGGGCCAAAATAATGCAACACCCCTTTGGTATCTACCCAGCAGGCAAAGCCGCACAGGCGCATGCCCGAGTTTGCCATACCTACGTTTAGTGTGGTAATCATTTTTTGAGGCTCAAAATGTTTGTTGCACCCATCGGGGCTGGTGGGCAACGGCAGGTTAGCGGCTTGTATAATATACTCTACTAAGGCATGGTGTATATTATCCGGTTTGCCGGTAGATTTTGGACTATCCTTATCGTGTATAGTAAACGTAACCGTGCCCGGAGAGTTAGATTTTACCTGTACATTAGGATAATCTACCTCGGCGCGCAGCGTGGTTGGGCTGTGGGTAAGGGCGGCAACTACTGTGCCCAGTTCTATTTTTAGACCATTAGTTACGGCACTATTATTACGAATATACTCTGCCACCGTTTTGCGAATACCACCCACGCCGCTAATGTATGCCTTGCGAGCATCGTTGCGGGTTTTGCGCCCACTTTTGGTGGCATTGCCGTGGGGCGGTGCGGCTGCATAAGCAATGGCATAAGCCGTTTGCAACGCCAACAAGGCATTTAGTGCGGCTGTGGGCATACCTATTAATACCAAATTTGCGGCAATTTGCAGCACAGTCATAAAATTACTCTGCCATAAATCAAACTGTACCATTGGTTTTGGTACCCAGGGTGTCTTCTTTGCTTTCATGATATATGTTTTTTATTGGTTTTCAATGGTATCATGCCGTTCGCCTATTCAGGCTCGGATCATTTTATTTATTTTTTATGGGTTAATATTCATATTCCGAGTTTAGGAATCTGTGTTCCAAGTTTGGGAATCCGTGTTCCGAGTTTGGGAATCCGTGTTCCAAGTTTAGGAATCTGTGTTCCGAGTTTAGGAATCCGTGTTCCAAGTTTAGGAATCCATGTTCTAAGTTTAGGAATCTGTGTTCCAAGTTTGGGAATCTGTGTTTCGAGTTTGGGAAACCATTTTTTTTACTTTCAAAGAGCTTGTTTCTACTTGTTTGCCAAAGCTAAGTTACCCAAACATGGCTTATTAGCAAAGGGTTGCAGCGTATTTAGTTTTCAACTACAGTTAATATTTTGGGTTTGGAAATGTGGCTTTTTCCTTTATATTATAGGGACGGGATGTTTTGTATATTTACTTTATATAAAAAGAAAATTCGTTACATTTGTTTTTATGAATAAGCTGATAATAGCATGTATCATTTTAATTACAATACTAAGTTCTTCTTGTAAGAAAAATTATACCTGCACTTGTACCAATGTTAATGCACCAGCTACGTCTTATACTCTTCATGATACTCATGCACAAGCTGTAAGGTTTTGTAATCAAGGCAATGATATAAATGCAGGTACAACTTCTTGCACGCTTAATTAACTGATAGAGATTTTACAAACAGAATAAAATTTTCCGCGTTAGGGATTGCAACGAAAATCCTTTTGTTGTAATCGACAAAAGATTGTAGTGCAGAGCCCGACGGCGCAATAGATTTCTCTCTTCGTTCGAAATGACAACGCGCCGGAACGCCCAAATAAGATAGGAGATAAACTCTCAAATCTAAATGCTAAATTTGCATCCTGTTTATGAGCTTTAAAAGACATTTAGTTACGGCCGCACTGCCTTATGCCAACGGGCCTGTGCATATAGGGCATTTGGCGGGCTGTTACCTTCCGGCCGATATATATGTGCGCTACCTGCGCAGCTGTGGCAAGGATGTAAAGTTTATTTGCGGCAGCGATGAGCACGGCGTACCCATTACCATAAAGGCTAAGAACGAGGGCATAACCCCCCAACAGGTGGTAGATAAGTACCACAAAATAATGGGCGATGCGTTTAAGGAGTTTGGCATTTCTTTTGATATATACTCGCGTACTTCCAGCAAAACGCACCACCAAACCGCCAGCGATTTCTTTAAAAAACTATACGAAAAAGGTTCTTTTACCGAGCAGGTAACCGAGCAATATTATGATGAAGAGGCTAAGCAGTTTCTTGCTGATAGATACATTGTAGGTACCTGCCCTAAATGCGGAAACGAAAACGCTTATGGCGACCAGTGCGAGAAATGCGGTAGTTCCTTATCTCCAACCGAGTTAATTAATCCGCATTCCATGCTATCGGGTTCTAAGCCTGTACTAAGGCAAACCAAGAATTGGTTTTTGCCGCTGGATAAACTTTCTCCTAAAATAAAAGCTTACATAGAGCAACATAAAGATTGGAAACCTAACGTATATGGGCAGTGTAAAAGCTGGTTAGATAGCGGAGATGGTTTGCAACCCCGCGCTATGACGCGTGATTTGGACTGGGGCGTTCCCGTTCCGGTAAAAGGTGCCGAGGGCAAAGTGCTGTACGTTTGGTTTGATGCGCCTATAGGGTATATATCGGCTACCAAAGATTTAATTCCGAACGAGTGGGAAAAGTATTGGAAGGATAAAGAAAGTCGTTTAATACATTTCATAGGGAAAGATAATATTGTATTTCATTGCATCATCTTTCCGGCTATGCTTATGGAGCATGGGGAGTTTGTGTTGCCCGATAATGTACCTGCTAACGAGTTCCTGAATTTAGAAGGAGATAAGATTTCTACCTCACGCAACTGGGCAGTTTGGTTGCACGAGTATTTGCTGGAGTTTAAAGATAAGCAGGATGTGTTGCGCTACACCCTTTGTGCCAATGCTCCTGAAACCAAAGACAATGATTTTACCTGGAAGGACTTTCAGGCAAAGAACAATAATGAGTTGGTTGCCATCTTAGGGAATTTCGTGAATCGTACATTGGTGCTTACCCATAAGTATTATGATGGGCATGTACCCGATGCGGTTGAATACAGTAAGGAAGACCTGTTGATACTGGAAGAGATAACCAAAGCCCCTGATAAGATAGCGGCATCTATAGAGCAATTCCGTTTCCGTGAAGCTTTGGGTGAATTGATGAACCTGGCACGTATAGGCAATAAATACTTAGCTGATACCGAACCATGGAAACTGATAAAAACAGATGAGAAGCGAGTAAAAACCATTATGAACATCTCGCTGCAAATTACCTGTAACCTTGCCATACTTTGCGAGCCTTTTTTGCCGTTTACATCCAATAAGCTTTTTACTATTCTAAACATTCATCCAATAAAATGGAACGGGGCAAAACAAATCGGCAACATGCACCCTGGGCATAAAATAAACAAAGAAGAACTGTTATTCTCTAAAGTAGAAGATGCTGAGATTGAAGCACAAGTTCAAAAACTACATGCTTCTAAAGAAGCGAACCAACAAAGTAGTGTAAAAATGGTAGAAGCTCAAAAGCCTGAAATTACCTTTGATGATTTCGGTAAAATGGATATACGCATTGGTACGGTCTTAGAAGCAGAAAAAGTAAAAGGTGCCGATAAGCTTTTAAAACTAAAGATAGATACCGGGATTGATGTGCGCACGGTTGTAAGCGGCATAGCCCTGTATTATACCCCCGAAGAAATGCTGAATAAACAAGTAAGCATCTTAGTAAACCTTGCCCCCCGCAAAATAAAAGGCATTGAAAGCAATGGTATGATACTGATGGCAGAAAACGCCAAAGGCGAGTTGAGTTTAGTGTCTCCCGTAAAGCCTGACGTGAATAACGGGAGTATAGTAAAATAAACCATGATGTAATTAAAACCATAGTTTAGCAAAATGGTATTTAATTCAGCCGTATTTTTTCTTTTCCTTTCTATTGTACTACTTCTTTATTGGAAGTTCTTTAACAAGAACCTTCTTGTAAGAAACCTTTTTATTATTGCTGCCAGTCTTTTCTTTTACGCTTGGTGGGATTGGCGCTTTGTTGGCCTGTGGATGTTTACCTCCTTAACCGATTTTTTTGTTGCCTTATTAATAGCCAAGCATAGAGATAAAGGCAAGGCACTTTTGCTGGTTTCTATTTGTACAAACCTTGTAGTATTAGGCTTCTTTAAGTACTTCAATTTCTTTGTAACATCATTTGGGTTACTGCTAGAGCATCTTGGTTTCAAGGCATCTCTAAGTACACTTCAGTTAGTACTTCCTGTAGGCATAAGCTTCTATACCTTTCAGGCTATGAGTTATACTATTGATGTATATCAAAAAAAGGTAGAGCCTTGTAGAGATATGGCAAAGTATTTAGCATTTATAAGTTTCTTTCCACAACTGGTAGCAGGCCCTATAGAAAGAGCCCAACACATGTTTCCGCAGTTTGATACCTTAAAGAAAATAACGGGAGAGGGGATTAAGATAGGCTTGCAGTTAATACTATGGGGCTTATTTAAAAAGACTGTCATAGCTGATAATCTGGCCATTTATGTAGATGAAGTATTTAATCATACCTTAAATTATTCCGGGATAAGTTGTGTAGTGGCCTCACTATTCTTTACTGTTCAGATTTACTGTGACTTCTCCGGGTATACGGATATAGCAAGAGGTACAGCACGTTTACTTGGCTTTGAACTGATGCAGAATTTTAATCTTCCTTACTTTGCGAGCAGCTTCACCGATTTTTGGAAACGCTGGCATATTTCGCTTTCATCCTGGTTTAGAGATTATGTATATATCCCTTTAGGGGGAAACAGAAAAGGCAAGGTTAGGGAGATTGTAAACCTTAATCTAACCTTTATTTTATCGGGCCTATGGCATGGAGCAAACTTTACATTCTTAATCTGGGGGGCACTTCATGGAGCATATATAAGTTTAGAAAAAATACTGGAAAGGAACCTGAAGATAACCTTGCCAAGGATACTTAAGCACCTTCTTGTTTTTGTTTTGGTAAGCTTTGCCTGGATATTTTTCAGGGCAGCTTCCCTTCGTGATGCTTTGCTTTTCATAAAACAAATATTTACTCAAACAACGCTGGCTACTTTTTATGAAAACTTCAAATTGACATATACAAATACAGGTTATAGTATATGGTTCTTGTTGCCTTTACTTGTATTCATGGCTATAGAAATTATATCTGCTATAGGTAATCATACACGTGTATTTCCTTTTAAAACTAAGTCACAACGATTAGTAATATCCTATTTATTGGTTATAAGTATAGTCCTATTTGGGGTATTTAATAATGCACCTAACTTTATTTATTTTCAATTTTAAATGGAGAAAAGAGTTTTGAAATTTCTTTTAATAGTAAGTGTTCCCATACTTGTTTTGATGGTATGTATTTGCGCTATCTCTCCTTCAGATGAATTTCGTTTTTCTTACATTAAAAACGATTGTTCTTCACAGTCCTTAGGAATATATAAGAGTATATACCGTGATACCGGGAAAATTGATGTGGCTTTCTTTGGCTCTTCTCATACCCTCATGGGCATAGACGATTCTGTTTTAAATGCTTCAGACAAAAAAATACATGTTCTGAATTTAGGGTATTGCCGTTTTGGGAGAGATTTATCGTATATACTTTTTAAAAAGGTTTTAGAGCAAAAGAAAATTAAAACGGCGGTTTTTGAAATAACAGAAACAGAGGCTTCATACAGTCATCCTGATTATGCTTTTCTTGCTGGGTCCGCAGATATATTTCCGTCTTCTTTTTTTTATAACCAGGATTTTATGAAGAACAGGTATAATGCCTTTCTGTTTCATACAGCTTATTTGAGGGAATGCCTATTTGGAAAAGATAAAAGGCAGGTGTCCTATTTAAAAAAGTATGCGCACGTTTCACATTCTGGTACTGCCGATTCAACCTATTTAGAGGGTCAGAAGGAAGAGAAACTTAAAGATTTGAGAAGTTATGATGCATCCACTTTGGCAAGAAAAGCAGAACTATCTTTTTCTGCCTATTATTTAAATAAAATAAAAGAACTTGCTGCTAAGAATAACTGTAAGGTTTATTTTATTTACCTGCCGGCTTATGGAAATGATGTAAAGAACTCTTTGGACTCTGCTTTTTATAAACCTTATTTTGAATCCCTAATCCCACCTGATAGTCTTTTAACTAATTACAAAAACTGGCAGGATGAAGCTCACCTTACTAATAGAGGTGCTATTATTTTAAGTAACTGGGTTTTAGAGAAGATAAATTAAATTACTTAAGCTTATATATTTTCAGGTCATTATAAACAGCTAAGGGGGCAGGTAATATGTTTATTGTTTCTTCATTTAATTTAGCATCGCTAATTAAATAGGTTACTCCTTTTTCTTTGTATTTATTTAAGATATCTTTATTCAATTGGTCTTCATAAAAAGTATAGCCTTTACGGTTTAAGTAATATAGATTTACCATTTGCGAATCGTCATTACCTGTAAGACAGATAGCATTTTCCGGAATTAATGCCTGAATTTGTTTTTTGTAATTAAGTAATGCGGGGTCAAAACCGGGGTCAATTAAATTCCAGCGGGTTTGGCTTCTTAAATAAGCAGTAATGGGCATAAGTAAGATACAGGCGAAAGCTAACAACCTCAAATATTTTTTTTTCTGTTCTGTTAATATTTTAAATCCATATAGACTAATTAAAAACAGAAAGGGTAAGAATGGAAACAGATAATAATCGTGTATGGTTGTTATCATGTTTAGTTCATATAAAAAGTATGCAGCTACGCCTACCAATCCGAAGAAAAAGCAATTAGCAATACCGCTCTTGTTGATTATTTTATTTTTAAACAGATAGAAAACTCCTGCTATAAACAGAAACAGGGCTGCGTAGTTTATGTAAAGTTCGGGTATAATAGATATAAGGTTTCCTTGCAGGTAATCTAAATACTTTATTAAAGTAATCGTATTGGCAAAAATACCTTTTACAATGCCATTACCCTCCCATGAGCCAATTACAGAAGCATACCAAATAATAGAAGGTAATAAAAAGATCATAATAATAGTTAGCTCTTTTACTTTGGCTTTACTTTTAATCCAATACACTGCAAATGGTATAGCAAAAAGTATAAAAGGCAGTTTACATAATGTGGCTAAGGAAATAAAAAAAGAAAAGAAAATTAACTGTTTTATCTTTAATTCTGAATGATAAGCACTGAAAAAATAAAGCGCATAAATCCCAAAACATAAAGCCAGATTATCGGGTAATGGGTTAATGGTATAGTAATAAAAAATGGGAGAGAAGCCAATTGCCCAAGCACCTATTGCAGCTAATATCTTATTCTTTAAAATTGAATTAGCTAATAAATAAAACCCCAATAAAGAAAAAGCACCAATTATGAAAGTAACGATACGTGTAACTACTATATGGTGGCCAAACAATTTACAGAAACAGGCAATAATCCATTGGTATAAAGGAAACTCCATACGTATGATACCATCAGGATATACCAGGTTATTTAGCCTTGGATTAAGAATAGTAAAGTCCTGATGACAGAAATTTTCGATAACCGTTTGTGTCTGTGTTTGTCTCCATACATGATAACCTATAAAGTCGTAATTAAAAATCGGGAAATGAAGAATCAGGCTTATAAAAAGGGCCAATCCTATAATAACAATGTGTATGTGTTTATAATGCTGAATATTTTTTAAAAACTCTTTCAAATAGATGGTATTGAAGATTTGTCTAATTTCGCAAAGATAATTAAACGCACATGATAACCGCTGAAATGGCTGTTCGTTACGAACGCAAAAATCATAAAAATGAAAAGCATACTTTCTTTAAAATCATTTCCTTTTTGGCTGCTGACGTTTTCCTTTATATTACTGTTGGTAGTATCTCAACTTGTTCAGGATGGAATTTTTAATGATGGAGTACTTTATATAAGTGTTTCAAAAAATTTGGCCGATGGCTTAGGAACCTTTTGGCATCCGCATTTTAATAAAGTCTATCCTGTATTTAGAGAACAACCTCCTTTATACTTTGGTTTATTGGCTGTTTTCTTTAAAATATTCGGGACAGGTATGTATACCGAGCGCATTTTTTGTTTCACCTGCATGGTGCTTACAGCTTTTTTTATTCATAAAATATGGAAAAAAGTAATGCTACGTAATAATCCTGTCATGATAGAGCATGGTTGGCTTCCTGTTTTACTTTGGATAAGCATACCTGTTTGTTTCTGGGCATACTCCAACCACGTGGAAGAAACGGTAATGGCTTTATTCGTAACCATATCTGTTTATTATCTGTATCAGTTTTTATACATTAAAAAGGATAATTTAATCTATCTGATTTTAGCCGGTATTTTTATTTTTCTTTCCAGTTTAACTAAAGGAATACAAGGTATCTTTCCTGTAACCGCCATTTTCTTTTATTGGCTGGTGAGTAAAAACATATCTTTCAAGAAGAACATTATATACTCAGTTATACTAATTGGCATACCTATATTTATATACACTTTGCTTATCCTTTTCAATCATCATGTATATGATGCATTGAAAGAGTATTTACAAAACAGACTTGGCAAAACATTTCAAACCACAGTAAATAATACTACAGATTACCATCTTGAAATAGTAGTAAGGTTATTTACCGAACTCATCCCTATGTTTCTTATTATAGCTATAATACTACTGACAAGCCGGAAAATGAATACAGATAATACGGATAAAAAAGAGCGTAATGAAACTTCGCTTTGGTTTTTATTAATAGGCTTATCAGGCACACTTCCTTTGGCGGTTACACTTGAACAGCGGGGCTTTTATATGGTTATGGCGTTTCCGCTTTTTGCTTTATCGGCTGCCTGTTTCTTTTCTAACCGTATTTTTTTCTTAACGGATAAAATAAATGTAACAGGCAAATCATTTAATATATTCAAAATTGTTTCCATTATAGTTTTAGTAGGCTCCTTGTTATTCACCCTTTTGCAAATCGGTAAAACCAAACGTGACGAAAAGATACTGTCTGATATTTATACTATTGGAAAAATAATACCGCATGGAGAGATTGTAGGTACTCCATACACTATCTCATACGAATGGGGCCTGTCTGAATATTTTTCAAGATATTTTTATATAACGCTTGATGCAAGTACAAACGAACATAAATATTTTATGATTCGGAAAGACTTACCTAAAAACCTTGTACCGCCCAACTATAAAATATACCCCATTCATACTATGTTCGTTGATTTATATGTTAAAGAAAAGTAAGAAATATCTTCTTAAAAGAATTACCTAATTTCGCAAAGATAATTTAAAACACATGATTACTGCTGAAATGGCTGTTCGTTACGAACGCAAAAAACATAAAGACGATACGCTTCTTACACTTTATAAAAACATTTTAAAACCTCGTTTAATAGAAGAGAAGATGTTGATACTTCTTCGTCAGGGGCGTATTGCCAAATGGTTTAGTGGTATTGGGCAAGAGGCTATTTCGGTTGGCGTGGCAACGGCTTTTGAGCAAGACGAATATATTTTACCTATGCACCGCAATCTGGGTGTATTTACCACACGTGGCATTCCTTTGCATCGTTTGTTTTCTCAGTTTACGGGTAAGCTAAGCGGCTTTACCAGCGGGCGAGACAGAAGCTTTCATTTTGGTACGCAGGAGTATAAAATAGTGGGCATGATATCGCACCTAGGTCCGCAAATGGGTGTGGCAGATGGTATTGCCTTGGCAAATAAATTACGTAAAGATAAAAAAGCGGTGGCTGTTTTTAGTGGAGATGGCGGTTCATCTGAAGGCGATTTTCATGAAAGTATAAACGTAGCTGCTGTTTGGAATTTGCCGGTTATATTTATTATTGAGAATAATGGTTATGGTTTATCAACCCCAAGCAATGAGCAGTTTAAATGCAAGCAGTTTATTGATAAAGCCATTGGGTATGGTATAGAAGGCGTGCAGGTAGATGGAAACAATGTGCTTAAGGTTTATGAAACCGTAAAGAAGATTGCAGAAGATATTCGCGAGAATCCTCGTCCTGTTTTATTGGAATGTATCACCTTCCGTATGCGCGGACATGAGGAAGCATCGGGTACCAAATACGTTCCTAAAGAATTGTTTGAAGTATGGGGCAAAAAAGATCCGGTAAATAATTTTGAGCGCTTTTTGTTGGATGAAGGTGTTCTTACTGAGGATTTAATTGAAGAAATCCGTAACGGTATAAAACAGGATATTGATACCTGCTTGGAGCAAACTTTTGCCGAGTCTATGCCTGAAGTTAATACAGCCAAGGAGCTAAGAGAAATGTATGCGCCTTTCGTTTTAAATGAGACTAAACCACAAGGCAATACTTCTTCTAAACGTTTGATTGATGCGGTTTCTGATGGCCTGCGTTTAGCCATGCGAAAACATAAAAACCTGGTGTTGATGGGACAGGACATTGCCGAGTATGGTGGTGTGTTTAAAATTACAGATGGTTTTGTAGAAGAGTTTGGTAAAGACAGGGTGCGTAATACACCTCTTTGTGAATCAGCTATTCTTGGGTCTGGCTTTGGCTTATCTATTAATGGTATGAAAGCCATGGTAGAGATGCAGTTTGCCGATTTTGTTACAGAAGGTATGACGCAGATTGTAAATAATCTGGCTAAATCGCATTACCGTTGGGGGCAATGTGCTGATGTGGTAGTGCGTATGCCAACAGGTGCAGGAGTGGCTGCCGGCCCATTTCACTCGCAAAGTAATGAAGCCTGGTTCTTTAAAACACCCGGATTAAAAATTGTCTATCCTGCTTTCCCAAGTGATGCAAAAGGCTTGCTGCTTACTGCTTTTGAAGACCCTAATCCGGTAATGTTTTTTGAGCATAAAGGATTGTATAGAAGCATAACTGAAGATATTGCTGATGAATATTATACGATACCTTTCGGACAGGCGCGCTTGGTAAAAGAAGGCACTGATTTAACCATAGTAAGTTACGGTTTAGGTGTGCATTGGGCTTTAGAGGCTTTGGCAGAGCATACTGAAATATCTGCCGACCTGATTGATTTAAGAACTCTTGCTCCGCTTGATACAGAAACTATTTACGCATCCGTAAAAAAAACAGGACGTGTTATTGTATTACATGAAGATACCTTAACCGGTGGAATAGGAGGGGAGATAGCCGCTTTAATTACCGAAAATTGCTTTGAGTATTTAGATGCCCCCGTAATGCGTGAAGGCAGCCTGGATACGCCCGTACCTATGAATGCTGATTTGGAACATAATTTTTTGCCAAAGGAAAGATTTAAAGAGAAGCTAAAGAAACTGCTTAGCTACTAAATAAGTGTTAGAAATAATATGCAAATTTTTTTTTCTCACCCTAGCCCACTAACGCAAAACCCATGTTAAAGGCAGTACTATTTCTTTATAGATTTTATTAAGTCAGTCAATGATTGGAAGTAACTGTTCGAATTTGCATTATCAATCTTTTGCATTTCTATTTTTTCAGTAGACTCGTCCTTTTTTAATACAAAATTACGCTCTGTAATAGAGAATGTTTTTGTGATTTCAGTTATTGTTGCCGCATCCTTTGCTTTTATTGCTGTTTTTAGGGCTGCGATTTTAAAGTTCAAATTAGTAATTTCATTTTGAAAATATTTTATTTCCTCTAAATTGTTCTTGTAGAGTTTTAGAAAGAAAAAAGAGAATATTTCAACGAATATTACTGTTGAAATTCTTGGTATATAATGAGACAATAAATCTAAATTCGATTTAAAGTCCTTTTGGTAAAAAATAGATGCTCCTAAAATAATGATTGCTATTGTTGTAGTTATAATTCCAATAATAAGATTCAGGTTAGAATTATTCTCTAATCTATCGATTTGCTGTTTTATTTTTGTGTCCGACTTGTATAATTCCTCAAAGAGATTTGCAAATTCTAAATCATGAAGGGATTGTTCTACAAATTTGTTTTTAAAGGTTGTTAAATCAGTGTCAAATAATTTTGGGTTATCCTTTTCTTCTTTTTCATAACTCTCATAAGGTGCACCATATTTTTCAATAAGGTTTTTCCTTAGGTTTCGATTAAAGTAAGTATTTAATTCGATGTCATCATAATCGTAGTATCGTCTACTAGATATTAGAAATGGCCTTGAATTTAAGTATACTGACAAAAACACCCCCATACCTGAAATTAGCATTGCCACACCTAATATGATAATAGTTCTTTGCCCAAGTAATATTATATTAGAAATTATAGTATGGTGCAACCAAAAATATTGAGCCTAATACTAAAAATACCATCGAAAAAAAACCAGTTAAATATAATCGGCTTCTTCTTTTGCGATAATTATTGTGGAATTCAATTTCAATGTCATTTTTCATATGATTCTTTATTTAGTATTATCTACAACTTCTTTCATATTTATCTAAACAAATCTACTAAATTTTAATTAAGCCCATTCGTATAGCAATGCAAATGGCGTGGGCTATGTTTATCTTATCCGTTTGTAATCGGCTATACGCGTTTTAGTAAAATAAATATGCCCAAAACGGGTGCAAAAAGCTTAAAAATGATGTTTTTTAAAAACCGTTTAAAAAATAAAACGACCGCTTATTTAAAAAATGCTACCGTTTATTTAAAAAATCCTACCGTTCGTTAAATAACACCCTTAGCCTATTGACTTTACCCTACCTGCTGTGTTATCTTTACAATAGTTCTTTAGGTAATGCACAAAAAATGAAAGTTAGCTTACAGCAAATGAAAG
>PLYA01000051.1 GCA_003153315.1 Bacteroidota bacterium
ATCAACTAGTCAAATCACTTAATCAACTAATCGTATCACTTAATCAATGAGTCGAATCGCTTAATCAACTAATCTAATAAATAGCCGGATATTGCACAGGATTTGCCTCGTGCATCAGGTTATAAACAGCATCAAACACATCGTCGGCATTGGGTTTGCTAAAGTAGTCGCCATCGGTGCCATAAGCAGGGCGGTGTTCTTTAGCAGCAAGGGTAATAGGCTCGGCATCTAAAAACTGGTAGCCACCTTGCACCTCCAGCACCTGCTGCATTAAATAAGCCGAAGCACCACCGGGCACATCTTCGTCTAAAAACAACACACGGTTTGTTTTCTTTAACGATTCTACAATATGATGGTTAATATCAAAAGGCAATAGGGTTTGTACATCTATCAGTTCAACCGAAATGTTGTGTTCCTGCAATTGCTTCATAGCATCTTGCGCCACACGTATGCAGGAACCATAGGTAACCAAAGTAACATCACTTCCTTCTTGTATTGTTTCAGGAATACCCAATGGAGTTTTAAAGGCACCAAAATTGGTAGGTTGGTTTTCTTTTAAACGATAACCATTCAGCGGTTCAATAACCAAAGCAGGTTCATCGGCTTCTAATAACGTATTATAAAAACCGGCGGCTTTAGTCATGTTGCGGGGCACACAAATATGTATGCCACGACAAGCGCCAATAATCATACCCATTGGAGAGCCGCTATGCCACACACCTTCTAACCTATGTCCGCGTGTACGTATAATAACAGGAGCTTTTTGACGACCTTTGGTACGCCATTGCACGGTAGCCAAATCATCACTCATCACCTGAAGGGCATACAATAAATAATCTAAATACTGAATCTCGGCAATAGGGCGCAAACCACGCATGGCAAGCCCAATAGCCTGACCCATAATGGTACATTCTCTAATTCCGGTATCAAACACACGGTGCTCTCCGTATTTCTTTTGCAAACCTTCCAAGCCTTGGTTTACGCCGCCAATCTTACCGGCATCTTCTCCAAATATTAGTGTTTGAGGGTATTTAGTAAGTATGGCATCAAAGTTATCGCGCAGAATTTCACGTCCATCCATTTGCTTTTGGTCGCTGCCATATTCAGCAGGAGTATGAGCAATGTGCAATGCGGTATTAGAATATAAAGTAGAACTGTAACGCTCATCATTTTCAATGCGGGCAAGTCCTAACCAATCTGATAATTTATGACGGGCAGGTAAGTTTTCTTCTTTGGTTAAACGCAATACACGCTTGGCAGCCACATGTATATCTTTACGTATAGGCTCTTTAATAACCAACAATTCATTTTTAATAGCGGTGATGAAAGAACCCTTATTGCTTTGTTCAAGCTCGGTAAATAAAGCGGCAACCTCGGTAACTTCTTTTTTAATGGGCTCTAAGTATGCTTTCCATGCAGCATTTTTAGCAGCAAGTACAGCGGTTTTAGCATCTTCTTCAATCTTGTTTAATTCAGCTTCGGTAGCTAATGCGTTCTGGATAATCCATTCGCGCATTTGCTTTACGCAATCAAAATCAAGCTCCCATTGTAGGCGCTCCTTGCTTTTGTATCTCTCATGAGAACCTGAAGTAGAGTGCCCTTGCGGCTGTGTTACTTCTTCTACATGCAGTAAAACAGGTACGTGTTCTTCACGGCAAATCTTGATAGCTTTTTCATACGTCTCGCATAAGTGAGCGTAATCCCAACCTTTGGTAAGCAATATCTCAAAACCCGGTTTATCTTTTGTACGTTGGAAACCTGCCAGTGCATCGCTAATACTTTCTTTGGTAGTCTGGTATTTTTTAGGAACCGATATGCCATGTCCGTCATCCCAAACGCTCATGAGCATGGGTACTTGAAGAACGCCGGCTGCATTCATGGTTTCCCAAAACGGACCTTCAGACGTAGAAGCATCGCCAATGGTGCCAAAAGCAACCTCATTGCCTTTGTTAGATAGATGTGCAAAGTCTTTTGTTTGCAGCTCTTTATTGATTCTGAAAAAGTAAGAAGCATAAGCCAAACCCAATAAACGGGGCATTTGTCCTGCAGTAGGAGATATATCAGCAGAAGAATTTTTACGGTTAACCAAATCTAAGAAATTACCTTGCTCATCTATAAAAGGTGTAGCAAAGTGCCCGCCCATCTGCCTTCCGGCACTCATAGGGTCTTGATTTATATCAGGGGTGCCATATAAGCCGGCAAAATATTGCTCAAGTGTAAGCGCACCGATGGCCATCATAAAAGTTTGGTCGCGGTAGTATCCACTTCTAAAATCACCGGGTTTAAATACCTTAGCCATGGCAATTTGCGCCACTTCTTTGCCATCGCCAAAAATGCCAAACTTGGCTTTGCCCGTCAGCACTTCTTTTCTGCCCAATAAACTGGTTTGTCGGCTTTCGTTTGCAATACGGAAATCATTTAATACGGTAGTTTTAAACTCTTCAAAACTTAACCCTGTAGTGGTTTTCAAAGCTTCTCCGCTCATGTTATAAAATTTTGTCTAAGATAAAAAGAAATACTAATAAGTCGATTGACGTTTATCTAATTTGTTGATTATTTTTGTTCAAATGAAGAAACTGATTGTTTACCATAATGCCCGTTGCTCTAAAAGCAGAGAAGTCTTAGAGATTTTAACTAAAAAAGGTATTGAAACAGAGGTGGTGGAGTACCTTAAAAAGCCGCTTACTAAAAAGGTACTTAAAGATTTACTGATGAAGCTTAATCTAAAGCCTATTGATATTGTCCGTACGAACGAGGACATCTTTAAGAAGAAGTTTAAAGGCAAGAATTTTAAAGACGAAGAGTGGATACAGATACTGATTGAAAACCCAACACTGCTGCAACGACCTATTGTGGTAGATGAATATAAAGCTGTTATTGCCCGTCCAGCTGAAAGTGTGTTGGAATTTATAGCAAGAAGGAAATAACTTTATTTCAACGTCTCTTCTGTAAAAGAAACCACCGATGGGTCTTTCCAATTGATAGCACCTACTTTAGAGTAAACAACTTCTCCTTTGGTATTAATTAAATACGTTACCGGTATGGCATTAATATGAATGTTGGCAAAAGCAGTTTGTAGTTTTAGAAAGGTAAAGGGATAATTTTTCTTCTGCATAAAGGAACATATCTTGTTCATTCTTTCATCGCTTATAGCAATTACATCTATATCTTGCAGAGAAGTTTTCTTTATATCATTCAACAGTTTCATTTCCAGTAAGCAATCGCCGCACCAGGTGGCAAAAAAGGTAAGTAGTGTTTTCTTCCCTTTAAGCTGAGTAAGGTCTACTGTTTTTCCACTCGTGTCAATACAAGAAAGGCTTGCTAAATCTGCTTTTGGGGCAACGCGGTACTTTTGGTATTGAAATAGTAAGACTAATGAAAGTCCAACCACAAATACAGCAATCCACCAAAACTTTTTAATCATATATTATTGTTGAAAAGAAAATCTATACAAAGTAAGTCATTTTAGAATTAGCCAATACTTTTACGTCATGCTTCGTCGCATTTTTAAAATCATAGTAAGAGTAGTAGTTGGCTTTCTGGTATTGTCTATACTTACTACTATTTTATACCGCTTTGTACCCGTACCTTTTACTCCATTAATGATTATTCGTTGCGTAGAGCAAAAGCAGGATGGTAAGAGCATGAAACTTTCAAAGAGTTGGAAATCATTGGATGATATATCACCTAACCTTGCTTTGGCTGTAGTTTGTAGTGAAGACCAGAACTTCTTAATGCATTATGGTTTTGATTTTGAAGCCTTAAAAAAGGCTATGCTTAATAATGAGAAACATAAAAGAATAAGAGGTGGAAGTACCATCTCTCAGCAAACAGCAAAGAATGTCTTTTTATGGAATGGCAGGAACTATATCCGCAAAGGCTTTGAGGCTTATTTTACGTTACTAATTGAAACATGTTGGAGTAAAGAGCGTATTATGGAGGTCTATTTAAACGTAATTGAATTTGGCGATGGTATTTATGGCGCAGAGGCAGCCTCCCAACATTATTTTAAGAAACCGGCTGCTAAATTGAGTAAAGAAGAAGCGGCTATGTTGGCTTGTTTGTTGCCTAATCCGCGTGTTTATGGAAAGAACATTGGTGGCAGTTACATTCAAAGTCGTAAACAATGGACTTTACAGCAAATGCGCTTTTGGGGTGGTAAGCTAGATTTTGACAAAGAAAATTAAGCAATGCCTCACTATCTTATTTTATTTGAAAGCGGAGAAATTGTAGAAGTTGAACCTGTGTTGGAAGAGGAGAAGTTTGATGTTATCCCTAAAACAGGAAAGATTCAATGCAGAATAACGAAAGAAACCTACTTAGAAAACGTAAACAAACTTCTTGCTCATATTAAGCGTGGAGATATTTACGAGATTAATTATTGTATAGAATTCTTTTGCGAGGATGTGGTTATTAATCCCCGACAGGTATTTAATAAGCTGAATGAGTTAACCCAAGCTCCTTTTGCGCAGTTGGTAAAGTATAGAGATGAATATATTATCTGCGCCAGTCCTGAAAGGTTTATACAAAAAATAGGCGATACCCTTATTACCCAGCCCATGAAAGGTACTGCCCGAAGAAGTGCCGATCCAATAGAAGATGAAAAAATAAAGAACGAATTGCGACATAACCTAAAAGAGCAGACAGAAAATGTGATGGCTGTGGATGTGGCAAGAAATGATTTATCTCAAGTCGCTCAAAAAGGAACAGTACAGGTAACAGAGTTATTTAGTGTACAGACATTTAAGAATGTGCATCAAATGGTGAGTACGGTTAGTTGTAAGGTAAAAGAAGGAGTAAACTTTAAGGATATTGTAAAAGCTACTTTCCCACCGGCATCTATGACGGGAGCACCTAAATTAAAAGCTATTGAATTGATTAAGAAGTACGAGCTTTCTCCCCGCGGTATATACTCGGGTGCTTTAGGTTTTATAGATAACAAGGGAGATTTCGATTTTTGTGTGGTTATCAGAACTATTATTTATAATCCCAAATTAAATCGATTATCATTTCATGTAGGGAGTGCTATTACAGCACAATGCAACCCGGAAGAAGAATGGAAGGAATGTTTGCTGAAGGCAGAAACTTTGTTAAAGGCAATGGACACTAATGCAGTGAGTTAATTTTATAAACCATTTAGCCTGTTTATAAGTAGTAGATGGTCAATTTTATTTGAAAAAAACCAAAAGTTATTTACATACCTTCTTGTATTTAAATCTTCTTTTCTTTGAATAAATTCATAATTATCAGAATATCTTATCAATTCAGGGGTTTTGGGATGAAGATAGAAGCAACTAAATCCTATTGATTCAATACTGCCAATCATTTCTTTCAATGATTTTCCTTTATGATGACGCTCTTCTATTTCAATTAACATGATTAATACAGACCTGTTAATTGTCCTTTCTGCACCTTTTAATACGTTAAATTCATGCCCCTCTACATCAATTTTTAGAAACATTCTTTCACCGGTAGTGATAAGATTTTTTTCAATAATGCTGTCTAAAGTAGTGCAATTGATAATAAATGAACTAAAATCACCGATAGGTTTATACTCAGAGGAAAGGGAATCATCAGGAATACCATTATTTATTGGAACATAAAGTGTGGTTTTAGTTTCCATATCAGAAAGACCTAAATTAAAAACTGTAATCTTAGGGAAGAGTGCTTTTATTTTTTTTGCAAAATAAGGAAGTGGTTCAAATGCCCATATTTTATTAGAAGATAATACTTTCTCAACAGCAAAAATAAATTCCCCTCTATTTGCACCAATATCTATAAAAAACAACTGTTCTTGGACTAATAATTCAGATAAAAACTTTAACTCCAAATTAATCCCGGTACCTTTAAATAGTTTATTCTTGTAGGGAGTCCTTAGAATTTTGAAAATATTTAATTTAATTGTTTCTAAAAAACGACTCATAATATATTTTGAAGTAAAAATAATAATTTTACCTTTGCAGCCTGAATTTACGGAGGGTGTAGCTCAGTTGGTTAGAGCATCAGATTGTGGTTCTGAGGGTCGTGGGTTCGAGCCCCATCTCTCTCCCTTAAATTCAAACTATTTTTTCCATTAAATAGTGTTGTATCTCTTCCCATAAAAGATATGATTTTTCTTTAGTGGCATATCCACAACTTTCATAAAACCTAACTGCATTTTCTCTTGCATGAAGAATAATTCTACTGCGCTTATTCTTTTTTGCAATATCTTCTAAATAGTTTATAACCAATTTACCCAACCCTTTACCCTGATAATTCTGATGTACTGCCATATATCGTATTTGCGCCGTTATATCATCCACAAAATGCAGACGAGCACAAGCAATAGCTATATCATTATTCCTAATAAAGGCATGTATACTTGTATCATCCGTTTCATCAAATTCCGAGCCAATGGGCTGTCTCCATGGCTTTCTTAAAACCTGGTAACGTAAATCATAATAAGTTTCAAAATCTTGTTTAGTAGAAGGTTGCTCAACAACAAAATTAGAATTTTGCACGTGTGCGGTGTTGTTTGGTAAATTTATATCCTACGTTAATTGTAAAAAACATGTAAGTATCTTTATACTTTGGATTTCCTCTTTCTGCGCCAACTCCCTTTCCATCAGGAGATGTCGCTCCGGGTATAGTTCCTAAACTTGGGTCTGCCAAAGCTACAGCTATTGCACCATAAGCTTGCTCAAGTTTTACTTTATCATAATACTTTCCGCTAACCCCGTCAATATAATCTGTAAACGTTTTACGATAACCAAATTCAGCACCTATACTCCAGCGCTTATTAACGGTATAACGAAAACCAAGCCCAATTGGAATAGCTACATTAAAATTAGAAAATTGTTTTGGCCCACCCGGCAATCCTTGGCCTTCTACATGATATTTTCTCACGCTATACCATTCCCCATTTAGCTTTTCTTTAGGATTATAAAAAAACAAACCTATTCCTGAAAACAGATAGGCTGTAACTTTTCTTTTCTTCTTTTTAGATTTTAACCCACTAATACTGTATAAACTTTTTGTTTTCTCATCAATAAAATAATATTCAACCTGAGCAGAAAGTTCAACGATTGGAGAGCGAAAGTTTAAATTACGGTTATGTCTGATAGGCTCTTTTGTAAGCGCATCATTTCCGGAGACCATTGCATAGGTTAGCATTCCTTTAAAGCCAAAATGAGAGGTTTTTTTATAGCGAACACCTGCATTAATATTAAAGCGGGTTGAATTAAAATTATAATCTTTTAAAAAATGTGACCCATTTTGATCTGCCCCACCTAAATCGCCCAAAAAACCTGTAGGACCAATACCGCCAATAAATTCGTATTTATACTTATTCTTGGTTTGTGAAAATGCTACCACAGAAAGGAACGTCAAATAAATAAAAATGATGAATAGCTTTTTCATTTGCGA
The DNA here is from genome assembly GCA_003153315.1 of Bacteroidota bacterium. Lineage (GTDB taxonomy): Bacteria > Bacteroidota > Bacteroidia > B-17B0 > Aurantibacillaceae > PALSA-968. Next base: position 7,405 of record PLYA01000051.1, read on the forward strand.
CCGCAAATTAACATAAATAAATACGTTATTAAAAGCGATAAACCGTAATTTTAAACAACATAATGTTAGCTTTCAGGAACTAGAAATTAAGTATTATTTTTTATATTCTCTATAAAAGACGGCAGTTTTTTTAGATAAGCAAGTTCTTTGAATTTTTCACGGGCTTCAGCAGCAGGGCTGCCAAAGTAAACTTTACCGCTTTCTAAATCTTTTCCAACGCCTGATTGGGCATATATTTCAACATTATCCGGTATACTCACATCATTAGCAACACCTGCTTGCCCCCATAAGATAACATTGTCTCCTATAGAAACAACACCAGCCACACCAACTTGTGCAGCTATGGTACAATTTTTTCCAATCGTAGTATCATGGCCTATATGTACAAGATTATCTATTTTGGTTCCTTTTCCTATAATAGTAGAAGCCGAAGCCCCCCTATCCATGGTGCAGGAAGCGCCTATCTCTACATCATCTTCAATAATTACATTTCCGCAAGATTCAAGTTTTTCTAATTTATCTAATCTGCGTTTAAAATAAAAAGCATCGCTGCCCAAAACGCTGTTGGCATGTATTACCACATTACTACCTATTTGTGTATAATCATAAATAGTAACGTTAGGATGAATAACACAATTATCTCCAATAACAACATGGTTACCAACAAACACACCCGGCATAATTACGGTATTCTTACCTATTTTAGCAGTAGGGCTAATGTTTACATTGCTATATTCAATAGGCCTGAAATGCCTTACAAGTTTGTTATAAGCAGTAAAAGGTTCCGAATGAAGTAATAGAACTTTTCCTTCTGGGCAAGCTATTTGTTGATTTATAACTATAGCTGTTGCCGCACTGGATAAAGCATTTTTAAAATATTTTGGATGGTCAACAAATACCAAATCACCCTCTTTTACACGATGAATTTCATTTAATCCGGAAATTAATTTTGTATCATCACCGATAAGCTCTGCGTTAATTAAACGGGCTAATTCCTTTGCAGACGTTTTTTCTATCTTCATACTACCACTATGAATGGTAAATATACATTTTATTTTTAAATATGGATATTAAATAAGCAACATTATATTTGTAGCATGAGGATTTTTTTTACAACACTACTTTTTGTTTTTAGTGCATTGGTATGTTCTCCACAAGACAAGGCAAAACAAACTATTAATTGGAATACTCCTGCCGAAGCCCTTGAAGGTTTGAAACCGGGTAATAAAGCGCCTGAATTAGTGTATAAAAATCCAAATGATTCTTTAATTGCTTTATCATCTTTGCACGGAAGAATAGTTTTAATTGACTTTTGGGCAAGTTGGTGCGGTCCTTGCAGAATGGAGAATCCTCGTGTGATAGAGGCTTACAATGAATATAAAAACAAAACTTTTAAAGGCGGAGAAAAAGGCTTTACTATTTATAGCGTTTCTTTAGATATGAATAAAGCTGCCTGGATTAAAGCTATTGCTAATGATAAGTTGGTTTGGCCTTATCATGTATCTGATTTAAAACAATGGAGCTCTGAAGCAGGAGCAAAATACAACATAAACTCTATACCAACCAATTGGTTAATTGATGGTAGAGGTGTAATTATTGCTGTTGGGTTACGTGGCGAGGCTTTAGAAAAAAAGTTAGAAAATATGCTAAGTAAATAATGTATGCATATAGCTATTGTAGATTTAGGTACAAATACATTCAGTTTACTTATAGTTGATGTACAGGCAACCACAGGATACAAAATTTTACATTATGCTAAAGAGCCTGTTAAACTTGGTGAGGGAGGTATTACCATAGGAAAGATTGCACCTGCAGCCTTTCAACGAGGTTTATATGCTATGCAACACCTCAATGAAATTATTCGGAAAGAAAAAGTTGATACTATTAAAGCCATAGCTACTTCTGCGGTTAGAGAGGCTTCTAATAAGAATGAGTTTCTTGCCGAGATTAAAAAGCTAACCAACATTGATGTAGATGTTATTAGTGGGGATGAAGAAGCAGAGCTTATTTATTATGGAAACCGCATGGCAGTTGATTTAGCTGATGAGACTTGTTTGATAATGGATATTGGTGGAGGAAGCAACGAGTTTATAATAGCCAACAGCACTACTGTTTTTTGGAAACAAAGCTTTAAACTGGGTGTTGCGCGTCTGCTGGAGATGTTTAACCCCGAAGACCCCATTGGCGATTTTACCCTCCAAAGTATTTTAAATTATCTGGAAAAAGAACTGCAACCGTTGTTAACCGAAATAAAAAAACACCCTGTTAAACGCCTTGTAGGTTCTGCCGGTGTATTTGAAAGTGTGCTGCATATGATTGGCAAAGAAGATATTGTTATAAATAAAACCAGCTATGATATTGATATAAAAGATTACTTCAGTATCAGCCATAAAACCATACACTCTACTGCTGAAGAACGGGCTGATATGAAAGGTTTGATACCCATGCGCCGCGATATGATAGTGCTTTCTTTTATACTGATTGATTTTATTTTAGATAACACACAGGTTGAGCATATCAGTTTATCTACCTACTCGCTAAAAGAGGGAGCTATTACCTTATTTATGAAATAGAGCAATACAAACAACAAGATAAAATTCATCCTCTAAGGACAGGATGTTTTTAGTGCTTAATAAAGGTTTTTTAGTATTCAAACTCCGCAGTTTAATGTTCAAACTCCAAAGTTTAGTGATTAAATTCCCTGATTTAGCAGTAAAAATTTGTAGTTATGTTATAGCTGGCACAGTCTTTGCCATAGATGCAACTCTTATATTATCTTTGCCCACTTAATGAAACTAAAATCCTTTATCTCTTGCCTCTTGCTTCTTGTCTCCTGTTTCTTGGTTAACGCTCAAGAACAAATAGACTATAAAGCCGATAAGATTAAGTTCCTTAAAACATACAAAGGCGGCGCCAAAAGACTGCTGGGCAATGTGCAGTTTACCACTAAGGATGGTATGCGCATGACCTGCGACAGCTCTTATTTTTTGGATAATAACAATATAGAGGCTTTTAGTAATATTATCATCCGTCAGGGTGACTCACTTACCATTACAGGTAAAACTGCGCATTACGATGGAACCACCAAATTGGGTATTATAGATGGAAAGGTTATTTGTACTGAAAAAGATATGGTGCTAACTACGGATGTGCTTAATTTTGATTCGCGCAACAAAACTGCAAACTACTATACCGGAGGAACTATCGTTTCTAAAGATAATAACCTAACCAGTAAACATGGACACTACGATTCTCCTTCAAAAACTGTGTCATTTAAATATGATGTGAAATTGGTTAACCCAGATTATACCATGCATGCCGATACCCTGAAATATGTTACTACCAGTAAGACAGTTATATTTTTGGGGCCTACCAACGTTATCAGCAAACAGGATAAATTGTATTGCGAGCGTGGTTGGTATAATACACAAGCGCAAATATCGCACCTTACCAAAAACGCCATTATTTACAGCGGCAAAAGCATTATGAAGGCTGATAGTATTCATTACGACAGAAAAAAAGAAACCGGCTTTGGATACAGCAACGTAAATTTGATTGATACGGCAGAAAAGACCATTATTAGCGGAAATCGCTCATATAGCAACAAACTAAAAGGCATTATGTGGATGACCGACCATTGCCTGTTAACCAAAATAATAGGTAAAGACTCCTTATTTGCTACAGCCGATAGCATGTGGGCTTTTGAGAAGAAGCTGAAAATTAAACGGGATTCTCTTTCTACTGATTCAATTAAAGTAATTCAAAAAATACCTAAAACTGATAAAGATTCTGCAAAGATTACTTTTAAAATGGTTAAGGATACTTCTAGGTTCAAAGAGATGGATAGTACCATCATTAAAGCTTATCGCCATGTAAAGATTTTTAAAAAAGATATGCAGGGCGTTGCCGATACCATGATATTCTCTACCTATGATTCTACAGCTACACTTTATCACAAGCCAGTATTATGGCACGAAAAGCATCAACTTAGTGGCAACATGATAATTATTTACTATGCCAACAAAAAGATAGATCGCATTAAAATCCCTGAAAATACTTTTATTATAGACCAAGTAGATACCCTGCACTACAACCAGATAAAAGGTAAAATGATGTGGGCTTATTTTAAAGACGATACTATTCGCCGTATTGATATTACAGGCAATGCGCAGGCAACTTATTACCTTGAAAACGATAAAAAACGCCTGCAGGGTGTTAATACCATCGAGAGCAGTAAGCTTAGCGCCCTTAGCAACAAAGGAGAATTGAACCAGATAATCTTTTATAAAAAACCAAAAGCGAAAGTTTTACCTATGAAAGATTTGGATGTAAAAGCAGTAGAATTAAAAGGCTTTAGCTGGCAAATTTACCGCAAACCCAAAAGCAAAGAAGACCTCTTTATAAAGAGCAGTCGGGAGTTGGAGTGATTTACTTTGAATTGAAGGCGCTTCCACCGCAATAAACTTGTAAAAAAACCAACATTTTTTGTTTCAGATTAAAAAAAGTATATCTTTGCACCCCCTAAATGGGATTTAAAACAAAGAAAAGTGGATTCAATTAGTTACAAAACAGATTTTGCCAATGCGGCAACCATCAATAAAAAGTGGTTTATTGTAGATGCAGAAAACCAGGTAGTTGGTCGTTTAGCATCCAGAGTGGCCTACATTATCAGAGGCAAAAACAAAACCTCTTTTACTCCCCATACAGATTGTGGAGATAACGTAATTATCATCAATGCCGATAAAGTACGCTTTACAGGTAAAAAAGCAGAAGATAAAGATTACATTCGCTACACAGGGTATCCGGGCGGACAACGTTTTGCAACTCCAAACGAGTTATTAAAACGCAAGCCAACCGAAATACTACGTTTAGCTATACACGGTATGTTGCCTAAAAACAGTTTAGGTCGCCAGCAAAATACCAACGTATTTATTTACGCAGGTAGCGAGCACAAACACGAGGCGCAACAACCCATTAAATTAGATATTAATACCATCATCGCTTAATATATTACATGGAACAAATAAAAACATCAGGAAGAAGAAAAACATCGGTAGCCCGCGCTTTTGTTACAAAAGGTAGCGGAGAAATTACCATCAATGGCAGAGATTACAAAGAATATTTCGCTACTACTACTCTTCAATATTACGTACAACAGTCTTTATTAGCAGCTAACCTGCGTAATGATTATGATGTAAAAATAAATGTACATGGCGGCGGAACTACCGGTCAGGCACAGGCTATTCGTTTAGCTATTGCCAAAGCTTTGGTGGAAGAAAACCCTGAGTTACGTGCAGCAATGAAACCTGATAGTTTATTAACCCGCGACAGGCGTATGGTTGAACGTAAAAAGTTCGGTCGTGCAGGTGCTCGTCGTCGTTTCCAATTCAGCAAACGTTAATCTTTTAAAATACAATTAAATAAAAACATGGCAATAACCTCGTTTAACGAATTACTTGAAGTAGGTGCACATTTTGGTCACATGCGTAGCAAATGGAATCCTGCAATGGCTCCCTATATCTTTGCTGAAAAAAATGGTATCCATATTATAGATTTAAACAAAACCGTTGTTAAGATTGAAGAATCTGCCAACGCGTTAAAACAAATAGCCCGTTCAGGCAAAAAAATACTTTTTGTAGCTACTAAAAAACAAGCTAAAGAAATTGTTGCAGAAAAAGTAAAAGCATTAAACATGCCTTACGTTACAGAACGTTGGCCGGGTGGTATGCTTACCAACTTTGCTACCATTCGTAAAACAGTTCGCAGAATGGCGCAAATTGATAAGATGACTAAAGACGGTACTTTTGATAACATCTCTAAAAAAGAGCGTTTAAATATTTCTCGTGAGCGTGCTAAATTAGAAACTCAGTTTGGTTCTATCGCGGACTTAACACGTCTTCCTGCAGCTATTTTTATTGTTGACGTAAGCAAAGAAAAAATTGCAGTTGCAGAAGCAAAAAAATTAAACATTCCTTCTTTCGGAATTGTTGATACCAATTCAAATCCTAACTGTATTGATTTTGCAATACCTGCAAATGATGATGCTTCAACTTCTATCGCTTATATATTGGATATTATCTGCAAAGCAGTAGCTGAAGGGCTTTCTGAGCGCAAAATTGATAAAGATGCGGAAGAGAAAGAAGAGAAAGAAGAAGTTCTTGAAAAAGATGTTGCTGCTAAATATTTAAAAGAAGAAGGCGAAGAAAAATCTCCTGCTAAAAAAGGTGCTCGCAAAAGAACAGCTGCTCCTGCAAGACCTGCTCATACTCCTGTAAAAAAATAACTTTTAATGGAATCAAAAATGGCAATTACGGCTAGTGAAGTAAATAAACTGCGTCAACAAACCGGTGCAGGTATGATGGATTGTAAAAAAGCGCTTGAAGAAGCTAACGGAGATTTTGAGCAAGCTATTGATTTTCTTCGTAAAAAAGGTCAGAAAGTAGCTGCTAACCGTCAGGATAGAGATGCTAAAGAAGGTTTGGTTATTGCCCGAGTTTCTGCCGATGCTAAACACGGTAGTTTGGTAGTAGTTAACTGCGAAACGGATTTCGTTGCTATAAATGCCGATTTTGTGGCTTTTGCTAATACTATTTCTCAAATATCTATTGATAAAAAACCTGCTTCTATTGAAGCTTTTAATACATTGCCTTATAACAATGATGTTACAGTAAGCGATAAGTTTATTGAACAAATTGGTAAAATAGGAGAGAAGATACAATTATCATATTACCAAACGGTAACTGCTGCAAACGTGGTAGCTTATAATCACCCGGGTAATAAACTGGCTTGTATAGTTGGGTTTACTAAACCAGTAAGCGAAGAAGTTGCTAAAAATATTGCTATGCAGGTTGCTGCAATGGCTCCGGTAGCTGTTGATAAAGATGACGTAGATACTAAAACCTTAGAGCGAGAAATGGATATTGCCCGCGAGCAAGCCCGTGCAGAAGGTAAACCTGAAGAGATGATTGAAAAAATAGCTCAGGGTAAACTAAACAAGTTCTATAAAGAATCTACTTTGTTGAATCAGGAGTTTATTAAAGATAATAAAATGGATATCAGAAAATATCTACAAAGCATTGACAAAGACCTAACCGTAACAGCCTTCAAACGCTACCAGTTGAGTTAATAAAATTTTTAATTTTAATCCCGACAAATAGTCGGGATTTTTTTTGTCTTGTTGTGAAAACAAACACATTTGAATATGAAATATAAAAGAATTTTATTAAAATTATCAGGAGAAGCCTTAATGGGCAACAAACATTTTGGTATTGATAATGAGCGTTTGGCTCAATACGCTACCGAAATTAAAGAAGCGGCTGATAGTGGGTGCCAGATAGCCATAGTTATTGGCGGCGGAAACATTTTTAGAGGCATACAAGCCGAAAAAGGCGGTATGGACAGGGTGCAGGGAGATTACATGGGTATGCTTGCCACCGTTATTAACTCTATGGCATTGCAAAGCGCGTTAGAGAGTATGGGGGTGCAAACCCGTTTGCAATCTGCTATTAAGATGGAACAGATTTGTGAACCCTTTATACGCAGAAGGGCGGTACGCCACTTAGAAAAGAACCGCGTGGTTATTTTTGGTGCAGGCACTGGTAACCCTTATTTTACAACCGATACAGCTGCAACCCTACGTGCTATTGAAATTGAAGCAGATGTAATTTTAAAAGGTACGCGCGTTGATGGTATTTATACGGCTGACCCTGAGAAAGATAAAACAGCTACCAAATACGAGACCATTTCTTTTACCGAAGTGTATGAGAAAGGTTTGGAGGTAATGGATATGACTGCCTTTACCCTTTGCAAAGAAAATAATTTGCCTGTTATAGTATTTGATATGAATAAAGCAGGAAACCTGAAAAAACTGCTGAAAGGCTCTAAAATTGGTACGCTGGTAGAGGTTTAAATCCCTAAATATAGGGCTCCGGAACAACTATTTCTTGAAGCTCCTGTAACTGATTTTAAACAATTAGTTTCTTCTCGTAAACGTAAAACTCCTAAAAAAGCAAATATCAAAGCTTCTTTAAACTGAATGGTTTTATCATCGGGTAAGATTAATTGGCAAGCAGTGTAATATTTTATCCTGTTTATAAAATGAGTGTTATATGCCCCACCCCCTGTAATTAATACATTCTTTAATTTAAAATGATTTAAGACGCTAGCAACCTGAAAAGCACTATGTTCAAGTGTTGTAGCCATTTTATCGTGTAAAGTAATATTGCTGTCTTCCAACAAAGCAATAATTTCTTCATCAACCCATTCTCTGCCCAGTGATTTGCTTTTGTATTTCTTGTAAAAAGGAAGTGCATTCAGTTTTTTTAAAATGTTTTCATTAACCTTTCCGCTTGCAGCCATCTTACCTCCTTTATCATAAGGCTTACCTGTCTGTGCCGCATAAAAATTAAATACCAAATTAGCAGGACAGATATCAAAGGCAACTCTTTCTTTTTTATGTTTAAAAGATATGTTTGCTATACCGCCAATGTTTAAGCAAGCATTATATTTATTAAAAAGTAATTCATCTCCAATAGGTACTAAGGGAGCACCTTGCCCGCCAAGAGCAACGTCTGTACTTCTAAAATCGCAAACAGTTGTTGTGTTTGTTATAGCTGCTATAGTTGCCCCATCTCCAATCTGACAAGTAAACTTGTTTTGTGGCTGGTGAAATATGGTATGCCCGTGAGAAGCGATAATATCTGGGTTATGTTTTTTGTTTTTTAAAAACCTTTTAACTGTTTGCGCGGAGAATGTTCCAAAGTCAGTATATAGTTTCCAAAACTCTTCTGTATTTAGCAAATGAGCATTTTGTAGTTTTTGTTTCCAAATAGTATTGTAGGTAAAAGTTTTAGCGTCAATAATTTTATAATTCCAGCCTTTGTTATTTTTAGAAAAAACGCATAATGCTATATCGAGCCCGTCAAGGGATGTACCACTCATTAAACCAATAGCTGTATAGGTATTCTTAGATTTCATTAACTAGTTTAAACAAGAACTAAATGTAATATAATTTTAAATATTTGAATTGTTTTAGTTTTATGTTTAAATATTTATGTGTTAATACTTAATGGCAAATTCATAATAGTAATTTATTGTTTTTATAGGCTAATTTATTATCTTCGTCGTCTAAACAATTTAAAAATGAAAAAAATTAATACGCTGTTTCTATCCCTGTTGTTTCTTTCAACAGTAATCTTGTCTAACCAATTAAAGGCACAATCATGTCCTTGGGCTTATAAAGCCGGTGGTATTAGCGAAGATTTTGGCGCGGCTGTTGCTACCGATGCTTCGGGTAACGTATATTATCTGGGTAATTTTTACTCACAAAATATTACATTTGGTACTACTGTATTGCATAATTTAGAATACACATCCTTTAATAAAGGAGCCGATTTATTTTTGGTAAAATATGATTCTTGCGGAAACCTTATATGGGCAAAACAAGCCGGCGGAGATAATAATGCACAGGGTAATTGCATTACTACCGATGCAATCGGAAATATATACATAGGAGGAACTTTTAGTTGTGATACGCTTCATTTGGGAACTGTAAACCTTGTAAATGTGGGCGGTTCTACCAATGCTTTTGTGGCAAAATATAACTCAAGCGGTATAGCACAATGGGCTGTTGGCGGAAGCGGTAATGCACAAAACTATGTTAGGGCCATTGCTCTTGATGCATCAAACAATGTGTATGCTACAGGATATTTTGGTTCTGATGTCCTTACCTTTGGAAGTAACAGTGTTAATAACGGAGCAGGCAGTGGAATTAGTAACATGTTTGTAGCTAAGTTTGATAACAGCGGAAATAACCTGTGGTTAAGAGGTAACCTTAGTAATGGAGATTTTGGTAACGCAGGTAATGCTATTGGTTATGGTATAGGTGTTGATGGAGCAGGAAATGTATATGCTGGTGGAACTTTCGAATCGACTTATATACGTTTTGGTACCGATTCTCTTCCTACTGCCGGTTTTTATGATATTTTCTTAATAAAGTATAATACCGGTGGAACGCTTCAATGGCTTAAAACTGCCGGTGGTACAGATGATGATGAAGCTTTTGGTTTAGCTACTGACGCAACCGGAAACTCATATATTACCGGTCAAATTGGAGCTTCTACAACAGCTACTTTTGGTACACAAAGCATAACTAATACAAATAATTCGAGAACCATGTTTATTGCAAAATATGATAATGCAGGAAATGCGCTATGGGCAAGGGGTAGCAAGAGTGATGATTTTACACAAAATCAGGGTTATTCTGTTACACTTGATGCACTTGGAAACCCAAATGTAATAGGTTATTATAATTCAGATTCATTGGTATTGGGGGCTTTAACCGTTTATAATAATTCCAATACCACTCTTGGTGGTATGGATAGTGATTCTATGGATGTTTTTGTAGCTAAATACAAAACAAATGGAACTTTATCTTGGGCAAGAACTGCAGGTGGCACAGGTAATGACTATGGGTATGGCATAGCTGCAGGCCCGCATAACAGTTTATACATTTGCGGGGAATTTGATTCTCCAACAATTTCTTTTCCGGGAACTACTTTTAGCGTTACGGCCGGAAGCGGAGCAGGATTGGGAGATGCTTTTATTGTAAGTAATATTTCTACATCGCTTGTAACACCAAGTATTTGTGAAGTTTCTACTGATTCTGTAGCTATAAATAATTATATTTATTGGGATAATACATATAATAATGTGTCTAAATATATTGTATACCGTGAGATTTTAACCGGTAAGTATTTACCTATTGGTATGGTAAGCAGAGATTCTTTAAGTCAGTTTATAGATATAGCTCGTAGTATTAATAATATTGCCGGAGTAAATGGTAGTAACGGAGATCCAAACTCAGGTACACAGCGTTATAAATTACAAATTTTGGATACTGCAGGAACTTATAGCATGTTAAGCCCTTATCATAATACCATTTTTATACAGCAGGGTACTAATGGTGCTTTTTCCTGGGTAACTAATTATAGCATTGAAGGTATGACATTATCTCCGGTTTCCAATTATATATTAACTTGTGATACGGCTAATACAGGTGCGTGGGTACAAGTTGCATCACAATCAGGTTCTTCTCAAACCATCGTAGACCCGGGGTTTATTCATCATGCAACTATTGCCAATTGGCGTGTAGATGGCTTAGGATTTAATTGCAATCCAAGTGCAAGACTTTCAGGTAATAACAGTGTAGATGCCGCCAGAGTAAAATCGCATAGCAATACCAATAATAATCGTACTGCAGGTATTAATAAAGTTGTAGGTACTAATCAGCTGATATCGGTTTATCCTAACCCAAACAACGGCAGTTTTGTTATAGAAACCAATGCAACAGAAAAACAAACCGTTCAGCTGTTTGATGTTACCGGTAAACTGGTGTTAACTCAGTCTTTAATAGGAAAAACTACTATTGATGCAGGTTCTTTAAACGAAGGTGTTTATAACATCAGCATTACAGGCAGTGCAGGTATGGTAAATAAAAGAATGGTTATTGTAAGATAATTTCTGGTTTTTTTAAAAGACTAAAAAGCCCGTTTTAAACGGGCTTTTTTATTTAAACAATATTAAAAAAAGTATGTGTTAATTAACAATAAGATAACATTGCCTTTATGAGAAAGTACTACATTTGATAAACAATTAAATTATAAACCCTGAAAAAAATAAAATACAATGGACAAAAATTCAAATTCTTTAAACTGGTTCGAGATACCGGCAAAAGACATCAAAAGAGCAAAAAAGTTTTATGAATCTATCTTCGCTATCAATATGCAGGATATGGGCGAAATGATGGGCATGAAAATGGTTGGTTTCCCCTCTGAAATGGGTAACGGAAAAGCTTCGGGTGGTTTGGTAGAAAGTCAAATGCACAAACCATCTACCGATGGGGCTGTGGTTTACCTAAACGCAAACCCAAGCATACAAACGGTAATAGACCGTATTGAAACTGCAGGTGGTAAAGTGGCTATGCCAAAAACACAAATATCGCCTGAAATTGGCTATATGGCATTTTTTATCGACAGCGAAGGAAATAAAGTAGCGCTGCACGCACAGAATTAAGCAAAGTTTATAGTCTGATTTGATTAAGAAGCCTGTTTTTATAACGGGCTTTTTTGTTTGATACCCTGTTTATATAAATTAAAGTTCTTTTTAGTTGTTTTGCCAAGTTACAAAGCATGTTTAATCTATATGAAAAAACGGCTTAGAAAAAGGTGAAGAATTTCAATAAAAATGAGGATAATAACAATCCATTCCAAACGCTTACTTTCTTCGGCATTTGTAAGTTCAACAAAAACAGAGAGATTACTTTCTACCCGTTTAAGCATGTATTCCAGTTCTTTAAAACGAATGGAAATGTCAAATGTTTTAGTAAGCCCGTCATTTACTTTACCCAAAAATTCATCTTCCCATACTACCGAGGGGGTATCAAAAATATACAGGTTATCAATAATTCTGTTTTTTGTATTAAGTGTTTTGCCAATAAATTTTAACAGGTTTCGTTTTGAAATTTTAAGTTTCCCAAACGCTTCTAACTGATTGGTAAGATGTACGCTATCATCAAACAATTGCTGTGCCGCTTCCTGATAAAAATCCAATGCTAATGATTGTGCCACTTGCAACATGGCAATTCGTATCACATCACTGTTAATTTCGCTTACGGATAATGAATTATACGAAAATTCGGGTTGAAGTATCTCTTTTTTTTCAATAATAAAATCTTCCTGTAAACGATTATCAAGATAATTAAGGCAATATTTTGTGAGAAGGGAAATAAAGGCACTGCGCTGAACATCATCTATATTGGCAAATACTACTACACCATAATTTAAAATAAAAACATATCCCTGATCGTACTTATAAAACAATTCAAATGAATTGGAATTGATTAATGTACCGGTATATTCAGCTTTAAATTTTTTAATGTTGGTATTTTCTGCAATCTGATAGGCAATTATCCGAACCATTTTTCTATTATTTACTACAAAGATATTTTATCTATTTGGGTAATAAAGTTTAATTTTTTCCTGCCAATAGTTTTTTAACTATGGTAAAAAGAAAATTTGCGTCATCTAAACAAAATATCCCGTCACTTAAACAAAACATCTCGTCACTTAAACAAAATATCCCGTCACTTAAACAAAACATCTCGTCGTTTAGACAAAATATCCCGTCGTTTAGACAAAATATCTCGTCACTTAAACAAAATATCCAGTCGCTTAAACAAAACATCTCGTCATTGAAACAGAATATCTCGTCATTGAGATAAAACATCTCGTCACCTAAACAAAATATCTCGTCATTGAAACAATACATCTCACCGTTGAGCTAAAATATCTCAGCGTTGAAACAGAATATTTCGTCATTGAAATAAAATAGCTCACCGCCTGAATATTTACTCGCTTTGCTGCTAAATGATATAAAACCAGCTAATTAGGTTGGTTTTTAACAACAATGAATAAAACAGGCTCCTTTTTTCCTTACATTTGCTAGACACATGAAAAAACTACTTACTCTTTTAGCTATCGCATTTTTCTTACATGTAAATGCTCAATATACTAAGTTGCTTGATTTTAATGTTGCTACAAATGGGTCTAATCCTTATGGCGACCTGCTTTTTGACGGAACTTTTTTATATGGAACAACGGCTATTGGCGGTGCAAGTGGTAACGGAACTATTTTTAAAATAAAACCTGATGGAACAGGAGATACGACCTTGTTTACTTTTAACGGAACAAACGGAAAAACACCACAAAATGCTCTTTATTACGACGGCATTTATTTGTATGGAATAACAAACAGCGGTGGTGCTGATAATGCAGGTACAATCTTTAAAATAAAACCCGATGGTACAGGTTTTACAACACTACTTAATTTTGATGGTAGTACTTATGGAGATTATCCTAATGGTTCTTTGGTTTCTGATGGGGTTTTTCTTTACGGAACAACCTTAAGTACGGGCGGTTCAAATACTTATGGAACAGTTTTTAAAATAAAACCTAATGGTACAGGCTATGTAAGATTACATACTTTTACAGCGGGTTTGGACGGAGTTGCCCCTTACGGTGCGCTTTTTTATGACGGAACTTTTTTATATGGATATACCATTTTTGGAGGTATAAATAACGGGGGTATATTATATAAAATTAAACCCGATAGCACGGGTTATACTATACTAAACAATTTTTCGGATTTTGCGAATGGTCCTGGCCCAACTGGCTCGGTTATTTCTGATGGTACTTATTTATATGGCATGAGGGGATACGAAGGTGCCACTCATAATGGCACTATATTTAAAATAAAACCCGATGGTAGCGGAGATACAACCTTATATACCTTTACAGGTACAAACGGAAGACACCCTTTAGGCTCTCTTGTTTTGGTTGATACTTTTTTATATGGTATGACCTATTATGGGGGGGTAAATGATAGTGGAGTGATTTTTAAAATTAAAACAAATGGTACGGGTTATATTAAACTACTTGATTTTTCAGGTCCAACAAATGGAAGTTATCCAATGGGTTCACTTACTTTAAATGGTTCTTTTTTATATGGTATGACACATTGGGGTGGTGTAAATAATCAAGGTGTTATTTTTAAATATAACGCCGCTTGTTCTCCTATTACCTACACACAATCACTAACTGTATGTGCTGGGCAAAGCGTAATTGTTGGTATTAATACATATACTACAAGCGGTACATATACAAACCTATTTGTAAACGGCACATCAACGGGTTGTGATAGCACCGTAATTACCAACCTAATTGTACTTCCGCCAAATACTTTTATACAAGCACCTACTATATGTAATGGACAATCATTAACTGTTGGCACAAGCACTTATACCACTGCAGGAACATATACCAATGTTTTACCATCAATAGTTACCGGTTGCGACAGCACCATTACAACACACCTTACTGTTTTGTCATCATCATCTGCGTCATCGCAAACACTTTCAATATGTTCAGGGCAATCATTAAGTATAGGAACAGATATATATACAAGTAATGGTACATATACTTATACATTTCAAGGGAATAGCTGCGATAGTGTTGTAATAACTACGCTTGTGGTCAATCCAAATCCAACTGTAACCATTAGTGGCAATAGCCCAATTTGTGTAGGGCAAATTAATAGTACTACATTAACCGCTTCTGGCGGAGGAACTTATTTATGGAATACGGGAAGTGCCAATACATCTATTATAGTATCTCCTACTACAAATACAATATATTCTGTTATTGCTACCATCGGTACTTGTACAGATACTGCACTTGTTACCGTTATGGCAAATGGGCCGCCAAACGCTGGATTTAATTCTTTTGTTAGTATGTGTTGTGCAAGTAGTTGGGGTTTTATGGACACAACTCATGCTGTTTCGGGCGACCCTATTATTGCATGGAATTGGACTTTTTCGGGGGGGTATCCTGATACCTCAAGCGCCCAAAACCCTTCAGTATCTTTACCCGGAGGTAATCATATTATTTGCTTGACAGTAACTACACAGCATGGATGCAAGGATAGCACTTGCGAGTATGTGTTTTCAAATTCTATAAAAGAGTTTGATAATTCTTCAATCACCTCTATATATCCAAATCCGGTTTCAAATAATTTAACCATTAGTTGTAAGGAGCTTGTGACTAACAGTGAGATACAAATTACTGATATACTTGGAAATAAAGTTAAACAAGATAAGTTAGAAGTAAAGAGTAATACTGCACAAATCAATGTTGGCGATTTATTACCTGGCGTTTATTTTTTACATACCAATTTAGGCACGCAAAAGTTTATTAAAGAGTAAAGATTTTTTTATCCGAGTAAATTTTTAAAGCACATTCAGCGTCTGCTCTTTAATTTTTTCAATCTCGTCTTTCATAAGCACCACCAGTTGTTGTATATCGGCATCGTTGGCTTTAGAGCCTATGGTATTTACCTCGCGCCCCATTTCCTGGGCAATAAAGTTTAGTTTGCGTCCGCCGGCAGCTTCCTGGGCGGTATCGGTAAAATGTTTTATATGTGTGCGCAAACGGGTTTTCTCTTCGGTTACGTCTATCTTCTCTAGATAATAAATAAGCTCCTGCTCGAGGCGGTTCTTATCAATGTTCTCTGCCGCCACAAATTCGGCTACGTTTTTTTGTATGCGGGTTCTTATCTTTTCTATTCTAAGCGGGTCGTTGGTTTCTATCTTCTCTAAATAAGAAAGCAGCAAGCCTGTTCTTTTGCTAAACTCGGTTACCAGGGCTTTGCCTTCTGTTTTTCTAAAGCTAATGGTGCCTTCGGCTGCTTTTTTAAAGGTATCTAAAAACTGGGTGTATTCTTTTTCGCTAAGAGTGCCTGTGGTGTGTTTGGTTACATCGGGCATGCGCATCACCATCTCCAGTATATTAGCTTTTGATTCGTTTACTTTATCGGCAAGTTCTTTCAGTTGTTTGTAGTATGCCTGTGCAAGTGCCTCGTTTATTTGGGTAGAGGGTTGCTCACTTCGGTATTCAACAGATACAGATACATCTACCTTGCCGCGTTCAAACAATTTGGCAAGTTCGTTACGCAGCTCAATCTCCTTTTCACGGTATATACTCGGCATCCGCAAAGAGGCATCTAAGCCTTTGCTGTTAAGCGAGCGTATTTCTATGGTAATGGTTTTGTCTTCAAAATCTACCGAGGCTTTTCCGTAGCCCGTCATGGATTGCAGCATACTAGTTTTTTTACAAAGGTATGTTTACTTTCTTTTGTTTGGAAACAAGTTTTTTATGCTTTCTTTTTCCTTGACGAAAAAGAAACAAAAAGTCAAGACCAAACGATCTGCCACGCACGGGGCACGCCTGCTCCGCGTTTGGTCGGGCTTGCGTTCGGTTTTCAAACTACGTTGGTTACGTATATCCGGGGCTGGCGTCCACGAAAGGTGCGAACCGAAAGTTTTCTGGGCAATGCAGGGTAACCCGTGCGCCAAGAAAAGCTTTAGGTTGGCTTTCGTGGGGCACTTTCTTTGCTTCGTTTCTTTGGGCAAACAAAGAAATGAAGGAGAAAGAATTTGGTTAAGGAAAAAGAAAGTAGAAAAACAACCTTATCTCTTTAGTACTTTCTTTTAAAGAAAGTACAAATACCCAATACTAACTTTTTATTGTTTAAAACAAAAATAACTAAACGGTAAAAAAGTCTTTTCATAATATACTTTAGCAGAAATTAAAAACTGTTTTACATGGAGTATGTTGGTTTAAAACAAAAATTAGAAAAGCTTCTTACCGAAGATTTATCTAACCGCACTACTATACAGGATGCACGCCGCAACCTGTTCCTAAACACAGAAGGAGTTAAGATTCAGAAAGATCTTATCTCTCAGAAAGAACTGGAAATAAACAGTCTAACATCTCTTGTAGAAAAAAAGAAGTCTATTCTTCAGTTAAAAGATGAAGAGATATTGGTTTTAAAAACACAGGTAGAAGAGCTTAATAAAAAGCTTTCTACAGCAGCAGAGAGTGAGCAACAAGAGGTAAAGGAAAACGAAGATCTTACAAAACTAAGTCTGCAAAATGATGAATATGCTGCCAAAATACGTGAGCTTATTTACCATATAGATAAACAAAACACTGAGATAGAAGGTCTTAAGAATGATGTAGCTGCTAAAGCCGATGCTGAACAAAAACTGGGTCAATTACCTTTGTTTGAAGAGAAGATGATTGAGTTTGACCGTTTAACTGAGAAGTTAGATTTAGTTACTAACTCTGAACGTACGTTGAAGATGTTGGTAGCTACTCAAAACAATGAAATAGAAAAACACCATATTGCTTTAAGTGCCTTAAAAGCAGAAACCGAGGAAATTGTAGCCGGTTGGAAACAACAACAAGACCAATTAGTAATGGATAATGCAATCCTGCAAGCTGATTTAACATTGTTAAACCAACATTATGTTGAGTTGCAGCATAGTCAATTAGAAAACACACCTGAAGCAGGATTTGTTTTAGAAGACAATGGGGTAGAGAAGGAGCATCTTTTATCTGAACTGCAAGCCGTAAAACACGAGTTAGAAATAACTGCACAGCAACGCGATGAAAAAGTAGTATTGCTTCAATCAGAGATAAACCAATTACAAAGACAAATAGTTTCTCTGCAGGAAAGTATTACAAATGAAACAGAAGAGAAGCAAAAGTTAAGCGAGCAACTGGCAGAATTAACCCATATTGTTTCTGAAAAAGAGGAATTGTTAAACAGTAAATCAGAAACCACATCGGATGATGATGCCTTTATTGATAAATTATTGAGTCAGGTTAATTTGTTAAATGAACAAAAACATACTTTTGAAACCTTGTATGAAAATACGGAAGCAGGTTTAAAAGAAGCAACCGAAACATTAACTAACCTTACGCAAGTAGTTGAAAACCAGAAAAGTGCTATTTCTGATTTGGAGCAGTCCAATAAAAACATTAGATTAGCGCAAACATTAATACTGCAGGTAAAAGATAAAACCGCAGCAAAACAGGCTATAGATGAACTGATTGGTGAAATTGAAAGATGTATAGCGTTGTTAAGCGAATAAAAAAATAAATAAATGATGAGTGATACTTCGGTAACCATAACCATAGCAGGAATAAGTTTCCAGCTTAAGGTAAATGCGGCAGACCATGATGTGGTTCAGCAGGCATCTTCGTTTATTAATGAACATATTTCTGAATTTGAAAAAAACTATCCCGTTAAAGACAAACGCGACGTACTTGCCATGGTTAGCCTGCAAATGGTAACCGAATTGTTAAAAGCAAAACAACAGCAAGCCTCAGAGATTCACCGCTTACAAACGCTTTTAGATGAACTTAACAGTATGGTAGAAAACCATGCCAAAAAGGTTCAACTATAAAACATTTCTTTTAATTGCCCCTCTTGGTTTAGTTTGTAGCCACAAACTAAATATATATGGATATCATTATAGCAATTATTGCCATTTCAGTAGCCTTAGTAGGCGGACTGATTGTTGGTTTTTTATTAGCCAATTCACGAATTAATAAAAGTGCTGTTCAGGAAAAGGAAAACCTGTTAAAAGAAGCTGAGGTTAAAAATGAAGCTGTT
Source organism: Bacteroidota bacterium (assembly GCA_003153315.1). Classification (GTDB taxonomy): domain Bacteria; phylum Bacteroidota; class Bacteroidia; order B-17B0; family Aurantibacillaceae; genus PALSA-968. The sequence continues at coordinate 26,479 of PLYA01000051.1, forward strand.
AAGCAGGAAAAAATACTTCAGGCAAAAGAGAAGTTCTTCCAGTTAAAAACGCAACATGATAAACAGGTTGCCGATAAGAATATTGAACTGCAAAAAAAGGAAGCTTCTCTTAAACAAAAAGAAACAGATACCAATAAAAAATTGGACGAAGCCAACCGCAAGCAACAAGAAGCTGAAAAGATTAAAGCCCAGTTAACCCAGCAATCTGAGGTAATGAGCAAAAAACAGGAAGAACTTGAAAAAGCGCATCAAAAACAGGTACAGGTATTAGAATCTATATCTGGCATGCGTGCTGCCGATGCCAAAGAGCAGTTAGTAGAAAGCATTAAAGGAGAAGCTAAAACAGAGGCTATGTCTTATGTGAAAGACATTATGGATGAAGCAAAGCTTAACGCCAATAAAGAAGCTAAAAAAATTGTCATACAAGCCCTGCAAAGGGTAGGAGCGGAGCAAGCTGTAGAAAACTCGGTTACTGTTTTCCATATTGAAGGTGATGAAATGAAGGGTAGGATTATTGGCAGAGAAGGCCGTAACATCCGTGCTTTTGAAGCGGCTACTGGTGTAGAGGTTATTGTAGATGATACCCCGGAGGCTATTATTTTTAGTTGTTTCGATCCTATACGTCGTGAAGTTGCCCGCTTAGCTATGGCTCAATTGGCATTAGATGGTAGAATACATCCTGCACGTATTGAAGAAGTAGTTGAAAAGGTTAAGAAACAAATAGAGGAAGAAATTATCGAAACCGGTAAACGTACTTGTATTGATTTAGGCATACATGCTTTACACCCTGAATTGGTGAGACATGTAGGTAAAATGAAATATCGTTCTTCTTATGGACAAAATCTGTTGCAACATAGCCGCGAGGTAGCTAACCTTTGTGCGGTTATGGCCACCGAAATGGGCTTGGATGCCAAAGCAGCTAAACGTGCCGGGTTATTACATGATATTGGTAAAGTAGCCGATGAAGAATTGGAAGTTCCACACGCTATTTACGGAATGAAACTGGCTGAAAAATTTAAAGAGAAACCTGAAATATGCAATGCCATTGGTGCTCACCATGATGAGATTGAGATGACCACTATGCTTTCTCCTATTGTTCAAATATGCGATGCCATTAGTGGTGCTCGCCCTGGTGCCCGTCGCGAAATTCAGGAACAATACATGAAACGGTTAAAAGACTTGGAAGCCGTTGCTTTATCATATCCCGGAGTAGAAAAAACCTACGCTATTCAAGCCGGAAGAGAGTTAAGGGTATTGGTAGCTTCCGATAAAGTAACCGACCAAAGCGCAGAAAAATTAGCCTTCGAAATATCTCAAAAAATACAAACCGAAATGACTTATCCGGGTCAGGTGAAAGTTACTGTAATAAGGGAAACGAGGGCAACCAGTTATGCCAAGTAATTGGATCTATTATCAGAGATGAAAGTATATGTTTTCTTAAAAATAAAGTTTTTATATTTAGTATATTCGTAATTCCAAATTAGGGTATATCATTCCATGAATTTCAAACATTTTTTTCTTTTTGATACTTATAAAAAGATCAAAAATAATTTACCTGATTACGTATTAAAATCGATATTGAAATTAATGCCAATTTATTTTATTTCCTCTATTTTTGAAATAATAGGTTTAGTTACTTTATTTCCTGTTGTAAAAGTAGTGGTAGAGCCTAGTTATATAAACGCTAATAAATATATTAATTTCTTATACAAAACTTTTAAGTTTGACAATACGGTAAGTTTTGCTTTATTTTTATTTAGCTCAGTCACCAT
>PLYA01000007.1 GCA_003153315.1 Bacteroidota bacterium
CCGAATCTGTACAAAACAACTATAATAAACTGGTAACGCCTGTATATGATATTGGATGTAATTCAAATATATTTGTTACAGAGAAGTATCATAGTACTACTAATGTAAATAATGATTCTCAAGGTGGTGTTAATAGTTGTTTTTTTTATCCAGTGAAAGCAACAAGAAGGGTTGTTTTGGTTGTTTTATTAGATATGATTTCTGTACCTGACCAGTATAATAATACTCACCATTCTGTTCATATACAGAAGTATCCTTGTACAGTAATACAAAGTACAGATGATTTCTTGGGACATAGTAATTTATCTACTTATCTTCCTGCAATTGCTGGTGCTCAAACTAATCTTAATCTTAATACGGCTGTTACCTATAATACTGCGCAGGATATCTATTCTTTCGGTAAAATTACTATTACGGCTAACCAAACAAATAATACGCCAAGTAATGGTGCAGTTAATATTATTGCTGAAGATGAGATAGATGTTACTGCTCATGCAGGTTCATCTGTAGCATTTACAGGAACTGGAAACATAGGTCTTTATACACAAGGGTTGCCTGATGCTTTTGCTGCATGTTCAAGTACAGCATTGTCTCCATTAACTAATTTATCAGCCTATTGCTCAAATACAGGTGCTTATGCGGCAAGTACAGCTAATCCAAACGGTACAGGTTACCAAGCTAATACAAGCAAAACAGCTAATACGCCACCATTGACAAGTAATTCTAAAGGTGCTCCTTTTACATCTGCAACAACTGCAATGGTACAAACTAAATTGGGAACTAACATTACATTGGGTATATTTCCTAACCCAACCAGCGGGGTGGTTTACCTTAATTTAAGCGCGCAATATGCAGGTAATCTAATTGTAAACCTTAGTGATGCAACGGGCAATGCGGTTATGCATACAAGTTACAGTGCTAATGCAGGCGCTAACAGTTATAAATTGGATTTGAGTACTTTAAATTCGGGTGTTTATTTTATACACATTANNGTGCTGATGGGGCAGTAGGGGGCAGGGTACATTTTTTAGGACCAGGTAACATTGTATAGTTATCAAACAAAGAAGCCAATCATAATGATTGGCTTTTTAGTTATTATCTAAGTGAGATTGCCGCGCTCCGCTCGCAATGACGAAAAACCTATTGCATTGGTGGCGGTGGAGGAGGCATAGCACCAAACATGGCAGTCAATTCAGCTTCTGCACCTGCAGCAGCCCAACCTGCCATACCTTGTTTCCAAATAAGGCTTTGTTTGTTAAACTGTCCGCTTTGCATCATTGCCTGCAATTGAGGTACTGTAAAAGGGCCTGTTTGTGCACCGTTAACCGCCACAAAATATTGTGATAAGGGAGGTGGGGGAGGGGGTGTATTCATACCCGTTTGTGGGTTGAACTGTTGGTTTTGGTTTTGCTGAAAAGCATTGGCCATTTGGTTGCCCATACCCATACCCATGCCCATGCCCATACCGGCACCCATCATACCACCAACACCTTGTCCGTTTTTAGCGGCATCATCAATGGCATTAGCTGTTTGAAATTGTGTAAAAGCACCCATATTGCCAATAATGCCCATGCTACTGCGTTTATCCAGTGCAGCTTCCACTTCGGGTGGTAAGGATACGTTTTCAATAAGGAATTTTGTAAGGTCAAGCCCCATTTCGTTAAACTCGGGCTTAATTTTATCGGTAATTATTTTAGAAACTTCATCGGTTTGTCCGGCTAAATCAAGTACCGGAATTTTACTTTCGGCAATGGCATCCATACCGCGAGATACGGCAAGGTTACGTAGTTGCTCATTGATTTCATCAACGGTAAACTCGGCATTAGTACCTGCAATTTCTTTTAAGAATTTAGCGGCATCATTTACTTTAAACGCATAGGTACCAAAGGCACGTAAACGTACCGGACCAAACTCCGCATCGCGCAGCATAATAGGGTTTTTGGTTCCCCACTTTTGGTTGGTAAATTGTTTGGTATTTATAAAAAACACATCTGCCTTAAACGGAGAATCAAAACCATACTTCCAGCCCTTTAAGGTAGCAAGTATGGGCATGTTTTCTGTCTTTAAGGTGTACATACCCGGCAGGAATACATCAGCAAGTGCACCTTCGTTTAAGAATACCGCCACCTGACTTTCGCGCACGGTAAGCTTGGCATTCATTTTAATTTCATTCTGGTAGCGTGGAAACTTCCACATGATAGTATCGGTGGTGTTGTCGGTCCACTCAATAATATCAATAAATTCATTTTTGAGTTTGTCAAATAATCCCATGGTGTGTTTTTTAAAAGTTAATCAAAGATATAAAGAAATTATTTCTGAATCTGTAATTTTAAATCAATCTCCATTTCAGATTGAAAAGAGGCTTTGTCGTACACCTCTATTTTTTTGCTCAATAGCTTAAAGTTAAAAAGCTCTACAACCAATGTGTATTTGCCCGGAGGCAATATAACCACATACTTACCTGTTTTAGGGTTAGGAAGATAGGTACCAAGCAGGTCTCCGCTTTTATCATCCGTAACGGTGATTAATACATCCGGAAAGTTAATTTGAGTTCCATCTTCTGACAATACCTGTCCGTACATTAAACTAAGCTCAGGCTCCACATCTTTAAATGTTATGCGGTAGTTATCAAAATCACCAAGGCCCTCATTGCGTATAGCAGAGATATATCCATATCTGTTTGTTTTTGATACACGGAAATTATAATCATCAAGCGGGGTATTTACAGGGTAACCAATGTTCTTAGTGTTTTCCCAGGCATTGGTTTCCTCGTTCTTAGTAGCCTTAAAAATATCATAACCGCCCATACTACTATGCCCTGTACTGCTAAAATAAAGTTCTTTTCCATCCGGAGAGATGTTAGGAAAGTCTTCGTTTTGAGCTGTATTGATTTCTTTGCCTAAATTCATAGGTATACCCCAAGCACCTGAAGGTGTTTTACGACAAACATAAATATCTGTTCCTCCCATTCCACCAACTCTGTCACTGGCAAAGTAAATAGCATCCCCTTCAGCACTAATTGATGCAGCTATTTCTTCGCTATTGGGTGCATTTATTTGCTTATCTAACATAATAGGTTTTGAGAATTTGCCATCAGTACCTCGTTCTGAAATGTATATACTGCCATAACCTTTATTATCATTTAAGTATAGCAATAGTGTATTGCCATTTGCGCTTAATCCTATTACTTCAGATGTGGTTGTTCCTTTAGGTAATTCTAATTCAAGTTTTTTAGCAGGTTGGTATTTACCGTCCTTAACTTCTGAAATTAGGATAACCGTAGGGTATTCTCCGTTAGGTTTTTCTTCCACATCACCAATAGGGCGTTTAGAATTGTAAATGATAAAAGATTCATCTAAGGGAATAAAAGGGTAATAATCATTATACTCGCTATTTATAGCTTTACCCAAATTTTCAAAACTTACATTAAGCGGATACTTTAAGCGCTCTTTAGCATTTAAACAATACTGAATTTGCAACTCAGCATCTTTCAAGTTTTCTTCTTTGCCTTTGCCTTCTTTAGTAAAACGATTAAAAGCCGTTATGGCATCATCAAAACGCAAAGCATATTGGTAGGCACGCCCTAAAAGATAATCGGCGTTGGGCTCATGTTTGGTATTGTGTGTAAGCTTTTCTAAATAAGGAATAGCCTTGGTTTTATTACCATTATAATTAAGGTAACATACCGCTAAGTTGTAAGAGTATTTATCATTTTGAGGTTCCTTAGCGTGCAACGCAAGATAATCAGTCATGGCGTCTTCATAGTTACCCGTCATTAGTTTTTCTTCGGCAGCTTTTGGAGATACTTTTCCAACACTTCCCTCATCCGTTTGAGATGCTAATAAAAAGGGGAATAATAGGGTAATTAAAAGATATTTTTTCATACTATAATTTGATTCAAAACGGAATGTATTTATTTAATTATTTCTCTACCTATACTGCAATAATAATAGCGCAGACCTTTCATTTGTTCTAAACTGTATAAGTTTCTTCCATCAAAAATTACTTTATTTTTAAGTAATCCCGATACTTTATCAAAATCAGGAGTTCTAAACAAGCTCCATTCAGTAGCAATAATTAAAGCGTCTGCATTTTGCAGCGCCTCATATTGGTCTGCTGCAAAATTTATTTTAGTACCCAATAGCTTTTTTACATTCTCCATGGCTTCAGGGTCGTAAGCTGTAACGGTTGCTCCGGCTTTTAGTAATTCATCAATAACATATAAAGCAGGCGCCTCTCTGATATCATCTGTATCAGGTTTAAAAGCCAAGCCCCAAATTGCAAAGTGTTTTCCTTTTAAATTATCTTTAAAATAGCTTTTAATTTTAGGAATGATTATAGTCTTTTGTTTTTCGTTTACTTTCATTACTGATGTAAGCATACTGAAATCATAACTAACTTCTGCGGCAGATTTAGCTAAAGCCTGCACATCTTTCGGAAAACAACTTCCTCCATACCCAATTCCAGGAAATAAGAAACGTTTACCAATCCTGTCATCACTGCCAATACCCATACGAACCATATCTACATCAGCTCCCAACTTCTCACACAAGTTGGCAATCTCATTCATAAAGGTAATTTTAGTGGCTAAGAAGGCATTAGCTGCATACTTGGTAAGCTCTGCAGATTTCTCATTCATAAAAATAATAGGATTACCCTGACGAACATACGGCTTATAAAGCTCCTCCATAGTCTTACGAGCCTTTTCAGAACTTGCGCCAATAACTACTCTATCCGGTTTCAGGAAATCATCTACAGCAAACCCTTCTCTTAAAAACTCAGGGTTTGATACTACATCAAACTCTACTTTTGCATTTTTAGCAACTGCTACACGTACTTTATCAGCTGTACCAACAGGCACGGTACTTTTATCTACTATTACTTTATAGTCTTTTATTATTTTACCTAAATCATTGGCTACACCAAGTATGTAACTTAAATCGGCACTACCGTCTTCACCCGGAGGGGTTGGTAAAGCAAGAAATATAATACTTACTTTTTCAATAGCTTGTGCTAGATTAGTGGTAAAGCTTAGCCTGCCTGCCTTAATGTTACGGTGAAACAAAACATCTAAGTGTGGCTCATAAATAGGCACCACACCGTCTTTCATTTTTTGTACTTTCTCTTCGTTTATGTCAACGCAAATAACATTGTTACCTGTTTCTGCTAAACAAGTGCCTGTAACCAAACCTACATATCCTGTACCAACAACAGCTATATTCATACTATCTTATAAATTATCTATTTCTTGTTTTGATTTGCAACGGGTAATACTGCTTTTGTAAAGATCCACATTCTTCATGTCTAACGAATTCTTTACCGCATTTTTATAGGAAGCAATTGCCTGATCGTACTTACCCATAAGTTCATACATAATGCCAAACTCATTATGAATGGTAGCCATGTTTATTTCAGGTACTTTAAGAGCATCGTTTAATAATTTCTCTAATTCATCCCAACGTTTTTGGGTAGATAAAACAGCCGAATAATTATAGTAAATCGGACTATAATGCGGTGTAAACGTAAGTGCCTGACGGTAATGCAACTCTGCATTTTCATAATCTCTCAGCTTGGTTTCATATATCCAGCCTAAGTGGTTGTGTGCTCTGCCAAAGCTCGGGTCTTCGGCTATAATGGCTTCTAATAAGCGTTGCCCTTCACCAATTTGTCCTTTGCCAATTAAAGCATCAGCCTCAAGGAACATGTCGTTTAGTTTAATGTCGTCAATCATGGTATATTATTTTAGTAGTTCCAATAAAGATGAAGAAATATAGTTCAACGTTTCTTCATCCAGTTCTGTATGCATGGGTAATGATAATACACAAGTATTCAAATGCTCGGTTATCGGGAAATTTTCAGGCTTGTTCTTATTACTTTGATAAGCCTTTTGTCGGTGTACCGGAATAGGATAATAAATCATACTCGGAATATCCTTAGCAGCCAGTTGCTCTTTTATTTTGTTTCTGTCGGAATCAACCAATTGTATGGTATACTGATGAAACACATGCGTAGAGTTTTTAGCACGCACCGGTATTTTAATTTTAGGATTGTTTGCAAAAGTCTTGTCATAATAGGCAGCTGCTTTGTTTCGTGCAGCAGCGTATTCATCCAAATGGGTTAGTTTTATTTTTAAAACCGCTGCCTGAATAGAATCTAACCTTGAGTTAACACCCACCACATCATGTACGTATTGTACACTCTGCCCGTGGTGCGCAATCATCTTTAACTTTTCTGCCAATTGCGTATCATTGGTATACATAGCGCCGCCATCTCCATAACAACCCAAGTTCTTACTCGGGAAGAAAGATGTGCAACCCACCGTGCCCATAGTACCCGCCTTGTGCTTAGCGCCGTTACTAAAGGTATAATCTGCACCAATAGCTTGTGCGACATCTTCTATCACAAATAGGTTATGCTTTTTTGCCAGAGCCAAAATAGGTTCCATATCTGCACACTGTCCGTATAAATGCACGGGTACAATAGCTTTTGTTTTAGGGGTAATGGCCTTTTCAATAGCTTTCACATCTATGCAAAACGTATCGGCATGTACTTCTACCAAAACGGGTGTAAGCCCCAATAAACCTATCACTTCGGCAGTGGCGATGTAGGTATGACTGGCTGTAATAACTTCATCACCCGCTTTTAAACCCAATGCCATCATGGCTATTTGCAGGGCATCGGTACCATTGGCACAAGGTATCACATGTTTTACATGCAGGTATTGCTCCAAATCTGCTTGAAACTCCTTTACAGCCGGACCATTAATAAAAGCTGTGCTGTTAATCACATCCTGTATAGCTGCATCTACCTCTGTTTTAATCTTTAGGTACTGACCTTTAAGGTCTACCATCTGTATCTTCTTGGCTATTGCTGTACTCATATTTCGGGTAGCAAATATAGCTATTTGATGTAGAAAAACTATTCCAAACTTTTTATCAATATTAAGGCTCTTTTACTAAATAAAGCTTTGTTTTTTTAGAGAATTAGCCTTTTCTATTTGTGTTTTGACTTTTCTGCACCCTTATATTTATGAAATATGGGTAATCTGTAGCTAATGAAAATCAATTAATCCTGTTTTTTACGTATTTTATGTGTTAAATATTGTTTTTTAACGGATAATTAATACATTTGTTTGTCCTAACTAAAAGACAAACTTTATGGCGACTGACGAAAACAGAAAATACAACGAAGAAGCTTTGTTCTCTAAATCTGTGAGAGCGGGTAAACGTACTTATTTTTTTGATGTGCGTTCAACTCGTGCAGGCGACTATTATCTGACCATAACCGAAAGCAAAAAGTTTTTTTTGGATGATGGTACATTTAAGTTTGATAAACATAAAGTGTTTTTATATAAAGAAGACTTTGAAAAGTTTACCGAAAATTTTAATGAAGCTCTTGATTATATAAAAAAGAATGCACCTGTTGTAGAAGCTTCTGCCGATGGGGAAACCAGCAGTAGTGTTAGCTTTGATGATTTAGGGAAATAAAACTATTTTTATTATTAGTGTTGTCATTGCGAGCGAAGCGTGGCAATCTCTAATTGAAGAATAGCGATTGCTTCGTCATACTTCCTCGCAAGGACAAAAAGAAAGATTATTTACCCACTAGGGTTTCGGCAATTTTAGCTTCTAATTCTGCACCACGCAAATCTTTAGCCACTATATTTCCTTCTTTATCAAGCAATAAAGTAAAAGGTATAGAACTTACTCCATAAAGCTTTGCTGCAGCGTTTTCCCAACCTTTTAGATCACTAACGTGGTTCCATGTTAAACCATCCGCTTCAATAGCTTTCAGCCATTTATTTTTATTATCATCTAAAGAAACACTAAGTATTTCAAAACCTTTAGCATGATATTTTTTATACATGGCAACTACATTAGGATTTTCTTTTCTACAAGGTCCGCACCAGCTTGCCCAAAAATCTACCAGTACTACCTTCCCTTTAAAAGAGGAAAGAGCTAACATTTTTCCGTCAGGAGTAGGCAAAGAAAAATCAGGAGCCACAGCGCCTTTAGCTACCTTACCGGCTTTCTGAGCTTGCATTTCGTAAGCTATAATATCTTTTTTAAGGTTAAACAGGTATTTGCTGGTAGGATATTTAGCCGTAAGGGCTATATCAACCTCTTTGTATAAACTCAAGTATTTATCGGGATTTAGTTGCTGAATGCCAGCTAACACTGCCAAAGATGATTTGCATTTGGCAACCAAACCTGCAAAGCGCTCTTGATATACATCAATCATATTGTTATAAACTTTACCAAAAACTACGTTAAGTGAATCCATACGAACAGAATCCATCTTCATAGTTCCTACTCTTGCCTGAAATGCCTGTTGCATAGAATCGGTACGTTGTTGAATTTCCTTACCCAGTTTGTTAAATTCCAGGAACATCTCCGTATCCTCAGAGCCTGTTGTTTTATATGTGTTGCCAAGGTTTTTATAATCACCAGTTAGGGTTATTTTTTGGGTAGAATCTAAAACCAGCATGGCAAAGTTTTGCTCGGTAACCTTTACACGATAAAAACCTGCCGAAGGAGAAGCATGAGTAAAAGTAAAGTTTCCTTTGTCATCTATAGTAGCTGAATCTAAAACAATTTTTGCGCCCGGAGCCAGTTCTTCAAAGTAAACAACATCTCCCTTAGCAGCATTGGTAAACGTACCCGATAATTGAAAAGAAGAATTTCCTTTTTCTTTGCCACCGCAGGCTGCCAGCAAAACAGTAACAGCAAGTATATAAATTGATTTGTTCATTTAGTTTGATTTAAGCGCCGCAAAAGTACAAATTTATAGTTTGCCAGTTGTTTGCCTTTATAACGGTACTATAGTGTTCGCCTAAAAAGGCTCGGGTGTAAAAGAACAATATGCATTTAACTATACCGTAATAAAAAAATGCCTAAATTAGCGTCAAGTGAAAAAGAGCTTATTTATACTTTTTGTCATGTTAAGTGGAGTCGAAGCATTTACACAAGATATACACCTGTCTCAATTCTGGGCAAACCCTTTGTATTTAAACCCTGCGCAAGCCGGTATGTTTGATGGCGATTACCGGGTGGCAGGTGCTTTTCGTAACCAATGGAGAACAGTACCCGTAAACTACACTACTTTTTCTTTTTGCGGAGACGCCCGTTTTACCAACGTGCTTTCTCAGCAGGGTGGGGCAGGAGCAGGTATCATTTTTAATAATGATAATTCCGGTGATAGCCGTTATACCATCAATCAGTTTTATGTTCCGCTATCATATATTCAAAAGTTTAAAGGAGATAGTAATTTAAGTGTTTCTATAGGACTATCTCCCGGTGTAAGCAACATCTCTTTTAATACCCGTAAACTTACCTATGATAATCAGTTTAATGGAGATGTCTATGACCCTACACTTCCTTCAGGAGAAAGTTACCCCACACAATCAAAAACCTATTTTGACGTGGGTACAGGTTTGGCGGCTCAATATAAATTAAAAAACATGGGTTATATTACAGGGGGTGCAAGCCTATCGCACCTTACTCACCCTAATGTGTCTTTCTTTAAAAGTGAAGGCGTTGATTTGTATATGAAGTCGAATACATATCTTAATGTTAAGTATCCTATCAAAGATATATTGTACTTACATGCCGATGTAATGTATGAACACCAGGGGCCTTTCCATGAAACCATCTTAGCCGGAAGAGTTGCTTATATACTAGATAAGAAAGATAACATATCAGTTAATGCAGGTATTTCAGCACGTTTACAGGATGCTTTTATTCTATTGTTAGGTATGGATTATAAACGACTTCGTTGCGGTGTAGCTTATGATATAAACACATCAAACTTTACACCTGCCACCAATAAGCGGGGTGCTATCGAAGTTGCTTTACTTTACATCTTTAATAAACCACCTGTATTTATGCCTAAAAAACGTAGTTGCCCTGTTGATATGTAGTATATGAGAAAAAAGTATACGTATATATTTCTGTTGGCATCCTTCTTCTTCTGTAATCAACAATCTTTCTCACAAAGTTTAAAAAAGCTTTTAAAACAAGGGGCAGATGCTATGTCTCAGAAGGACTATTTCTCAGCTGCACAGTTATATAATCAGGTAATATTAAAAGACTCTGCTATAATAGAGTATCAGTATTTATACGCTACCGCCAGCCGCCTGAACTTTGATAATGATATTGCTTATTATTGGTATTTAAAGGTGTTTAAAATTGATAATGGGAATCATTATCCCGAAACTATTTTTTGGTTGGGAGAGTTGCTAAAAAGCAAAGCCCAATACAAACAGGCTAAGAAATACTTTGTAAAGTTTACTTCAAAGAACAAAAAGAGCAGAGACGAACATTTAAAGAAGATGGCAGAAAAATCTAAGCTGGAAGGCGAGTCCTGCGACTTGGCTCAAATACTTATTAAAAATCCTTTACCGGTTAAGATAGAACATTTAGATACTAACGTAAATTCTAAAGTATCAGAGTATGCACCCATAGAGGTTGACAGCCTTTTATACTTTTCCTCTCTGCGAAACAAAAAAGATAAAGACAAGAAGACTGATATATCTTTCAATAAAATATTCGTCTCTAAACGAGATAATCAAAAATGGCAACGTGCCATGGAGATGGATTCTATTATCAATAAGCAAGGTGTACATAATGCTAACTCCTGTTTTAATAAAGATTATACAGAGATTATCTTTTCACGCTGCAAACAAAAGAACGCTTCTGATTTCACCTGCAAACTTTACAGTTCTAAATATATAAATGGAAAATGGGCAGCCCCCGAAATGCTTAAAGCCCCTATAAATATAGAAGGCTCTAATACCACCCAACCTTGTTTGAGTGAAATGAATAAAGAAACCTATTTATTCTTTGCATCCGACAGGGGTGGGGGGCAAGGTGGTATGGATATCTGGTATAGCAAAAAAACATCAGATGAGACTTATGGGGAAGTCACAAATGCGGGCAAGCTTGTTAACAGCTATGAAGATGAAAAAACACCCTACTTTGAAAGCGTTACACAAACCTTGTATTTCAGTTCCAATCACCATAAAGGTTTGGGTGGCTTTGATATTTTTAAAAGCGAGTTTAAAACTGATGCCTTTAAAGCACCTGAAAATGCAGGCTATCCAATAAATAGCCCCTTAAATGATGTTTATTATAGCAACAACAGTAAGAAGGATAAAGCCTATATTTCTTCTAACCGTGCGGGTTCTTATTTTGAAGAAAAGCAAAGCTGCTGCAACGATATTTATGCTTTTGTCATAACACCTCTTGTGTCTGATACACCCAATGCTCCTGTGAAACCAATTGACAGTGCAATGGTTTCCATTAACCAGATGAAAGTATTGGTGCCGCTTACTTTATATTTTCATAACGACCAACCGGATGCTAAAACAAATGCCATTACCACTAAAAAGAACTACAAAGCTACCTGCGAGGCTTATTTGGATATGCGTCCTACTTACTTTAAAGAGTTTGCCAAAGACCTTAAAGACCCCGATAAAACAGCCGCCGAGAACAAGGTAGAGAACTTTTTTGAAGACAGTGTGCAGGCAGGTTTAAACGATTTGGAACGCTTTGCTCTTTTGATGGAAGATGTATTGAAACGAGGGGAAACTATTAAGATTACCATGAAAGGCTTTTGCTCTCCGCTTGCCTCAACAGATTATAATGTGAATTTGGCTAAACGAAGAATAAGCAGTTTGCAAAACTATTTTAACCAATATAAGGGTGCCATGTTTGTGCCTTATGTGCAAAGCGGAAAGCTTATTTATTATGAAGAGAATGTAGGAGAATTACCAGCCAGCAAACAAAGCGATAATTATTACGATACCCGAAACAGTATCTACAACCCGGGGGCAGCCGCCGAAAGAAAGATACAGATTATTGCTATTTCGGAAATAAGGTAAGCGAGGGACATTTTACAAATAGCAGGTAGCATTTTACAGGTAATTAGCCAAGCCTAAGGTGTTTCGCATTGAATTTATTGGGTCTTACATGAAAGAATTAACATCTTACAGGGAAGAATTGGTATCTTAGGACAGAATATTAAGAAGATTTTGTATGTTTGTTTTAAAATTAAGAAAACAGATAAGGTTATAGCTAATAAATACTTAAAACAGCAAATATGAACGTAAGGAACATTACAACAGCAGCAGCAAGCCTAGTACTAATAATGGCATTATCTACAGGATGCAGACACCATAGAGAGGTGGTATATGTTAATGGAACTCCGCCACCGACAACTACTACGGTAGTTTATGAGAATACTCCTCCGGTAAATAATACAGTTGTTTATACGAATAACCAACAACAGGTAATGCCACCTGTGGTAAGTATAGCATATCCGGTTGCTAATTTTGCAAGCCCCGGAAATTATATTACTGTGCGCGGAAATATTCAAAATATACTTTTGGCACATCAGATAAATATTTCGCAAAACGGGTATCCGGTGAGATATTTTTCTTATGACCCTTTTAACGGTAATTTCCATTTTCAAACATTTTTGCAACAAGGCACTAATAATATAATAATAACAGCAAATAATGCTTATGGAACAGGCTCTCAGGGGGTGACAGTGTTTTTTAATCCTACTTATATGTCTAATGGTGCGGGATATGCTAATGGAGGTTACCCTAATAATTCTATTAATCCTAACGCTAACGTGGCCCCAAACGGAGGCAATTATTCTAATAATTCTAACGCTAACGTGGCCCAAAACGGGGGTAATTACCCTAATAATTCTATTAATCCCAACGCCAATATAGCACCTAACGGAGGAGGTGGTTATCCAAATAATTCAATCAATCCTAATGCTAATGGAGGAATTAATCCAATAAATAATAATACAGGAAGACCATTTATTCAATATACAAATCCTTTTTCATCTCCACAAGTTGTTGCAGCATCTTCTTATAATGTAAGCGCATCAGTTATAAATATAACAAATCCTAATCAAATTACGGTGAGTGTTAATGGTTCTACTCTTTCATCGTTTAACTTTAATCCTTCAACGCATTCTTTAAGCTTTACAGCCGCAAATCTTTTGACTGGTTTTAATAGTATTCATATTAGTGCTACCAATCAGGCAGGTACGGATACTAAATCTACGGTTATAGATTATAAGCCTGCAGCCGGTGCATCTCCGCGCATAGAAATTTTTAATCCAGCAACAAGTCCTTTTTTAAGTTTGCAGCAAAACTTTATCGTTAGCGGTTATGTATATAATGTTACTTCATCATCTGAGATTAGCGCAAGTTTTAACGGTAGTCCGATAAGTTTTAATTATAATCAAAGCACGCAGGAAATTGAAGTGCCGTTAAATTTAACTGGTAGTACAAATCAATTAATTATTAAGGCAACAAATAATGGTGTAACTGATGTTAAACAAGTAAGCCTGTCTTTGGTAAGTAAGAATTGCAGTCCTTCAAACAACAATACTACTAATATACAAACAGGTGGAGTTATTCAGCCAAATGGAAATAATAATAATAATGTTAACAATACTCCTCATACAGGACAACAGAATCCTAATCTTCAAACAAATGGAGGGGTTACTTATATAGATCAACAAATGAATGGCAATAATAATACACCTCATGTGGGGCAACAGAATCCTAATATACAAACACCGGGTGGAGTTACTTATATAGACCAAAACAATAGTAATAACAATCCACATGTGGCTCAACAATCCCAAAATATTCAACCAAAAGGAGTTACTTATATAGATCAACAAATGAATGGCAGTAATAATACCCCTCATACTGGGCAACAAAATCCTAATTTACAAGCAGGCGGAGTTACCTATATAGACCAACACCTTAATAATAATGCTACTTCGGGAGGAACTGGAGCTATGGGACAGACAGGCATACGCCATCAACCTGAAATTACACGAACTTCTCCTGGTTCAAGTCCTTATACAACCATGAGTGGAGTTATTTCTGTGGGCGCTAATGTTAATTATGTAACCAACGCATCAGAAGTTTCTGTAACCTATAATGGTTCTTCAGTTTCGTTTTCATATAACCCGCAGATAAGTGAAGCATTAAACTTTACTTCTCCGCTTAGCCCGGGTATGAATACCTTTGTTATTAAAGCAACCAATTCTTATGGTTCTGCTATTCAAGATATAAGTGTGAATTATGTTCCTACCAATACAAGTGGTAATGCAAATGGAAACCCTAATATGCATTTTGAGTCTGGGATTAATAATGCCAGCAATACTCCTAGAGGGTTTAATGTAAATAACAATAATCAGGCTCCACAACGCCCTACTGAACCAATTAAAGTTAATACAGCTAAACCTATACAGCAAAGCAACGGTAAAGAAGCAATAAAACCAAGGTAATTGGAGGAACGGTAATTATAAAATATCAGGTAGTGATATCTGATATTTTTAATTCGATTAAATTAACTGATATCCTTATCTAATATTTTTATTTTAACAAGACCTACACTTTGTTTAACTCGTTGTAAGATGGTAATTTCGTATCCGTTAATACTTCTTTTTTCGTTTACTGCAGGTATTCTTCCAAAAATGTAATTTACATAACCTGACATGGTATCGTAATGTGGATTTTCAGGTAGAGCAATAGGCAAAGATTCATTTAAATCTCCTATTTTGGTTTGTGCTTTAATAATGTATTCCGAATCATTTATTTTTTCAATATCAGGTTTCTCATCATCGTGCTCGTCTCTAATTTCACCCACTAATTCTTCAATAACATCCTCCATAGTAACTATGCCTGCTGTTGAACCAAATTCATTGGTGACAATAGCTATTAAAGCATGCAAACGCTGAAAATCGCGCAACAAATCATTCACTTTCATGCTTTCAGGCACAAAGTGTGCGGGGCGCATAATCTCTTTAATACTGGTAAAACGATTGTCAACTACTGCTTTCAGTAAGTCTTTACTATGAATGATACCTACTACATTATCAATATCGCCTAAATAAACAGGTAAACGAGAGTAACCTTCTTCAATGATCTTTTTAATAATATTATCATGCCCCATCTCAATGTCAATAGCCGAGATGCGGTTTTGAGGAACCATGATTTGCTTAACGATACGGTCGTCAAAATCAAAAACATTTTGTATCAGCTCGTTCTCAGATTGTTTAATAGCGCCAGATTCTTCGCTCTCCGTCAGTATCATTCTTAGTTCTTCTTCTGTATGAGAATCATTCGCAGCAGCTTTAATACCCATCATGCTTAAAATAAGTGCAGAGAATTTGTTTATAAACCAAATAAACGGACTGAAAACAACAAAGAATACACGTAGGGGTATTGAAAGTGCAATAGATGTATTTAGTGGATTTCTGATGGCAATAATTTTTGGGGCAAGTTCTCCGAATACAATATGAGCTATAGTAATTAAGGTAAACCCAACCGGAACAGCAATTCTGTGAGCAGTTAACTCGGTTATATTAAAGTTAAAATAATGTAATAATCTAAGGATAGATTGAGCTACCACATCTTCTCCAATCCAACCAAGGGCAAGACTGGCAAGTGTAATACCTAATTGAGTGGCAGAAAGGTATTTATCTAAATGAGCAATAATATGGGCAGTCATTTTAGCCCGGCGGCTTCCTTTGCTTACTTTCAATTCAACCTGCGAGGCACGAACTTTGACAATGGAAAACTCTGCGGCTACAAAAAAACCATTTAACAGCACTAATAAAATAGTAAATGAATACCCTAAGATCATACCTGTGGTTTAGCGTTTAAAGGAGAAGAAAATGAATTTTGAAATGAAAGAAACTTTTAGCTTTTTTGTTTGTAAAATAATACTGACTCGACCGTCCATTTTTAGTAATTATGCGCAAACAAAAATAAACAATATTTTTGACTTCTCTTAAACACCTGCTATGCCGCAATCTTTCAGCTTAAGAAGGTTGGTTAACATAAAAAATCCAAATAGTATATATGTATATGCTGTAATAGTGGGTATATTATGTGGGGTAGCATCTATGACTTTTTCTTATATACTAAGTTTACTCGAGGCTTTTTTTAACTCTTTGCACACGCAAACATCTGAAAAGACAGAGACTTTGCTGCAAAAAATAAGCTTTGCAGCGCAAAATCCAAGTACTTCGCTAATTGTATTGTTTTTACCTGCTTTTGGCGGATTGATAGCAGGGTTAATTATCCACTTTTTCTGTAAAGATGCTTCCGGTACCGGTACTGATGAAATGATATATGCTTTTCATTACAATGAGGGAAGAATAGATACCAAAGTCCCTTTTTTTAAAGCTTTAGCTACTTTATTTACTTTACCTACAGGAGGAAGTGGAGGAAAGGAGGGGCCTATTTCTTTAATAGGAGCGGGTATAGGTGTTTGGTTATCTAATATTTTTAAAACAGGAGCAAGAGCAAGGCGTACTTTGCTATTGGCAGGGACAGCAGCAGGTTTAGGATCCGTATTTCGCTCTCCATTAGGTGGGGCGCTTACCGCTGCTGAAATGGTTTATCGAAATGATATTGAGAGCGATGCTTTGATACCCTGTTTTATATCATCGGTAACGGCTTACCTGGTTTATATTGGATATGCAGGTGCCGAATCAGCTTTTCATATATCTGCCCCGCAGGCATTTCATGCCAATGAGATTGTATTTTATTTATTGTTGGGAGGTTTGTGTTTTGCATTTGGTTATTTGCTAATTAAGGGATTTAAAGATACACGCACTTTCTTTGATAAAATAAGAGTGCCAAAATGGTTAAAACCTGCTATTGGCGGGTTGCTTACCGGTGCAATTGCTGTTTTTTTCTTTAGTATCTCCGGTACCGGAAACGATTATTTAAGTTATGTTATACAAGGGCATTTCCCGGATTATTTTCCTGTAGAAGGAGCCATTGCAGTAGTGCTTAGTTGTCTGGTAATAGCCTTTTTAAAGATTGTTGCCAGTACGCTAACCATTGGTAGCGGGGGCTCTGCCGGTATATTTGGCCCTTCTTTATTTATTGGTGCTATGTTGGGTGCAGCGGTAGGTACTTTGGCTCAACTGGTATTCCCTCATCAACAGGTAAGCATAGCCTCTTTTATGGTAATTGGCATGGGGGCTTTTTATGCGGGTGTGGCTCAGGCTCCTGTGGCAGGTATTGTTATGATTATTGAAATGAGTGGTAACTATTCGCTATTGCCACCTATCATTATTGTATCCGTATTTACCTTTTTGTTGTCGCGTAGAATATCTTTCTACAAAAATCAGGTAGATAATAGGTTTAAATCTCCTGCGCATAGCTATAATATGCGAAATGATGTGCTGGAAGGTACCAGTTTAAAAGATTTCTTTCCTGAGTTCAGGCTTTTAGCTACTGCCAACAAAGATTGGACATTGTCGGAATTGCTTAATAAATCATTTGAAATTCACGCAAGTGATTTTGCGGTGATTGATAATAATTGGAACTATATGGGTATGATTTCTTTAAGAAATATTATTGTTAATAAACAAGACCAAGACCATACTATTGTCAATTATATGGAAAAGATACCTTCTGTAAACTGCAACGAAAACTTAAGCAAAGCACTTAATATAATACTTGAATACGATATAGATAAAGTAGCTGTAATTGAGGGAGATAAGTATGTTGGTTATGTGCGCTACCGTGATATATTCGAAGCTTATAACATCAAAGTTAAGCAGATTTAATATCTCTGAGAATGCTCTAAACTTTTCCGAGAGTACTCTAAACATTTAAGGGAGCGCTCTAAACTTTGTTGGGAGCGCTCTCAACTTTATTGGGAGCGCTCTATCAAAACAACAAATTGACTTAAAATGGTAATTATTTGCTTTTAAAACTGTAAAATTGCAGAAGAATTTATGAAAGGAATGGTTAAAATATCCGTTATGTTAATCATCATCAGCAGTTTATGCTTAAGCTGCAAGAAATACCCCGAAGATCATAAATTTTTGGAGCTTACGTCTCCTGAAAGAAGACTGGAAGGTAACTGGTTGCTTACCAAATACCTTATAAACAACGCAGATTCTACCACCATACTATATAACCGTTATGATGGATATAATTACAGTGGCACGCCGGCTCCAAGTCCTCAGTATGGCAACCTTATTATGGAGGTAGGTACTTCCGAGAATAAATTCCACCAGCACCCTCTTAATATGTATAGTATAGGAGGCATAGGTACCATACGATTTGAAGAGCATAAAAGAGCTTTAGAAATAGATTTTACGGTTAAAGGCTATCAATACTATCCGGCAACCCCCATTGATACGGTACCCGTTTATAATCTTTTTATCAGTAATTCTAACTGGGATATAAGAGAACTAACCAAAACCAACCTAAAAATAAGCAATACCATTAACCATACCAGTTACAGTATTGAATTTACTAAGCAGAAAGACTAGTCTTAATTACTTCTTAACCCTCTCTACATAAGCAGAGGTACGGGTATCAATCTTAATTTTATCGCCTTCGTTTACAAACAAAGGTATCATAACGGTAGCACCCGTTTCAACAGTAGCACTTTTTAAGGTGTTAGAACTGGCAGTATCTCCTCTAATACCCGGTTCGGTATAGGTAATATCAAGCTCTACAAAAGTAGGGGCTTCGGCTAAAATAGGGCTGTCTTCCTCAAAGGTTATCTTTACTTCCATACCTTCTTTCAGGAATTTCAATCCATCGCCTAAGGTTTTGGCAGATATATGCACTTGGTCAAAAGTCTCGTTATCCATCACCACAATAAAATCTCCTTCGGTATAAATAAACTGCATCATTTTATAATCTACTCTAACCAAAGTAACTTCTTCGCCCGAACGGAAACGGTTTTCCGTTTGTTTGCCGTTCATTAGGTTGCGCATTTTAGCCTGGTAAAAAGCGCGTAAGTTGCCCGGTGTGCGGTGCTGCCATTCAGTAATTAAACAAAGTTCTCCGTTGTATCTAAGTACCGAACCAATGTTAACGTCTCCTGTATTTGCCATGATTTTTTATTTATTCGTTTATTATTATGTTTCTTTTTGCACTCATGTATTCGCTCTGCTCGGCTATTGATTTACTACATGATTTATTTAATAGCTTCTTCATGCGATTCCAGTACAACACCCATAGCACAGAATTTATCTATGCGGGTAATAATACGTTCATCGGCAGATTTGCTTTCCAATTCTATGATGTAGCTGTTAATAGCTTTTTTTACGTTCTCAAAGGTTTGAGCAGGGTTATTGTGTGCACCGCCAAAAGGCTCAGGTATAATGCCATCAATCAGTTTGTTTGCCAACATATCTTCGGCAGTAAGCTTTAGGGCTTCTGCAGCTTTCTCTTTAAAGTCCCAGGTGCGCCATAAGATAGTAGAGCAGTTCTCAGGAGAGATTACAGAATACCAGGAGTTCTCTAACATCACTACTTTATCGCCAATGCCAATACCAAGGGCTCCACCCGAAGCACCTTCACCAATAACGATACAAATAACGGGCACCTTTAACTGAGACATTTCCAACAGGTTTCTGGCAATGGCTTCCCCTTGTCCGCGCTCTTCGGCTTCTAAACCGGGGAAAGCACCGGGAGTATCAATAAAGGTAATAATGGGTTTATTAAATTTTTCTGCAATTCGCATCAGGCGCAAAGCCTTGCGATACCCTTCGGGGTTTGGCATCCCAAAGTTACGAAACTGGCGTTCTTTGGTATTTCTGCCTTTTTGCTGGCCAATAAGCATATATGTTTTCCCGTCAATATCGCCCAAACCACCTACCATGGCTTTATCATCTTTCACCGTGCGATCGCCATGCAGTTCTATAAAGTTACCGTTGGTTAAGGTGTTTATATAATCAAGGGTATAAGGTCTTTCGGGATGGCGTGATAGTTGCACCCTTTGCCATGGGGTAAGTGATGAATAGAGTTGTACTTTGGTTTCCTGTATTTTGTCTTCTATTTGTTTGATAGAGGAAGACACATCTACTTTACTTTTGGTGGCTACATCTTTTAATTTCTGAAGCTCTTTTTCAAGCTCTTCAATAGGTTTCTCAAACTCAAGATAAGTCATTTAAATAAAAATTAGGAAGGCAAATATAGTAATAATATAAAAATAGGCTTAGGTAGTGTTTTATGGCTTTTTGTTTTTTAATGATTAATTAAGCTTCTAATTGCAAAGATACAGTGTATAAAGCCCGACGGTGTAATCGCCGGAATACCCATATAAATTTACCAATACAATTATAATTCTTACTTTAGCTGCGTAAATATGTCGGCGGCAAAAATATTACTAAACGAACAGAACTTCGAAATAACGCTTACCCGCCTTTGTCACCAGCTTATTGAAACCCACAACAATTTTGAGAATACTGCGCTAATTGGGTTGCAGCCTCGCGGAGTGTTCCTTTCTAAGCGCATACACAGGCAACTGCAAACGCTTTGCAAAAACAAAAACATACTTTGCGGCGATTTGGATATTACTTTTTACCGCGATGATTTCCGCCAGAAAGAGCTAATACCCAACCAAACCAACATACCCTTTATTATAGAAAACAAAAACGTGGTGCTGATAGATGATGTGCTGTTTACGGGGCGTACCATACGCGCCGGTTTAGATGCCCTGCTGGCTTTTGGCAGGCCCAACAAAGTAGAATTACTGGTATTGATTGACAGAAGGTTTAGTCGCCACCTGCCTATACAGCCTAATTACGTGGGTAAAACCATAGATAGCATACAATCTCAGCAGGTAAAAGTAGAATGGAAAGAAACCGAAGGACACGATAAAGTAACCTTATTAAATAGATAATTGTAATGAGCCACCTAAGTACAAATCATCTTTTAGGAATAAAAAACATAACAAAGAATGATATTGAACTTATACTAACCACGGCAAAAAACTTTAAAGAGGTACTAAACCGTCCTATTAAAAAAGTACCCTCCCTGCGCGATATAACCATTGCCAATCTTTTCTTCGAAAACTCTACCCGCACACGTACCTCGTTTGAACTGGCGCAAAAACGCCTCAGTGCCGATACGGTAAACTTCTCGGCTTCTACCTCTTCGGTTAAAAAAGGTGAGACCCTTATAGATACTGTAAACAACATCCTTGCCATGAAGGTGGATATGGTGGTGATGCGCCACCCCAATGCCGGCGCCTGTGTGTTTTTAAGCAAAAAGGTAAAGAACTGTAAAATAATTAATGCCGGAGACGGTGCCCACGAACACCCCACGCAAGCCCTGCTGGATGCGTACTCTATACAAGAAAAGTTAGGCTCACTAAAAGGTAAGAAGGTGGTTATTGTAGGAGATATACTGCACTCGCGTGTCGCGCTCTCTAATATATTTTGTTTGAATAAAATGGGTGCACAGGTTAAGGTATGCGGGCCTGCCACGCTTATACCCCGTCATATAAAATCCTTGGGTGTAGAGGTTGAAACCAATTTACAGAAAGCCCTCGAGTGGGCAGATGTAGCCAATATGCTGCGCATACAATTAGAAAGACAGGATATTAAATTCTTCCCTTCCCTGCGCGAGTACACCATGTTATATGGCTTAACGCAGGAGATACTGGACGGACTTAAAAAAGATATTGTGATTATGCACCCGGGCCCCATAAACCGCGGAGTAGAAATAAGCAGCGAGGTTGCCGATGGCAAAAACTCTATTATACTGGAGCAGGTAGAAAATGGAGTAGCTGTGCGTATGGCGGTTATGTTCTTACTGGCCGGTAAGCAGAATTAATTATAAGTTATTGTCATACTGAGCATTGAGCCTGTCGAAATGTGAAGTATGGGCGTTCCCTTTGATTACAAAGGTCGGGCTTTACGCGCTGCACGGCAGCTTGCTCCAATCCCTAACGCACTTACTTACATTATTATATTTACTTATCATCTTCTTTAAATTTTTTCTCGAACACACCATCTTTGTATAATTCGGTAGTAGTTATTTTCCCGTTTTTATAATAATAAGTTAAACCATCCGGCTTACCATTTTTAAAAGTAACCAACATACTAAGAATACCATAAGTGCTATACATTTTTAACTCACCTTCGGGCTTTCCGTTAATACATTTACATTCCCTTTCAATTATACCATCCTCGCTATATATCTTAAAATCTCCATTGCATAATTTTCCGTTTTCGTTATAGCATAAGCGCTCACCAAACATTTTATCATCCTTATATACGCCTGTATATTTTATATTTCCATTTTCATAAAAATAGGTTGCAGGTCCATCACGCTTACCATTCTTATAAGAAGTTTCCAATGATGGTTTCCCATTTTTGTAATAATTTATGCTTTTACCTTCTAATTTTCCATCCTTGTAATTTCCAACAAAACTCTTCTTCCCATTTAAATAATAGGATGTGGCAACACTATCTTCTTTGTCATTCTTAAAATAAAATTCTGATTTTTTAGCTCCATTTTCATAATACCAGGTACATAAACCATTTTTTTTCCCATTTACATTATAACCAGTATAGATTATTTTTCCGGTATCATTGTATGTTTGATAAAGCCCGTTTAAAAGCCCATCCTTATACATCAATTTAGATTGTATTCTGCCTTTCTTTTGATAATTATAATGAATGCTCAATCCATCTCTTATACCGTTCTTAAAATTAAATTCATCGGATAAACTGCCATCATAATAATTAAGAACCTTATCCTTCTTGTCATTGGTTTTGTATGTGATGGATTCTATTTTACCTGCTTCAGAAAAAGCGGTATCGATAGTGGTTTTGTTTTGCTGCGCAAAGAATTGGTTGCTGCATAGCATTATGATAATAGCATATTGTTTCATTTTGTTTTTAATATATACAAATATAAAACAAAATCTCCCTCTATTCCTCTAAAAAAGCGGTTTTTAGGCTTTAAAAAAGGTTCTTTGAAAGGTAAAACAACCAAGTTTTCTGTTAAATTTATCGACGAAACCCCTAAAATAATCGTCCGTTTGCTTTCCGTCTCCCCGTGTTTGCTTCCCGACTCCTCCCGTTTGCTTTCCGTCTCTTCGCGTTTGCTTTCCGTCTCCTCGTGTTTACGTTCCGACTCTTCGGGTTTGCGTTCCGTCTCCTCGTGTTTGCTTTCCAACACATCCTGTTTGCGTTCCGTCTCCTCGCGTTTGCTTTCCAACACATCCTGTTTGCTTTCCGACTCTTCTCGTTTGCATTCCGACTCCTCCTGTTTGCATTCCGTCTCTTCCTGTTTGCGTTCAAACTCTTCCCGTTTGCTTTCCGTCCAAAGCTCGTTGCCTTCCGTTCAATGTCCGTTGCTTTCCGTTAATTGTCTGTTGCTTTCCGTCTATTGTTAGTTGCTATTGCTTGTAGAATAAACGACTAATGTTATTTTTGCCTCAAATAATATGGCCACCAAAGTTAATTTTACGGCTACCCTGCAAAAGTTTAAAGAGATGGGCGAGAAAACCGGCTGGACCTATATTGATATTCCTGCCGAGGTTGCCCATAAGATAAAACCAAACTACAAAAAATCATTCCGCATAAAAGGTACTATTGATAAGTATGCCTTTAAAAGTGCTGCTATTTTGCCAATGGGCGAGGGCAATTTTATACTGCCTATAAATGCTACCATAAGAAAGAACATTAAAAAACAGCGAAGCGGAGAGCAGGTTGTTTTAAATGTGGAAGAAGACAAAGCCCCTGTAGAAATTTCACCTGATTTACTGGCTTGTCTGGAAGATGATGCTAAAGCAAAAGCGTTCTTTACAAAGATGCCTAAATCGCATCAAAACTATTACTCTAAATGGATAGAAAGCGCCAAAACAGATGCTACTAAAGCTAAACGTATTGCCATGTGTATTAATGGTTTTAACCATAACATGACTTTTGCCGAGATACTGAAATCTAATAGAGAGAATAAATTAATGTAAGTTGCATATTCAGTCCTATATCTATACTTTTGGATTTTAATAAGGTATGGCAAAAGTAAAAGCAACTAAGTCAGTTGAAAAAAGTAAAAGCGAATCTCTTCCTGAACCAATCACTAAATCTAATAATACATACTATTATATTGGTTTAGCAGCTGTTTTATTGTTAATATTTATTATCCGTTCAAATTTTGTAAATGTTCCTTTTGAGAGGGACGAGGGTGCTTATGCTTATAGCGGGAAAATAACTTTAAATGGGGCAGTTCCTTTCAAAGATATAGGGTCTCAGCGTTTACCTGGTGTGTTTTATTGCTATGCAGTTATGGTGACCATTTTTGGATATACACTAAAATCATTACATGTTGGTTTTATGATCATAAATATGGTAAGTGCAGTACTTATCTTTTTTATTTCTAAAAGGTTGTTTAATAATTTGGGCGCCATCTCAGCAGCCATATTCTGGGCGTTATTATCTATGAATATGGGCATCTCAGGCTTTACTGTTCAGTCAGAACACTTGGTTGCTTTTTTTGCCTTAGCCGGAATTTATTGTCTGTTAAGATATTTTGATAAAACGGCTTATCTATGGGCAATGCTATCAGGCTTGTTTTTTTGTCTGGCATTTGAAGTAAAGCAGACTTCCTTTTTCTTAGGATTGTGTGCCGGAATTATTTTATTAGGGCGCCAGGTTTTTGAAGAACCACGAAACATAAAAAAAGCTATTATGTCTACTCTTATTTTTGGAGCAGCAGTTATCATTCCAATTGCAATAGACTTATTTACCGTTTGGAAAAGAGGTGGTTGGGAAGATTTTAATTATTGGTTTTTTGATATTAGAAAGGAGTACTCTTCTGTAATAACTTTTGAACAAGGAATAGAATACCTTAAAATGAACTTTAAAGGTATGTACGAGAATTATAAATTTATATGGGTAATGTCATTATTGGGGGCTTTATCTATTTTTCTTACCAAAGCCAAATGGTGGATTAAACTAAGTGTATTAGGTTTTTATGTTTTAGGTTTTTTAACTGTTATGCCCGGTAATCACTATTACGGGCATTATTTTTTACAATGGGTACCTACTGTATGTATAAGTGCTGCTGCGTTTATTTATACTGTAGAAGAATTGTTAGTCTCCAGATTTAAATTAAAATCTTATGCCAGATACATTGTACTTGGAGTATTGCTATTTTTTACCTTTTCTAATCTAAGTGCTTTGCAGAAATATTATTTCAAGGTAAATCCAACACAATTAATGAGACAAGTATATGGCCTAAACCCTTTTCCTGAATCTAAAGTAATTGCTGATAAATTGAATACCATGATGAAGCCGGAAGATAAGCTTGCAGTTTTTGGTACAGAGATTCAAATGTATTTTTACACCAATAAAATATCTCCTTCCCGTTTTGCAGGATCAGGTGCCTTATTAGAGTTTCCTTCTAAAAAAGCTGAAGAATGGCAGCAAGAGTTTATAAATGATGTTGAAAAAGCTGACCCGCGTTTTTTAGTTTTTTTCTCACACCCCATATCCTGGATGGCAAACCCCAATGTAAAGAATCTAATTTTTCCCTGGTTTGATAAGTTCAGTGCTCAGAAATATAACCTGATTGGTTTTGCCGACATGTATGATAATACTACTAATTACGTGTGGGCTCCGGAGATGGATTTAGCGAATAACCCGCCTAAGTCTCAATACAAAATATTTATATTTGAAAGAAAGAAAAGTTAGTCCCACTTTTTATCTATAATATAATTAGGTCTTCCTTTTACTTCGTCTAATATCCTCCATATATATTCGCCAACTACGCCAAGCATCAGCATAATTAAGCCCCCTATTATTAGAAGCAAAATCATTATGGGAGCCCATCCATTAAATGGTGTTTGATGAAAGATATAAGTGTAAACAATATCTAAGGCATAAATAAATCCACATACCGAAACAATACCCCCGATAGCAGTTAGTAGCCGCAAAGGAAAGTAACTTACATTTAAAAAAGCAGAATAAAAGTTACGGAAACGTTTAAAAAAATTGTATTGAGATTTACCAATCTTCCTTTCCAATTTATCATACGGAATAAACTTGGTTTTAAACCCTGCCCATAAAATATCGTATTGATAAAAACGGTTCTTCTCTTTCAAAGAGTTAATAGCATTCATAGGCTTTCTGTCTATCAAAGCAAAATCAAACCCTCCCGGAGGGGCTGAAGGAAGCATCATCTTATAAAACAACTTGGAAGTAAATTTTTTAGAAGCTGAAGTGCCGTGTGATTGCCTGTAACTGATTACAATTTCATTGCCTGCTTTCCACTCTTTAATCATTTCAATACATTGTTTTGGGGGGTCCTGCAAATCGGCAGCCATATTTATAACTGCATCGCCTGTGGCGTTTTCCCAGCCGGCAAGTATGGCAGCCATTTGCCCAAAGTTTCTAGAGAAGGAAATTATTTTTACATGGTTGTCCTTTTTCTTTAACTCAATCAATTCATTTAATGAATTGTCTTTAGAACCATCATTTACAAATAAAAGTTCGTAGGTATCATGGGGGAAGTTAGCAGCTAACTCTTCTGTCATCTGTTGATACAAAATAGGTAAAGCTCCTTGGTTTTGGTAAACGGCAAAACAGATTGAAATGTGGCTCATAGCATTTGAAATTTATTTTCCCTTTTCGCACATTAAAAAAATGCTGCTGCACAAATCAGGATATTGTTGTCCTAACTGATAGCACCCTTCCATATATTCAGGAGAAATAATATCAGTGCCTAATAATTTATCCCACTGGAAATTTGCCAATGCTTTAAAGAAAATACCTGAACGATGAACTACTTTTAATCCTGCTGCTTTTGCATCCCTTTCTAAAGTATCTAAACTATACGTAATGCGATGTCCATGTTCCTTCTCAGCAGGGGTAACTGCGGCATTATGGCTTATTAAACCCATTTTTACAGCAATTTGTCTTGATGGTGCATTGGCATTGGGACAAACTAAAAAGAAACGCCCTGTATCACTTAGCCACTCATCATTAATTCTTTTTAAAACTTTAACAGGATCGTCAATATGTTCCAAAACATGCGTTAACACTATGTTGTCATATTTTTTTGGTAGCATTACTGTTTCAAAAAGAGAATTGATGTAAGTAATTTTATTTCCCAGTTCAGCTTTAGCTATTTGTATAGCTTCATCAGATGCTTCTACACAAGTAATATCATTAAAGTGAGATATAAATCTTTTAGTAAAAGCACCTTTAAAACTCCCCAATTCCAAAAAATTACCTTCTCTGAAAAATGGAGTAAATGATTTTAGCATAAAAGGATGCATTACATCATAATCAAAACTATAACCATATTTATGATCTTCTGTATCTTTTAATTCTTTATTGTAATCTCTTTTTGTAGTCATATCTTATTATTAAATTATATTAAAGCAGCAAGGCCAAATCCCAATCTACCAAATTCATTTCCATTGTAAAGTAAATAAACTTTACCATCAACTTTAAAAATGTGCGGATAACACATCATATCCGAATCCCAATCATTTTCAGTCAAATTAATTCCTAAATGATTGTCATCTCTTGTCCAATCTATTAGGTTTTCAGAATATGCGTACCCTAATTTATAGCTTTTTTCTTTATCTTTTCTAAAACCACTAGCGTGTCTATAACAAAAAACCATGTGATATTTTTTATTATACTCGATTACACTCGGTAATGCCTGACATTCTTCTTTGTTTATTTTATCTTCAATAATTTTTCTGCCCTCTTTTTGCCATGTTATGCCATCATCAGATGTAGCATGCGCAATTTTATAAACTCTATCGGGTGCTTCATTTGCCGAAAATTTAGACCATTCAGTTCCATATATATACCACATATGAAATTTCTTTTCAAAAACAGAAACAAAAGCATCACCTACCAAGAATGGTTCATGTAAAGAGGAAGTTAAAACAGGACCTTTTCCCATTTTTTGAAATGTTAAACCATTATCTATGCTTGTTGCTAAGCCAATAGAGGCGTCGGCAGAAACAGATACTTTTCTATTCCATCCGGTTGTATAGGCAAGTATTTTATCTTGATCCTTTAAAACATTAATTGGGAAAATACCATGCTCATCAAAACATCCTAACTCCCCTAAAGGGATTATAGTTTTAGTTGAAACATTTAAAATATTTTCAAATTTCTTGTCAAAATCAACAAATGCTATATGACTTAAATATTTTCCGGTTTTATCTCTTTCTCGTGTTGAAAAGTAAATTCTTACAAATGAATCAAAAACCAGTGTTTGAGGCGATTGAGCAAATTCAATACAATTGTTACATAATTTATGTTCTGTAGGGTCAAAGATTTTACCCAATTTCTTCCACTGCATATTAATCAATTACAAATTATAACTTTCTAATTCCGCTAATCCAATGCCAAATCTACCAATTTCATTACCTTGATGAAACATATATACTTTTTCATTCAATTCAAAAACAAAAGGATAGCTAACTGATTCCGAATCCCAACCACTTTCAGAAGCTACTATACCCGCTCTTTTATCGTCTCTTTCCCAATTAATCAAATCTGAAGATACGGCATAACCAATCCGATAACCCCTCTTAGGTTCTCTAAAATTCAGGTTATATCTGTATGAAAAAAACATGTGATATTTTCCCTTATAATTAAAGACATCGGCACTTGCCTGACATTCATTTTCTTCTAAAACATCCGGTATTAAGTTTCTTCCAATTTTTTTCCAATTGATTCCATCCGAAGATGTAGCCATTCTTATTTTATAAACCGGCTGGGGTTGCCCATTATTAGCTAGCCATTCTCTTCCTGCCGAGTACCACAAGTACCAAGTGTGCCCAAATTTTCTAATCTTCGGGCTACCCATTACAAATGGTTCGTCAGGTGTATAAGATATTACAGGTCCTTCCCCCATTTTAGAAAAAGACTCGCCATTATCAGTACTAATAGCTAAACCAATAGCTGCGTTAAAAGGCACGGATTCGCATCTTGTCCAACCTGCGTAGTAAGCCCTAATTTCGTTCTCTGTTTGTATAACGGATACGGGATAAGTTCCAAATTCATCAAACGTTCCCAACCCTCCTAATGGTAGAATGGGCGCTTTACAAATATTAATAATTTCAAATAAGTTATTTTTATTTAAATCGATATAACCCATTCTACTAATATACTGCCCCCTTTCATCGGGAACAGGACGGGAAGAAAAGAACACCCTAACATAATTATCAAAAACAGCAATTGATGGAGCCTGGGCATATTCATGCATCCAACTAGTCCCTTTTAAATCAACGGGATTAAATACTCTTCCTAATTTCTTCCACTTAAACATCTATATAAATTTATTCTTAAGTTATATTGTTAAAGCTTACAAAGATTTCTTGCCCCGGTTTTTAAACATCCATAATAATAGTCACTAAAGCCGGCTTTGTCCATTAAGTCAAACACAACTTGCATATTATATTCAATTCTGTGTAAATGAAAATCTCCATCGTATATGGCAAATGCCGCTCTTGGGTCATTATCTCTGGGCATGCCAACTGAACCCGGATTGCAGTACATTTTATCCTTATACTTTTGCATTAATTGAATATGAGTGTGTCCGGAAACAAAAGCTTTACCTTTTATTTTTGAAAAGTATTCTTCACTGGGTTCTAATAAATATTCATCAATCGGGTCGGCCCAGCCACCATGAACCATATGAACATCTCCTACAAATAGTTGAACCGGAAATGTTCTTAACCACTCTATGTTTTCCGGTGTGATTACTTTTCTTTGATAAACAAGGCAATCGTTAACACTTTTTGATCTTGGACAAAACCCTCCGCTTGCCATATACCAATCATGGTTGCCCATTAAACAGGGTATGTTTCTTAATCTTAATTCATCACAACATTCATTTACTTGAGAGTAATAGCCCACAACATCACCTAAACAATAAATCTCTGTTACATTCAGTTTTTCCAGTTCAGCTAAAACAGTTTGTAAAGCTTCGTAATTACCATGAATGTCTGAAATGATACCTATCTTATTCATAAATAATTAAATCTTCTGTATATCTAATTGCCTTTCCTCTTTTTATGAAAGGTTGCTTAATTTCTTTTCCTTCCAAAAAATATTCAACTGCCATTAATGATTCATTATACCCAAATTTACTTCTAATGGAAGTAGCAGAAGATATTCTCGGATTAATTTCTAATAACTTCAAAGTACCTTCGTGTTTTCTAAACTGAAAGTTAGTAGGCCCTAAGGGTTTAAATAATTTACATAAAGAAAGTAACACATCAGCAATATTTTCCAAATCTACAACTTCAGCCTTTTCCGTAAAACCATCCTTTGATAATTTCCTTTTTAGTGTCATGTAAGCATAAAACCCTCCTTTGCCATCGCAAAATGCAGAGGTTGTATATTCTTCATTGTTATTACCAACAATAGGTTGAGCCATTAACTGCGAACCTATAAATTCCTTATGTGCTAAAAAAGTATTCAAATCATTTACCTTCACTATTCCTTTTGAGCCATGACCACATCTTGGTTTTAAAAGAAAAGGCGCTCCAAATTTACTAACTAATATATTAAAATCAGATTCTAAGGTAGTATCAATTGCAAATGGTGAATTGCTTTCTTTTAGTTTTTCATAAAATACCCATTTATCATTGCATAATGCTATAAGTTCTTTATTATTCAATAATACTTTAGCCCCACTTGATTCAATTTCAGCTACATGTTCAACCCACTTGTACATATCAGCTTCTATCCCTGGAATAATAAAATCTATGTTATGTTTTTTAATAATAGTTAAAAGCCAGTCAATATACTTTGGATCATGTGTGGAAACGGCTTGCTCAAAAACATCGCAAAACCCTTCTGCCACAGAATCGGTATATATAGTTGTACCAATAAGTTTTAAGTCTTTTCCCGAAAGCCTTAATGACCGTAAAATGCCATAACCAATAATACCACTTGTACCCGAAACTAAAATGTTTTTCATTTACTTTCCTTTATGTGGGTGGCTATTCTTTTCATTCCTTCCTCTATAGAAATTTCAGGATAAAAGTCTATTTTCTTATACAAAGAATCATCAAAGTCAAAAATATTATCAGGTATATCGGGCTTGTCTTTCAGAAAAACTACTTTTCCATTCGTGTTAAAAGCTTTAAAAGCAGCCTTTGCAATTTCTGAATAGGTTACATTTTTAGTTTGAATAGTAGAGTATGTACCCTCAACTTTATGTTGGATAACTCTGCTAATGATGTTTGCCAAATCATCAGAGTGAATATAATTTCTAAGCGCATCCTTCGAGCCATAGATAGTAATATCCTGTCCTCTTTCTGCCTTTTCAATCATATTATATATAAAAGGCTGATGTTTTCTAAAGCTATTTTCATTACCATATATCTGAGAAGGTCTTAAAATACATAAAGGCAATTTATTTAATGAACAATACAATCTGGCAATTTCCTCAGACTGTTTTTTAGAAAGCGCATATATACCATAGTATTCGGAATCTTCACTTAAGCAAGCAGACATACTAGAAAACAAAATAAAGTGTTTTACGTTTGCCTCATTCGCTGCCACACAAAGTCTTAATGTGCCAAGCACATTAACATTCTCTGTTTCTAAAATTTCTTTTGATGAGATTCCTCCAAAACTAGCTGCTGTATTTATTACAACATCTATACCCGAAGGAAATTTTATTTCTTCGTTCAGATTATTCAAATCTAACCTAATATCACAATTAGTTCGTCCGGCAGTAATCACTTCACCAAACGCCGATAGCTTTGGCTTTAAAGCTTTGGCAAGTGATGATGTTCCTCCAACTAATAGTATTTTCATTTTATGCTTTTATTTCAGCTAACATACCACAGCATAACTCCGGGTAATTTATACCCACTTCGCAAAAAGCGTTTATTATCTTTTTGTCAAATTTTAAGAAAATCATTTGTGCGGTAGTAAGAGGTTTTAAATAAATACCTTCCATTAGTTCAACGGTATAGCCTGCGCTTTTTATATCCTCGCTTAATGTTTTAACGGTGTAATAACGTTTATGGCCTAACAAAAAGTCGTTTTCAGAAAGTGCCTGCATATCGGGCAAAAGACCGGCGACATGCCCCAATCTTCTGTTTAATACTTCTGCATTGGGCACTGCAATAAACATTTTTCCGTTCGGCGTTAAAAATTTCTTGTAATGCTTTAATATTTGAATTGGGTCATCTACATGCTCTAAAATAAAGCCCATTACTATCAAATCAAACCTTTCTTCTGATTCATACGTTTCAAAATAGGTTTCTATAATTTCACTTTTGCAGTCAGGGTATTTCGATTGAAAATTTTTTATGACCGCTTTTGAGCCATCTAAAACTACATGTTTCTTAAACTGTTTAGAAAATATGTTGGTGGTATAGCCATGCCCCAATCCTAACTCTAATAAAGAGTGCGCATTCTTGGCATAATTAAGTATCCGTTGAGGGTACCAGTTTAATAGGATTTCATTATCAAAATCATATTGAAGGTCTCCTTCGTACGCTTTTAAATGGTTGTCTAAATTTTCTGTCATAATTTATTGAAGTGTAAAGTGGTTAAGAAAGTTCTTTGTTTCCTCTTTTGTATTAAACATCATTACATCTATTATAGAAAGAAAAGGAACAAAATCATTGTGGAATTGTTTGTAGGTTACTTCTGTTGTTTTTAGAAAGCGTAAATCAATACCTTCCTTTTTAAATTCATCTTTACTATACATATCAACTCCGCCAATAGGGTTTATATATATAGCAGCATTCTTTGCTTTACATATCGCAATTACTTTCTGCTCTGCCTTTAACTCATGGTTAATAGGTATTTGGGATGATATGGGAAATAAAGTTTTTATAGCAAGGTATTCTTTTAGAACCGTTAATGAGTTCAGAATAAATTTAAACAGGTTGGTTTCTTCAAACAAAATTATCTTTTCAATAACGGGATAAGCAATCTCAAAACTTGGCGCTTTCCGGTATGATTCGATTATTCTATTAAGTATTTTTTTTCTTTCAGAAACCCAATCATCAGCCAGGTATCTGTCTTTAATATCCAAGTAATCTGAATCCTTTTTTAAGGGAAAAGTAAGGTAAGCATCCTTGCCATTCACTAAAATTCGGTTTCGGTTAATCCAACCTTTTTTTGTGTACTGGATGTTATCATACACAACAAACTCATCTACCGCATTCATTAACTGGAAATACCCAATGTAAGGAAAAAGATACGGTTGCATGATAGCGAGTTTCATCTATATCGTAACCGTTATTATTTTACAAACCCTATTTATAATTTCTTCTTCTATCTCAAAGTACAAAGGTAAACAAAGTACCCGTTTGGCTATATCTTCTGAAACCGGACAAGCATTGGTTTCCGATAAATAAGGCAGTTTGTTTAAAGAGGGATAAAAATAACGGCGGGTATTTATCCCGTTTTTAAAGAGGGTTTCTTTTACGTTTAATAGCACTTTCTCACTCTCAAAAACAACAGGGTAATAGGCATAATTGTATTGTGTGTCGGCAGGTATTTGTGGGCGACTGATATTTACACCGGATAAAAGCGATGAATATAACTCGCTCGATTTCTTTCTGGATGCCATCAGTGTATCCAACATAGGTAAATTGCACAAGCCCATAGCGGCATGAAATTCCGAATTTTTTCCGTTAATACCCATCGTGTAATAATCATCGCCTAAGTGCCCAAAGGAATGATAGAGGGTAAGTGTTTTAAAAACATCGGCATCTTTTGCAGTAACAGATCCACCCTCAACCGTATGAAACAGTTTAGTAGCATGAAAACTGCAGGTGCTAATATCGCCGTAACTTAAAATGCTTTGGTTTTTATACGTTACTCCAAAAGCATGTGCGGCATCATAAATAACTTTTAAGTTATGTTTTTTGGCAAGGGCTTCAATTTTTTCCACATCGCAGGGAATGCCATATACATGGGTAGCCAGTATGGCAGTAGTAGCGGGCGATATTAAACTTTCCAGCTTATCGGCATCTATACACAAGGTGTGCGGGTTTATATCGCAAAAAACAGGTTTGCAGTTTTCCCACAAAATAGAGGTGGTAGTTGCCACATATGAAAAAGGCGTGGTAATAACTTCTCCACTAATGTTTAGGGCTTTGATGGCTAACTGAATTGCAATGGTTCCGTTTGAAACATACAGCAGGTTATTGAGGTTCAGTTTATGACAAATATCCTTCTCCAATTTTTGTACCAAAGGACCTCGGTTGGTTAAATGATGGTTTTGCCAAATGCCTTCAATGGTTTTTAGGTAAGTCTGTAAATCGGGTAAATAAGATTTGGTTACGTTTATCATCAACTATTTTAAAAGGAGTTAAATATAAACATCTTTATTTATATAAAAAGGTTGATAAAAAGCAGGCATAAGAGCCTGTTTGAAATTTTTTATCTTTTCTTTTTCCTTGACGAAAAAGAAACAAAAAGTCAAGACCAAACGATCTGCCTCACACAAAGCCACTCTGCTCCGCGTTCGGTCGGGCAGCGCGCTGTTTCAGTTTAAGATTAATCTAAACATTTAGATTCGCTGAGTGTGGCTGGTGTCCACGAAAGGTGCGAACCGAAAGNNCAAGCAAAGAAATGAAGATAAAAAACTTTATTAAATTTTAAACCTAATATAGGTATATCAGGGCTTTAGGTAGTTATATTAGAACTTCATATAGCTATAGTAGCGTGTCATATAGCTATATCAAAGTGTTATATAGNNGGTATATTAGAACCTGATATAGGTATATTGAAGTGGAATGTAGGTATATCAGAACCGAATGTAGCTATAGTAGTGTATCATATAGGTATATAAGGGAGGCATATAGCTATATTAGAATGTAATGTAGGTATATTGGAGCGTGATGTAGGGATATTAGAAAGTAATATAGCTATAGCAGAGCGGCATATAGGGTGGTGAACGCTTCACAAAGGCAGTTCTTTCATGTATTAGGTAATATTTAGTAACTAACATTGGCTGCTAATTCTTAAATAAGGGCTGATTTTAGCCAGTTGCAGGCGGTGTGGTACCCGTAGTTGTAGTTGGTGTTGTTGTAGAGCGTGGCGAGGCTGATGTACGCGAGGTATAGTTAACCGCAGCACTCCAGGGGCTTTTTAGTTTGCCATCTTCGGCACGTACCTGCACCGCAATTTCGTTGTTTTTTATCAAATCGGTTAGTATTAAATCGGTACTGCCAACGGCAGATAGTTCAGTTATCCATACACTGGTAGCCGAAGCAGGCGCATTGGTAATGCGTGCGCTGTATTTTAGGTGTACTTTAGGAGTGGCTTTTGGAGTTCCGGCTGCTGCTTTCTTTTTCTTTACCAGGTTAATTTTTGCTTCTCCGTCTGCACGTTTCTTGTCGCTTATATTAGAAATAACCGGAGTAGGCGGTATGCCGTGTTTGGTAGGTTGATTGTTATGGTCGAAACCACTTAAATTAATAATTCCCAAATTATGATTAGCCACCGTGTTGGCATAGGTCAACAGCGGTATCAAATAGGTGTCGTGCACCAGCACCGTTTGCGCATCGCGTGCATTAACATTATTGCTGTTGCCCTTTGCCGATGCAATAAGCGTACCCAACTTGGTTACTGCACCCAAAAAACCGGTGGTAGTAGTGCCAATGGGTATAGGTATGGCCGTAAACGTACCTGTGTTTACATACATGCCATCATTAATTATATTAAGCGCTAAATTATATACCTCAACCGGCTCTTGGTTGTTGCAGTGCATTACGGCTACGTTTGGATGAGTTGCTGCCATGGCTATTAGTTTTAAATTGTTTCTGCAAACATATGGCATTCAAATAAACTGTGAAATCACCCGTACGAGTGATTTTTTAGCACTTGCTTTTTTGCAGGAAAAGTTTTAAATTTACTTATGGCTAAGAGAAAGCCTATAAAACAAGCATCTGAAGACCTTAGTCAACGTGAAATTGAGGTACTAAGTTTATATGTATTGCTTAAAGCGATGCAAATAGCCAACAAACTTTGTATTGATTACGAAACCGTGAAAACCCACATAAGAAACTGCGTAATAAAACTACACGCCGAGCAACCCCGCCACGCTATTCATATTGCTACTAAAAGGGGATTGATTTAAAAAGCCTATCTTATGATTGTAATAAATCCCTTTAAGGGTTTGCTTTGCGTTTCTCCTTTACAATTAATTAAATACTGAGCTGTATAAAAATAAGTCCCGTCATCTTCTGTTGGTTTCCAGATGCAAGCGGGGTTTGTGCTTTCAAAAACTTTAGTACCCCAACGGTTATATATATCTATTTGTAAAGTAGAGAATAAATATTTGCCGAAATCTATATAATCATTAACACCATCGTTATTGGGAGTAACAATATTAGGTAATACAAAATCAAATGGATTATTAACCGTAACATCGGCAACTGCCTGACTGCTGCATGTACCCAAACCACCTGTAACAGTATAAGTTGTAGTAACTGTTGGCGTTAAAACTACACTACTTGTTGTTGCACCTGTATTCCAAATATAAGCACTTGCTCCGTTTGCTGTTAACGTAATATCTTGCCCCATACATATTGTGTTACTACCACTAATAGTTACTGTTGGACTAGAAGGCATTACATTAATTGTTGCAACTGTTTGGCTGATACAAGAACCTATTTCGCCCACAACAGAATAAATTGTAGTAGTTGTTGGACTTAAAACAATACTTGCAGTTAATGCACCTGTATTCCAAATATAATTGTTTGCCCCACATGCTGTTAAAGTGGTACTACTACCTAAACAAATAAAAGTATTTCCTGTAACAGAAATCGAAGGGTTTGGAATAACGCTAACCGTAGCAATTGCCTGACCTATACAAGTGCCTGTTTCTCCCACAACAGAATAGATTGTAGTAACTGTTGGATTTAAAACAACACTTGCCGTTGTTACCCCACCTGCATTAGCACTCCAAATATAATTGGTTGCACCATTAGCTGTTAAAGTAGTAGTTTGCCCTGTGCAAATAACCGTATCTCCATTGATTGAAACAGGTATATTTGGAACTACACTAACAGTTGCAACTACCATCTGACTACCAAAAGTACCAACCTCTCCTGTAACCGTATAAGTGGTAGTAACTGTCGGAGATACTACAACGCTGGCTGTGGTTGCATTACCTGCATTAACACTCCATGTATAAGTACTCGCTCCGCTTGCGGTTAAAGTTGCTGTAGCACCTGCGCATATAGTTGGAGAGTTTACCACCAAAGTCCCAGGTGCCCCAACATTAGTTAATTTACGAATTCGATTATTAAGCCAATCAGCAATAAAAAGATTTCCTGAATTGTCAAAACCTATCCCACAGGGACCGTTTAATTCCGCTAAAGTAGCCGGACCTCCATCGCCACTAAAACCTGCTGTTCCATTTCCTGCTATAGTACTTATGATACCAGCGGTGTTAATTTTTGCAATTCTGTTATTTAATAAATCAGAAAAAAAAATATTGCCCGCATTGTCCATTTCAAGATATATGGGATTGTTTATAGATGCCGCAGTTGCCTGACCACCATCTCCACTATGACCCGCTATGCCGTTACCTGCTATAGTGGTTATGATACCAGCTGTATTTATTTTTCTAATTCTATTATTCTGGTAATCGGTAACATAAAGATTCCAAGAAGTATCAAAAATCAAACTGATAGGTTTATTTAATTCTGCTGCTGTGGCAGGTCCCCCATCTCCGCTATAAGCTGCTGTCCCATTTCCGGCTATGGTACTTATTATGCCAAGTGTATTTACTTTTCTAATTCTATTACCAAGATATTCAGCAATAAACATATTTCCTGAAGCATCAAAAGCCAACCCTGTAGGTTGAAATATTCCCGCAGCGGTAGCCTGCCCCCCATCACCTGAAGTAAATGCTGAACCATTGCCTGCTATAGTAGTAATTATTCCTGCAGTATTTATTTTTCTAACCCTGCTATTATAAGTATCTAAAATATAAATGTTGCCAATTGCATCTAAAATTACTTTTTGAGGACGTTGTATTTCTGCTGCAGTAGCTGGACCACCATCTCCGCTATAAGTTGCCGCACCAGTGCCTGCAATAGTAGTAATAACTCCTGCGGTATTTACTTTTCTAACCCTGTTACCAATCCAATCTGCTATATATAAATTACCGGAAGGATCAAATATTACATCACAAGGCTCATTAAACTCTGCCACACTTGCCTGCCCTCCGTCACCACTATAACCTGCAATGCCATTTCCACAAACAGTAATAATTATTTGCGCTTCAGATTGCTTTGCTATACTCGCAATGATGAAGAGAATAATTAACCTTTGTTTTTTGAATTTGGTTTTATGCATCAGAACCTAGTTGAATAGTGTTATAAATTTAGTGTTTTTTTACTTAATAACTGTAATGGTTCCATTATAACTATGACTTTCTCTTTTGTAATCATTTAGATTGGCTTTCCATACATACACATCTTCCTGTACTGTTTTTCCATTTAATGTGCCATCCCATCCTTTATTTGTATCGCTTGTATGAAAAAACAAATTCCCCCATCGGTCAAAAATCCACAGGTTATAACCTGCATTATCCCAACCGGTGCCCAGCGGTTTAAAAAAATCATTGATGCCATCGCCATTGGGTGAAAATGTATTAGGCGCATAAAAAGTAAATATGTCGTTTACAATTATCTGCTCGGTTACGGTATCATTGCAACCTTGTTTGTTTTGTGCAATAAGTGTTACGATATAGGTACCGGGCTGCCCATAAACATGGCTCGGGTTTTGATTGTTTGATGAAGTACCATCACCAAAAGTCCACAGCCAGTTATTTGTGTTTACAAACTGATTGGTGAAGTAAACTTCGGGATTTAAAATATCGGTTGGATTAGGTGATGCTAAAAATTGTGCATGAGAAACAGCATATACGGTTATGGTGTTTGTGCTGGTTTCTTTGCCCATACAGCCTGTTGTGGCAGTATAGGTTATGCTTGGATAAAAAGAACCCGAAGTTGTATAACAATGAATCAGGTTTTTAGAAGAAGATGTAGTGCCATCACCAAAATTCCATTGCCAATTTACAATACCTGTTAGCGTGTTAGTAAAAGTAACACATAGAGGAGCACAACCGGCCACTGCATTAGGCATTGTTATAACAGGGGCGGATACAATGTTTACCTGTCCAGTATCAAATGCAGCGGGAGTAGTGCAACCATCATTTACCGTAACCGTATAAATGGTAGTGTTTGCAGGTGAAACAGATACGCCATTACCGTGCAGGTTACCCGGCATCCAACTATAGGCATAAACTCCATTACCGCCTGTGGTACTTGCCGTAATAGTGACCCGGTTTCCTGCACAAATGCCTGTATCTCCAAGTGTAATATGAAGGGGTGGATAAATAGAAATCATAATTAAACTATCTTTTGCTTTACAACCATTCACATCGGTAACTACAACCGTATAGGTGGACGATGAAGCCGGAGAAACAATAAACGGGTTTGTGTTACCTGCTCCATTGTTCCAATTATAGGTGTAGGGTGCTATACCACCCAATGAAACTGCATTTAATGTATAGGATTGCCCCATGCATATAATTCCACCGCTTGATACACTTACGCTTAAAGTTGGCGCTTGAACTATTGAAACAATGGCAGAATTTGTACAATTATCAGATACATCGGTAACCTGAACCGTATAAGTACCTACTATTAAAGCAGTATCATTTAATCCTGCCTGTCCGTTTGACCAAGACGTTATAAAAGGACCCACGCCACCGGCAATAGTTACAGAAGCACTACCCCCGTTTGGTTTCAAACAGGTAGTTGGATTAGCGGAAGTACTAAGGGTAAAAGCAGGTGAGGTACCAATAGTAACTGTTGATGTTACCTGACAATTGGTAGATTGGTCAATTACACTTACCGTATAAGTTCCTACAAATAAAGCAGTATCATTTAAACCTACTTGTCCGTTAGACCAACTGGTAGTATAAGGTCCGGTACCTCCGGTTATATTTACAGAGGCGCTACCACTATTGGGCTTGGTACAATTTACCGGATTACCAACCAAAGCTAAAGAAAACGAAGCAGGGCCGGGTGATATGATTACCGTATCTAACTTTATTTGAGTTATGCATGAATTATCGGTAATGGTAGCCACATACGTACCAGCAGGCAGATTGGCAGCAACTGTACCCGTTTGCACCGGGTTGGTATTCCACGAAATGGTATAAGGAGCTGTACCACCTGTAGGCGTAACGGTTGCTGAACCCGAGGCAGTACCACAGGTAACAGAACTTATATTGTTTGTAACAGTAATATTCCCATTACAAGGAGTCATATTCGGTTGAATAGCCGAAACAAAACCATCACCACAAACATACAGGATGTTGTTATTAGCTAAGTTAACATCATATACAGCACCCGTTGTGGTTATGGTATTTACTACTGTCATTGCTGCGTTGTATTGCACAACGGAACTGTTTAATCCTAAAAAAATATGGTCACATCCATCTGAGCTGATTCCTCCATAAGACATAGTGCTTTGACTTGCACCATTTACGTTTACACTACTTACCAAAACTCCGCTTGCCATATTCCATTTTTTCAACACATAGCTATCATAGGTATATACAGAACTATTTGAAGTTGCCATACCATTAAAACCATTAGAATAGTATGGAAAACCGGAAAAGGTATTGGTGTAATAGGAAACACTGGCTACTTCATTAAAAAGATGCCCTGTCGAAACTGACCAGGTACTGGGAGCAAGCGCAGGTAAAGGTAATTTATACAAGATATTGTTAAAAAAAGAGGGATTTGGATAGGATTGGGCTGTTGACATATAGCAATTTCCAAAATCATCCAA
This sequence comes from Bacteroidota bacterium, assembly GCA_003153315.1. Lineage (GTDB taxonomy): Bacteria > Bacteroidota > Bacteroidia > B-17B0 > Aurantibacillaceae > PALSA-968. Next base: position 40,654 of record PLYA01000007.1, read on the forward strand.
AGCTAATCCCCACATGTCATGTTGCAAATTAGAAGTGTTTAAAACATTTATAGGAGTAAGTGTAGTTAGACTTGTATCTAAAAAGGCTGCCGTGTAAGGAATACTTGCCCATCCCCCACCTGCAATTACAGCTTGATTGGTACATCGGCTAAACGCAATTCTCCACATCTCATAAAAATTAGGGTTTCCCGGAAAAGTAATAACAGGCATACCGCTTTGGCTCAGTTTTTGAACATTTGCTCCGGTAGCAGGATCGTCGCCTTCGACAATATAAACAGATTGAGAATGCCTATCCACAGCAAAATCACCATAAACAGTATTATTGTTTAAGACACCAGTAAAAATAGTTGTGTAAACCCACTGTTGCACACCTGCATTATTGAACTTAATAAGTTTAAAAGGTGGTGAACCGCCGTAGGCATAGCAATTGCCTGCAGCATCCCAATCTACATCAAATGCTTTATTGTTTCCTGTAAAAATAGGGGTGGTAGTCCAGGGGTCTATAAGTATGTCTTTTGTTCGGTCATAATTTCCAACACTAAAACTTACCTCGTTGTTTTTTTGAAGAAGAAAAGAACAAGCTACAGATTTAGAACTTGCTATTTCATTAACCACAGGTACATGGTCGGTAAAAATTCCAAACAAAGATTTTATCAGGAGGTTCCCTTCTTTATCTATCGTTGTTTTTTTTGCCAAAGGATACTTCATTTTAATGTTCGAAACATCAGCACCGGCATGAACAATAAAACTATACTTAAAACCTTGCTTATCCTCTGGGAAAACAAACTCCATATCAATACCGGGATATAGATTTTTATAGGTTAATTTTTTATAAGCGTGTGCTTGTAGTGTGCTTTTATTATCTAAGCAAAAATTATACATTTGGTGTACCACTTCTTCCGGAATAATTTCGCTGCAACTTGCCCCTACAAATTCAATTTGATTAAACTCTTCAACAGCTTTATATGAAAATTCTTTTTCTTCTTCATTTTCCTTTTCTTCTTTAATACCCAATCTTTTCATTTCAGCTTCCTTTTCTCTTTCAGTACGTTTTACATATTTAATATGTTTTATATATATGGCATTTTTTGTAAAATAATAATCCATGCCATCTTGTTGAGAGCTGAATAAAACAGGAAAAGATGAAGGAAAGGTGTTCTTAAGATTGTACTGCCCTTTATTTTCTATAAAAACCTTTTGCTCAAAAGGATTTTTACTCGTCCATTTTGTCGGTAAACCATTTGCTATTTGGAATAACGGAATTTGTATAAAAAATAACAGGTATATAAATACCGATTTGGACACCCAACGGAGTTTTTAATGTTAAGCAAACTTAGTAAAATAAGGTACAACCGCCTAATTTTTAAGGTTAAGTTTAGGTTAATAATTCCAAAAGAGTGTTTACTAGTGTTTCTATAAAGAAAGTATCTCCATCATTTTAAGCATAGCAGGGTTAAGAGCCAGCATATGCTTAATAGCATTCTCAAAAGGAGTGTACGTAACCTGTTTGTTTACTATGCCAATCATAACCCCGTGTTTACCTTGCATAAGTGCTTCAATGGCATTATAGCCTATAATGCTTGCATTTACACGTTCCATGCAAGAAGGAGAACCTCCGCGCTGCATGTGTCCTAAAATACTAACACGCATATCAAACTGAGGGAATTGTTCTTTTAGTTTCTCAGCTACTTTGTAAGCACCTCCGCTCTCATCGCCTTCGGCTACAATAATTATTTTACTTGCTTTATCGGTACGGCTTGTTTTTAAGCGTGCTATCAATTGCTGCAAATCATTCTTGGATTCGGGTATTAGAATGGCTTCGGCACCGGCGCCAATTCCACTTCTCATGGCAATTAAACCGGCATCGCGCCCCATAACTTCTACAATAAACACACGGTCGTGGCTTTCGGCTGTATCGCGTATTTTATCAACTGCATCAATTACGGTGTTAATAGCAGTATCGTATCCGATAGTAAAATCTGTCCCAATTAAATCGTTATCTATTGTACCCGGACAACCAACCATCGGTATCTTGCTTACTTTAGATAAAGCAATAGCACCCTTAAAACTACCGTCGCCGCCAATAACCACTAAGGCATCAATATAATGTTTATTAAGTGTATGAGCTGCTTTTTGCAAGCCTTCTTCTGTTTTGAAGCGTTCACTGCGGGATGTTTTTAAAATAGTACCGCCACGTTGTATAATATTAGCTACCGATTTGCGATCGAGGTGAATGTGCTCATCATTAATTAACCCCTCATACCCATGTTTAAAGCCAATTACTTCTATCTTATGATAAAGTGCAGTACGCACCACTGCACGCAGGCAGGCATTCATTCCGGGGGCATCTCCACCAGAGGTTAATACGGCAAGTCTTTTCATAATTCTTTGTTTATTGGGTTAATCTTTTTGCAATAATCTTCTGTAGATTTCCAAATACTTGTCCGGGACTAAAACGCCGCCAGTTAAAATCATCCAGTTCTCCGCCCGATAAAAAATAATAATCAATATTATGTTGCTGAAATTCTTTTAAAACATGTTCTCTAAAGTTCAGGAAGATAATCCAGCCATCATCTCCGCTATCTTCAAACCATTCTTCATAATAGCTATCATCAGAAGCATGATAGTTTAAAACATTCTCGCCAATCACCACAAATTTATTTATCCCGAACAAAGCCATCTCATCAATAATATCACGTTTCAACAACATAACATCATTACTGATGGCATCATTCCATTCTCCTATTAATTCTATAAAACAATACCTTTCTTCGTAATCAACAAAGAGAATTTTAATGTACATGGTTTCGCTGCCAAAATCATCCCATTGAGGATGTAAAGCATAATTGTATATGCTGTTGGTAAACTCAAGCTCACTATATTCCCTTCCATAAAACGGAGAGTTCTCATCATCGGACGCGATGTAGAGATGTCGCCAATTAAAGAAAGGTTCAATATCGTGCATGAATATAAATAAGCAAAGGTAATTAGTCTTTTAGGAAGATACAATTAAGAAGATATAATTTCTACTCAACTAAAAGATTACAACCTCTTATATCACTATTATCAAAGCGCCCCATTAATTCAAAAGAACTATCGGGATGTAACTTTCCTAAATCTTGTGTAGCAATAAAAGAACAAGAGTTGATATTTGCTAAATCAATTACGTTTATGCCACCGGTTTTGTTTTGAGGAAGAAAGCTGAAAGGATCGTTGGTATCTCTTATTAAAATGCGCATCCATGGCAGTGTTTGAAACAAGCCGTTTTGTAAAGAGTATCCCTGACTAAGCAATTCAGTCATACCATACTCAGAATAAATAGTATCAGTTCTAAATTTTTCTTTAAGAATAGCATGCAACTCTTCTTTCAGCATTTCTTGGCGTCTGCCCTTCATACCACCTGTTTCCATCACTATAAAGTTATCGGTAAGAGAAATATTCATGTCTGCTAAATCAAGCAGAGCATAGCTAACACCTAGCAATAAAGTTTTTTGCTTTTGTTGTTTTAATGTATTGATAGTTTGTATTAAAGTACTGTAATCATTTAAATAAAACCCGCTTTGAGGGTGCTTACTTTCATTAATTAGTTTTTGAGCCATATATACTAATGATGAGCCTGTTTTTTCTAAGTAGGAGGGAAGCAAGGCTAAAACACAATAATCACTTGGGTTACTAAAGAATAACTTAAAACATTGCATAAAGCTTCTTTCATAAAGCCTAATATCATTTATATAATGATAGGATGTGCCTGTTTGCGTAGTTCCACTACTGCTAAAGGATACAGGGCTTTTTGACTCAATAATTTCTGTAACAACCTTGTGTGTTTTAAAGAAAGAGATGGGTAAAAAAGGTATTTTACTTAGTGCATTTACTTTGTCTGCATTGATAGCAAGAGCATCCGTAAAATCCTTATAAACCTTATTGTTTTCATATTGCAGTTTAAATACTTCTAAAGCTAATCTTTCAAAAGCAGGCTGGTCATCTTTGTGCAAAGAAAATATTCGTTCTGTTAAATTATCGTAAAGAGAAAGGGGTATTTTGTTCACTTCACAAAATTATTCTTAATTTTAGCTTGTTGTTTATTTATGAAAAAACTATTTTATATATCATTTGTTGCGTTAATTCTTTTATTTGTTTTTTCCTGCAAGAAAGAAACTACTTCCCCAAATGCAGTGCCTGTTATAAGTTTTGGTAGTTTCACTATTTCAGATGCTAACAATGCAGTACTTGCTTTTAATTTTAGCGATGCCAATGGTAATCAAAATATAGGGTTGCAACCTGGCGACACTACAGGTAATTTTGCTCCAGGAACCGTGGGGTATAGTGATTTTTATATGCAATTTTATTATAAAAATTATGCAGGTAATTTTGTCCCATATTATTTTGTTAATCAAGGGCAACCACCAAATACCCTAATAGACAGTAATATTTTTGCTTACCGTATTCCATACATGAATGTTAATATTAAGACCCATGCGCTTAGTGGACAAATAATCATACCTATATATCAATATAAACCACAACCCCCTTATCCCCCAATTCATGGTACAAATTGGGCAGATAGCCTTAGTCATTTTAGGTATGAGTTTTGGATATACGACCGTGCCGGGCATAAAAGCAATGTGGTTACCACACCCGAGTTTGATGTATCTTATTAACTATTTCTGTTATTTCGAGCGAAGCGAGAAATCTACCCAATTATAACTATCTTTTACTGAATACATGCTACCATAACTGCACAAAATACTTAATCTATTTCGAATTGATTTTTTAAGATTCTAACTTGGTTTCTTAGGGTTCCAGGTTAGTTTCTTAAGTATCTGAGTTGATTTCTCAAGATTCTGAGTTGGAATCTTAAGTATCTGAGTTGATTTCTTAATATTCCGAATTGATTTCTTAAGAATCCGAGTTGAAACGCACCGATTTCGAGTATTACAAGGAGGTGTAAATCCTCGACGCTATAGAGGGGATTTTTTAGTTATAAAAACACGTATCTTTGAACACCTCTTAACTAAATGTCCAAATACGTTTTAGATTCTGATTACGATTATGATTTTTCCTTGCTTGCCTTATCGGCACACATACCCGATTATAAAATAAGTATAGAAATAAACCACCTGTTGGGAATTAATTTAGGTAGAGATACCCCTATTGAATTAAGTAATAAAAGTATAAAAACTTCTCTACTCTTTTCCTGCTTTAGTTTTATAGATGAAGAGGAGCAAACCGACTTTGTTTTGTTATCCAATAAAAGCAGCAATACTGTTTCATCTACTGTGAAAGAAGCCCCTACCTTATTTAAGGATGAAAGAACTGATGTGAAATTTCTTTTAGTACCCGAGCTTACTCAAGCTGATTACTTATTGATGATAAAAGCAGATAATCATACAGAATTAGCGAATGATATTCAAAACAAGCTAAAGACCATTAACTTTGTGCTTTCGGTTCAGAATATTAACCCTGAAACGTTGAGTTCTAAAAAGAATTTAATTATTTAAACATATATGACTGAATTTTCTCATAAAACAAAAATCGTAGCCACTATGGGGCCCGCTACGGCAAGTGCCGAAGTATTGGAAGCTATGTTTACGGCAGGGTTAGATATTTGTCGTATTAACTTTTCGCATGGAAATTATGATGCCGTAAAAGAAACTGTAGATAATATACGTGCTGTAAATAAAAAGCTAAACCGCCACGTAGGTATTTTGGGTGATTTACAAGGTCCTAAACTTAGGATTGGAGAAGTAGAAAACAATGTTGTATACTTAACCGAAGCGGAAGAAATTACCATTACTACCAATGAGTGTGTGGGTACTAACGAGCGTGTTTATATTACCTATCCCCAATTTCCTAAAGATGTAAAGTCTGGAGAGCTTGTTTTAATTGATGATGGAAAAATTCATTTAAAAGTACTTTCTACAAATAGTAAAGATGAGGTAAAATGCCTTATCATTTCGGGCGGGGCGCTATCATCTAAAAAAGGAGTTAATCTCCCTAACACAAAAATATCTTTACCCTGCTTAACTGTAAAAGATTTACGCGACCTTGATTTTGCACTGGAACATGATTTCGATTGGATTGGTCTATCCTTTGTTAGAAGCGTCACCGATATAGTTGAATTAAAGGAAATTATCACCAATAAAGGCAAACGTGCCCGCGTAATTGCTAAAATAGAGAAACCCGAAGCTATTAAAGAAATTGATAAGATTCTGGATGTTACCGATGGAATGATGGTTGCACGTGGAGATTTAGGCGTGGAAATGCCTATGGAAGAAGTACCCCTACTTCAAAAAATGATTGTTACCAAATGTGTAAATGCCGGAAAACCGGTAATTATTGCCACTCAAATGATGGAAAGTATGATTACCAGTTATACCCCCACCCGTGCTGAAGTAAATGATGTAGCCAATGCTGTGCTTGATGGTGCGGATGCTGTAATGCTTAGCGCTGAAACATCGGTGGGTAAATACCCGGTTAAGGTTATAGAATACATGCGCCGCATCATACACCAAATAGAAAACGGAGCGGCTATCTACTACCGTCATCATGAACCACAATTAAAAACTAATACCTTTATTACTGATAGCATTTGCTATAACGCCTGCAACTTAGCTAAACAGGCAAGTGTAAAAGCCATTATTTCTATGACGCACAGTGGTTATACAGCTTATCGTTTATCAAGCCACCGACCAAAAGCGGCCATTTATATTTTTACGGATAATCCCTCTCTTTTAACAGCTCTAAGTTTGGTGTGGGGTGTGCGTGGGTTTTATTATAACAAATATGAGAGTACCGACCAAACGATTAGCGATTTAAAAGACTTTATAAAAGATAAAGGCTTGGTAAAACAAGACGATATGGTGATAAACATTGCCTCTATGCCGATGAAAGAAAAAGGCAGAACTAATATGATGAAGTTGTCTTATATTAGTTAAAGGTCATTTTTATATAAAATATTGAGGTTTTCTACTCCAAATGCTTTAATATTAAGCCTTTAAACAAAAAAACCAACGCAAAACACCTTTAAATTTCTTATCAACACCAGGCTTGCTTTTGTTCAAAAAATAAAAAAAGGTTAAGCTTATTAAGGCTAATTTTAAGGCTCTAAATTTTTAGAACTCTGTATGAAAATAGTTTATTACGGTCACTCGTGTTTTGGGGTAGAAGTAAAAGGTAAGCACCTGTTATTCGACCCATTTATTAGCCCAAACCCGCTGGCAAAGAGTATAGATATAAGCAAAATTCACGCAGATTATATTTTGATTTCGCATGGGCATAGCGACCATATTGCCGATGCGGTTGATATTGCAAAAAGAACAGGTGCTATGGTTATTGCTGCGCACGAAGTTGGTGTATGGCTGCACAATCAGGGTATTGAAAACATACATAGAATGAACACCGGCGGCAAAGCCAAGTTTGATTTTGGTAATGTAAAGTGTGTAAAGGCAGAACACAGCAGTACCATGCCAGATGGAAGCAATGGCGGTAACTCCATGGGTTTTGTAGTAGAAAGCAGTGAGGGTAATTTTTACTATGCCGGAGATACGGCCCTTACTTATGATATGAAACTGATAGGCGATTACCGCCATATTGATTTTGCGTTTCTGCCCATAGGCGATAATTTTACCATGGGAGTTGATAATGCCATTATTGCTACCGATTTCATTAACTGCAGGGATATTATAGGGATGCACTACGACACATTTCCGCCAATTGTTATAAACAAGACAGAAGCTGTAAAGAAGTTTGAACACGCAGGCAGAAAATTAACCCTTATGGAAATAGGTAAAACCATAAGCAGCAAAGAAGTAATGAGTAATAGTACACAAGTAACAAGTTAAATATACATGGGAAAAGTAATTGCAATAGCAAATCAAAAAGGCGGAGTAGGCAAAACAACTACGGCTATTAACTTGGCGGCAAGTTTGGCAGTGTTAGAATATAAGACACTATTGATAGATGCCGACCCGCAGGGTAATGCTACATCGGGTGTTGGAATTGACCCTCGCTCGGTAAAAGTTGGTATTTATGAGTGCTTGATGGATGAAGCAAATCTGAAGAAAGCCATCATGGAAACGGATACGCCCAACCTATGGTTGATTCCTTCTGATATTGATTTGGTGGGTGCAGAGCTTGAGTTGGTTGACCAACCTAACCGTAACCAAAAACTAAAACACCTGCTATCTAAAGTAAAAGATGATTACGATTTTGTTATTATAGATTGCTCTCCTTCTCTTGGTCTGGTAACCCTTAACGTGCTGACGGCTGCCAATTCAGTTATTATTCCCGTTCAATGCGAGTACTTTGCTTTGGAAGGTATGGGTAAACTGCTACATACCATAAAATTAGTTCAGACTGAAATGAACGAAGACCTTGAGGTGGAAGGTGTTTTACTTACTATGTATGATATCCGATTAAGACTCTCAAATCAAGTTGTAGAAGAAGTAAAATCTCATTTTCAGGACATGGTACTGAATACGGTTATCCATCGTAATACTAAATTGGGAGAAGCTCCAAGCTATGGCAAAACCATTATTATGTATGATGCTGCCGGTAAAGGTTCTGTAAACTATCTGAACTTAGCGAGAGAAATTCTACAAAAAAACGGCTTAACTAAAATAAGTAACGATGCCCGCTTTATTGATGTAGATGAAGATGTGCAAGAGCAGGAACTTGAGTAAAACGGAATACAACAACTAAAGACAAGAAGATGAAGAAATCGGTATTGGGGCGCGGATTAAATGCCTTATTAGAAAACTCTAAAACAGATATTACCACCAAACATAACGGAAATACGGCTCCGGTAGCGGGCTCTATTAGTTCTATAAGAATTTCCAGTATTGAAGTAAATCCCTTTCAGCCACGTACTAACTTTGATGAAGATGCACTAAACGAACTTGCTGAATCTATCAAACAGCATGGTATTATACAACCTATTACCGTGCGTAAAATGGGTTATGATAATTACCAGCTTATATCGGGTGAGCGCCGCTTTCGTGCTTCTCAGATAGCAGGTTTAACTGAAGTACCTGTTTACATTCGTATTGCCAACGACCAAACCGTGCTTGAAATGGCTTTGGTAGAAAACATTCAACGTGAAGATTTAGATGCTATTGAAGTTGCCATTAGTTACAAACGCCTTATTGATGAATGTAACTTAACACAGGAACAACTGGCAGATAAAGTTGCCAAACAACGTTCTACCATTACCAATTACCTGCGCCTGCTTAAATTACCAGCCGAAATACAAAAAGGTATTCGCGATAAACAAATAAGCATGGGGCATGCCCGCGCACTTATCAGTGTTGAAAACGAAGATTTGCAATTGGCTTTGTTTGCTAAAATAATAGAAGAGAATCTTTCTGTAAGAGATGTTGAAATGCTTGCCCGTGGCGAGAAAGTAAAAGTTCATATTCCGAAAACAAAAGCTAAAAGTATTGTAAGTTTAGAAGACAAAAAGATTATAGAGAAACTGCATAAGCTTTTATCCATACCTGTTGACTTAAAACGTAAAAAGGACGGAAGTGGTAGTCTTAATCTTTCTTTTAAAAATGATGAGCAATTTGCAGAGATACTGGAACGATTGAACGTAAACTAATCAATCCCTCTATTTCCTTATCTTAAAATAATCTTTCTGATAGAAGGTGCTTTTCCTTCCGCTTGCAAAAAGAGTATATAGATTCCTGTAGGATAAGAGCTTAAATCAATAATAGATTCAGAAGTATTAGTAGTTGATTGTTGAATAACCTCTCCTAAAGAATTAAGTACTTTAAGAGTTTGCAAAACTCCAGTTGATTGAATATGTATAATACCATTCGTAGGATTTGGATAAATGGTTAATTGAGTGCTACCTGTAGCTTGATTAATTCCTGTAGTTGAACCACCCACTGTGACAAACAAATTAAGCGGACCAACTTTACAGCTAACTGAATTGGTTTCTGTAACGCTTACATTACCCGAAGCAGAACCAAAGTTTACTGTTATTTGATTGGTGCCTTGTCCGCTGGTAATACTTGCCCCTGCAGGTACAGTCCAGGTATAAGTTGTACTTGCCGTATTGGTAACCGAGTAGGTTACTCCCGTTTGACTAACTGTTACAGTTGTTATCCCATTAATATTAATAGCATTGTTGTTTAGAATATTAAAGAAATAAGCTGCCCAAAAACAAGAAGAAAAATAAACTTCCAAGGCATAGGTTCCGGTTTGCCCGCATTGCTGGTAGCAACTTCCAGTATCTAAGGCAATGGCGTGCCCCATACCGCTGATAGTATAGGTTTCCATCACTTCCGTACCACTTGGGTCGTTATATATATTTTTAGTTACATAAGCATTTCCATTAAAAGAACTAATGGTAGAAGCGGCTGTCTGGCTTGCCCCATGCACATTTGTCCATTGTTTCATGATTTCGGTTTCGTTACTTGGACTCACCACAAAATCTGCACTCCCTTGAAAGACTGCTACTTTAGGGTAAGCTCCTGTATATGTAGGATAAGCCGATTTAACCGAATCGCCCCAGGCTGTTGGTGAAATAGTTGTGGTATAACCATACAACGCGCTTGCGCCTGCCTTATAAGGCGCACCTGCCATTACGGCTCCAGCTTTAAAAATATCAGGGTAACAAGCCATCATTACGTTAGTCATGCAGGCACCCGCACTTAACCCTGTAACAAATATTTGAGTGGTATCAATGCCGTAATGCGCCTTCATATAATCTACCATTTGCTTGATAGAATAAGCCTCTCCTTGATTTCTTTGTATATCTCCGCTTACAAACCAATTAAAGCACTCACTTGAATTGTTGACAGCAACTTGTTCAGGATATACCACATAAAACTTGTGTCTGTTAGCTAAGGTATTCCAACCGCTTTGTGTGGCGACCATTGTTGCAGTTTGAGTACAACCATGCATAACAACTACTAAAGGAGCATTCCCAACTATACCGGTGGGGACGTAACTATACATATTCAAATTTCCCGGGTTAGTGCCAAAACCTGTTACAGCATTCCAACCGGTTTGTGCTTGGGTCATGAAACAAGAAGTAAGAAACAAGAAACAAGAAGTATATATTCTTTTCATCATAGTTATTTAATTTACAACAAAAGTAGGGCTTTTTAAATACAAAAAGGCTGCTCTTTTCAGAACAGCCTCTTCTTTTTACTTTTGGTTAATTAATCCTTTTTATTTGGTTTTTTCACCAAAACTTCATCAACCATACCATAAGCTTTGGCTTCTTCAGCAATCATCCAATAATCACGGTCGCTGTCTGCCCAAACTTTATCAAAAGTTTGTCCGCTATGAGTTGCAATTATTTCATACAACTCCTTTTTAAGCTTCATAATCTCCCTGGCAGTAATTTCAATATCAGATGCCTGACCTTCGGCTCCACCCAATGGCTGGTGAATCATGACACGGGCATGTTTCAATGCCGTACGTTTGCCTTTTTGTCCGGCACACATAAGCACTGCACCCATAGATGCCGCCATACCGGTACAAATGGTTGCCACATCGGGCTGAATGATTTGCATGGTATCATAAATACCTAAACCTGCATATACACTTCCACCAGGGGAGTTCAGGTAAATCTGAATATCTTTTTTAGCATCCGTAGATTCTAAGAAAAGCAACTGGGCTTGCACAATGTTGGCAACCTGATCGTTAATACCGGTTCCTAAAAAGATTATTCTATCCATCATTAAACGGGAGAACACATCCATTTGCGCCACATTTAGTGTGCGCTCCTCAATAATATAGGGAGTCATTGAGTTTGTAAACCTCGATTGATAATTATCAAGTGTTAAGCTACTAATACCTTGGTGCTTGGTAGCGTATTTTCTAAATTCTGTGCTATCTAACATAAATTGTTTTTTAAATTGGTTGAGACAAATGTAACAGTTGGATTTAGATACCCAAAAACAAAGCCAAAATGATTTGAACAGAGTTATTAAGTCATTTTAGCAAAGAACCTGACAAATTGAATGTTGTTTCTTTGTTTTTACATGCTCTTTGTGTGTTACAGTATATTTATCTTATAACCGTAATAAACCCTTTTAAGGATTTGCTTTGTGTTTGATTGTTGCAGTTGATTTGATACTGAGCAGTATAAAAGTAAGTCCCATCATCTTCTGTGGGTTTCCAAATGCACGTAGGATTAGTGCTTTCAAAAACTTTAGCACCCCAACGGTTGTATATTTCTAATTGAAGGGAAGAGAACTGATATTTACTAAAATCTATAAAATCATTAATGCCATCATTATTGGGAGTAACAATGTTTGGTAAAGTAAAACTAAATGGGTTATTAACTGTTATTGTTGCAGTTGTTAAACTACTACACATACCTAATTTACCCATAACAGTATAGCTTGTAGTTACCGAAGGATTTAAAGTTACACTCGCACTTGCATCTCCCGTGTTCCAAGTATAGGTTGTTGCACCATTTACTTTGAGTATGGTATTTTGACCAATACAGATAGTTTCATTACCACTAACTGAAACAGTTGGATTAGGCACTATATTTATAGTTGCAATTGTTGGCTGGCTAACACAACTGGCTGCACTCACTCCAACAACCGTATAATTAGAAGTGGATGCTGGATTAACCAATATAGAATTTGTGCTTGCCCCGGTACTCCAAGTATAAGTGCTTGCACCGCTTGCAGATAATGTGCCTGTATCTCCTGCACAAATAGTAGGTGAGTTTACACTTACCGTTGGCAAAGGATTTATAGTTAGTGAAAGAGTTGCAGAATTAGAACAGCTGCTTAAAGTGCTCATAACGGTATAAGTTGCATTAACAGTACTGGTAGAAATTACGGTACTACCCAAATTGGTATTTAAGTTAGTTGAAGGCGACCAGGTATAATTAGCCGCACCGCTTGCGGTTAAAGTTGCTGTATTACCTATGCAAATGGAAGGCGAGTTTACCGTTATACTTACTTCTGCGTTAGTAACCATGCGTATACGATTATTTATGGCATCAGCTATATATAAATTACACAAACTAGAATCAAGAGTTACTGCAATCGGAAAATTTAATCCAGCAGAAAGAGCAAGACCACCATCTCCGCTAAAACCTGCTGTTCCACTTCCGGCTATAGTGCTAATAATACCTAAGGTATTTACCTTCCGTATACGATTATTTCCAGCATCAGGAATATAAAAATTACCCAAGGCATCTAAAACTATTCCGTCGTTGGGTTTATTTATTTCTGCAGCAGTAGCTTGTCCCCCATCTCCTGCAAAACCTCCAACTCCTGTTCCAGCTATGGTACTAATAATCCCTGCTGTATTTATCATTCTTATACGATTATTATAATAATCGGCTATATATAAATTACCTGGAGTATCTATAGTTATTCCACACGGATCATTAAGTTTTGCTGCAGTAGCCTGTCCCCCATCTCCTGCAAAACCCATTATTCCAGTTCCAGCTATTGTAGAAATAATACCAGCAGTATTTACTTTACGTATGCGCTCATTACCTGTATCAGCAATATATAAATTACCTGATGCATCAAATGCAATTTCATTGGGTCGTTTTAATTTAGCCGCAGTAGCTTGTCCTCCGTCTCCAGAAAAACCTGCTATCCCATTTCCTGCTATGGTTGTTATTACACCCGCAGTATTTACCATTCTGATACGCCTATTACCCCCATCGACAATGTACATATTACCAGTAGGGTCAAATAGTATCTGTAATGGTTGATTTAACTCAGCAGCAGTAGCTTGCCCCCCATCTCCACTAAAACCTGCCGTTCCACTTCCGGCTATAGTACTAATGATCCCTGTTGTATTTATCATTCTTATACGGCTATTATAAGTATCAGCTATATAGAGGTTTCCAATATCGTCAAGTGTAACACCTTGTGGACAATTTAATTTTGCAGCAGTAGCTTGCCCTCCATCCCCACTAAAATTACCATAACCTAAACCAATAGCACCGCTTCCTGCTATTGTAGTAATAATTTGGGCTTGAGATTGCTTCGCTATGCTTACAATTACAAGAAAAGGTATAAGAAATTTTATTTTCATTCTATTAATAACAAAGGTAAATAACAAAGTCATTATTTGGTAAATAACTTTTTAAAAGGTCGGTTTTAACAATTAAACGGTTAATTCAGAGCCCACCTTAGCGTTTTCAGCAAAGATGGTGGCAAACGTGTTAGGAAGAAGACCAACATAGCATGTCGGTGTTCTGACATTGAAGGTTGCCCTTCGGATTATCAATGTCGGTCTTCTTACCATCAATGTTGGTCTTCTTCCTAACAATATCATCGTTCATACATTGTAGATCAGGGTTCTTCCTAACAAGGTTGGTCTTCTGCCTATCAATATTGCCCTTAGACATAATGATGTTGGTCTTACTATGTTACTTGCCGGTATCAATAATTACCACCCTAATCATAAAAAATGTGAAAACAGCCCCAAATTTTAACATTTGGCACGAAGCTTGCTTACCTTTAATTAATAAAAACAAAAGCTATGAAAACAATCATCTTTTTTGCAGCTCTTATCCTAACAAGCTGCGCCATTCAAAATCAAAGTGTGGTTAGAGAACCCGCTAAAGACGGAAGCATTGAAACCGTTATTTCGGTAAAACATTATAAGGGTTATGATTTACTTACGACGACGCATAAGGTTTGGATTAACAATATGGTAGATAAGATTATTACGAAAAGCGATACCTTAAAACCCTTAGGCAATGTTACAAAAAGGGTAGACGATGGTTGGGGTGGTGAAAAGACCCGTACCTTTCCGAAGGCTTATGAAGTTTATATAACTGTTAAATAATAACATTAAAATATAAAGCCATGACCCGAGCCTTTAGGCGAACAGCATGATACCATAAAGAAACATTAAAAAAATAAATCATGAAAAAGAGCAAATACATTAGTCTGGTTTTAATAAGTGCAGCCCTTGCCTCTTGCGACAAGCAACTACGCGAAACCGGCGACGGCGAGATTGCCGACGGAGAGCCTAAAAAAGTATACATGAGGAATGATACTACTCAGGAATACGTTCCGGCAAATACCTATTACGATAATTCACTTTGGTATTACTCTTTTTATCCGAGCTATAATATATACTGGGGTGGAGGTTATGGCGGCTATTACTACCCTAATTATTACCATCGTTGGGGTTGGGGCTATGGAAATGGCTGGGGTGGCGGCGGTTATTATCCTAATAATTCAATCTACGGAAATTATGGACGTTATGATGGCGGTGGCAGTCATTATTATGGTCCGCGTACTACTACAACCGGTGGTTTCGGGCATAGTTCTTCGGGTTTTGGAGGCGGAGGACATTCATCTGGATCTTAATTTTTAAATTATAAAACCATGACTCGAGCTTTATAGCGAACAGCATGATACCAAATAAAAACTAAAAACAACAAATCATGACCCGAGCCTTTAGGCGAACAGCATGATACCAAATAAAAACTAAAAACAACAAATCATGAAAAAGAGCAAATACATAAGCCTGGTTTTAATAAGCGCAGCATTAGCATCCTGCGACAGGCAACTAAGAGAAACCGATGGATGGTATGATGATGTTTATTTTAATTTCCCTGTTTATTATAATTATCATTATTGGAGGAATCACCATGCTGGCTATGCACACCATCATTATGGCTACGTAGGTGCCAGAGGTGGTTTTGGGCATTCAGGCCATGGCCATGGCGGACACGGAGGACATGCATAATCTTTAAAAATAACAACAACATGAAACGTATTGCAATAACACCACGCACAAACTGGCAACAAGCCGTAGAAAAAATAGGCTTTGGTTTTCATTCTTCCAACATACCTTATTGGGATGAGAGTGCCTACTACCAATTTACTATGGATGAGGTTACGCTGATTGAGAATGCTACCAATCAATTGTGGGATATGTGTTTGCAGGCCGTGCAGTATGTAATAGATGAAAAACTGTACGATAAATTTTTTATTCCTGATTGGTTTGTGCCGCACATAGAGAAATCATGGGATGAAGACCATGCTTCGATTTACGGCAGGTTTGATTTGGGCTATGATGGCGCACAACTAAAAATGCTGGAGTTTAATGCGGATACCCCCACATCCTTATTTGAAGTCGGAATTATACAATGGTATTGGCTTCAGGATTTTAATAAAGACAAAGATCAGTTCAACTCCATACACGATAAACTGGTAGATACCTGGAAGTACCTGAAAGAATACTTACATACAGGTAATCTTCACTTTTCTTGTATAAAAGAAAGTCTGGAAGATTTAACTACGGTTGAATACCTGCGAGATTGTGCTATACAAGCCGGCATAGATACCAAACTGGTTTTTATAGAGGATATTGGCTGGAATGCTGAACTACAAGCCTTTGTAGATATGGAGGAAGAGCAAATTAAAAACATCTTTAAACTATATCCTTATGAATGGCTGGTGCATGAAGATTTTGGAAAGAATATTCTTTTTGATAAAAACCATGCTCTATGGATTGAACCTAGTTGGAAAATGATTCTGTCCAACAAAGCTATCTTGCCTATACTCTGGCAATTGTTTCCTAATCACCCTCACTTACTAAAAGCCTATTTTAATCAAGGAGATTTAGTTGATTATGTGAAGAAACCCTTATTATCCCGAGAAGGAGCTAATGTAGAAATTGTAAAAGACAACCAAAGCATTGAAAAAACAGAAGGAGATTATGGAGAAGAAGGCTTTGTATATCAGCAGTTAATTAATTTGCCTAATTTCGATAATAATTACCCTATTATAGGCTCTTGGGTAATTGGGCAAGAAGCTGCAGGCATAGGCGTAAGAGAAAGCAATACACTTATTACCAATAACACCAGTCGCTTTATTCCTCACTTAATTGAGTAGAGATATTCATTAATCACCACCAGTGTTTTCGTTTAAAGAAAAGTGCCATACCCCCCATAACGCTTAGCATTACAACCCAAACAATACCATAAGCATAAGGGCTATCAATTTCTGGCATGTATTTAAAATTCATACCATACACCCCAACAATAAACGTTACAGGTATAAATATAGAGGATATAACTGTTAAGGCTTTCATAGCTTCATTCAATTTATTGGAGTTACTACTCAAATAAATATCCATAATACTGGAAAGCATTTCTCGGTCTCCCTCGATAGAGTCTAACAAACGATTTACATGATCTTGCAAATCGCGCAGATAGGCATCGTTGCTTTCGTGTATCAAGTCAGTCTCGCTACGCACCATATTATTAACAAGTTCCCTTACCGGCCACATCTTTCGACGTAGAAAATTCATCTCTCTTTTTAAATCATGCAATTTTATTAGCGCTTCACGTTGAGGAGAGTCGGTAATTTCATCGTCAAGTTGTTCAATATGCTCGCCAAATTTTTCAAGTATTTTAAAATAACAATCAACCACAGCATCCATCAAGGCATAAGCCAGGTAGTCAGATTGCATTTTTCTTACCCTGCCTTTATCTTGCCTTATCCTTTTTCTTACAATATCAAAAGCATCACCTCCACTGGGTTCCTGAAAAGAAATAACAGTGTCTTTAAAAAGTAAAATACTTAAATGCTCACTATGTATAATGTCATCCTGATACAGCATTTTCATAATGCTTATTACATAATGATCGTAGTCTTCAAACTTCGGGCGGGATTCAGTATGTACAATATCTTCAAGCGTTAGAGGGTGTATATTAAAATGTTTACCAATGCATTCAACCAGCTCTAATTTATGTATTCCTTCAATATTTATCCATTTAATTAAATCAGGTTTAATGTTTTTTAGACACTCTGATAAATCATAATAGTCGTTTTCAAAAAATGTATTCTCATTATATTGTATTAATGAAATTTTTACACGGTCGCTACGCTCTTTACCTATATAATAAAGCTCACCGGGAGGTGCGCCAATATTATGCTTCTGCTGTTTTTGTTCCATTTTGTTGTTTATGATTAAATCCTTCAACTACAATAACAATTTCTCCTTTTACGGTTTTTAACGAAAAATAAGTAATTAATTCTTGTAAGGTTCCGCGTTTGGTTTCTTCAAACATCTTTGTCAGTTCGCGCGATACAGAAGCTTTTCTGTTTTCCCCAAAACTATTCTTCAGTTCTTCTAATGTTTTTATCAAACGGTATGGCGATTCGTATAAGATGATAGTTTTAGTTTCTTCCTGTAAGGATTTTATTTTGGTTGAACGTCCTTTTTTTACCGGAAGAAAACCAATAAAAATAAAACTATCGCAGGGGAAACCACTGTTTATCAAGGCAGGCACAAAAGCGGTGGCACCGGGCAAAGTTTCTACAGGTATATTTGTTTCAATACAGGCCCTTACCAATAAAAAACCGGGGTCACTAATGGCAGGAGTACCCGCATCGCTTACCAAAGCAATATTTTTTCCTTGTTGAATAAGGGTAATTAATTCTTCCAGGATTTTATGTTCATTGTGTTGGTGGTAAGATTTTAATGGTTTGTCGATTTGCAAATGTTTTAACAAATGAATCGTATTTCGGGTATCTTCGGCTAAAATCAAATCACATTCTTTCAAAACCCTTATGGCACGAAGCGTAATATCTTCAAGATTTCCAATGGGTGTAGGCACTATATAGAGCTTAGACATACTGTTTTAGTCTGATTATTATTTTAATGTTAAGCCAATGTTAAGCCAACAATGTTTAAAATTAAAAATAATTTAATACAACAAGTCTTGTATTTGACGCTAAATATTTTTACTATTGTAAGTCTATATGAGAAGAATTTTAAGATTAGTTGTATTTATAGCAGGATTATTTTTGTTAATGCCGCATATAAGTTTTTCTCAAGGCAATTATCACGAGAATACCAAAGGGGGGCGCAAGAAAGAAAACAATAACCAAACATCTAATGCGGTTTCTAAACGGCGCGGATTATTTAAACGTAACAAAAGTGCAGGCAATGCCGATGCTTTTGCCAGTAACCGAGCGAGCGGCGGAGGTGGCTTCTTTCATAAATTATTTCATAAAAGTGGCGGAGGTGGTCACGAAACCAGAAACGCTTCTTTAAGAAAAACAAAACCGGGTAAAGTTCAGGACCGTGAGCAAAGAGGTTTATTCAGAAGAATTGTCTCCCCTAAAAAATCGGGTAACGAAAAATTTCAGAAGCGGCAACGTAAAGAGCGGGCAAAAAATCGCTCTAGAGGCGGCTCATTTGATAAGTAATTAAAAACCTTCAAAAATATTTAGTGCTATAATTAGTATCAAAATGCGGCACTTTTTCTACACGCTGTTTTTATTGTTGTTAGTCTATATTGGCAAAGCCCAAGATGGAGAAGATTACGATGACTATCAGGAAAAAAAACATGTGCATACTGATTTTAAAGAATCATTATTCTCCATAAGATTTTCGACTACGCTGCCTACACCTGTTTCAAATGCTGTATTGCGTACTAAGTTTAGAGGTATTTATGAAATGAATCTTTCTTTCAATTTAAGGTTGTCTACCAGTTTTTTTGCCGGTCTGGGTTTTAAATCAGGTTTGTTAGGATTAAATGGTGTCCCAAACCCTGACACCAATAAAAATGGACTTGATTTAAATACCAAAATGCAGCTTTACACCGGTTATATAAAAGTAGGATATAATAAATTTCATACTGAGAATATATTTTCAACTTTTGCTTTAAACATGGGTTATAATTCTTCTTTTTTTACTGGAGTTGTAAATCCTAAAAACGAAACTAATTTAAACAAAACATTTACTTCTGTATTGATAGAACCTGAGTATAGCTTAAACTTAGCAGTAGAAGAAACATTTTCCATCGGTATTTTTCTATCTTATAATTACATGGCCACTGTTTTTAATCCTACTAACATTGCTTTGCAGGATGTAACTAGTCTTAGCGGGTTAAAAACAACCAGTTCAACAGGTATTATTAATTTTGGATTTGGTTTTTACTTTGGTATGGGTAAAAAATTTGTGCGAAGAGACAAATACTAAGTGAGCATTTACGAAATACTTAAAACATATTGGGGGCATACTACTTTTCGCCCTTTACAGGAAGATATCATTCAATCTGTTTTAAAGGGAAATGATACACTTGCTTTACTACCTACAGGTGGAGGTAAATCAATATGCTACCAAGTTCCGGCAATGGATATGGAGGGTTTGTGTATTGTGGTATCCCCGCTTATCTCATTAATGCAAGATCAGGTAGAACAACTTCAAAAAAAAGGAATAAAAGCTGTTGCTATTACTTCAGCTATGAATTTCAGGGAAGTAGATATTACGTTTACTAATGCAATCCATCATAGTTATAAATTTTTATACATCTCTCCTGAAAGAATACAAACACAATTATTTCTAAGAAAACTTCCTGCATTAAAAATTAATTTAATTGCGGTTGACGAAGCGCATTGCATTTCGCAATGGGGATATGATTTCAGACCTGCTTACCTTTCTATTAAAAAAATAAGAGAGTTAAAGCCCGAAGTACCTATGTTGGCATTAACTGCCACAGCAACGCAAAAAACTGCCGATGATATTTGTAACCAACTGGAACTTAAAAACCCAGTTATATTTAAAACGTCTTTTGCAAGAAAAAATTTACATTATTACATTAAAAAGGATGAAAATAAACTTCAAACACTTTTAGATTTTTGCAACAAAACAAAAGGAACCGGTATTGTGTTTGTAAGAAACAGGCGCAAAACAAAAGAGATTTCGGATTTTTTGAATGCAAATACTATTAAGAGTGATTTTTATCATGGCGGATTAGAATTACCCGAACGTATAAAAAAACAAAGTGATTGGATTAATAACCGAAAGCGGGTTATGGTAAGCACTAATGCTTTTGGTATGGGAATAGATAAGCCCGATGTACGTTTTGTGGCACATCTAGATTTACCAGATAGCTTAGAAGCTTGGTTTCAGGAAGCTGGTCGTGGCGGGAGAGATGGTAATGTGGCGTATGAACTTACACTTTATCATCAATCTGATATTCTTTATTTGCGGGAGCAGCTAGAACAATCTTTTCCTAGTATAGAGCAAATAAAACAAACATATACTGCTATATGTAATTATTATCAAATTGCTGTTGGAGCAGGTGAGGGGCTAAGTGTACTATTTAATTTAGATGAGATTAGTGCCAAGTATAAAATAATCCCACTTATTATTTACAATGCCGTAAGATTTTTGGAAAAAGAAAATTATCTTTCTTATACAGATGCTTTCTATCAGCCTGCAAAACTTCATATGACTATTGGAAAGGAAGAGTTGTATAACTTTCAAGTACAAAACCCTTCTTTAGATGCCTTTATAAAAGCCTTATTAAGAAACTATGCAGGCTTGTTTGAAGAATATAAAGTGATTAACGAATTTAAAATTGCCCAGGCTATTAAGGCAGATATTACGTACGTAAAAAAAACATTAGAGAATTTACACAAACTTGAGATTATAGATTATATACCACAAACAGGTTTACCTAAACTTATTTTTACTCAGGTAAGGGTTGATGCTACCTTTTTATCTATATCAAAAGAGAATTATACCAAACTTAAAAAGAAGGCAGAAGAAAGAATTAAAGCTGTTATAGATTTTGTAAGTGATACAAGCATTTGTCGTAGCAGAAAGATCTTACAATACTTTAATGAAACAAGTTTTGAAGATTGCGGTACCTGCGATGTATGCCTGAATAAGAATAAACAAAATAAATCAGGCATATTTACGCAGATAAAAGAACAATTATTAAACTTGCTCGAACATAAAAATTACGATTTAAATGAGTTAGTTAGTTTGTTATACAGATATGCAAAAGAAGATGTAGTAGATTGTATAAACAAACTGACTGATGATAAGGAAATAAGTATTAATCAAAATAAAATAGTTTCTAAAAGATGAACACAACCTTATATTTACTACACACNNTATATTTACTACCCACCCCGCTTTGCAATGAACATATATTAGCAATGACTGCACCTTATAATATCTCAATCATAAATAGCTGTACTTGTTTTATAGTTGAAGAATTAAAAACTGCACGTCGTTATTTAAAAGCTATTGATAAGAGTTTTAATATAGATGAGAAAGTATTTCTTGAATTAAATGAACATACTACTGAAACGGAAACCGCGGATGTGTTTAAAACACTCCAACAACATAAAAAGGTTATTTTAATGAGCGAAACCGGATGCCCTGGTGTAGCAGATCCGGGAGCAACTATTGTTAGATTAGCACATACTCATAACTTAAAAGTTGTCCCGCTTACAGGGCCATCTTCTATTATTATGGCAATTATGTCATCGGGCTTAAATGGGCAAAACTTTGCCTTTAATGGTTATCTGCCAAAAGAAAAAACACAGCGTTCACAAAAAATAAGGAACTTAGAAAGACTTGCTGCGCAACAATCTCAATGGATAATAGAAACTCCTTATCGTAATATTAACTTATTGGAAGAACTACTTAGTACGCTGGGTTCAAATACAAAGGTTTGTCTGGCTGCCAATATTAATTCAGATGCGGAGTTTATTAAAACAAAAACAGTTGCCGAATGGAAAACTCAAAACGCACCCCCCATACATAAAGTGCCTTGTGTTTTTGGAATAGGAATGTAGTTATTACCTTACTTTTTGCTTTGTTTAAAGCCTATCAGTAAAACAGCACAACCAGAGCCACCATTAGCAGGATCAAGTTTAGCTTCAATAATTACGTCTACAGTAGATTTTACTTTAAAATCCCAATAGGGGGCATTTTTAACATCTTTATTAGTAAAGATTATATTACGTTCCTGATCGTAAACGTTAAATATTAAATTACCATCTGTTAAACCACTGCAAGCAGCTATTCGGTAAACTGTTTCACCAAAAAAGGTTGTTTTAAATTCTGCGGTTTCATCCGGGTTTAATAATAATGAACGGTATTGTTGCCCGTCTGAAATAAAACTGGCAATGATGTGTTTGGCACATACCTTGGCAATAGTATCACACTGTGCTTTACCTTTAAATGAATTTGTTGTTAAAATTAAAGCCACTAATAAAACTCTTCCTAAATTTTTTTTCATACAAATTAAGCTTTTACAGGGTTTACAATTTTATTACGGATAGATTCTACCTTAGAAGTTATCAAATCCAACTGCTCCTTACTAATATTTACATCTGTATGGCTGTTAATAGTAGTAGTCTTTTTAGCTATATCAGTTTCAGATTTTTCGGAAATAAATTTATATTCTATGGTGTCATATACTTTACTCAAATCTTTCAAAGCATCAATCAAATTTGCGTAATCACCTTTCGTTTCAAATTGAGATAAAAGTTTTATTATACTATTAAGTGCTTGTTTTTGGTCGGCAATGCGACGTTTTACATTTTCATTGCTTTTAGTTTTATTTACATTAATAGCAAAACTTAAACTCTCAATCCATCCGCCTACCAGTATTAATCCACTTATATCATTTCTTTTATTAGTTTTTAAAAAAGCATCTCCCTCACGGTAAGCAAGCCCTACTAAAACCATCATAGAATCTTTATTTGACATATTATCTTGAAAACGTTTCATGGTTTTTACATCAAAAGCACCTGAAACACCTATTTCATCCGATAATTTTTTAACAGATGTTAAATAAACAAGTGCATCTTGTGTTTTACTATACATGCTTACATAACCTAAATCGGCACCATAAACACCTAAGTTCAATGCTTTAGAATAATCTGTAGCATATTGATTTAGATTTTCTTTGGTATTTAAAATAGATTTATCAAAAGGTGCGCCTGAGCTCTGTATTAACATAGCTGTTTGAAGAGGTGATGGTATACTGAATATTTCTCCGCCAATATTTAATACGCCTGCAGAAACAGATTTAGAAGTATCTTCTTGTATCTCTTCGGGGTTATTTGATTTCTTTTTATCGTCGCTATTACCACCGCAGGATGTTAATCCCAAAATGCTGAACGAAAAAACAAAAAATGAAGCTATTTTTATTATCTTACTCATAACTTTTGATTATAGAACAGACAAAGAAACAAAAATATTTTTAACCATAAAAATATCCTTTTAATTATTAAAAGAGGGTGTTTTCTATTGATACCTATAAACTACAAAGACGGTCTTCGTAATTGCGAAGACAGGAATCTTGATTGCAAAGACAGTCTTATAAAGTGCGAAGACAAGAATCTAAACTATAAAGACAATCTTCTTAAGTCAGAAGACAAGAATCCAAACTATGAAAACAGTCTTCTTAAGTGCAAAGAGAGGAATCTAAAGTATGAAGACAGTCTTTGTAAGTGCAAAGACAGGAATCCAAACTAAGAGGACAGTCTTCTTAAGTGCAAAGACTGCTTTCTAAAGTGAGAAAGATGCTTTCTTAACTATAAAGACAGGAATTTAGTCTGTTTTAACAGTATTTTAACTATGTTTGTTATACCGCGTCGCACCTATCCCTAAGATTATTTTTTATGCTTCAAACACCCAGCAAAATAAATATAACTGAGCAAATATTGATTCAATCAATAACTACCAGCAAATACGAACCTTAAACGCACAATATCAAATCATTACAAAATGAATAAAATAATCTTAGGGATACGTGTG
>PLYA01000056.1 GCA_003153315.1 Bacteroidota bacterium
TGCAAGCCCTTGTATTTACTAATCAAATCATAAGGAGCTATCCAATCCATGCACACTTTTTTATCCTGCAAGAAGCGATACTATATCGCAAAGAAAAAATCGGTTTGCTAAAGTGTGTGCGGATGGGTTTTATTTTTTGGCGTGTGTTTTTGTTTCCTTCAAAACCATGACAAAAAATAAAATGAAGGGCTGGTAGTTTTAGCAAGCGATTTTTTCTTTACCGATTCTATTTACTTGTGCGCTGGTAGCGTAAATGAAAAACAATAAGTGCGTTGAAGATATTATACAAAAGATAAGCAAGGTCTTGCTCCGCAAATTGACCTTCTTATCTTTTGTATAGGAGCGTGGAGAAGAATAAATTTTGGCGTGGTTTTTGTTGCCTTATAAAACCATGCCAAAATTTATTCTGTGCGAAAGCGCGTTGGCTTTTCCTTTATCTTATTTGCGCTGAGCGAAGAAAGCCACTTGCAACATGAATATTTTTGAACAATACAGAGGTGCTTTTTTCTATTACCTACTTTTACAAAAACCAAAAAGTAAAAGTCATGAAAACTAAATTTTTCCTTTATGCCCGTAAGTCTTCCGAACCCGAAGACAGGCAAACCATGTCTATCGAAGCACAACTCTTTGAGCTAAACCAACTGGCAGAAAGAGAAAAATTAACCATCCTGGAAACTTTTATAGAAAGCAAAAGCGCCAAAGATCCGGGGCGTAAAGAATTTGCCCGCATGATTGCAAAGATACATGAGAGCAAAGAGCCTGTCGGTATTTTAGCATGGCATCCCGACAGGCTTGCTCGTAATTCCATAGATGGCGGACAAATTATTTACCTGATTGATATTGAAAAAATTGCTGCGCTGCGCTTTTCTTCTTTTTGGTTTGAACCCACCCCACAGGGATTGTTCATGCTGCAAGTAGCTTTCGGGCAAAGTAAATATTACTCGGACAACCTTTCTGAAAATGTAAAAAGAGGAATACGACAAAAACTAAGACGCGGGGAGTATGGGCAAATAGCCCCCATAGGCTATGTCAATAATCCGAAAACAAAAAACATAGAACCCGAACCCCTGAAATCAAAAATCATCCAAAGGATATACAAAGAGTTTGCAGAAGGCAAACACAGTATTGAAAGCGCGCGGCATCGTCTTGGTTTTTTCGGTATTCTCTCAAAATCCGGCAAGCCTATTAGTCATTCTGTAATGCATTTTGTCCTCACCAATCCTCTTTATACCGGTGTCATAGTTTCCAAAGGAGAAAGCTACGAGGGCAAGTTCCAGCCTTTGATAAGCAGAGCAACATTTGAAGCGGTGCAGGCAAAACTAAAAGAAGCATCAAAGCCAAAAAAGCTGAAACGTCAACATCACTTTGCAGCATCAGGGCTGTTAAAATGCGCAGAATGCGGGAGTGCCATATCAGCCCAATTTGCCAAAGGAAACGGAGGAACGTATCGGTATTACCGATGCACCAAGAAAAAAGGCAAATGCTCGCAAAGTTATTTACGGGAAGATTTGATGCAAGACCAACTGCACGAACTGGTTCAAATGGTTACGCTGCCCGAAGGATGGGGACATAAGATGCTTGCCCAAGTAGATGCGTGGCAAATGGAAGAACAAAAGAGTATTATTGCCTTTGCCCAAACAGTAGAAGCCAAACTAAAAGAAACAGAACAAAGACTGGATAAACTCATCAACGCCTTTTTGGATGATACCATAGACAAGTCAGCTTACCTTCAAAAGAAAGATGAACTCGTAAAGCTGAAACTTGAACTCATCCAAAAAAAGGCAGATTTTGGGCAAAAAGGCAAGCTTTGGGTCGAACCATTGCGCGGCTGGCTGGACACCTTACAAAATGCGGAAAGATTAAACGAAAAGCCGGATTTTACCGAAATAAAAACATTTTTAGAAAAGATTGGAACGAACCGCTTCTTGCAGGATAAAAAAGTGTGCATGGATTGGATAGCTCCTTATGATTTGATTAGTAAATACAAGGGCTTGCAGGATGTAAATAAAATAGAAGGGATTAACAATAAAACAAGAGAAGTAGAAAAAAACGAAACACTCCCTGTGTGGACGTCCACGAAAGGTGCGAACCGAAAGTTTTCTGGGCAAAGCAGGGCAGTTTGTGCGCCAAGAAAAGCTTTAGGTTGGCTTTCGTGGGGCACTTTCTTTGCTTCGTTTAGCTCATAGTTTTTATTTCTTTTGGCTTCGCTGATTGCTGCGCAGTTCTTTTGGCAAACAAAGAAATGAAGGTATAAGGCTTTACACTGCCAGTCCGTATAATATAACCTTTCCCCTGTAATAGCCAAGCAAAAGATACCAACGGGAGTTAATAACTATCATCCACTTTTTTAAAGAAAAAGGAAACTTTTTTATTTTTTATCCGTTGAAACAGGAAATTGATTGATATAAAAAGAAAGGAACATTGCATGATTATAAAACTAACGTACGGGGATACAAAAATACAGTCTTAGGTGTAAAATAAACAACCCTAGAGTATATCCAAGCAGCGTACAAAACCCAAAAACACCTTCCTTAACTTTGTTTTAAGTCTAAAGCAATTTTAAAAAGTATTCTCTTCTCGGCTCAACACTTCTGAAAGCAAGAACGAACCGAGCAATTCAATTAATTTCTTTGATAAAAAACAAGTCCCGAGAGGGCAAACAAAATGAAAAAAATAACAAAAGCAGTAATTCTCTGCACCGTAAAAGCAGTTGTTAAATTAAACAAACTAGCCTTAAAAGTAAAAAATGCCATGACGCTAAATGCCAGTACATTTCCGGGTACTGCGGCGTTAGTAACTACTCTAAATAATGATCAGGCACTATTTGCCACTTATATTGCCAATGCTAAAGGCAATACTACTGTTAAAAACCAAAGAGACGAACAGGCTGCCATAGTCTTAGCCGACTTGCAAGCTTTATTAGCTCCGGTAAATAATGTGGCAAAAGGCAATGTGGCTACTATAGCCCTATCGGGATTTCCTAATAGTGCCGACCCTACTCCTCAATCTATACCGGCACAGGTAGTAATTAAAAAGGTGGTTGACGGGCCAACTACTTTAAGCGCTAAAATACATATCGTAAGCTTAAAGCAAAGTCACTTAACCTATACCGTAAGAACTACCACTGTTGCCGGCGCGGGTGTAAACGACCCAAGCTGGAAGATTGTACTAACTACTACCAGTTCCCGTAAGCTGATTATACCAAATCTTATACATAATCAGGAGATATACATAGATATATGTGCCGGCAATGCCCACGGCACAGGTTTGTATAGCGACCCTATGTCGTTTAGTGCTTAGTTACTAAAGCTATCCGGAAAATAGCCAAATGCGCATGATTCTTTGAATTATGCGCATTTTTTTGTCTTTTAGTGACAGGAAAGAAGTTTTCCTGTACAAGAAAGAAACATTCTTGTACAAGTAAGAAAGTTTCCTGTACAAGTAAGAAAGTTTCCTGTACAAGAAAGAAGTATTCCTGTACAAGAAAGAAACATTCCGGCACAGGAAAGAAAGTTACCTGCCTATGCCACTAAAACAACTTGCTTGCTTCTAAAACACAAAGGTTTGGGACAAATTAGCGACTATTTGTGTTGGAAATGGAGAAATGGGTATAGGATTATAAATTGGGAATTATTTGTTTTTCTCTATAGGCAATTTTCTTAATGATTTCGTTCATCCAATCCAAATAAAAAAAAGATGTAACTATCCGTTTTTTAATTTAAGCAAATAATATAATCCGTTTGCTTTGATTTCTTTTTTTGTATTTATATAATCCATTGCCGTTGAAACACTCATCAACCCTAAACTTATTAATACTGCATAGNNCCCTGCATACCCAGTAGCTATATTATTAGAAAAAGTTAAAAGAAGTGGACTATATGATTTAGGGTCTTTTATTTCTTGTAAAATTTTTACAGGGATATTAGCATTTAATCCATTTAACTTTCTTATTAGATCATTTAATGCCGGATTAATTTTTGTTTTAACCAACTCTTTAGACTTTAAGGTTATAAACCTCTCATCATAATTTTGCTGCAATTCTAATTGGAAGTTTTTCATATAAACCTTAAATGCTTGCAGTTCTTCACTCATTTTTTCCCTTAATTCAAGAATATCATAAAATGACAATTTGGATAAGTTTGGTATGTTTAGATTTATTGTTTCTAAAATAATTGCGGGATTTACACTTATTTCTTTAGAAATACTATCATATGCATCTCGGAATTTGACGGAATTATAATAGCTCTGTATTATATTGTTTACCGCACTGCTCGTTGTTAAACATTGTTGCCCGGAACTGGTGTTATTCAATATTGTTTCTGCCAATAGAGAATAATATTTTAATGCAAATAAGCCCGCACCATCATTATCAATAGAAGTTATGAATTTTGGCACCTCCTCGTTAAATACTTGTGGAATTTCAATTCCATTTTTCAACTCATTTTTATCAATCTTTTTTATCTTGAATATATGATGCAAATTTTCAGAAATTGCCTCACTTAATTGTTTGTTACTTGATAATGAAATAAACTTTTGCTTTGTAATAGGATCGATGGTACTTTCTTCATGTGGCAGATACTCCAAAAATAGGTTTATTATACCCGCTTCAATTAATGGTTGTAAATGCTCTTCAAATGAATCTTCTATAAAATGTTGTTTACCTTTAAGGAAAGTTTTAACAACTTCTTTTGTTTCTGGATTCAAAGTTGCTTGAACAAAAAGTTGATAATAATTCGGAATTTCAATTTTATCAAAATACAAAGATGCCGTTTTAATTCCATCCAGTCCATCAACTGTATTGTGGGATATCATTTTTATCTTTTCCATAAATGCCTATAAAATATGATTGATTTTTCTTAAAAAATGTAACCTAGTTTAGACACTTGCAATGTTTAATCTATGCTTATTCGTAATTATCTCTATCTGCCAAGCATAATTTTAAATATTTATAATTGCTTAAATTAAACTAAAGCAATACAAAAATATACAAAAGCTCCTCAGCTTTTTACATAAAACTTACATTCTTAATAAATGCAGCGTTAGGGATAGCAACGAAAATCCTTTTGTTGTAATCGACAAAAGATTGAAGTGTAAAGCCCGACCTTTGTAATCAAAGGGAACGCCCTAATACAGATTGCTTCGTTCCTCGCAATGACGATATGCTTCGCTCGCAATGACGACTGTCTAATTCTCAACCTTTACGCCTATCTTAAATTTGTATTTGGGCACGCCGCCAATAGGCGTGGTATAAAAAGGCATCAGCTCGCCATATTGATTGGTTATATACACTACAATGTTATTATTTTTAGAGTCTTGCTGTTTTACAAACTGCACATCTAAAGAGGTGTTTATCTCGTCGGGTACTATTTTATGTTTGTTCTCTAACCAAACCCCGTTGCCCGATGATTTTGTGATGTCTCCCTTTTTTGCAACCGATACTACACGCAAAATACCGTCGTCATCAAAATCGAACACATTAATAACCACCGCCGTAATATCTTTGCCTACAAAAGGATAGAGGTGAGAAATAGAACCTTTGGCATCGGCCAGGCGCAAAGAATATTCGAACGCAAAAGCATTGCCCCCCTCTATGGGTTTATTTTCATTGGGCAAAGAAGACAGAAACAGCCGGTATAAATTACCATCATTACCCTCTACGCCATCTATTATTAATTTAAATACATAACCGCCGTAATCGGACTGCAACTCTCCTTCAACCGGGTTAAATGGCCCGAAGGTGTACCATTTATCATCATACTCGGGTTCGCTGCCAAAAGTTTTGGAAGCTAACTGTATGCCGCTTTTATAATTGCCTGTGGGGGTTTGCTTTCTGGCATCGGGGTTGGATATAGCCCCCTTACCGCCATAAATGGTAAACTTGGTTTTGCTGTTAAAATCATCATGCACCTCATCATACTTACCACCAATTTCAGGATCGAACACACGAATGTAGATAGGGTTCTTCTCTGTTTTAGGAACTACAAAAAAGAATACCTGCACAAAGTCATCATCACCCCAGTCCTTTTCAGAAGCCTTACTAAAGGTACAGAGAAAAGGTATTTTTTCGTCGGGCGAAGGGGCTTGCTGGGCATTTGCCAAAGGCGAATTAAAGATTGCAAGCGAAAGGCTAAAAATGAAGAGACTTATTTTTTTCATAGTTTATTTTTTTATAACGCGTATTGTTTTTTGTGTGCACATATTTTCTAATACTCCGGTGATGTTGTTTTTAGTAACCAGACCTAGTTTTATGGTGTAGGTACCTGTTTTTTTATAGACATGTTGCGCAGAGATGCCTGTAGAAAATTTATCATCGCCAAAAAACCAATGAGCTTCGCGGATGGTATGATCGGGAATAACCACATTCCATATATCTAAGGCAAAGGCTTGATTGGCTATTTGTGTATCAGCACAATCGATATAAAATTTGGAAGAGGGATCAACCACAAAGTCATAGCTTACCTGGTTGGTAAACAAGGTACCCGATTTTTTATCTAATATATTTAATTGAACAACATAAGTGCCCGGTTTGCTGAAACAATGCTTGGCACTGAGCCCTCTCTTTTTTGAACCATCGCCAAAGTCCCATTCATAAACCATTCCTAAAGTATCTTTGGTGCTTAAAGAAGCTTCTTCAAAAAAGGTATAACAATATTTGGGTGTTATGTTGGGCGTGCACTTATCAAAATCAGGGTACTTGTTTCTAAAATAATAGATGTCATCACTTTTCACAGTATCTCTGTTAGAAGAAAGATACCCACATCTTTCGGTAGAGTCAATCCATACGCCAAAATCATCGTAAGTGCTGTTTATAGGTAAACTTAATAGTTGCAAGACAGAATCTTTTAAGTTAAAGGAATAGATATCTAAGCCTCCAAAACCCTTTTTTCTATTGGCGGAAAAATACAACATGTTGTTTACCGAAACAAAAGGAAAAATTTCGTTAACCGTGCTATTAATTTTACGTCCTAAGTTTCTTGGAATGGTCCAGGTTCCGTTTTTAAAGGTTGAATAATACAAATCCATACCGCCATATCCTCCTTTAACATCCGATGAAAAGATAAGTGTTTTGCCATCTTTCAATAAAGCAGGGTGGCAATAGGAAAAATTTTCTGTACAAAAAGGAAGCACTTCGGGCTTGCTCCATTTATCGTTTACCTTTTTCGAAATAAAAATACTTAAAGGCGTTTTATTGTTTGCGTTTGTTCTTTTTACATCGTTGCTGGTTATATAGAGTTCTGTTCCCTCTTTATTAAAACAAATGGGCCCATCATCGTTCCTGGTATTTATTTCAGAAAAAGAGGATGGCTTTTTAAAATTGATGGAATCTTTTCTTTCGGCATAAAACATATCCGTAATATCCTGCGTAGTTTCTGCATTCAGGTAGGTAACACCAACTCTGTTTGCACGGCCGGATGCGAAGTATAATTTTTTGTTGAATAAAAACGGACTAAAATCAGATTGCTTTGAATTGATGTTGATGCTGTGTATTTCAAATCTGGTAGAATCTCCGCTTTGGGCAATAGTTGAAGTATGCAAATAAATAAAAAACAACACACCTATTAAACACCTATAACACCTCATACCTTAAAAATAGCGCGGACTTTGTGGTTTTATTTTATACCCAAAGTCATATTTCAACATCACTTCATGCGAACCTTTTACAAATGTTTTTAATTTAGACGTGGTATAATCATACGAATAGCCCACACTAAATTGCTTATTAATATTGCAGGTAGCTAAGAAAACCATTGCATCATTGGTACGGTAAGAATACCCAATACCAAAGGCTTTAAAATAAATATTAGCATTTATATCAATCTCCACAGGAGAATCTTTAATATACTTTACTAATACAGATGGTTTGATTTTAATGTCATCTGAAACATTAATAAGATAGCCTGCTGTAAGAAGTGCTGACCTAAATACATTTTTCGAGAGTCCTATCGAAATTAATTCGGGAGATGAAAACCCTGCATAAAATTTTTGTGCTTTGTAGTATATGCCAAAACCTGTTTGTGGTAAGTTTTGCTGACTATATTGGTTTGTAAACACCACATCTCCGGGAGTGGTAGTTTGAATGGCATTCCAATTGTTTCTTGTAAAATTAACTCCTGCCTGCAACCCAAAGGATAAACTGCTTTTCTTAAAGAAAATCCTGTAAGCAAAAACTCCATTTATTACATTTTGTGTGGTAATGCCATATTGGTCGGTTATAAATAGGAGACCTACATTTAGTTTTTTGTTTTTTAACGGAGTATGTAAACTAAATGTACCGGTTTTGGGCGCACCATCAAAACCAACCCATTGATTGCGATATACGGCAGTAGCATTAAGCATATCATTACTTCCGGCATAGGCGGGGTTTACTAATAAGCCATTAAACATATACTGACTATATAGATTATCATGCTGCGCATTTACACGCAGTATGGTAAAAGATATAATAGCTATGAGTAAAAGTTTCTTCATTTTCTTTTTAATACTACAAACCCTTTAAATGTATTCTTATTAGGAATTTCCAATGTGTAAAAATAAGTATCGTCACTCAGGTTTTCTCCCGACATGTTTTTTCCGCTCCAATCATTTTTATAATCAGTACTTTCATATACCTCATTACCCCAGCGGTTAAACACATTTAGTTTTACATTGTTGTAATCTTCAAGGCCTCTTATTTCAAAATAATCATTTGTAGCATCACCATTAGGTGAGAACCCATTAGGAATGATTAATGCTTCTACAGTAATAATAACATCATCAAAAGAGACAGGGCAAGCTCCGTTTGAAATAGTCCATTGCAAAATATTTTGTCCAGTTTGAAGATTGCTTACTTGGGTGTTTGCACTATTGTTGTTTACAAAGGTTCCGCTACCTGAAAAAACAGACCATATCCCCGAACCTATTAGAGGAACATTTCCGTTTAATGAGATAGAAGAATTATAAATGGTAGTATCTATTCCTGCATGAGCAATGGTAGGCATAGAATCTACGCTAACCGCAATTGTATTAGTGGCAGAACATCCTGATAAAGTAATGCTTAACGTATAAGTACCCACATTAAGTTCGGTAGCATTAGTAATGGTAGCGGTATGAGAAGATGCTGTAAATCCATTAGGACCATTCCATTGGTAGGTTGCACCTGAAATAGCATTACCAAAAAGCTTGATTGGTTGCCCAACACAAACAGATGAGCTACCCGTTGCTGCAACTGTAGGTGTAGGTTTTACATTTACAATAGCAACAGTTGAATTAACACACCCATTCATATCAGTTCCTGTAATGGTGTAATTAGTAGTTATGGTTGGTGATGGACTAATAGTTGCACCTGTTGTAGAAGTATTCCATATATAAGTGTTTGCGCCATTTGCAGTTAATGTAGCACTAGTTCCTTTACAAATAGTGGCATTATTTACTGTTATGGTTGGCAAGGGATTTACTACCACAGCTGATGTGGCTGTATTTCGACAATTATTAGCATTAGTTCCGGTAACAGTATAAGTTGTGTTTACGGTTGGCGAAGGAGTAATTGTCGGACTTATTGCACTTGTATTCCATGTATAGGTATTGGCTCCACTTGCAGTTAAAGTGGCAGAGCTCCCTCTACAAACAGTAGCATTGTTTACGGTAATAATGGGTAAAGGATTTACGGTTACAGTTGATGTAGCTGTGTTTTTACAATTATGAATATCCGTTCCGGCAACTGTATAATTGGTAGTTACTGTTGGCGAAGAAGTAATTGTCGGACCTGTTGCACTTGTATTCCATGTATAAGTATTAGCTCCATTTGCTGTTAAAGTAGCTGTGTTTCCTTTACAAATGGTAGGGCTATTTATTGTTATGGTTGGTAAAGGATTTACGGTTACCATACATGTAGTTGTTCCTAAGCAACTACCTGTTGTACCTGTAACCGTATAGACCGTTGTTGTTAGTGGGCTTGCCGTTACCGTATTATTAGTGGGGAGTCCGCTTGAAGGAGACCATGTGTAATTTGTAGCACCATTGGCAGTTAGCGTCGTAGTTGCTCCGATACAAATAGTAGCATTATTTACTGTAATAACAGGTAAAGGATTTACGGTTAACGTTGATGTAGCTGTGTTCTTACAATTATTTATGTCAGTTCCGGTAACTGTATAATTAGTAGTTACGGTTGGTGATGGACTAATTGTTGCACCTGTTGCACTAGTGTTCCAAGTATAAGTATTTGCACCTGATGCTGTAAGGGTTGCTGAATTCCCAGTACAAATAGTAGCACTGTTTACCGTTACCGTTACAGTTGGTGTTGGATTAATTGTTACGGTTGATGTAGTAAAAGAAGTACATCCTCCCGATGTTCCTATAATGGTATATGTTGTAGTAACTGTAGGGCTTGCAATTACAACACTTGTACTTGTAGAACTTAATCCTGTGGCAGGTGTCCAGCTATATGTAGCAGCACCATTAGCCGTTAAAGTAGCCGTAGTTCCTCTGCAAATAGTAGCGTTGTTTACCGTTACAGTTGGTGTGGGATTTACCGTTACAGTTGATGTAGCTGTTGCAGAACAACCGCTATGTGTGCCCATAACAGTATAAATACTTATAACACTGGGTGTAGCAGCTACCGTACTTCCCGTAGTGGTATTTAAACCTGTTGCTGGCGACCAACTATAACTTGTTGGAGAAGGTCCCCCGCTTGCCGTTAAAATAGCCAAGCTACCTGCACAAACTGTAGCACTGTTCACGGAAACTGTAAAACCAGGAGCTATACTAAAATTAAATGTTCCTGTAACTGTAGTACTTGGGCAACTGGCAGCCGGAGGTATAAATGTATAAGTAACCGTATAATTACCCGCTGCAAGCAAAGCTGGGTTTATTAAACTCTTGCCGTTATGATAATCGGTTAAGGCAATTGAATAGCTGGCAGGTGCTATAGTAAAAATAGCCGTTCCAATATCGGTTCCGGCAGGTACTATATCTGTAAAAGTATGGGTTCCAACAGTTAATAAACTAAAGGTACCTACAGGAGATAAGGTAGTAGTACCTATCCAGCAATCCACTAATTGAACCGTTGATCCGCCAAGTAAACTCGAATACGAAAAATCAAAATTATGTTGCTGATTGGGGTCTAAATAA
This sequence comes from Bacteroidota bacterium, assembly GCA_003153315.1. GTDB lineage: Bacteria > Bacteroidota > Bacteroidia > B-17B0 > Aurantibacillaceae > PALSA-968. The sequence continues at coordinate 11,107 of PLYA01000056.1, forward strand.
ATCTTATTAATAGCCCATATGGATCCATTAGGACAAGGACCACCACCACCTACCGGATAAACACAACTTGCAGACGGACCAACACAAAGCAAATCGGTGCCGCCTTCATAAAAAGTTTCAGTAGTATTTGAACAAAATCCTGCATCAAGTAAGCTAATAGCATACTGACTCGAAATGCAAGGGGTGGCAATATTACTGGTATTAGCTACATTAATATGAAAAGGGATAGAGCCGCAGCTAAGCGTTTGCCCTGAATTTACGATATTACCGGAAGTATCTATTCCGTATAACATTACAGGACTATATGGGCATTGCGCTTTAGCTTTATAAGTACTGATAATAAATATCAGACTAAGAACTACTTTAGATAAATAAGTTATGTAATTTTTTCTACTCAATACAAATCTATAACCCGCTTATTACAGCGCATGAGCTATAAATGTACTAAAAATAATTAAATCAACAAAAGAATAATAATCAGTATTTATAAATATTGGGTGGTTATTTAAGCATACTTAAAATCTCTTTTTCAACTTCTTCGCTGTCCCATTTTTGTTCGATACCCGATTTAGACATAATCATATCCATAATGGCCTGTTGCTTTTGCCCTTCTTTTTGGGCAGTGCTGTAACGAATATGCGGACTATACGTAACCATGCTGTATAAAGGAATCCATTTATCCGGGTGTTTTTCGTTAAAACGTGCTTCAATTTTCTTTTGCAATAAAAAGATAGGATCGGTAGTTTTATCACGCATTTCCACAAAATTAGCAATAGCCAAATCTGCAATGGCATCTCCATCCGGTTTGCGCAGGGTTTGATATTCGGGGAAGATAGCCTCCCAGTTTTCTTTATGTTTAGTAATCAATTCATCCAACACCACACAGTCTTCAAAGCCACAATTCATTCCTTGTCCATAGAAAGGAACTATGGCATGCGCTGCATCACCAATCAAAGCAATTTTGTTGTCAAAGGTCCATGGGAAACATTTTACGGTTACTAAAGAGGATACGGGGTTATTCATAAAATCATCCAACAGCGTAGGCATTAAAGGCACTGCACTGGGGAACTCTTCATCAAAGAATTTCTTTACCGCCTCTTTCGTTTTTAATTTGGCAAACGATTTCTCTCCTTCAAAAGGTAAGAACAAAGTACAGGTAAAATTACCATCGGGGTTAGGCAAGGCAATCATCATAAAACTTCCGCGGGGCCATATATGCAGCGCGTTCTTCTCCAACAAAAACTCGCCGTTTTTGCCGGGAGGGATAATCAATTCTTTATAACCTGCTTCAATATAATGCTGGTTGTATTCAAACCTGTCGCTGCTAAGCTGCATGTTTAAACGACTTGCCGCAAAAGCACCATCGGCACCAAACAACAAATCGCTTTTAGATGAAGTAGTTTGCTTAGTTGAATCGTTTTCGAAATGAGCCGTAAGACTTGCTCTATCTACTTGTGTGCAACGCTCATTAAAGTGAATTTTAACATTAGATTGTTGCTCGGCTAAATCCATCAGCCTCATGTTAATCTCCCCACGGGAAACAGAATAAATAGCCTGATCTTTTTTACCATAAGGAAAGAACCCGGTTGAACCATCTCTGTTATGAATAAACCTGCCGTACATAGGAATAGCAATTTTCTTAATCTCATCGGCTATGCCAACGCCCTGCAAACCTCGCCAACCTCTATCGCTAAGAGCCAAGTTAATAGACTTGCCTGCGCTGATGGTTGTTTTGCGCATATCGGGCCTACGTTCGTAGATGTTTATTTTGTACCCGCGTTTTGCCAGATAAATAGACAGCAAAGAACCTACCAGTCCTGCGCCTACAATGTTTATTTGTTTACTCATAACTACAAATTAAATCAAATTTAACTTTACATCGACTGATAAAAATCAATCGTTTAAATTATTCTATTCTATCAAAGAAGTGTCTTAATCTTACTTGCATAGCGTTGCAACAATACCAACTGCCCTATAACCATGGCCAAGCTTAGCAACACAAAGGCAATGCCAATAGGTTGCTCAGGGTTTGCAACATCTGCTCCGGTGCCTGTAATTTCGGGGGCATAAAAATGAGTTGCTATTACCGCAAAAGCATTGTTGCAAAAATGCGCAGTGATGGATACCCATAAATTTTGGGTGATGTAATACAGGTACCCCAACACAATACCCAGAAACATACGGGGAATAAAGCCAAAGAACTGCAAATGAAATGCGCTAAACAAAATAGCTGCTATTACAATAGCAACATGCGGATTTATTTTATTCTTAATAAATATCTGTTGCAATAATCCTCTGAAAAAAATCTCTTCGCTTAGTGCCGCCATAAAAGCCATCACTAAAATATTAACCACCAAACCGCCGATTGACTTATCCTGAAAGAACATCATGGTAATTTTCTCTGCTTCTTTTTCTTTACCACGCATCCAAGTCTCTGTGCCTGCCATAGAAGAAGGTAAATGCATAGCCACATTCCAGGACTCTAGGCCACTAACAGCAGGTAATGCAAATAAAATGCAAGCAGCAGCAGTTAACATAAAATACAGGTTAGGGGTTTTGTTCATATTTAAAAAGGCAGTTCGCTCATCGCGCATAAAGCGACAAAACAACGTAGCAGGCAAAATAAAAATAAGTGTGGTAAGGACAACCTGCATTATCTTGAGGAAATTAACTTCTTTAACCGTATCGGGTATTTGTTCTGCACCATTGTTCTCTAAAAGCATCAATCCAAACAAAAGAATAAAGTAGGTGAGTATGGTAAACAGACCTATGCGGTCTTTAAAGGTACTTGCGTTCATAAGTGATTTTGTATCTTTGCAAAGATAATTAAAAGCGCAAGTAGTGGTACGAATAGCAAATATAGATTTAGGTGAGTTCCCTCTTTTACTTGCTCCTATGGAGGATGTGAGCGACCCTCCCTTCCGCTATGTTTGCAAACAGCATGGGGCGGATTTAATGTATACCGAATTTATCTCTTCAGAAGGCTTGATACGCGATGCCATTAAGAGTAAAAAGAAACTTGATATTTTTGATTACGAACGCCCTATAGGCATACAAATTTTTGGCGGAGATGAAGATGCCATGGCTATGAGTGCCAAGATTGTAGATGCCACCAACCCCGATATTGTAGATATTAATTTTGGTTGCCCGGTAAAGAAGGTAGTTTGCAAAGGAGCCGGTGCAGGCGTTTTGAAGGATGTGGACTTAATGATTCGTCTTACCAAAGCAGTTATAAAATCTACCAACAAACCTGTTACCGTTAAAACCCGTTTGGGTTGGGATGATAAATCCATCAACATTATGGAAGTTGCCGAACGTTTGCAGGATGTAGGTGTGCAAGCATTAAGCATACATGGCCGTACACGTGCACAAATGTATAAAGGCTCGGCAGACTGGACTATGATTGGTGCTGTGAAGAACAACCCGCGTATTAAGATTCCTATTTTTGGTAATGGAGATATAGAAACGCCCGAACAGGTGTTGGACATGAGAAGCAAATATGGTATAGATGGTGTGATGATAGGACGTGCCAGCATTGGTTACCCCTGGATATTTAATGAGATGAAGCATTTCTTTAAAACTGGCACACATCTTGCACCGCCTACTATTATAGACAGAGTAGAAGTTTGCAAAACACATTTACTCAAATCTGTGGAATGGAAGGGCGAGAAATTAGGCATTGTAGAAATGCGTCGCCACTACACCAATTACTTCCGTGGCTTAGACCACTTTAAAGAAACCCGTATGGTTTTGGTTACCTCTGATAGTTTACCCCAACTGCTGGATACCATTGCAGGTATTGCGCCGAGGTATGAACTAGCTTTTTAGGTTAGGATCCAATTATAAAGCCCTTTCAAAGGTAGTATCTCATATTTCTTCTTAACAATAAGATAATATTGAATAATTGCCAAAAAGTGCTATTTTTGGTGATAGATTAAAAACAAATCCCATGAAAAAAACGTTATTAATAACCGCAGCTATTTCTTTATTTAGTTTAAATATATTAGCTCAAAGTAATTCAACGGGTACTAAATATAACCGTTGTGGTACGCAAACGCCTACTAAAGAATGGGATGAGTGGTTTAACCAAAAAGTAGAAAAGCATAAACAGAATTTGGCTACGGGTAGAACTACTTCTACTACGTATACTATACCCGTTATATTTCACATTATTTATTCAACTGGAGAAGTTGAAGGAGCTTTAACAAGCCACAATATTTCTCAGGCTCAGGTAGACTCTCAAATAGCCATCTTGAATGCAGATTATGCCGGAACAGGTTTTCAAACTAGCCAATACGCAACGATGGGTACAGGTGGGCATGCACCTTTTTATGATTATGCTGTGGCAAATAGTTTATCCGCGCCTGATGCAAATGGCACAGTAATTGCCAATAGCCGCATTACCTTTAGTTTAGCTGTCATAAGTGCAAGCGGAACAGTTTTAGCTGAACCCGGTATTGACCGCGTTACATGGGAAAGTATATCCGGTGCTACAAACCCTGCTACTTCTTCCGATATAACAGCTTTATTTGATGGTACTATTAAACCTTCCACTATTTGGGATCCTACCAGATACTTTAATGTATGGGTAAGTGATGGTGGGACATCGGGTTTATTAGGTTATTCTACTTTACCTTCCGGTACTTCTTTAACGGGTTTAAATGTTGGAGTTGGAGGTTCAACAGTTTCAACATCTTCTACTGATGGAGCTTGGATTGCTTATAACGCTATAGGAAATACAGGAGTTGCTGCTAGCCCATATAATCATGGACGGGTATTAACTCATGAATCAGGGCATTACTTTGGGTTACGTCATATTTGGGGTGATAGCACTTGTGCCACAGATTATTGTAATGATACTCCCCCAGCTTCTGCGGCTAACTATGTTGCATGGCCAACAGCTTATCCTTACTTACCTAATAGTTGTTCAGGAAATGGTTTGGATGGAGATATGTTTATGAATTTTATGGATTACAGCGATGATGCTGCCATGTGGATGTTTACCACCGACCAAGTAACGCGTATGATAACTGCTTTAACCCAATGTCCTAATCGTAGTGGTCTTAACGCTTCTGCGGCTACTGTATGTAATCTTACTCCGGTAGCACCGATAGCTGCTTTTACCTACCCGTCAAATATTAGCCCTAACGTTGCTACTACATTTTCTGATGCTTCGAGTGGATATCCGACATCATGGACATGGAGTGTAGTACCAAACACAGGGGTAACCATCAACACATCTACCAGTCATCAAAATCCAACCATTACTTTTTCTTCAATAGGTACTTATTCGGTTACATTAATAGATTCTAATTCTGTTGGAACAAGTTCTGTTACTAATGTTGCAACCGTTACGGTTAATACACCTACAGCAAATTTTACGTATCTGTCAAATATTTGCCCTAATGTTGCTACTACATTTTCAGATGCTTCAAGTGGATATCCAACATCGTGGACATGGAGTGTAGCGCCAAACACAGGGGTAACCATTAATACATCTGGTAGTCATCAAAATCCAGCAATTACTTTTCCTTCCTCGGGGACTTATTCAGTTACATTAATAGATTCTAACTCAGTAGGAACAAGTTCTGTTACTAATGTAATAGCAATTACTATTAATACACCTACATTAAGTTTTACATTAACTCCAGATTCAGTGCCTCATGTTTGGGATGTTTATATAAACTACTCAGCTAATGTTACTAATGCAATATGGTATTGGGGCGATGGTACGGATACGCTAGGGCTTTATGCAGGACACTCTTATGATTCAGCCGGAAGATATAATATATGCGTTACTGCTTATAGTGCTTGCGGCGATTCTGCAAGTTTTTGTCAAAATGATACCGTTTATCGTACAACAAATAGTAGTATGATAAAGGTTAAAGTTTTACAAAGTACAACAGGCATAAAACAACAGGCAAGTATCAATAACCAAGTATCCGTTTATCCAAATCCCAACAACGGCACTTTTACTATAAAATTAAATGATTACGAGAATACAACGGTTGAAGTATATAATACCATTGGGCAAAAAGTTTTCAATCAGGCATTGCAAACTAATCTTACACAATTAAACCTTGCCGGCTTTAGTAATGGTATGTATCAGGTAAGGGTATTAAAGGATAACACACTTATTTATCAAACCAAAGTAGTAAAGCAAGAATAAAACACTTACACCATGATTAAAAAACTATTTACTCTAACAGCAATTGCATTTTGTTTAAATGCAAACGCCCAAATAATTACTACCATTGCCGGAACCGGATTTTCCGGAAGCGGGGTAGATGGCGGTTTGGCAGACACTACGCTTTTTAATGAACCCCATTCAATTGTTTTGGATGCGGCAGGAAATATTTATTTTACGGAGTTTGCTAATTCCAAAATCAGAAAAATAAATACTGCTGGCGTTGTATCAACTATAGCGGGTACGACACAGGGCTTTAACGGAGATGGTGGACCTGCCACCGCTGCCCAGCTTTGGGCTCCAGCAGGTATTACATTTGATGCTTCAGGCAATTTATATTTCTGCGATTTGGATAATAATCGCATACGGATGATAAACTCTTCGGGTATTATTAATACCATAGCCGGCGGCGGAAGTTGCGGTAACCCTTATTGTGGAGATGGTGGACAGGCTACGGCTGCCCAACTACAGGAACCTTGGGGTTTAACTTTTGATGGTTTAGGTAATCTTTACTTTTCTGATTATGGCAATAGTGTTATTCGCATGATAAATACTTCAGGTATTATAACCACTGTGGCAGGAAACTATTCACTTTCTGCTTTTGGCGGAGATGGCGGGCAGGCTACAGATGCAGAGTTATATGCTCCTCAAGGTGTAACCTTTGATGCTGTCGGCAATTTATATATTGCTGATGGAGGGAATCAAAGAATACGTATGGTTAATACGGCAGGTATCATAAATACGGTTGTAGGCAATGGTACGCAAGGTTATACCGGAAATGGCGGACCTGCCACCTCAGCTGAAATCAGCAATCCTGCTGTTATGCTATTTGATTCGAATGGTAATCTTTATTTTTCTGATTATGATAATCGCTGTGTGCGTATGGTAAATACCTCTGGCACTATTTCTATTATAGTAGGAGATACAACTGCCGGATATGCAGGAGATGGGGGCTCTCCTACAGCTGCTGAATTAAATGGCCCAACCGGTTTGGCTTTCAATAACACGGGGAATTTATTTATTGCAGATTTTCAAAACAGTTCAATTCGTTACATTTGCAATACACCCGATGCCGTTTCCGGGTTAATAACAGACCCCAGCAGCAGTCCTATAACTGCCGGCAACGTATATGTATTTAGATTAAAAACCAACAACGTAGGTTTGTTAGATACGGCAGGTTCTACCCCAATACAAGCAAATGGTACGTATACCTTTACTAATTTGCCTTATAATAATTATTACATAGAAGCCGTTGCCAGTTCAAGCTATAGTACAGCTATAGGTACATATTATAGTACCAAACCTCATTGTTATACATGGGATTCGGCAACATTTATAAATCACCTCGGTTGTGCAAATTTTAATTTTGCCGGGTTTAATATTTCAGTTAATGAACTTACTCCGCAAACCGGTACGGGGATTATTAGTGGAAGTGTTACTGCATTACCCAGTTATGGAAACAGGTTAGCAAATGGAGGTAATAACAGTGTAATGGGTGCTCCATTAAAAGGTATAGATGTAAAGCTTGGCAAAAACCCCGGAGGCGGCTGCGCTGCGCGTACTACTACTGACATTAATGGTAATTATTCTTTTACAGGCGTTGATACCGGATGTTATTATGTGTATATAGACATTCCTAATTATACAGATACCTTAATTAATACCTGTTTAACCACAGCAAACCCAAGTAGTCTTAATAATAATTATTGTGTAGATTCTGTTGGAGTTGGTTATTGTGGCCCAGCACAAACAACAGGCATATCTCAATACTCAATTAATACTCAAATTTCAGTATATCCTAACCCCAGTTCAAACAGTATTCAGGTATTATTATCAGGTAACATAGAGAACACAAGCATAGAAGTTTACAACATCATAGGCGAATGTGTTAAACAATTCAAAATTGAGAATTCGAAATTCAGTATCGACTTGTCGGGATTCGCTAATGGTATATATCAGCTAAGATTATTAAAGAACAATACGCCTGTTTATCAAACCAAAGTAGTGAAGCAAGAGTAATTGTTTACGCTTTACTTTTTAGAAGCCACATATATAGAGGCTACTCCAAAGGTTAGTATTTGAAAAGATGCATTAGAATAGCCACAAGCGCTAATTATCTTGCAAAGATCTTCTCCGTATGGAAATGCCTCTACCGATTCCGGTAAATAAGAATAAGCACGGTGGTCTTTAGAAAACAATTTACCAATAGCAGGTGTTATATGTTTGAAATAGAACTTATATACATAACTAAAAAAACCTTTGGGTTTGGAGAACTCTATAATAACCAAATCTCCTCCGGGTTTTAAAACGCGCAACATATCTTTTAAACCGGCTTCCAAATTCTCAAAATTACGAACACCAAAACCAACGGTTATGGCATCAACATAATTATCGGAAAAAGGTAAATGTTCAGCATCAGCAACCAACAGTTCAATTTTGTCGGTAAGGTTTAGCTTCTTTATTTTTTCTTTACCCACATTCAACATCCCCTCTGAAATGTCTACACCAATAACTTTTTTAGCATTGGTCTTTAAAGCTTCAATGGCAAAATCACCCGTACCAGTAGCAATGTCTAATATAATTTTTGGTTGCTTGGCTTTTAAAATGGTTACTGCTTTTTTGCGCCAACCTTTGTGTATGCCTAAAGATAGGAGCGAGTTTAAAAAATCATAGCGAAATGCTATATTATTAAACATTTCGGCTACCTGTTCTTTCTTAGGTTGGGTTTGGTTGTAGGGCTTTACTTCTGACAATTATCTTATGAAATCTAAATTCAATGCTTCTTTCAAAAGCTGGTCTTTATCTAAAGGAACCACACCAACCTGTTCACAAACCAAACCACCTGCCAGGTTAGCCAGTGCCGCTGTTAATACGGGGTTAGTTTCTAAAGCCAGGCATAAAGCAGCAACGCTGATTACTGTATCGCCTGCGCCCGATACATCGGCTATATTCCTAAAATGTGCAGGTATAATTTCTTTTGTGCTGCGCGAATTGGTGCAAATTCCCTTTTCTGAAAGCGTAAGCAGAATGGTATCTATTTTTTGTTTTACCCTGAAACTGCTCAGTATTCTTTGTAATTCATTCAGATTATCCGTATTAATATCAACCTTTAAACCTTCTTTCAGTTCTTTTAAATTGGGTTTAAAAAGTGTAACTCCTTTATAGTTTAAAAAGTTTTTCTTCTTAGGATCAACAGCAACAGGAATGCCCAATTTCTTAGCTAAATCAACCGTTTTGTATATAATTTTATTGGTAATAAGCCCTTTGTTGTAGTCTTCAAAAATAATTACATCAATCTTATCGTGTTGTAGAATGAAAGAGATTAGCTGCAAAAGCTGGTCGGTTTCGGAAGCAATAATATCTTCTTCCCACTCTTCATCTACGCGCACTAACTGGTGGTTGTTACCAATCACACGGGTTTTAACGGTAGTAACACGCTCACGAGATTTTAAAATTCCTTTCTGACTAAGCTTTTGTTGTTTCAGTAAATCCAAAAAAGCCAGGCCTTCGTAATCAACACCAATCACACTACACAAAATTGGTGTGGCACCAAGAGCTTGAAGGTTAAGTGCCACGTTAGCCGCACCACCCAAGCGTTTTTCTTTTTGTTTAATCGTTACAATAGGCACAGGTGCTTCGGGCGATATGCGCGATACATTACCCCACAAATAAGAATCAACCATTACATCACCAATAACAAGCACGTTCAGGTTGTTGAACGATTTAAACAGTTCGCGGATGTGCTCTTTTTTTACAGAATATTTTTTCATTATTAATAAAGACTAACTCAGTTTTTCAACGGCTTGTTTTATGCGTGCAATGGCTTCGGTTAGTTTATCTTCTGATATGGCATAACTGATACGCAAACATCTGTCATCGCCAAAGGCAGCTCCCGGAACCATTGATACGGCAGCTTCTTCCAGTATATACATGCATAAATCGGTAGCGTTAGTAATTAACTTATCATTATGCTTTTTGCCAAAGAAATAACTTACATCCGGAAACACATAAAATGCCCCGTCAGGATTATTGCATTTAAAACCTGTAATAGCATTCAATCCCTTTACCACTAAATCTCTTCTGCGTTTAAAAGCATCGCGCATGGGGTAAGTAGTTTCAGCAGGCAATTGCATGGCAGCAAACATAGCTTTCTGCGTAATGCTGCAAGTAGCGGATGTAATTTGTCCCTGCATTTTATCGCAGGCTTGTGCAATCCATTTAGGTGCAGCCAATATGCCACCGCGCCAACCCGTCATGGCAAACCCTTTAGATACCCCATTAATAATAATGGTGCGTTCTTTCATTCCATCTATATGAGCAATGCTGGCGTTTTTACCAACAAAGTTTATGTGCTCATAAATCTCATCACTCACCACATATAATTCTTTATGTTGTTTAATCACCTCAGCTAAGGCACTTAGTTCTTTCTCGCTATAAACAGAACCAGTTGGATTACATGGCGAAGAAAAAATCATCATGCGTGTTTTACTGGTAATAGCTTGTTGCAACTGCTGAGGTGTCATTTTAAAATCACTCTCAATAGTTGTGTTTACCATAATTGGCTTGGCTTCTGCTAGCTTTAAAATTTCGGTATAGGTAACCCAGTAAGGCGAAGGAACAATTACTTCATCACCGGGATTAAGCATACACAATACCACATTGGCAATGCTTTGTTTGGCTCCGGTAGAAACCACAATTTCATCGGGTGTAAATTCCAATTGATTATCGCGTAAAAACTTTCCGCAAATAGCCTGGCGCAATTCTAAATAACCGGAAACGTGTGTGTAGAAACTGAAATTATCATCAATGGCTTTTTTAGCTGCTTGTTTAATCACATCGGGTGTATTAAAATCGGGCTCTCCTAAGGTTAAGCTGATGATGTTTACTCCCTGCGCTGCCAAATCTCTGCTCTTTCTTGCCATAGCAAGTGTTTGAGATTCCCCTAATGCTTGTACACGATTCGATAAATACATAGTCTGTAATTAATGCCTCAAATCTAACAAATTGTTTAGTGCAAAGACTTGGTAATCTTAATTTCTTTTGGGCGTTTTAGGCATGAAGTCATTTCGAGCGAAGCGCGGCAATCTCAAATTATAATTGCGATTGCTTCTTTTCATTTTGCTCATTCCGCAAAACTCCTCGCAATGACAATAAACTACCTAACAATAACCAACCGTTTATTTACCACCCCCTCATTACTGATAATGCTGATATTATAAACACCCTCAGCTAAGTCTGTTGCATCAATTAAAAATTGAGGGTTATAAATTATAGCTTGTTTTACTGCGTTGCCATTTATATCATAAAGCGTGTATTGCGTATTGTTATCAACATCTTTAATTTTTAATTCTACATTTATAATCCCTTTAGTTGGGTTGGGATAAATGCTTATGCTATTGTTCTCGCTATAGTGTTCCATACCTGCAACAGCAACAGGGCAGCTGTTTGTATTACCTACTACGCAAAATGGGGTTATCGTATAAGAATTCATAGCAGGAAGAACATAATTAGGTAAGCAATTATATGGGTTCGGATCAATATCTATGGCTGTAATTGAATTGGGAAAGATTGGAAAACAAGATATATTATTATTAAGGCAAAATAAACTTTGAAGTCCATTAGGCAAGGTAGGAAGACTTGTTAAATTATTAATCATACAATTAATAAAAATTAAAGAATTTGGTAGTGCAGGAAGGCTTGCTAATTGATTATATGCGCAATATATGTAATTAACCGAATTAGGTAAAGTAGGGAGACTTGTTAATGAATTTTGCCAACAATCTAGTATCCATAATGAATTGGGTAAAGCAGGAAGGTTTGTTAGTTGATTATATGCGCAGTATAAATCACTAACTGCATTAGGTAAAGCAGGTAGACTCGTTAAAGAATTATAATTGCAACTTAAATAATTTAATGAATTTGGTAATGATGGAAGGCTTGTCAGTATATTACTATCACAATCTAAAGATTGAAGTAAGTTAGGTAAAGAGGGGAGACTTGTTAAATGATTTGCATTGCAAGACAAGGAATTAAGCGAGTTGGGTAAAGCAGGAAGACTCGTTAAAGAATTATCTTGGCAAGATAAATTGATGAGTGAATTAGGTAAAGCAGGAAGGTTTGTTAAAGAATTAGTGCTACAACTTAAATTAGTAAGTGAAGTAAAATATTGAACCCCGCTCAAATTTGTAATACTAAGACCATTAACATTAATATTATGTGTAGTGGTTGTAACCAATGTATTGCTTGTGTTTAAAGAATCTCCTTTAAAAGCAGTTGGCACTATAGTTTTTAAGTAGTGTACAAAGTTAGAATCGGGTATAGCTACATATGTTTGCGCATTTACCTGTTTTATACAAACCAGTAAAGCAATAAGTATAATTTTCCTCATGGTTTATTTATTTCTATCAAATTTAAGCTATTAAGCCAAAAAATCCATAAAAACTTTTTAAAAGGTCGTTTTTAACAAAGGAATGGTCAATTCAAAGCTCATTTTAGCATTTTTGGCATAAATAGTGCTTATTGTGTTAACCATTATGCTTATTTAGCATAAGGTCATGATAGTTTAGCATAAGAGCATGATAGTTTAGCATATAATCACTATGGTTTACTTAATGGTAACCCTTTGTAACACCCAAAAACTGTACATTAGTACCGTTGCTTTACTTCTATGACAGAACAGTTTGATGTTATAATTTGCGGTGCCGGACCTGCGGGTACAACCTGTGCGCTTGCTTTGGGCAATACAGGTTTAAAGGTTGCCTTGGTAGATAAAAACAACTTTCCCCGAGATAAGGTTTGCGGAGATGCTATTGCCGCTTATGTGCCTAAGGTGCTAAATACCATAAACCCTGCTTATGCTAAGGCTTTGGAAAGCTTTACAGCTAAAGAAAAAGTAAATACCATCAGGGTAGTTAGTCCAAATGAAAAAACACTTGACATCAGTTATGGCGAAGATGGTTTTATAAGCATGCGGTTGGAGTTTGATAATTTTCTGTTAGAGCTTGTTAAACAACTACCCAACGTAAAATTGCTTTTAAACACATCTGTTAAAGATATAGTGATTGATGATAAAGGAGTGGAAGTATATTTGGACTCAAGTCTAAAACTGCAAGCCCAACTAATAATAGGTTGCGATGGTGAACAGGGCTTGGTACGTAAAAAACTTACCCATACTCAGTTAGACCCCAAGCACCATGCCGCTGCCGTGCGGGCTTATTTTAAAAACGTAAAAAATATACCTAAAGCAACCTTCGAGCTGCATTTTCTTAAAGATGTTATACCCGGTTATTTCTGGATATTTCCTCTACCCGATAATCGAGTAAATATAGGTTTGGGTTTATTAACTAAAACTGTTTCAGAAAGAAAATTAAACCTGCGTAATGAGATGCTTCGTATTATAGAAACCGTTCCTTACCTGAAAGAAAGGTTTGAAGGGGCCGAAATGATAAGTGATATAAAAGGATATGGCTTGCCTTTGGGTTCGCGCAAAGTATCCATCTCTGGTAACCGATTTATGCTTTGCGGAGATGCGGCTTCTTTAATAGACCCTTTAACCGGCGAGGGTATCGGACAGGCTATGGTTTCAGGCAGGTATGCAGGTTGGCAGGCTAAAAAGTGCTTTGAACAAAATAATTTCTCTGCCACTTTTATGAAACACTATGATAAAACTGTGTATAATAAATTATGGAAAGAGCATCGCCGCAGCTACCTCATCCGGGAACTGCTTATTAATAAACCAAAGCTGTTTAACCTTTCGGTAAATCTTATAAGCAACAACAAGTTTCTTTATAATTTAACCAAGAAGGTTTTTAATTAGCTGAATATTTACAAGAATGTTAAATAAGATTCTTTAACATTTTTTAATAGGAGAATTTATTAAATTTGCAATAAGTGAAGGTTAGATTTCTAATCTTTATCAAGCGCATCTTTTAAGGATTTCGTTGTTGTTTGTTCCTTATCAGGTGCGCTTTTTTTAGTTTCCAACCTAGTTAATAAAAGTCTTAGCCTTTGCAATAGCTGCACTTAAGCCTTCGGTTTTGCTGCCACCTGCTTGAGCATAGAATACCTGTCCGCCGCCGCCGCCATTAATTTCTTTAGCTACTTCGCGCACAATTTTACCGGCATCTAAACTTTTATCTTTTACTAAGTTGTCTGATATAATAACCGATATACTTGGCTTACCATTAACCTCAGCGCCAACTACGCAATACAAATTATCAACCTGTGTACGTAAATCAAACAACAGGTTTTTAATTTCTTCTGCACTATCTAATTCTATTTTCTCGGCAATTAAGCTGATACCATTTACGGTTTGCTTTTTAGTAAGCAAGTCCTTTTTAAGGTGCTGCGATTTCTCTCTTAAAAAAGCCTGCAATTGTTTTTGCAGCGCATGGTTTTCTTCCAGCATTGTGGTAACACTTTTTACCACATCAGCAGGGTTCTTTAGCAAGTGCTTTATTTGATGTAACTGCTCTTCCTGATGCTCAAAATATTCTTCTGATTTTACGGAGGTGATAGCCTCTATACGCCTAATGCCTGCGGCAACAGCTCCTTCGGATGTAATTTTAAAGTAACCTATTTGTCCGGTTGCGGTAACGTGTGTGCCACCGCAAAGCTCTACAGAATAATTTCTATCAAAGGCAACTACACGTACAATGTCTCCATATTTTTCTCCAAACAAAGCCATAGCGCCTGTTTTCTTAGCGTCTTCAATGGCCATCAATTGAGTATCGGCAGCAATGTTCTCTCGTATTCTTTCGTTTACAATATGCTCTATCTGATGAATTTCTTCTTCGGTAATTTTAGCAAAGTGGGAGAAATCAAAACGCAAATATTGGTCGTTTACCAAACTTCCTTTTTGTTCTACATGTGTTCCTAAAACCATACGCAATGCAGCATGTAATAAATGCGTGGCACTATGGTTATTGGCAATTAATCTGCGCCTTTGTTTATCAACATGCGCCATAAACGAAGAAGAAATATTCAAAGGCAATTTATCCGTAAAATGAATGATAATGCCATTCTCTTTCTTGGTGTCAGTAATAACTATCTTTTCATTAGCACTAATTAAAACTCCTGTATCACCAACCTGCCCACCGCTCTCTGCATAAAAAGGAGTTATGTTAAGTACTAATTGAAACTGTTCTTTGTTCTTAGACTTTACTTTTCTGTAACGGGTAATGTAACACTCTGCATCAGTTTCCTCATAACCCACAAACTTTATTTCTCTCCCTCTATCGGTGTTCCATTGCAAAGCGGTATAAACCCAATCATCTGTGTTTACCTGTGTGGCAGCACGAGAACGATTTTTTTGTTCATCCAAGCAAGCATCAAATTCTTTCTCGTTAATAGATAAACCATAACCGCGCACAATCAATGATGTTAAATCTAAAGGAAAGCCAAAGGTGTCGTATAATTCAAACACCGTTTTACCATCTACAACCTTTTCTTTACCTCCGTTTACAAGTTCTAAACAGATATTATCTATACGACGCAAACCAATATCCAGTGTTTTATAGAAAGCGCTTTCTTCTTCGCGGATTACTTTTTCAATTAATATCTTTTGTTTCACTAACTCCGGAAAAGCTTCTCCCATGTGAGACGCCAACACAGGAACCAAGCGATATAAGAAAGGTTCTTTTAACCCTAAGGATTGATAGCCATAACGAATAGCCCTGCGTAAAATACGACGAATAACATAGCCTGCACCTGTGTTGCTTGGCAATTGCCCATCAGAGATAGAAAAGGAAATGGCACGTATATGATCCACAATAACCCGAATAGCAATGTTTATTACACGCTGGTTTTTATGATGGTCTTCATCTAAAGGTTTGTAATGATGTCCACAAAGACTCTCCACCTTTTCAATTAATGCTGCAAAAACATCGGTATCATAAGTAGATTGCTTTTTTTGCAACACCATGCAAAGGCGTTCAAAGCCCATGCCGGTATCTACATGTTGTTTAGGAAGTTTATGTAAAGAGCCATCAGCCTTACGCTCAAACTCCATAAACACATTGTTCCATATTTCTATAACCTGCGAGTGACTTGCATTAACCAATGTTTTGCCATCAATCTTTTTACGGTCTTCATCAGAGCGCATATCGCAATGTATTTCGCTGCAAGGTCCGCAAGGCCCCTGGTCGCCCATTTCCCAGAAGTTATCTTTTTTGTTGCCTCTTAATATGCGGTCTTCGGCAATGTATTGTTTCCAGCAATCATAAGCCTCCTGGTCAAAAGCAAGTTTATCATCCGTACTACCTTCAAACACGGTAACGTAAAGACGGTCTTTATCAATCTTGTAAACTTCAGTAAGCAACTCCCAGGCCCAAGCAATGGCTTCTTTCTTAAAATAATCGCCAAAACTCCAATTACCTAACATCTCAAACATGGTATGGTGGTAGGTATCAACACCTACTTCTTCCAAATCATTATGCTTGCCACTTACGCGCAGGCACTTTTGGGTATCGGCAATACGGGGATATTTAATAGGGGCATTGCCTAAAAACAAATCTTTAAATGGAGCCATGCCACTGTTGTTAAACATCAGGGTAGGGTCGTTCTTAACCACCATAGGGGCAGAGGGCACAATTTCGTGACCTTTTGATTTAAAGAAGTCTAAAAAGGTTTGTCGTATTTGGTTGGCGTTCATCATCTATCTATCATTTAATAAGCACACGAAGATAGAAGGAAAATAGGGAAAAGAAAAAACCGAGCTATGGATAACTCGGTTTTCAGGAAGTCCGTCTTGCCCTTGATAAAAAGTAACCGTATCCCATCGTTGCTTAAGCGTTGATGTCGGTGTGTGGAAGACCTTTATCAAATCTCTATATCAAAGATAAGGCATTATGCTTTTGCCTATGTTAAGGCAACGTTAAGTTTGTTTTTTGTGCCCTGAAAGATACTAACGTGAAATGAACAGAAAGCAAAAAGTGTTAACATCTTCTTAATAACGCATGGCTACCTTACTATAACCACCCGTTTATTTACCACACCTTCTTTGCCTGAAATGCTAAGGTTATATATACCCTCACTAAGGTCTGTTATGTTTAAGGTTAAATGCTTTGTGTTGAATGGTGCTTGCTTTACGGTATTACCCAACATATCAGTTATTGCTTTGGTGTAACGCAGATTAAAGATTTTACAACAAAAGGTAAAGGTTTTGTAACAGGAGTTAAAGGTATTGTAACAGATGTTATAGGTTTCGTAACGGAAGCTAAAGGTTTTGAAACAAAAGTTAAAGGTTTTGCAACAGAAGCTATAGGTATTGTAACAGATGTTATAGGTTTCGTAACAGAAGTTAAAGGTTTTACAACAAAAGCTATAGGTTTTGTAACAGAAGTTAAAGGTTTTGTATCTAAAGTATCTCCCAACAAAAAGCCCCTCTCTTATGCAGAGAAGGGCTTTCTTATTTCAGTTAGGTTTGGTTTACATCCCAAAACCGTAGTAAGCATGCATTCCGTTGGGGTAAACACCCTCAATTAAAATACCGCCTGTTTTGCCTTTCATGGCATTATCCACATCGGCAAGGCTGCTGATTTTCTTTTTATCTATAGAGGTAATGATAAAGCCCTCTTTAACACCGGAAGTAAACAGTTTACCGTTTTTAAGCTCGGTAACCTGCACACCGTTTTGTATGCCCAGCTTCTTTAAATCAGCTTTGTTTACTTCTTCAAAACTGGCACCCAAAGATGCAATGGTTTTTACTTCTTTAGCTTCTACTTTCTCTTTTTTAATCACACTCACGTTGCCGTCTTTGTTTTTAAGCACTACCGGCAGGGTTATTTCTTTGTTGCCACGTATAAGGGTAACACCTACTTTATCTCCCGGGCGGTACTTGCTTATTTGCTCTTGCAAGCCAGATACATTATTAACCTCAAAGCCCTCTACTTTGGTAATTACATCGCCAAGCTGCACTCCGGCTACCTCGGCAGAACCATTTTCGGTTAAGCCGTTTACATAAACACCTTTTAAATCTTTTAATGATTTTTCTTCGGCCAATTTAGAGTCGATATCTCTGATGCTAACACCAATAAAAGCACGTTGCACAGTACCATATTCGGCTAAGTCTGCCACTACTTTCTTTACAATGTTAACCGGAATGGCAAAGGAGTATCCTATGTAAGCCCCATTTTGACTGGCAATGGCAGAGTTAATACCTATAAGGTCTCCGACCGTGCTAACCAAAGCCCCACCGCTGTTGCCGGGGTTAACGGCAGCATCGGTTTGAAGAAAAGATTCGATAGGGAACTGACCGTGCGCGGGGTCGTTCTCTAAAATATTAATGTTGCGCCCTTTAGCCGAAATAATACCTGCCGTAATGGTAGATGTTAAGTTGAAAGGATTACCGATAGCCAAACACCACTCGCCCACTTTTACGTTATCAGAGTTTCCGTAAGCTAAAAATGGCAGGTCTTTTTCTTTAATCCTTAGCAAAGCCAAATCAGTTTGGGGGTCAGCACCTACCAGCTCGGCAGTATAGGTACGTTTATCGTTTAAGATAACCTCTATTTTATCCGCATCGGCTATTACGTGGTTGTTGGTTACTATATAACCGTCTTTATTAATAATAACCCCCGAACCGCTACCTTGTTGTATGCGTGGCTGCTGTGGTTGCCCGTAAAAGAACTGATGGAACGGGTCATAATTCAGTTGGTTATATTTCTGTTCCATTTGGGTGGTAACGTGCACCACCGCGTTTACCGATGCTTCAGCTGCGCCTGTAAAATCAGGTGCTGAAGAAGAAATAGCATTAGAGGAGGACGTGAACCGAACCGGTGCATTATTAATTGTTTGATGATTGGCAGCAAAGTCATCTTGTTTAAAAAACTTTTGCTGAACATAAAGTGCGGAAGCTCCACCTATGGAAGCAACCAGCAAGGTTGACAATAGCTTTTTCATGTTTTTATATTTTTGGTTTAAATGCTTAACGCAAATTTCTTGCCAAAATTTTAAAAGTCATTATGTTTTAACATTGCTTAACTATTAGTCCCTTAAAAGTAAATAATTTCTTAATTTTACTGAAATTTTTTCAGTTGCAGTTCAGACAAAAAGTCCCCGTTTTTATTTTTGGCGTATCAGTTGGCTTGTTGATAGGCTGCCTTTTTTTCCTTTTTAAGCTAGATACATACATACGCAACTTTAACCTCTCTTTACTAAATCAAAAACAAAATGTGAGCGAGCAGGTTATCTCTCCAAAAAAGGAAGAGAGCGATATTCAGACTAAAGATAATAATACCTATAAAGCTAAAGCCGAAGTAAAAAAGGAAAGCAATATTCCTTCAAAAAACGTATCGCTTATTTCTATGAATGATATAACCGATTCTTCTTATGTAAACAGCGAGAATTATCAGGTGCTTAAAGAGGAATTAATAAGCGTAAAAAACCTTTACGTAAAAACACTTACCCCTGAAGAAAAGACAAGTTCTGCCGACTCTTTGGCAGCTTCTCTAGCAGGAGTTACCAATCCGCCTAAGGAAGAGTTTTTTATGATAGAATTCTGGAAAACCCCACTTAACTCTAAAGGATATAAAATGACACGTAGTCGTTTACTAATATATGGTTACCCTGAAAAGACTGACTTAGCTTTGGTAAAACGTGACGATAATTATTACTTACGCAACAATAAAATGTTTTATCGCCTAAGTTATTCTTCTGAATTTAAACCTATGGAACACAGCAGCGAAAGTGAAGTAGCCGGTATGTTCCATTAATTTGCCTTACTTTAGCTTCCGTTACAAAAAACACGCATGCCATTCTCTTCTTTAGGCTTATCTCCTTCTTTGCTAAAAGCATTAGCCGGTCAAAATTACGCCGAGCCCTATCCCATTCAGCAAGAGGCTATACCGGCTATTTTAAACAGAAAGGATGTGTTGGGGATTGCTCAAACAGGCTCCGGTAAAACGGCCAGTTATGTATTGCCTATTTTAATGAATTTGCAAGGGAAGATTACTTCCAAAAACCGACATGTAAATGTTTTGGTATTGGTACCTACACGCGAATTAGCTGTACAGGTAAAAGAAGTATTTCAAACATTTGGAGCAGGACTTCCTACACCCATAAAATCTTTGGCGGTATACGGAGGAGTTTCTATTAACCCGCAAATGATGGCTTTGCAAGGTGTTCATGTTTTGGTAGCTACACCCGGGCGTTTGTTGGAATTGGTTGAATCAAATTCGGTGCACCTGACTACTATTGATACCTTAGTGTTAGATGAGGCCGATAAAATGCTTAACCTTGGTTTTAAAGAAGAGGTAGATCGCATCTTGGCATTGTTGCCAAAAAAGCGTCAAAACCTTTTATTCTCGGCTACGTTAAGCGATGATGTAAATAACATCAATCAGCTTGTATTGCGTGATCCTGTTGTTATTAAAATTGAAGCTGAAAGCAATAACATAGATTTAATTACGCAAACTGCTTATAACGTAAGCGATGAAAAAAAGGGTCCGCTACTCCGGTACTTAATTAAACAAAAAGATTTGAAACAAGTTTTGGTTTTTACATCTTCTACCTATAAAGCAGATAATGTAGCTGATAAACTGCGCAAAAACGGAATAGATGCTGTGGCTATGCATGGTAAAAAAGGGCAGCAAGCACGTACAGAAACCTTGCACAAATTTAAAGCAGGTACACTTCGTGTGTTGGTTGCCACCGATTTGATTTCACGGGGTATTGATATTAAGTTCTTGCCTTGTGTAATAAATTATGAGCTGCCCCGTTCTCCAAAAGATTATATTCACCGTATAGGAAGAACAGGCAGAGCAGAATCTCCCGGACAAGCTATTTCATTCATTACTCCCGAAGACCAGCATCACTTTAGGGTTATTCAAAAAAAAATGGGCAAGTGGGTAACCATGATTGATGCCGAAGGATTGGACATTAAATAATAATTAATTTAAAAACAGTATGGCTAAAACAAAAATTACAGTAAACAATAATGGTTCTTTGCGCGTAGAAGGCGAAATGGAAGTTGTAGATAAAAACGGAAACGCTTATGATTTGGGCGGACGAGAAATTGTTTCGTTTTGCAGATGCGGTTTATCTAAAAACAAACCTTTTTGCGATGGCTCTCATAACGGGCATTTTGAGCATGAAGCAATTGCTTTTGCCTTGCCTCCAAAAAAATAGTTGTACGAAATAAATTTACTTTGAAACGCGCTCTACGTATTCGCCGGTTTCAATTTGAATTTTAAGTTTGTCGCCCATAGCAACAAACAAGGGTACTTGTAGGGTTATACCGCCTTCAACTTCAACAGTTTTAAGCGTTTTTCCTTTGTTGCCGTCTTCGGCGTAGGTAACTAATAACTCGGTATATTTTGGAAGCTCACCATTTAAGGGTTTTTCGTTTTCATCAAAACGAATGGTAAGTATCATGCCTTCCTGCAGGAATTGAATGGTATCGGCAAACAGTATTTTGGGAATATGTATCTGTTCAAACGTTTCCTGATTCATGCAAACCAAAAATTCATTCTCTGCATAAATATATTGCAGTTCGTGTTCGTCAACGCGTACAATATCTACCTTATCACCCGAATTAAATCGTACTTCGCTTTGTTTCCCTGTTTCTATGTTTCTGCATTTTAACAGGTAAATAGTATTTCCTTTACCGGGAGTTCTATGATCATACTCAAGTACTTTTAATAAAGTATTTTCATATCTAATAAAACAGTTCTTAGAAATATCTGAAGTAATAGCCATAAATAAATAGTTGGTTTTTTAAGGGGCGGAAGGTACTCTTTTAATTAATAGTCGCCTACCGTTTCTGGCAATTGAGCAAGGGCTTTGGCAAGTTGTTCGTCATTAGGCGAGCTGCCGTGCCATTTGTGCGTACCCATCATATAATCTACACCCATACCCATTTCGGTTTTCATAATATTGATAATGGGTTTTCCTTTGCCTACAAATGTTTTGGCATGGTTCAAACCGTCAATCACTTCCTGCAAATTATTGCCGTTGTTTATTTCCAACACCTGCCAGCCAAAAGCTTCAAACTTAGCTTTCAGGTTTCCTAAAGGAAGCACTTTATCCACATCACCATCTATCTGGCGGCCATTATAATCAACCGTAGCAATTAAATTATCTACTTTGTTAGCCGCAGCATACATGGCAGCTTCCCAAATTTGGCCTTCCTGCAATTCGCCATCGCCATGCAGGCAATACACAATATTGTTTTCTTTATTTAATTTCTTAGCCAAAGCTGCACCAATGGCAACACTCATGCCCTGTCCTAAAGAACCTGATGCCACACGCACACCGGGCAAACCTTCGTGCGTGGTAGGATGGCCTTGCAGACGGGTATTTAGTTTGCGAAAGGTATTTAATTCTTTAACCGGAAAATACCCATTGTGCGCCAATACACTATAAAATACGGGAGAAATATGCCCGTTAGAAAGAAAGAACAAATCTTCGTTATGCCCATCCATGGTAAAATGCTGCGGGTTGTGTTTCATAACCGAACCATAAAGAGCCACAAAAAATTCGGTGCAACCTAAAGAACCGCCCGGGTGGCCTGAAGCAACCGCATGAACCATTCGCACAATATCACGTCTAACTTGCGAGCAAAGTTTTGTAAGTTGTTGGATATCTGACATAGAAATAAATTTTAGCCAAAAATAATTATAGATAACACATGGACTTGGTTTATTGTATAAAAATCCTGCCTTTGTTGATAAATAGAAGCTTATTACAAGGTTTTAACAAAGGGATACTTGTTTTTTAGTTCAGTTTGCTTTTCTTCCAAGTGCTTTTTAAATTTTAAAGAAGCTATTGTTCCTTCTTGCAAATCTTTATGTTGTAAGCTTTTTAAAATAGGTTCATAATCGGTCATGAAGTTTTTGGTTTCTTCATCGCAAAGAGCATCACTAAACCTTTGCCAAACATAGTTTATGGCTAATTGGTTTGGATGCACCAAATCTTCTTTAAAAAAGCGATAATCGCGCAACTCATCTATCACAATCTCATAAGCCGGGAAGTAAAAACAATTGGTGTTTTGTTCTACTAAAGTATGCACGGCATCCAGCAAAATACCCTTGCTGCGGTTATTTTCTATAATACCGTCTCTAATATAGCGCACCGGACTAATGGTAAGTAATACATTTATTTGAGGATTAAATTCTTTTAAAACCGCCAATTGTTTTTGCCAGGCGTCTGTAATTTGTTGTTTGCTTATCAATATCTTTTCAAATTGAGAAGAAGGTAATTTATGACAGTTGGCAACTATTTGTTTGTTGTGTGTGTATGCAAAGGAGCTACCAAAAGTTACAAGCAACCATTTGGCTTCTTTTAATTGATGGTGTGCTTGACTTACATGATGATTGATGTTTTCTAAACAAATGTTTGCATCCGCACTGACAAACTTGCCATGGTGGTTAAAACTGCGCCATAATTCTTCGTGCAAAAAAATATCTTCCTTAGTATACTTTTTATCCTGTATATAATCTGTAAGTGCATTACAAATACTGATGGGGTTGTATAATATACCATGCGGGTTGGTAAGTGCGTTGAATTTTCTTTCTTCCAGCTTTGCACCTATTTCTTCGGCAAAGCAAGAGCCCATTAATACAATGGCTTGTTTTATATTTACCTGATGGGTAAATTTCTTAAGAGGAAAAGGGAGAATAAAGTCCATACAATTTCCTGCTAAATTATATTATTTGCACACATTCCTTATGTACATTTGCGACGATTTTTGAGGATGATAAAAAACAGCCCGCACAAACAAATTATTTACTGGCTTTTAACAGGTTGCTTTTTGGTGTATGTAATGCTGGTAGTGGGCTGTATAACCAGACTTACCCATTCGGGTTTATCCATAACCGACTGGAGTGTGATGGGAACCCTGCCACCTATGGGCGAACAAAGCTGGATGGAACATTTTACCAAATACCAGCAAAGTCCGGAGTTTAAAATCATAAACAACTCCATGAGTTTAAATGAATTTAAAAACATCTTCTGGTGGGAGTGGACGCATAGGTTTATTGGCCGCTTAATTGGTTTTATCTTTTTTGGAGGCTTCATTTATTTTATTGCGACTAAAAAGTTTACAAAGAAGCTTTTAATAAGAAGCATCATTTTATTATGTGTAGGTGCATTGCAAGGCTTGGTGGGTTGGTGGATGGTAAAAAGCGGACTGGTAAAGAACCCCAATGTAAGTCATTACCGTTTAGCCACGCATTTGATAACTGCTCTTACTGCATTTGCCTTTTCTTTTTGGTTTGCCCTGGAAATTATATACGAAACTCCGCAAGGTAAGCAAGAGCCAAATGAAAGCAAGAAACTGTTTGGCTTAACGCTGATTACCTTTGTAGCACTTATCTTTCAGATAATATACGGAGCTTTTGTGGCAGGTTTAAAAGCAGGATTAATTTATTCTACCTGGCCGAAAATGGGAGATGAATGGTTTCCAAGCGATACTATTTTAATGACAGATTCTTTTATACACAATTTTACTGCCAACCCTGCAGGAGTTCAGTTTGTGCACCGCACTTTTGCCTGGATAGTGGTTATTTTAATTGCAACGCTTTGGATACGTTCTAATAAATTAAAACTAAATGCATCGCAATATAAAGGGGTTAGCTGGTTGATTTATTTAACTACCATTCAAATCATTCTGGGAATATTTACCTTGCTATATACAGTGCCTGTATTGTTGGGCGTGTTGCACCAAACCGTTGCTTTTCTTTTAGTGGTTGCTTTTTTATTCCTGTTGTTTCAGTTCACCAGAAAAAATTCTTCGATAGGAGTTTAATGCAAAAGAGAATCCTTTTTATAGATTCCAATCACCCGCGCTTGCACGAAATGCTTATAGAACAGGGCTTTCAATGTGATTTGTTTTATGATAAGCCTGCAGACGAATTAAAAAGATTGATTCCGCAATATGATGGAATTGTACTGCGTAGTAAATTTAAAATCACTAAAGAGGTTATTGACAGTGCACCTAATTTAAAGTGCATTGGGCGTGTAGGAGCCGGCATGGAAAACATTGATGTAGCTTATGCTGCGCAAAAAGGAATAGCCTGTGTAAATTCTCCCGAAGGAAACCGTGATGCTGTTGCCGAGCATACAATTGGCATGTTATTGTGCCTGTTTAATAATATTACCAAAGCAAATGCAGAAGTTAAAAGCGGTAAATGGTTACGTGAAGGGAACAGGGGGATTGAATTATGTGGCAAGACAATAGGCATTATCGGTTATGGAAACATGGGGGCTGCTTTTGCACAACGCTTGCAAGGCTTTGGTGTTAAGATGCTTGCGTATGATAAATACAAAACCAATTTTGGAAATGAATTTGTAAAGGAATGCTCTTTACGGGAAATTTTTAAGCAAGCAGATATATTGAGTTTGCATACACCTTTGACAGAAGAAACACAGTATTTAATTAATGATGCACTTATAAATAGTTTTAGTAAAGCAATTTATATTATTAATACTGCCCGTGGTAAGTGTTTAAACACAGCTGATTTAGTTAAGAACATTGAAAGCAAAAAAGTACTAGGTGCTTGCTTAGATGTAATGGAATACGAAGCCGTATCTTTTGAAGGAATAGAGTATAAAGATATACCTCCGCCTATGCAGTACTTAATGAAGTCTGATAAAGTAATTCTTACTCCGCACATTGCAGGTTGGACAAAGGAATCAAATATTAAGTTGGCAGAATTTTTGGCAGAAAAGATTATAGCTATTTTTAAAAAGTAATTTTTAGTTTCAGACTAATATTTACTTTTGCAGCAATCAAATTAATTAAATCTATGAAAAAAATAATCACCCTATTCAGTCTTTTGGTATTTGCGTTTAGCTCGGTAGTTGTGTCTGCTCAAAGCGATAAAAAAACTGCTACTAAGAAAACAGAAACAAAACAAGAAACTCCTGCCAAGAAAGAAGAAAGCGGACCTAAATTAAAAAAGGATGGCACGCCTGATATGAGATATAAAGAAAATAAAGAGGCGGCTAAAAAAACAGGGCCAACAAAAAAAGACGGTACACCTGATATGCGTTATAAAGAGAATAAGACTAAAAAATAGTCATTTTCAAATCCTTTATTTAATTACATCAAATACAAAACCCTTATTTAATAGAAAAGCTATGCTATGAGGTAAAGCATATTGCAGGTTTTGATATGCTTTCAGGTTATCGTGAAAAACGATAACAGAGCCGCTTTTAGTGGTATCAATTACATTTCTGTAACAAATCTCCGGTTTTACATTCTTGTCGTAATCATAACTAAGCACATCCCACATAATCACTTTGTATTTTTTACGAAGGTAATTTGCCTGAGATGCTCTTAACCTTCCATAAGGCGGACGGAACAATTTGCTTTTGTAAACCTTGTTACACTCTTCTACATTTTCAAAATACATTTCATTTTTGGTGCGCCACCCGCTCACATGATTATGCGTATGGTTTCCAATGATATGATTTCTTTTCAATATCTCTTTAACCAAGTCGGGATACTTACTCATGTTTTCTCCTACGCAAAAAAAAGTAGCGGATACTTTGTATTGGCCTAAAACCCTTAATATAAAAGGTAATACTTCAGGAGTTGGCCCGTCATCAAAGGTTAAATAAATTTTGTTTTGCTTGTTGGGCAAACTCCAGTAACATTGTGGCAACAGGTTGCGCAGCAATTTAGGCGGTGAAGCCGGCAAACGCATATTTACTTTTGTACAGGTTGTTTTCCGTATCCGGGCATTTCTTCCTGCGGAATAACTGCCGGTAAACGTTGCTCAAAGCTTTTACCAAGAGCTTCTTCTTTAAAGTTATAACAAACACTTACCAAAGCCATCATTAACTGACGTGCACGACCTATTTCTGAACCGTACGCTGCTTTATGAATGGCAGGTAGTTTGTTATAAAAACGCAAGTCTCCTTCAAACAATGTAAATAATTTTTCAGCAATATCCTTTGCTTTCTTATTTTCGCCTGCCTGGAAGTAAGCCAAACAAATAGAATACATGGTTGCATCATATGGAATAGTTGCTTCAGGCATTTCCTGTTGTGCTTTATCAAGTATTTTAATGGCTTTATCTTTTTTACCTTCCTGAATTAATTGAGCTGCTAATCCACCAATTTGAATACGCATATTAGAGGCAAAACGCATATTGTTTTCATCCAAATAAATTTTTGGATAACTCATGCCACCCCATTGGAACTTAGTCATGATATTATTATACATAATATCCGAAGCTATACGGGCACCGTTTTGCATTTCCTCTTTATTTGATTTGATTGGAACTAAGCGATAAGCCAATCCTTCCAACTGCAAATAATCTTCTAAACCAAGATAAGCTTCTCTTCCGGTTGTAACCGCAAAGTAGATAGGCCTGTCCCAATTGAAGCCTGCCAATAAATCCAATACCATTAGGTCATTTTTAGTGATATAACCACGCTTCAACTGCCAGTCAACACTTTTTACCATGCGACTTTCCAGCCCTTTTTGAACTGTACCGTTTTGTACCACTTTAGCAGAATCTACCGGAATACTGAATTTATTGCTTGGCAAGATATCAATATAGTCTCCACCCATATTATACTTATTTTCAGGGTTATCACTTGCTACATAATCCATCAATTCTTTGATATTTACATAACCAATATTCTTATCCATAAAGTAAACAATATCACGTTTACTTGCTTCATATTTATCTTCGCTCATAGTAAATGGTAATGGCTTGGAATCATAGGCAGCACGGCGGCATTGATTAATATACCAATCTGTTTGAAACAGACTTAAGTTAACCACCCGCACATCTGTACGGATGCCTTCTACTTCTTGTGCATACCAAAGCGGGAAGGTATCATTATCACCGTTTGTAAACAGCACAGCATTAGGTGCACAGGAGTTTAAATAGTTTATGGCAAAATCTCTTGCCATGGTTTTATGCGAACGGTTGTGGTCATCCCAACCATCGGCAGCCATTAAACCCGGAACAACCAAACTAACGGCTGTTGCAATAATAGCAGCATTCTTGGCGTTCGTTCTCTTCGCCAGTAAATCATAAATAAATAAAACACCCAAACCTATCCAAATAGCGTAGGCATAAAAGGACGCTGCATAGGCATAGTCACGCTCACGAGGCTGATACGGATACTGATTCAGATAAATAGTAATAGCAAAACCCGTAAAGAAAAATATACAGAACACTACAAAAGCATCTTTCAAGCCTTTTTTGTAATGGAACCATAAGCCCAGTAAACCCAATATAAAAGGAATGCCATAGAACTTATTGGTTGCCTTATTATTTTGCACATTACTTGGCACTGTCGTTAAATCAGCATCCAAACGGGCATTATCAAAAGCAGGAATACCTGTAATCCAATTTCCTTCAGTTGGATTATTATTTAAACCCTGCACATCGTTTTGTTTACCTATAAAGTTCCAGGCAAAATAACGCAGATACATATATCCAATCTGATATCTCCTGAAATACGTAAGGTTCTCGCCAAAGGTGGGCACATAAACGGTTTTTGTTTCACCATTATTATCAGTTACCTGTTTTGGCTTACCTTTTATATCACCCCAATATTTATAAGCTGCCTCATGCTGGCTTTGCTGGCTCCACATACGGGGAAAAACGGTGCAAAATTCATCTTCATAAACAGCCACAGAATGTTTACGGTCATCTAAAATAACATACTTTTTGGTTTTTAAATCTTTACCGTAAATAGGTGTTCCATCTTTAAACTCGCTGCGTGGTTTTGCCGGTGCATTGTAGTATTGTCCGTAACCAATAGGCCAATCACCATATTGCTCACGATTTAGATACGAAAGCATATTAAGTGCATTCTCCGGATTGTTCTCATCCATAGGGGTATTAGCCTGAGAACGGATTACCAATACGAAGAACGTAGAGTAACCAATCATCATTACCGCAAAACTCATAGCAATAACATTAAGTATAGACGGCTTGTTTTTCAGGTAATGAACCGTATAAACCATTCCACCTAAAATAACCAAACGCATAAACATACCGCTACCCGATTGTGCCGAAGCAACTGCCAACAAAGCAAAAGCAATAGCCAAACCAAAGGTTAGTTTGTAATACATTTCTTTTTTGTTCAGCGAATAAACAATGGCAGTAGTAATTAACGCCAAAAGAATAATAAAGTATAAAGTAGTACCTGTATTGAATGGCATACCCAATTTATTGATGAAGAATAATTCATAATCAGCAGAGAGTTTTACAATACCCGGAATGATACCACCTTGTATGCCGCCCAATAAAACAACCGAGATAAGCCCGGCAATGATAAATCCTTTCCAGGAAAAGGTGTATTTTTTGAAATAGTAAATAAAACAGATAGACGGTATAACCAATAAGTTAAGCAAATGGACACCTACTGATAAGCCTGTTAAGTATGCGATAAGAACCAGCCAACGCATAGAGGATGGCTCGTCTGCTTCTTCTTCCCATTTTAATATTGCCCAAAACACGGCCGCTGTAAACAAACTACTCATAGCATATACCTCACCCTCTACGGCAGAGAACCAAAAAGAATCAGAAAAAGTATAAGCTAAAGCACCAATAACACCGCTTCCTAAAATAGCCCAAATTTTGCCATTATCCATTTCGGTACCTGCAGGGGCAAGCATTTTTTTAGCTAAACGGGTAATCGTCCAGAATAAGAATAGTATAGTAAAGGCGCTAGACAATGCACTCATCGCATTAACCATCATAGCCGCTTTGGCAGGGTCTCCGAAAGAGAATAAAGAGAAAAAGCGTGCGATTAACAAAAAGAAAGGAGCTCCCGGCGGGTGACCCACCTCTAATTTATAGGAACAGGCAATATACTCGCCGCAATCCCAAAAACTGGCGGTAGGTTCTATAGTTGAGCAATAGGTATAGGATGCAACAATGCAGATTAGCCACCCTACAATATTGTTTAATTTTCTATAATTGGTCATATTTTATTTTAAAGATTGTGCGAATTTAGTAAAAAAGGCTTAGCAGCCGCAAATTAAGACAAAAGCCCTTTTTTACAGGAAATATTAACAGAAAAATGAGTGATTTATTGTACTAAGTCTTTGCAACATAAAGCCGCTTTACAAATTAAGAAAGAAATACCTTACTAATTAAATACTTCTAAAGCTGGGTGTTATTTCCTCATGAAGACATATCCCTCTATAAATTACATACATGCTTAGCGCCATAAATACATGACTTAAATCTATATGATTAAACCACACCGAATATGCAAACTGAAAGATATGACATAACACCGCCACTACAGCTAAACCTATACCATATATAACTTTAATACTTAGCGGGGAGCCTGTTTTTTTGTAGTTAATATATTCCAATATAGTTACGTTAAGCAGCAAGCCAAATGCCCCATGAATTTCTACCACTACAAATGACCATGATATAAAAACAGCTATAAATGCTGCAATAACTCCCAGACTATTAATAAAGACTAATCTTTTAAAAACAAAATTGCCCAGTATCAAACGGGTATTATATATGGCGGCAAACTGAGCGCATGTTATGCCCGATATACCAAATAACCAACCATATATTTTGGCATCAACACCAAAATAATATAAAAATGCGTGTCCTACTACCGCACTTACAATAGTAGAAACGCCCGTAAGCAAAAAGAACCAACGATATAGGTTAATGGCTTTGTAAGTGCTTAACGACTTGGTTTTATAAAAAGCATAAAAACAAATCGCGCACAAAATAACATCCGTCAATACCGAAATGGGTTCGTCAATTCGTAAGGTTCCAAAAAAGATGGTAGGGTTTTGAAAGGGAATCATAATGGCGGGTGTCAAAAGTAAGGAATACATTGCAAACCATGCCTTGTATTTTGTACAATGTATTCTGTACTTTTACGCTCTTAAATAATTATGCAACCACTATATATTCATAACACTTTAACACGCAAAAAGGAACTTTTTAAACCTATTAACGAGTCGCACGTTGGTATGTATGTTTGCGGACCAACCCTTTACAGCGATGTGCATATTGGCAACTGTCGTACCTTTACTTCGTTTGATATCATGTATCGTTATCTGTTGCACATAGGTTACAAAGTGCGTTATGTGCGCAACATTACCGATGTGGGGCATTTAGAAGATGAAGTTGCCGGTGTAGGCGAAGACCGCATTGGTAAACAAGCTAGACTAAAGCAGCTTGAGCCTATGGAAATTGTACAACGTTATGCCTTTGGTTTTCGTGAGGTGATGAGTTTGATAAATAATCTTCCGCCGAGTATTGAGCCTACTGCATCGGGTCATATACCCGAACAAATAGAAATGACTCAAAAGATTATTGAGCATGGCTTTGCTTATGAGAAAGATGGCAATGTATATTTTGATGTAGAGAAGTTTGCTAAATCTAATAACTATGGTGTTTTATCAGGGCGTAGTTTAGATGACCAGTTAAACAACACCCGAGAGCTTGATGGACAGGAAGAAAAGAAAGGTCGCCTTGATTTTGCTCTATGGAAAAAAGCCAAGCCCGAACATATTATGCGCTGGAACTCCCCTTGGGGTGTAGGCTTTCCGGGTTGGCATATCGAGTGTTCTGCAATGAGTCAGAAATATTTGGGAGAAACGTTTGATATACACGGTGGCGGTATGGATTTAATTCCTACGCATCATACCAACGAGGTAGCACAAAGTGTGGGTTGCTGCGGTAATGCACCGGTAAACTATTGGGTGCATACCAATATGCTAACGCTTAACGGACAAAAAATGTCCCGCTCATTAGGTAATGTGTTTCTGCCTGTAGAGTTATTTACCGGAATGAAACTGGCAGCAGATTCGCCAAGTGCTACACCTTCTCAAGCCAAATTAGATGGTAAACATCCTTTGTTTGAGAAAGCGTATAGCCCTAATGTAGTGCGCTTCTTTATGATGCAAACGCATTATGCAAGTACTTTAGATTTCTCGAATGAAGCCTTGCAGGGCTCTGAAAAAGGTTTTAACCGTTTGATGGAGAGTTATAATACCCTTGATAAATTAACTCCTTCAGCAACTTCTTCCGTTGATATAAAGAAAATTCAGGAGGCTTGCTATGCCGCCATGAATGATGATTTTAATACTCCCATCCTTCTTGCTAATTTATTTGAGTGCGCACGTATTATAAATACGGTTAATGATAAAAAAGAAACACTTAACGTAGCTGATATTGATTTGCTGAAGAAAATTTACAAAGACTTTATTATAGATGTGCTGGGCTTAAAGCGTGAAGAACAAAGCGGCAAAAGTGTAGAGGCCTTGAACAATGTTATGAACTTAGTAATTGACTTACGTAAAAAAGTAAAAGATAATAAAGACTATGCCACTGCCGATGAAATACGCAACCGATTGCAGGAAAGTGGTATTCAAATAAAAGATGGTAAGGAAGGAACTAACTGGACAATTAATTAATCTATAATGAAGAATAAACACCTTATATATTTTACATCTGCTCTTTTGCTTCTTAATTCATGTAACAATGAAACTAAAACTGTTCAGGAAACAAAACAACCTGAAGTAAATACTCCTGAAGTAAAGCACGTTACCCCTCCTGATTTTAATGCTGATTCTGCTTATGTGTATGTAGAAGCACAAGCTAAAATGGGTCCGCGTGAGCCGGGTAGCAAAGCGCACGAACAGGCAGTAACTTATTTCGAAAGGAAGTTTAAAGAGTATGGTGGAGAGGTTATTATTCAGAAAGCAACCGTTACCAGTTTCGACCAAAAGAAATGGTTATCAAAAAACATTATTGCTTCTTTTAATCCTCAAAGCACAAGCCGTGTGATGTTATCTGCTCATTGGGATTCTCGTCCGTTTTGCGACAGAGACAGCAACAAAGCCAATCAAAAAATGGCTTGTCCGGGTGTTAACGATGGAGCGAGTGGTGCAGGGGTGTTAATAGAAGTAGCACGCGAATTGGCTAAACAAAAGCCAGGCATAGGTATTGATATTTTGTTATGGGACATGGAAGACTACGGACAAGGCAGTGTAGAAAGTAATGCTCCTCCTTTGGAAGATGATTGGGCTTTGGGCTCGCAATACTGGAGTCAGAATATGCACAAACCCGGTTATACTGCCCGCTTTGGTATTCTGTTGGATATGGTAGGAGCTAAAGGAACTGTTTTTCCTAAAGAAGAATTTTCTGTTTTTTATGCTTCTCAGGTTGTAAATAAAATATGGAGTACAGCTTCTAATCTTGGTTACAGCAATTATTTTGAAAGTAAACAAATCGGAAAAATAACCGATGACCACGTATATGTAAACAAATCTGCCAGCATACCTACTGTTGATATTATTGGATACTCGCCCGATGCGGGTGGCTTCTTTCGTTACCACCATTGCCTGAAAGATGACATGAGTAATATAGATAAGAGTACCCTAAAGGCAGTAGGACAAACCCTTTTAGAAGTTATTTATAACGAACAACCGTAGATGCAAAAACTAACCATTTCTCTGTTTAAACAACTTACCCTGCTGGTGGCTTTGGTATGTACCATCACCCATTTGTTTGTAAAAGCCTTTGATAAAAATAGCATGATAGGCTTATTAATTGGCTTGGGTATTTTATATGTATGCCTTGCCGTAGCGGAATTCACTACCAAATTGGCAAGAATGAGTTTGCCCTTTGACAGGTTCTTTTATTTACCTTATGAAGTTATTTCCGATAAAGCTATCCGTTTAGGTGCCTTTGCCATTGCAGGGGGCGTGCTTTGGATATCCTCTTCGGCATTAGTTTTTTTAGCAGGCTTATTGTTTCTCATAATCCTGGCAGATGTGTTGGTGTTTATACTTAAAGTAAAACAAAAGGTTTATTATGTAAGCCTGTTTGCCAATTATGTACTCATCTCTTTAGAGAGAGAGCATAAAGTATTTGCCTCTCAAATAATGGGTGTAGAATACCGTTATGATATTTTCTACCTCAAATTAAAAGACAAAAAAACGGTATCACTGGTTACCGACCGCCTGGCAGAGAATCAAAAGCAAATCTTTACCCAAAAGTTTGTGCAATGGGTACAACGCAACCAACTTGAATTTACTGCCGAAGCCAAAGAAAAACTTCAGGGTATACTAAACTAAATAATAGAAATGTTTCAGGTTTTAGTATAAATAGAAGATTTTTTGACACAAATGAATTATTTTCTCACACAAATGTTCATTTTTTTGAAACAAATGAACAATTCTTTCGAAGAAATGATCAATTCTTTGAGACAAATGAACAATTCTTTCGAAGAAATGATCAATTCTTTGAGACAAATGAACAATTCTTTCAAAGAAATGAATTATTCTTCGAGACAAATGAATTATTCTTCGAGACAAATGAACAATTCTTTTGAAGAAATGATCAATTCTTTGAGACAAATGAACAATTCTTTCAAAGAAATGAATTATTCTTCGAGACAAATGAATTATTCTTCGAGACAAATGAACAATTCTTTCAAAGAAATGAATTATTCTTCAAGACAAATGAATAATTGTATCGAAAATATATTCATTTCTTCCCAAAATATAGCTTATTGCCTCTAAAACAGGTTTGTTTCTTTAGAATTGGTAAAGGTTTGTGACGAGTTAGTGGGTATTTGTGTTAAAGACAGATAAGTATTACTCCTACTTAACATTATTTCAGCTTCTTAGTAAGAAACAAATTTGTAGTTTTAAAACATATTATACCATATACTTATGAATGAGATTATATGCCCGAATTGCCATAAGGCTTTTAAAGTAGATGAAGCAGGTTTTGCTGACATTCTTAAACAGGTTAGAGATCATAAATTTGAAGAAGAATTGACAAATAGATTAAACCTTGCAGAAAAAGATAAAGTAAGTGCTATAAAATTAGCGGAAGCAAACGTTAGAAATTCTCTGCAAGAACAACTTGCAAAAAAGGACAACGAGCTTATTGCGCTCAAAGCCCAAAATGAGTTAGAATTATCCAAAAAGTTAGCTCAAAAAGAAGTTGAGATAACTCAAATGAAAGCAAAAATTAACAATGCCGAAGTTGAGAAAAAACTCGCTGTTAATGAGGCTGTCCAAAAAATTGAAAAGGAACGTGACAATTTGGAAAATAATATAAAGACCAAAGAATTAGAAAAACAAAATATTGAAAATTCATTAAAGCAACAATTTTCAACTGAATTGCAAAATAAAGATGCAATTATAAAATATAAAGACGATGAGATTGCTCGTGTTAAAGACATGAAGCTTAAACTTTCGACTAAAATGTTAGGAGAAACTCTCGAACAACATTGTGAAACTGAGTTTAATAAACTTCGTGCAACAGCATTTCAAAAAGCATATTTTGAAAAAGACAACGATTCAAAATCTGGTAGTAAAGGAGATTACATTTATAAGGAGACTGACGAAGCAGGGAACGAAATCATTTCAATAATGTTTGAAATGAAGAATGAAGGAGATGAAACAGCAACAAAAAAGAAGAATGAAGATTTTTTAAAGGAACTTGACAAAGACCGAAACGAAAAAAAATGCGAATACGCAGTTCTTGTTACACTTTTAGAAGCAGAAAGTGAATTTTACAATACAGGTATAGTTGATGTATCACACAAATACAATAAAATGTATGTTGTACGACCTCAATTTTTTATTCCTATTATCACTTTACTTCGTAATGCGGCAATGAACTCTATTCAGTATAAAGCAGAACTTGCATTGGTAAAAAGTCAAAATATTGACATTACTAATTTTGAGGAAAATATTAATACTTTTAAAACAGGGTTTGCAAAAAACTATGACTTGGCTAGTAGACAATTTAAGACAGCAATTGAAGAAATAGATAAGACAATAGTACACCTTAATAAAACAAAAGAAGCTCTTTTATCGTCAGTTAATAATCTGCGATTAGCCAACAATAAAGCTGAAGATTTAACAATCAAAAAATTGACACTGGGAAATCCCACAATGACAGTAAAGTTTGAAGAATTAAATAAAAAAGCTGAATAAAAGAAAAAAGAATGCATAACACGGATTTTGCGTTAGTGTTGGAAGGAGATACTAAAATTGATGAATAAATTGATCTCTCGTTTCTTATGTCTTGTATCTTGCACCTTGATACTTGTTTCCTGTGATACTAGCAAGCCTCAACAAGGGCAACAGAAGCAGGGGCAAGGACGTAACAAGGAAAGAGAGCAAAACAGAACCTACAGCAAAGAAGATAATGAGTTGCAGGTATCTATGTTTTTATATCATAGTGATGAGATAAACTCTCAGTTGTACTATAACATAAATAACAATCAGGTACTATATAGAAAATCAGATTCTACAGGTGACTTTATAGCACGCGTAAAAGTTTTTTACAAACTACTTCCTAACGCAGATGCTAAAACCTATTATGATACAGCTACGGTATATATTACTGATAGGAGTCAAAAAGAACCTCAAACAAAATATATAACAGGATGCTTTCCTTTAAGAATAAATGCACCTCAGCCTTGCTATATAGAACTACACATAAGCGATGTAAATGGTAAACGGCAACATACCCACTATATCAAGTGCGATAAAACGAATCCTTACACGCAGCAGAATTATATGTTATTAGGCAGCGGCAGCAGTATTTATTATTCTAATAAAATTGAAAGCGGCAGTAATGTATTAGTAAATAATGGACGAGTACCTTTTCACAAAGCCCGGGTAGATTTCTTTATGAATGATTACTCCTTGCCTCCACCGCCTTTTAGTCAAAGAGAACCTTTGCCCTATCCTTCCATTCCCGATTCTACTTTTTATGTAACCAGTATGGATGGACATAGTATTCCGTTGAAAGTAGCTAAACGGGGCATTTATTTTATTCGTTTGGATTCTGCATCAAACGCAACAGGATGCACTGTTATGGGAGTAGAGCAATACTTCCCTAAAGTATTATCTCATGCACAAATGATTGCTGCTACCCGTTTTATCATGAATAAGGATGAACATCAAAAACTGCTGGATGCACAGGATAAACAAGCTGCCATAGACAATTTTTGGTTAACCTTGGGTGGTTCACAAGACAGGGCAAAAGAATTAATTAAAAAGTATTATAACCGCGTTCAGGATGCCAATACCTTTTTTACTTCACACATAGAAGGCTGGAAAACGGATATGGGCATGATTTATATTGTTTTCGGTCCACCCACAAAAACATACAAAACACAACAAATGGAAACATGGGTATATGGTAAAGAAGGAACCCCCAACTCAGCTACATTCAGGTTCGAGAAAATAAATAATCCATTCTCAGACCATAATTTTAAACTGATACGCAATGCCAGTTACAGTTATCCTTGGACCATTGCCGTAAATAACTGGCGGGAAGGACATGTATATTTAGATACGAAATAAATATATACAAGTTTAGGTTTGTTTTTACTATAAAAGAATATTAATTTTCAAACAAGATTTGTTTTTTATTTAACTGTTCTCTTAGCCATTCAATGGCAGATTGTTCATCTGTAAAAATGCGTGATGAAGACAATGGTTTATGGAATTTAATGAAGAAATTTCCCAACAATTTATTAGCTAATGAAGTAGTTACAATAGCAACTGCCAAACGTTTTTTAGATTTGGCAAATTCTTCTCTGGCTTCAAAACTGATATTGCCCGAAACATTTACATTAAACAATATAACATACTCCTTTCCATTTGCCAATTCAATGGCTTCGGCAATGGCTTCTTTAGCATCATTTTGCTCCAGTTCTATACCCTCAACCACTGTCATGCATATTATCTGAGGCTCAATAAGCCTTAATGATATTTTTTTAATGTCGAATGCCTGCTTGTTATCCATTTCAGGAAACAAACTTAGTTATTTATTCTAAAATTAGTTTTAGCTGTTAACTATATTCATTTAACCTGATAAGTTTTCTATTATCTTTGCTTCAAACACGATTTATGCAATTAGTAAAAGGAAAAACAGCTATTATAACAGGGGCTTCGCGAGGCATTGGACACGGAATTGCATTGGCATTTGCCAAACAGGGTGCTAATGTGGCCTTTACCTATTTAAGTTCTGATGAGAAAGCAAAAGCTTTAGAAGCTGAGCTGACTGCTTTTGGTATCAAAGCCAAAGGCTATAAAAGCGATGCGGCAAATTTTAAAGCAGCCGAAGAGTTGGTTAATCAGGTAGTTGCCGAATTTGGTACCGTTGATATATTGGTTAACAATGCCGGCATTACCCGAGATACCTTGTTGATGCGCATGAGCGAACAACAGTGGGATGAGGTGATAAATGCCAATTTAAAGTCTGTTTTTAACCTTACCAAAGCAGTTACCAAACCTATGCTAAAGGCTCGTTATGGTTCTATTATTAATATGAGTTCGGTAGTGGGTGTTAAAGGTAATGCAGGTCAGAGTAACTATGCCGCATCTAAAGCAGGTATTATTGGGTTTACCAAATCTATTGCGTTAGAATTGGGCTCGCGTAACATACGTTGCAATGCCATTGCTCCCGGTTTTATAGAAACAGAAATGACTGCCGTGTTGGATGAAAAGGTAGTACAAGGTTGGAGAGACGGCATTCCTCTAAAACGTGGTGGAACTGTAGATGATGTGGCGAATGCTACTTTATTTTTGGCAAGCGATATGAGTGCATATATTACCGGACAGTGTCTTAATGTTTGCGGAGGTATGCTTACTTAATAAAAACTATACGTGCACATTAGTACCGAATACCCTATCTGGCTTGTTGTTTTTTGTCTGTTGGCAGGGTTGGGCTATGCATTTCTATTATACCGAAAGCCCAAGCAGGATTTAAACAAAACCATTCTTTATGTACTGTTCGCGTTTCGTTTTCTGGTTGTTTCCGTATTGTGCTTTTTCTTATTAAATCCCCTGATAAAGAATACTACTACTTATACTGAAAAGCCTATTATTATAATAGCTGCCGATAACTCGGCTTCCATTGCCAAGAATAAAGACTCTGTATTTTATAAAAAGGAATACCCTGCTGCGCTTCATAAATTTACTGATGCCTTAGCCGATAAATACGAAGTACATTTCTTTAAGTTTGATAGCGAAGTAAAGACAGATGACACGCTCAACTTCTCAGGTAAAGAAACCAATATCTCTAACGTATTTAGCACCATCCAAAATGATTTTGAAGGAAAGAATGTAGGTGCTGTTGTACTTGCCACAGATGGATTATACAATACAGGCAGCAATCCTTTATCTACTATTGGGAATATGAATTACCCTGTATATACCATTGCATTAGGAGATACTACTCTTGTACGCGATGCACTGATAAAGAAAATAAATCATAATCAAACGGCTTATATAGGCAATCAGTTTCCTGTGGAAGTGCAGTTACAGGCTTTTGATTTGCAGGGAAAAGATGCTGTGTTAACTATTTCTCAGGGAGGAAAGAAACTTGCAGAGCAATCGGTTAAATATGCTTCTACTAATTATACTGGCGTGTTAAACTTTCTATTGAATGCTGATAAAGCTGGCATACAACGATATGAAGCTACGCTTTCATTTACTGATGGAGAACAAATTAAAAATAATAACAGTATGCCTTTTGTGGTAGATGTAATTGATAAACGCGAGAAGATACTGATATTGGCATCTGCCCCACACCCTGATATTGCTGCTCTTAAGCAAACCATAGAGGCCAATCAAAATTATGAAGTGGATGTTCAGTTAACTGATAAATTTATTACTTCTATAAAACCTTACAGTTTGGTTATTCTTCATAATGTAGGTTTAAATAATCCTATTGCTAAAAGGGTTGCAACAGAAATAGCAACGCATAAAACATCTGTTTGGCAATTCTCTAAAAATGATTTCTGGGCATTTCCTTCACTTAAATTTGGCAGTTCTGCTGGTGGATATAATGATGCAGAGCCTGTTATGAATAGTGGTTTTTCTTTATTTAATGTAAGCAATGAATTGAAAAATTATCTGAAAGAACTTCCTGCTGTTGCTTGTGCCCTAACAACCTATAAAGTTTCTAACGGGGCTGTTTCTTTCATTAATCAGCAAATAGGACAAGTGCAAACTGAGAACCCTATTTTAATTTTTGCTGATAATGGCGGACAAAAATCTGCCCTGTTTTGTGCAGAGGGTCTATGGCGTTGGAAGTTACGTGATTATGCCGACCATGAGAATAATATGTTGTTTGAAGAGTTGATTCAGAAAACGGTGCAGTACCTTTCTGTAAAAGCTGATAAAAGTTTCTTTAAAGTGTTTACAAAGAAAATCATTAATGAAAATGAACCTTTGGAGTTTGATGCAGAAGTGTTCAACCCAAGTTACGAATTGATTAATGAACCCGAGGTTAGTATGGTAATTACCAATGAGGCTAAAAAACAATTTACATATACTTTCTCTAAAACTACGAATGCTTATCATTTAAACGCAAGTAATTTCCCTCCCGGGGATTATAAGTATGAAGCACAGGTAAAAGTTAACACTCAGATATACCTTCAAAAAGGTGAGTTTAGTGTGAAGCCTTTGTTGGCTGAGTTTACAAGTACTACTGCCGACCATGCTTTATTATATAACATTAGTAAAAAAACAGGGGGACAATTATTTTATCCCAAACAATTAAATGATTTGCAAAAGAAATTACTGGAAAATGATAACATTAAAACATTAGTGCACGAACAAAAACAAACAAACGATTTTATTAATTTAAAAATAGTATTCTTTATTTTGTTAGTGTTTTTAAGTGTAGAATGGTTTGTTAGAAAATATAACGGACTAAGCTGATGATAAAGATTGTAACCATCATAGGCGCGCGCCCTCAAATAATTAAGGCAGCTGCATTAAGCAGAGCTATTAAAAATAAATTCAGTAAGGAGATTGAAGAGATAATTGTACACACAGGGCAGCATTACGATGCCAACATGAGTGGTGTTTTTTTTGATGAACTGCAAATACCACAACCTAATTATAACCTGAATGTGGGTAGCGGTTCTCATGCCAAACAAACAGCAACGATGCTAACTGGTATTGAAGAAATACTGGTAAAGGAAAAGCCACAAGCAATTGTGTTGTATGGTGACACCAACTCGACCTTAGCAGGTGCTATAGCTGCAGCAAAAATACATGTACCCATTGCACACATAGAAGCAGGATTGCGTTCTTTTAACAAAGTTATGCCTGAGGAGATTAACCGTATTACCTGCGACCATTGCTCTACTTTTTTGTTCTCGCCTACAAAAGCAGGTTATGATAATTTAGTGACAGAAGGATTTAAAGCAGATGCAAAAACACCTTATGACATTAACAACCCGAAGATTTATAATTGCGGAGATGTGATGTATGATAACAGTTTGCATTTTGTAGGCATTGCCCAACAAAAATCTAAGGTATTAGAGAAATATAGTTTACAAAAAGGTAATTTTATTCTGGCAACTATTCACCGCGATAATAATACGGATATACCGGAACGACTGAATGCTTTATTCTCTGCACTCTTTGAAATACATGAGAAAAACAAAACATCTGTTATTCTTCCTTTACACCCACGTACTAAAAAGTGCATAAATGAATATTTGGATAAAGCATTGCTTGAAAGGATAAGTGCATCAAAGCAGTTTATTATTTGCGAGCCCTTGCCCTTCTTGGATATGATAATGCTGGAAAAGAATTGTTCTTTGGTAATGACAGATAGCGGTGGCGTGCAAAAGGAAGCCTTTTATTTTGAGAAGCCTTGCATCATTCTGCGACCCGAAACCGAGTGGATTGAATTACTTGCATGTGGTGCTGCTGTATTAGCTGATGCTGATAAACAGAAAATAGTAACTGCTTACGATATCTTTTCAAACAACAAACAAAGCTTCCCTAAATTGGTTGGTGATGGACATGCTGCTGAATTTATTTGTAGTGAACTGATAAAACATCTTGCTTAAATGCTTTTAGTTTATTCACATAAACCTTCCTCGCGCTTTACGTATATAGCCGATTTTATTTTGAAGGATTTATGTGGCTTTGAAATTTCATACACCAATAGCACAGATGAGTTTACTGCTTATGCAGGTGCAAAACTTAGTTACAATGACACTCCTCTTCAATCTGAAACACATATTATACCACACACTTTATTGTTTGAAAAGGGAATTAAAACACAAAGTATTTCTATTTCATCCTGGAATAATATCCCAACTTTATTTAAAAACTCAAACCCACTAATTCCTTTTGATATTTTTGCCGCTTCCTTTTTTCTAATAAGCAGATACGAAGAGTATTTACCCCACATAGCTGATAATTACAATCGTTTTGAGGCAGACAGCAGTTTAGCCTGCCAGAATAATTTTTTGCATTTGCCTTTGGTTAATCTTTGGGCCATTGAACTCAAAAAACTTATTCTTACAAAACACCCGGATTTAAAACAAAGAGAGAATAGGTATAAATATATCTCTACTATTGATATTGATAATGCCTGGGCCTATAAGCATAAAGATATTATGCGAACCGCGGGGGCTTATGTAAAGTATATTTTAAAAGGAAAATTTATCGATGTAAAAGAACGAACGCTTACTTTGCTTGGTAAGATGCATGACCCGTATGATACTTATGATTACTTATTGAGCATTAAGAAGAAATACAATCTTAACATGATTTACTTTTTTCTTTTAGGTAATTACGGTACAAATGATAAAAACATTTCGGCCAACAATCCTTCGTTCAGGTCTTTAATAAAGCATTTAGGAGATTATGCCGAAACGGGCATTCATCCTTCTTTCGGATCTAATGGAAATGAGCAACAGGTAAGAATAGAGGTTAACCGATTAGCTACTATTACACACCGCACCGTGACTAAAAGCAGGCAGCATTTTTTAAAGCTTCATTTACCACAAACCTATAAGCATCTTATCAGTTGCGGTATACAGGAAGATTATACCATGGGCTATGCCTTTAAAGCAGGTTTTAGAGCCAGTGTTTGCTCTCCTTTTGTCTGGTATGATTTGGATGCAGATGAGAAAACATCCCTTACTATTTATCCTTTTTGTGTGATGGATGGCACTTTGAAAACCTATATGAACTTAAATCAGGAACAGGCTTTGCAAACCTGTGCCGTTTTAATTAATCAAATAAAACAGGTAAAGGGTACCTGCATTACCCTTTGGCATAATGAAACCCTTAGCAACTGGCGAGATTGGCAGGGTTGGCAGGGTGTTTACGAAGAAGTTGTTAAATTAGCCGTTAATTAGTAAATTTATCTCTCAAACAAATCGCATATGATTCATATTTTATCTGAACAAACCTCTATCTTAAATCAATACATTGCCGAAATACGCGATAAAAATATCCAACAAGACCGTATTCGTTTTCGTAGAAACATGGAGCGAGTAGGGGAGTTCTTTGCATATGAGATTTCTAAAACATTAAATTACAACAACACTATTACCGAAACTGT
Organism: Bacteroidota bacterium; assembly: GCA_003153315.1. Lineage (GTDB taxonomy): Bacteria > Bacteroidota > Bacteroidia > B-17B0 > Aurantibacillaceae > PALSA-968. The sequence goes on from PLYA01000056.1 coordinate 54,610, forward strand.
TTTGGCTGAAGCGCAAACACAAACCTTGGCAGAACAACCGGTAATTGCAACTATTTTACGTGCCGGTTTACCCTTACATACAGGAATACTAAATGTGTTTGACGGTGCACAAAACGCTTTTGTATCGGCTTATAGAAAACATCATAAAGACAATACCTTTGAAATTCAGATAGAGTATTTATCCAGCCCTTCGTTAACGGATAAAGTGCTTATTCTTACCGATCCTATGCTGGCAACAGGTTCATCTATGGTACTGTCTTATAAAGCTTTGTTATCAAAAGGTAAACCAAAGCATACGCATATTGTGGCGGTTATTGCCAGCAGAGTAGGATTAGAGTATATACAACGAAATATGCCTGACAATAACTATACCTTGTGGCTTGCTGTAGTTGATGAAGAACTTACTGCACACTCTTATATTGTGCCGGGTTTAGGCGATGCAGGCGATTTAGCTTTCGGAGAAAAGCTTTAGCATGAGTGGGGCTGAGTGGGGTAAAATAATAACTGCCTTTTTTGCCTGCGCTTACAGGCCTTCACTTATAGGTTTACCCACCGAGATGTTTGCCTTTCACTTTCCGTTTTTTAAAATACTTTTAATTAGCATTAGTTCCAGCATAAGCAGTTCTATTGTTTCGGTGTATTTATCTAAAGAGCTTATTATGCTTTATGAATATGTAATACGCAAGTTATTTCCTAACGGGCCTAAAAAGAAAAGGATGACGAGAATGAACCGCTTTTTAATAAGGGCTAAACGTTACTTTGGTATTATAGGGGTTTCAGCTATATCACCTTTGGTATTATCTATTCCCTTTGGAACCTTTATAGCCATACGCTTTTTTGGGTATAAGAACAGGGTTAAAACAATTGTATTAATGAGCATCTCTGCCGTATTGTGGACGGTTATTCTTTACTTCATCTACAATAAATTCCACACTTACTTTATTAATTATTTTAAGTAGAGATTTAGATAGTAAATAGAGTTTTTTTATGCACTCAAGTAGATTACTATTGTTATGCTTTATATTGTCTAACATGTATTTACCAGATAATTAGCTTATTTTTGAGCTATTAATTTATATGGAATATAATAAAATAATCCCTCAAATACTTAATCAACTAAAGCAGATTGTTGGTGCAGACTTTGTTTTTACCGATAAAGAAAAATTAGAACATTACAGCAAAGACGAAACCGAAGATTTGCTCTTTATTCCTGAAGTGGTAGTAAAACCAAATACACCACAACAAATTGCTGAAATACTTAAAATAGCTAATGTCCATTTAATTCCTGTAACACCCCGTGCAGCTGGCACAGGACTTAGTGGTGGAGCGCTTCCTGTAATGGGCGGCATCATTTTATCGGTTGAACGTTTTAATAAGATACTGGAAATTGATGAACGTAACTTACAGGCAACAGTTGAGCCTGGTGTTATAAACGAAATGTTTCAAAATGCGGTTGCGCAAAAAGGTTTGTTCTATCCGCCAGATCCTGCCAGCAAAGGCAGTTGCTTTATGGGTGGCAATGTGGCCGAAAACAGTGGTGGCCCTAAGTGCGTGAAATACGGTGTTACCAAAGATTATATTTTAAACTTAGAAGTGGTTCTTCCTACCGGAGAGATTATTTATACAGGAGCTAACACCCTAAAGAACTCTACAGGCTATCACCTTACCCAATTAATGGTGGGCAGCGAAGGCACGTTGGGAATTGTAACTAAAATTATTGTGAAGCTTATTCCTTTACCCAAACATAATTTGTTGATGCTTGTTCCATTCAGGAATACAGAAGAGGCTTGCATGGCAGTATCGGAAATATTCAGAGCGGGTTATACGCCAAGTGCTTTGGAGTTTATGGAGCGCGATGCCTTAGATTGGGTAAGTAAGCATGTGCAAAGTTCTGTTGTAAAATTAGAAGATGATATACAGGCGCATCTCTTAATTGAAGTGGATGGAAATAATCTCGATGTGCTTATGCAGGATATGGAAGCTATTAGCACAGTAGTTGGTAAATTTAATATTGCCGAGATTTTATTTGCCGAAAGTCAGGCGCAGAAAGATGAGTTATGGAAACTGAGACGTAAAATTAATGAAGCCGTAAAAGCCACTGCCATCAGTAAAGAACAAGATACGGTTGTACAACGTGCCGAACTGCCCGCTTTGGTAAAAGGCATTAAAGAAATTGGCAAGCGTTATAATTTCAGAAGTGTCTGCTATGGGCATGCCGGAGACGGTAACCTGCATACACGTATTATAAAAGATACTATGCCAGATGAATTATGGAATGGAGAACATATTAAGAAAGCCATCGCCGAAATCTTCACCCTATGCAAAAAATTGGGTGGCACCATTAGCGGAGAACATGGCATTGGTTGGGTTCAGAAAGAATACATGCACCTGATGTTTAGTGAGAAAGAGATTGAACTGCAAAAGCAGATTAAAAAAGTGTTCGACCCAAACCTGATATTAAACCCTGGCAAAATATTTGTTTAATACATGAGGGCTGGCCTTGTTTGTTTTCTGTTGTTTTTTGTGATCTTATTCATAGGAGAAACATCGGCGCAAAACAAAAGAGGAGAATCCAATAAATTTATGTCGCTCGATATAAAAAAAACTACAGCCGTTAAAAGAATAAAGTATTACGAACAAGATGTAATTATCTTTAAACGAAAAAGCTATAAGGGTAGATTTAAAGGAACCATCACCTCACTTACCGATAGCTCACTTGTGATGGATAGCACAATTGTTTTATATAAAGATATAGAAAAAGTATTGGTTGATAATAATAACTCCTTAACCAAAGTTGCGCGAGCTTTTTTAATGACGGCAGGCGGAGGATATATTGCCCTTGATGCAATAAATAATTTAATTAATTCGACCGTACCCGTAATAAACCCAAGAACAGTAGTAATTGGCGTTGCTTTAGTGATAATAGGGCAATCGATAAAATGGCTTTGCGTAAAACATTATAAAATAAATAATAAACACCGTATTAAATACATTGATGATACGCCTTGAAGACTTTATTGGGGCTTGATAGCTACAAGAGTTTCTTTGCCCAGTCTTACCAGGTTAAAAAAACAGCTCTCGTATGGAGGTTTATCAAACTTGGGGTATTTAAACTCATACCATCCTTTATTAAATATCAGTGTATCTATAAAATGCTTATAACCGATGGAAGAAATATTTTTTACCACCACATGCATCGTATCTTTTTTATATATAAGCGTAATAATGTTTTCGGCCGCTTCAATAATGACAGATACATAAGGTATGGTTTTCTTCCCATTGCAGGCAACTCCGCCATACCCCATTTCTCCGGATGTCATTTTAAACCCGTGGTAATAACATATGTCGTACATTTCATACTCTTTGTGCAGCTTGAGTTCCTTTCTTGCATTGTTGTAAACAAACATGCTGAAGCTGCCCGGACCCGGTTGGGCATAAAGCCTTAAAAAGGTTAAACAAATAACAAGGTAAATACATTTCATCATGTTGGTAAAAACAGACTTTATTTTCATTACTCAAAAGTAAGTTTTTATTTATCCTGAGGCACAAAGGTTTGTTATGGAAAGCTGCTTTATCCTGTTTATTATTTTATATTTGTTATATAAATTATAAAACATGAAAGTAAAACATATCCTATTTAGTTTTTTGGCTTTGATACTATGCCACAACAATTTTTCGCAGACAGTAACTATACAGGTAGATGCTAATGCAGGAAGAAAAGCCATCTCGCCTTATATATATGGCAAGAATAACAACATATCAGATGACCCTACCAATCCTACATCTGCAGCAACCTGGCAAATGATGCGTGAAGCAGGCTTGCGTTATACGCGTGAAAACGGCGGAAACAATGCCACAAAATATAACTGGAGAAAGAAAATATCATCTCACCCAGATTGGTATAATAATGTTTATAATCACAACTGGGATTATGCTGCTAAAACCCTGCAGGATAGTATGCCCGGTGTACAGGGTATGTGGGCTTTTCAATTAATAGGGCAAGCCGCATCTAATTTAACTAACAACTTTAACGACTGGGCTTATAACAGTTCGAGCTGGTGGAGTGGTGTTTGTCAGAATTTAGCAGGAGGCGGCACTCCTAACAGCGGTGGAGGTTGCACGGCAACCGTTAGTGGAGATACTACTCATTACTTGGAAAACTGGACAGCAGATTCTACCACAGCCATTCTCGACCATTGGTTCGGCAGCGGAGGCTTGGGTTACAATTCAAACAGCATTAAATATTGGAGCATGGATAACGAACCTGACGGATGGAACAGTACGCATGATGATGTAATGCCAACCCAGCCGGCAGCAGAGGCATTTATGCAACGTTATTTTGCGGTAGCTAAAAAAGCAAGAGCAAAGTTTCCTGCTATTAAACTAACGGGCCCTGTGCCTGAATCGGAATGGCAATGGTATAGCTGGAACAATAATAAAATAACCGCAGGCGGGCAAAGTTATGTGTGGCTTGAATTTTTTATTAAACGCTGTGCCGAAGAACAAACTGCCTCAGGTATCAGGTTGTTGGATATAATTGATATACACTCTTACCCAAACGAGAGCAACGATTCTGATATTGTGCAGGGGCATCGTGTTTATTTTGATACTACTTATAATTATCCTGGGGCAAACGGAGTTAAAACCACAAGCCCTACAGGATGGGATAATACCATTACCAAAGAATATGTTTTTGGCAGGGTTAATAAATGGCTTACCCAATATATGGGAGCCAATCACGGAGTTACCTGTGCTGTATCAGAATTTGGGTTAACCAATAACAGTGCTAATGTTACTGCCAATAGTTATGCTTCTATACTGGGTACTTTTGCCGATAATGGTGTGGAGTTCTTTACGCCCTGGTATTGGTATCCGGGCATGTGGGAAACCCTGCATTTGTTTAGCCGCTATGCAAAAACTACGCGCGTGCAATCTGCTTCAAGCAATGAACACGATGTTTCTGCTTACTCATCTATAAATACCTCAGCCGATTCTATGACCGTTATTTTAGTGAACCGGGCTTTAACCGCAACACATACGGTGAACATTCATCTTAGCAATTTTACGGTTGCTAACGGAAGCTACACTACCAAAAGATTAAGCGGATTGCCGGCTACCGAAACATTTATTTCCAATACCTCCAATGCTTTACAAACAAGTACAGTAACGGTAACATCAAACTCGTTAAGTATTTCCTTGCCGGCTTTATCTACCACGGCTATTATTTTAAAGGGTACAACTGCCATGACTGGAATAAGTGAGATAACAGCTAACAATAATAATCAGGTAACCGTTTATCCTAACCCTACAAATGGAAACATTACTATATATAGCAATAAAGAAATAGGTGCTGTTGTTATTTGCAATGCCTTAGGAGAAATTGTGTTTGAACAAACAATGCCTAAAACAAATATGGATATAAGCAGTTTAGCAAACGGAGTTTATTTCATTCATATAAAAGATAAGCAACAACAAACTCTTTCTGTACAAAAAATTGTGCTGCAGCATTAATATTACTTTATCACCGCACCAGTTCTATAAAACCCTTAAACTCTCTTTTCTTTTTGTAACTGCTATTTATCTATAATTACTTTTTTAATACTTATTCTTGTTCCAATTTCCAATATTGATAGGGATTCAATTATCTTATATTTCCTACTCTTTAATAAACTTCTTAACAGATAGCCCCTCTTCCGTTTGTATTTTTACCATATAAACCCCGCTTTGTAAATCACTTACAGGTATGCTGGCATATTTGACCGAATCGTTATACTGTAAGCCTCTTACCACTTTACCAAGCATATCATAAACCTCAATAGTTACCTTGTTCAGTGGCTTCTCAAACTCAATATATACCATACTATTGGCAGGATTCGGATAGAGCTTAAAATCTAAAGACGGAGCTGTATTATTTTCTTTAATACCCAAACCTGCTAAACTTAAACAAGAAGGAAAGGTATTATTATTGAACCAATTTCTTACTCTTTGATTATCTGAAACAGCATGGGTAATAGGACAAATAGCATTCCCATAACAATTGGCTGAATCTTGTGTAAATACTAAAGCATAATCAAAGTTATATGTACTATCCGGTTTCATGGTAAAGGGGCCAATGTTTACCATAAAACGCCTGTCTCCAAAAGGATTTCCTGCCTGTGCTTCTGTCCAACCGGTAGAACCATAAGCAGCAGCTCCGCCGGGTGGGGCAACAGGGCTTACTATAGAACCACCCATGCCAATACCATAAGGGTCTGAAGTACCGGGATATAAATACCTGCAACGTGCCCCTCCGGCTGTTAGGCCTGAAGCACCATAAGTCATAGGAGTGCCTTCTTCCCAAGCATTATTCATTAAATAATAATAAGGGTAGCCTTGAGAACTTCCGCTGGGATTTCCATTTATTGGGCTTCCCGAATTATTATAATAGATAAAGCCATCCATCAAACAATGTTCGTTAGCTTCATCAATTATGCCATTGTTATTATTATCTATCCCATCATTGGGGTTTGCCTTAGGCCCATTTAATACATTGCAGGCAAATACAGGCAAGTTGCTATGATAACCCGGGTTTAAACCTATGTCGGAATCATAATTCTCTCCGTTATACGTATATCCAAAGTTGTTCATTACATCACAACCCACATAATCATCAGTATAATTTCCTAAATCAGTATCCATATATAAGCCCATCCGGGTACTATCGTATTGATTGGAGCTGTAATTAATTATTTGATAATTATAAAAAGTAGTGTTGTTTAATACTGCATTGCTATCGGGTATGCTAGGACACGTATAAGCATAAGCACTGGCATGCACTTCTATACCTAAAGAGCCAACAGAACCCGTTTCAGTATGATTATGGTAAACATCATTATATACCGACCATATCATTTGGTCTCCTTTAATAAGCGGGTAATCTCCCTGCATATAATTATAGATGCCGTCCCCATTAAAATCTACATAAGGCGCTAAGGGTTTACCTGTATAAGGGGAGTTACCAGGCCAGGTAGTAATAGATACAGGGGGGATGAACACACCACTTTGCACGGTTCCTATAGACCACGCATACAAAAAGTTGGCAATATCATAGCGGTTTACCTTCCACACCTGATTATAAGCTAACATGGTTGCATTATCAATAGCATCGGTTGCAGGGTTAATTGGCCCGGGCCAAAAATCATATCCATTTTGCCGGTAAGTCATAGCGGCTACACGTAAACCACCTGAAGCATAACCTCCTATCCACATGGCAGAATTAAATAAAGGGCTTGTGCTACTTTCTTTTGGTACAAAATATTTTGTTAAAGCAGCTCTGCTATCCCAGTTTTGGTCTGAGTTATCTGTAATTAGGGTATTTACATTATTAATATCTAAAAAAGCAGAATTAGTATTTGAAATATCTTCAGGATAAGGAATATAAAGGCTTGGGTTATATGAATATAAAATGGTATTGGTATAGACTCCACCAGTAAGGTTAATAAAAAATATTATATTGGAAGTTAAATCGTGCTGCATAATAGTTTGTGGTGACGGAGAAAAACCGGGATATTGATATATCTGACTTGCAGTCAATTCCACACTTGCTCCAAAAGAAGGAAGGTGACCTAAGCCACTTGGGGGAATATATGTTTCCATTCCAAAAAATATACCTCCATGAAATCCTTTACAAATGTTTTTTACAATAATTGGCCAATCTCCCACGCCAATTAAATCCTGTTCAACGTTAGGATATAATTGCTGCATGGAATAAAAATTGCTGTTATCGTATTTTATAAGCCCATGGTAAGTAGTGCCTATCCATTTATTATTTACAGAATCTAAATAAATGCAGTTTACGGTATCTGCTATATTACCTGCCGTTACATAGTTAAAAGCAAAGTTGCTTCCGTTAAATTTATCTATGCCAAATTTATTACCTAACCATACTGCTGAGGCACTTTCTGCTGTAATGCAATAAATGGTATCGCTTTTCATGCCATTGCTTGCATGATTATAATTTGTAAAACTTGTTCCGTTATATACTGATAAACCTTTGTATGTACCTGCATATATATTGCCACTATTACAAGCCAAAGAAATTACGGTATCACTTTTCAGGGTAGAGTTGGTGGTATTATAGGTAGTAAAACTTGTGCCATCATATTTGGTTAAACCCATATTAGAGCCAATCCATAAATTATTACCTGCATCAACCGACAAAGTATTTACTTTATGATAACCAGTAGCATTGAAAGCGGGAAAGGTATCCCACTGTGTGCCGTTGTATCTTAATAACTGAAAAGATGCCGTGGTACCTGCATTAAAACCTATCCATTTATTATTGCTGTTGTCTATAACAAAAGCACTTCTATCCAGAAGGTTTTGAGGATGGACCGTTGTTGTGGGTATAGTTGTAGGATAGTTTGTAATGCCTGACCCAGAAACCTGACTAAAAGAATTAACCGCAATCAGGCATGTAATAATAAGTACGTAGATGTTTTTCATAGCTTTTGTTTTTATTAATACAAATATATATCAGGCAGGAATCAAAAGGGAAAAAACTTTTTAAGCGGTCGATTTTAACAAAAATACGGTCAGTTTTTACCTTACCAGTTCCAAAAAGCCCTTAAACTCTTTTTGCTCGGCTATGTATTTAGAGTTTGTTTGGGTAAGTTTTATAACACTTAAAAAACAAAAGCCGCTCTCTTAAAAAAGGGCGGCTTTTTTGCTTTTTTGGGTGCAGGCTTTAAACCCGATTTGACCGTTTTTTTGTTAAAAATGACCGTTTAAAAAAAAAATCATACCGTTCGTTAAATAATTTACTTCTCGCCCATTTTATGTAGTAATTTTATGTAAGAAGTTCTTTGAGTACCTGTTCAAACAAAACATCTGAGTAAAGAAGCACAGCCTATATACTTTGCCGGTAGACGTGCAAGCAGTATTGGTGGATGAGCATATTGCATTGAAAGACGTGCAAACTATGTCGATGGATGAGCAAACGGTGTTAGTGGAAGAGCACACTGTGTTGAAAGACAAGCAAATGCTGTTGATGGATAAGCACATTGCGTTGAAAGACAAGCAAATGCTGTTGATGGATAAGCACATTGCGTTGAAAGACAAGCATACTGTGTTGATGAACGTGCAAATGGTGCTGATGGATAAGCATATTGCATTGAAAGACGTGCAAACGGTGTCGGAAGACGTGCACACTGTGTTGATGGATGAGCACATCGTGTTGAAAGACAAGCAAATGGTGTTGATGGACAGGCAAACAATGATTTTAGACTTAAAAACAATAAAAAGATATTGGTTATGTATCACGGAATAGAAATAAACTTCGCACTGCGGTTAACCGGCCTGCCCAAAAGGCTGCCGGGCCTGCTTAAGAGAGCAGGCAACATAGCCCCGCAGGTAGAAGCTTAAATCGTATGCAAAATGAAAATTGTAGAAGTAACAGTTAATGTTAAGGGGTTAACGCCTACTATGAAGCTTAATTTGGCTAACCATATATACAGCAGTGTAAATGGTAACAGCAATTTTACAGCTTTGTTTCCTACGGCTGCTACGTTGCTAACGGTAACTAACGGGTTTAGCACGGCACTAAGCAACCAAAAGAAAGGCGATAAAACCTCTACGGCAACTATGAAAGACGCGCTGCATAAAATGATGCGCACATTGAAAGCAATGGCTGCCTGTGTTGAATACCTGAGCAATGATAATGAAACAATTGCCCTGAGCAGTGGTTTTAGTATTAAAGTTCACGGAGTTAAAACCAGCGGGCCGCTTACTTTGTCGCATGGTGCAGTTAGCGGAACTATAAACTTGGTTCACAAAAGCATAAGAGGTGCAAGCTACAAGTGGCAATACAGCCCCGACCCTATTACAGCTACCAGCTGGGTAGATGCGGGCAGTACCACGGTAGTAAAAAACAGCATCTCGGGGCTTATACCGGGCAAAGTTTATTGGTTTAGAGTTGCCACCATAAAAGGCAGAACCCAAAGCAATTGGGGTACAGCTGTAAGCTTAATGGTATTATAAGGATGCCATTTTCCTCTATCAACAAACACCCTGCTTGCGCGGGATGTTTGTTTTTGTGCCTTATTTTTCTTTACAGAAAATAAACCTTTTGCTTTTAAAATCTTTTAACACAAAATATTAACCGGGGTTTATGGCTTGCAGGCAAATTGCTATCTTTGAGGGATGCAAATTGTTAAAGGAGAAGGATTCATTCCCGGACCATTATTAGCCAAGGTAAATTCGCCTGCTGATTTAAAAAAATTGAGCGAAGCGCAATTAGTACAACTATGCGATGAGTTGCGCCAGTACATTATTGATTTGGTCTCCGTTAAAGGCGGGCACTTTGGTGCTTCCTTAGGTGTGGTAGAACTTACCGCCGCCCTGCATTATGTTTTTAATACCCCTTACGACCAACTGGTGTGGGATGTTGGCCATCAGGCATACGGCCATAAAATACTTACCGGCAGAAGAGATGTATTTTATACCAACCGCAAATACAAAGGCATCAGCGGTTTTCCTAAACGCAGCGAGAGCGAGTATGATACCTTTGGCGTGGGGCATTCTTCTACTTCCATATCTGCTGCATTGGCCATGGCAGTGGCATCTAATTACCTACATCAAAAAGATAAACATCATATAGCTGTTATTGGCGATGGGGCCATGACCGCAGGCCTTGCCTTTGAAGGTTTAAACCATGCAGGTGCTACAAAAGCAAACCTGTTGGTGGTGCTTAATGATAATTGCATGAGCATAGACCCCAACGTGGGCGCGCTGAAAGATTACCTTACCGATATTACCACATCGCATACCTACAATCATGTAAAAGACGAAGTTTGGAAACAGCTTGGCAAGCTTAGTAAGTTTGGCAGAAACGCCCGCGAAATTGTTTCTAAAGTGCAACTGGCCATGAAGACCTCTTTGCTTAAACAAAGTAATTTGTTTGAGTCTTTAAACTTCCGGTACTTTGGCCCGGTTGACGGGCATGATGTTCAGCGTTTAGTACAAGTGCTGAATGATTTAAAAGATATACCCGGCCCTAAAATACTGCATGTACTTACTAAAAAAGGCAAAGGCTATAAGTTCTCTGAAGAAGGAAATGAAACCGTTTGGCACTCCCCGGGCTTGTTTAATAAAGATACCGGAGAGATTATTAAGATTACTCCCACAGAGCCACAACCTCCAAGATATCAGGATGTGTTTGGTTTTACCCTGGTTGAACTGGCAGAAAAGAATGAAAAGATAATGGGTATTACACCTGCCATGCCAAGCGGATGCTCTCTTAATATGATGATGAAAGCCATGCCCGACAGAGCTTTTGATGTGGGGATAGCCGAACAACATGCCGTAACCTTTTCAGCAGGTTTGGCTACACAGGGTTTAATTCCTTTCTGCAATATTTATTCCTCTTTTATGCAACGTGCCTACGATCAGGTGATACATGATGTGGCCATACAAAAACTACATGTTGTTTTTTGTTTAGACAGAGGCGGTTTGGTTGGTGCCGATGGAGCTACACACCACGGCACTTTTGATTTAGCTTACTTTCGTTGCATACCCAACATGGTTGTTTCGGCTCCTATGAATGAACAGGAGTTGCGCAACCTGATGTACACAGCCCAATTAGAAAAGAACGCAACGCCTTTCAGCATACGTTACCCGCGCGGTAATGGTATGATGGTAAACTGGAAAACACCTTTTGAAGAAATTGAAATCGGTAAAGGAAGGAAATTAAAAGAAGGAAAAGATATTGCCATTCTTTCTATCGGGCATATTGGTAATACTGCCACCGAAGCAATCAAGCAACTGGAAACGCAAAATATAAGCGTGGCGCATTACGATATGCGTTTTGTAAAACCTTTGGATGAGCAAATGCTGCATGAAGTTTTTTCTGTTCATAAAAAAGTAATTACTATTGAAGACGGCTGCATTCAAGGCGGCTTTGGCAGCGCGGTTATAGAATTTATGAGTGATAATAATTACCATGCCCAAGTAAAACGCCTCGGTATAGCTGATGAATTTATTGAACAAGGTGAGCCTAAAGAATTGTACGAAGAAGTGGGTTTATCAGTACATGCTGTTACCGAAGAAATACTTCGTTTAATTTCTCCTTCAAAAAAAACCATGGCAAGTTAAGTATGAAGAAGAGTATCTTTTTAACTATCCTGTCTTTTTGTTTATTTACTAATCATTTAAAAACGCAGGCTCAGGTTATAGACCAAACCTTCAGGCCCGTATTCTCTGCCGGTATGATAGCCTCTCAGGTAGATGGAGATACGTATGGTGGCTATAGTAAAATTGGTTATTTTTTAGGCTTAGGTATTAATCGTCAATTATCCAGATTGCTTGAAGTAGAATTTGCGCTTACTTTATTGCAAAAAGGCGCACGCCATAATTACGCCTTAGATTCCGCTTCAAGAAATAATCCTGCCAACCCCTTCTATTTATCACGTTTAAGTTACCTCGAAATTCCATTGGTATTTAAATTCAATTACAAAAAATTCAAGGCTGAAGTTGGTGGGGCAGTTGGCTACTTAATAGATAACCCGCCCTATGTATCTACTAATAACCCTACCGTTATTGATAACGGGTATAAGAGCCTTGATTTTAGTTATATTATAGGTGCAGGTTACAAACTCAGCCCAAACGTTCTACTTAATCTGCGTTTCGAATATTCTATACTACCCATCAGGCCCTATTATACATCCACAGTCGGTATTTACCACGGTCAATTTCCATTCTCCTTATTCAACCGGGGGCTTTATAATAATCTCCTGCAATTGACTTTAAATTACAGACTGCCTTCCAAAGTTACCACGGCAGAAACTCCTCCTTCTATTCCCAATGCACAGTAAGCCTGTTAATATTGCTATTGCTGTTACAGGGGCAAGCGGTGCCATCTATGCAAAAGTTTTATTTGATACCTTATTAAAACATAAAGAACAGTTTGCAAACATTGCGGTTATTATCAGCGATAATGCCAAGCAGGTATGGGAATATGAATTAAATAATACGGATTACAATAAATACCCCTTTACCTTTTATGAGAAGAATAATTTTAACGCGCCTTTTGCTTCAGGTTCGTCTTCTTATACTGCACTGATTGTTTGCCCTTGCAGCATGGGCACATTAGGAAGAATAACCGCAGGCATCAGTAATGATTTGGTTACACGTGCAGCGGATGTGATGCTGAAAGAACGAAGAAAATTAATTCTTCTTACACGTGATACCCCTCTTAATCTTATCCATATAAAAAACATGGAAACAATTACATTGGCAGGAGGTATTATTTGTCCGGCAACTCCTTCTTTTTACAGCAAGCCAAAAACCTTTGAAGAACTTGCCAAAACAGTTACTGATAGAGCACTGAGTTTAGCGGGAATTGAAGTAAATTCCTTTCGTTGGAATGAATAAATAAGAAGCAATTATTTATAACTTTAATACGGATGATTAAAAGTAATTCCATATTTAGTGATTCTTCCCTTAATGCAGAGATAGAAAAGTATTCCAGGCATAGAGTTTTTAATAAAGGCGAGGTTTTAATGAAACCCGGCGATGAGATTATATTTATCCCTATTGTGCTTAAAGGAAATATCCGCATTATAAGGCAAGATGAGAATGGGCAAGAAGTATTTTTATATCATTTATTTCCCGGACAAACTTGTGCCATGTCATTAACCTGCTGTCAGTCGGGCAAAAAAAGTATGATTAAGGCCATTGCCGAAGATGATACCGAGATACTGCAAATACCTATAAACCAAACCGAAGATTGGTTTAAATACCCCGAATGGAAAGCATATATAAGCAATAATTACCAAAACAGGTTTGCCGAGCTTATACAGGTAATAGACCTTATCGCTTTTAGTAATATGGATAAACAACTGCTTCATTATTTACAACAGCGTTCAAAAGCTTTAAACACAAGGATTTTAGATATTACCCATCAGCAAATTGCAGATGAGCTGCATGCCCACCGCGAAGCCATTAGCCGTTTGCTAAGAACAATGGAACAAAAAAAGTTAGTTCGTTTGGGTAGAAACAGTATTGAACTGCTTGCAGAAATATAAAGAGGGTGTGATATAAATCATAACCTTATCCAACAAATGTTACCAAACTTTCTTTAAGCCCTACATACCTTTACTCATAATTTAAAAAGTATAATTATGAAAAAGAATATGGGTAACATCGACCGCATTATCAGAATAGCGGTAGCAGTAATGGTATTAGCCTTGTACTTCACACATCAAATTAATGGCACATTGGCAATAATTGGATTGGTTGTTTCAGGGATTTTTATCCTTACGAGCTTTATAAGCTTTTGTCCTCTTTACTTTCCTTTTGGTATCTCTACCCGAAAAAAAGAACAATAAACTAAATAAGCCATGAAAAATATAGAAGAGTTAATTAAAACAGGAAAAGCTACTATAGTGGATGTTAGAACACCTGCCGAGTTTATGGGTGGGCATGTGGCAGGCAGCCTTAATATTCCATTGCAAGAAATACCCGACCGCTTGGATGAATTAAAGAAGATGGAAAACATTGTTCTTTGCTGTGCTTCGGGTAACAGAAGCAGCCAGGCAACCATCTATTTAAAAAGGAATGGCATTGAGTGTGAGAACGGCGGCTCGTGGATGGAAGTAAACTGTTATTGCTAAAAACATAAAAACAAATAAAATGCTACAAACAATAAAAAACATGTTAGGCATAGGGCCTAAAGTAGATATGGGAGAACTGATAGCCAACGGCGCTGTCATTATAGATGTGAGAAGTAAAGGAGAATTTGCGGGCGGGCATCTTAAAAACTCGGTGAATATTCCGCTTAATCAATTATCGGGTACTATTAAAGGTGTTAAGAGCAAAGAGCAGCCTATAATAACCTGTTGCGCATCGGGTATGCGGAGTGCTAATGCCAAAAGCTTTTTAAAAGGCGAAGGATATACCAATGTACATAATGGAGGCAGTTGGTTTAGTTTAAAGAAATACGAGAAGTAAAAACAATGTAAATTAAAAATTATGGTAATCCCTGAAATAATTTACTCGGTAGCAACAAACACATGCCCTCATTGTCATAAAGGCAAAGTGTTTGAAAACTCTAATCCTTATAGTTTTACAAAAGGATTAAAAATGAAAGACAGCTGCTCTGAATGCGGTTTAAAGTATGAACGCGAGCCGGGTTTCTTTTATGGCTCCTTATACGTTAACTATGCTTTGTCTTCCGGTATTTTTATTGTATTGTATTTATCAGATGCCCTTTGGATACACATGGAAACTTGGTTGCTGCTTACGTTGGTTGTGGTGTTGCTTCTTGGTTTATATCCCGTAACCTACAGATTAGGAAGACTTTTTTGGATAAATTTCTTTATCAGGTATGATAAGAAATACAGCAAGAGCAAACAAAAACAAATGACAGTTACTTCTTAAAACAAATTACAATGGCAACATTTCAGGAACTTATAAATTCAGATAAACCCGTACTGGTAGATTTCTCTGCCGAATGGTGCGGTCCCTGCAAAATGATGGCTCCTATTTTAGAGCAACTTAAAAGCATGGTGGGTGATAAGGCAACCATTATTAAAGTAGATGTAGATAAAAACCCCGCTGCGGCAAGTGCCTATCAGGTGCAGGGTGTACCTACTTTAATCGTATTTAAAAAAGGGAAAACCATGTGGCGCCAGTCGGGCGTGGTACCTGCCGATCATTTAAAACAAATCATAGAACAAAATCAATAAACAAAAAAGATATGGAACATGTATATGAAGTGTCGGTAAACTGGCAGGCAGACAGAAAAGGAGTGATGAGTTCTCCTGTATTAAACGAAAAAATGGAAGTAGCCACCCCTCCTCAGTTTCCTAAGGGAATGGAAGGAATATGGTCTCCCGAACATTTATTTGTAGCAGCAGTTAACTCGTATTTGATGACTACCTTTCTTTCTATAGCCGAAAACTCCAAGCTTGATTTTGTAAGTTTTGATTCAAAGGCGATTGGTAAGCTTGAACAGGTTGATGGTAAGTACTTGATGAGTGAAGTAACATTAATGCCTGTTGTAACAATTAACGATGAACAACAGAAAGAAAGAGCAGAAAGGGTATTGCAAAAATCAGAAGCAAATTGTTTAATTTCCAATTCTGTGAAATCTACCATTATTTTTAAACCCGAAATTAAAATCTTAAAAGCAGCATGAAAAATATAGTTTCTTTAATAGTACTTACTTTAAGTATATCAATTGCTTCCTGTCAGAATCAAACAAGCAATGGCGCTACTAAACAAATAAATGTAACAATTCCGGTTGATGAGTTCGACAAGAAGTTAAATGAAACAAAAGATGTGCAGTTGGTTGATGTGCGCACTCCCGAAGAATATAGCGAAGGGCATTTAAAAGGCGCTGTTAATTATAATCTTAATGCCAATGATTTTGATAACAACTTAAACAAGCTTGATAAAAGCAAACCTGTAATGGTGTATTGCTTGGGCGGTGGACGTAGTGCAGAAGCGGCTGAGAAAATGAAAGAAAAAGGATTTGCTGAAGTATATAACATGAAGGGTGGTATGATGAAATGGAATGCAGCCAATAAACCTGTGGAAAAAGGAGCTTCTGCTCCTGCAAGCAAGGGCATGTCGCTGACAGATTTTACTAAGCAAATTACATCCGATAAATATGTGCTGGTAGATTATAATGCCAAATGGTGCAAGCCCTGCAAGAAAATGGTTCCTATGCTGGAAGGTGTTGCTGATAAGAGAAAAGATAAAGTAATACTTATAAAAATAGATGCCGATGAGAACAAAGACTTACTGAAAGAAAAAGGTATTGATGCCATACCTGTAGTTGAATTATATAAAGATGGTAAACTTATCTGGAAGCATAACGGAGAAATTGATGAAGCTACTCTTTTAAAAGAAACCAAATTATAAGATTTTATATTCTTTATACTTAAATAAAGTAAATAAAAAAGCCGTTCAATAAATTGAACGGCTTTTTATATTAAAAATGACTAAAAATTAATTACCGTACTGGTTTATTTTTGCATCCATGCTGAGTGTAGCATGAGGTACGCTACGTAAGCGCTCTTTGGGAATTAATTTCCCTGTAACACGGCAAATACCATACGTTTTATTTTGTATGCGTACTAATGCATTTTGCAGCGATACAATATATTTCTCCTGACGGGAAGCCAATTGAGCAACTTCTTCTTTAGACAACATATCACTTCCATCTTCCAATAACTTAAAAGTTGGCGATGTATCATCCGTTCCGTGATTATCCGTATTAGTTAAAGTTTGTTTCAATAAATCATAATCGGTTTTAGCCTCGTTAAGCTTATCTACAATAATCGCTTTAAATTCATTAAGCTCTTTATCACTATAACGAGTACGCGAGTCTTTATTGTTTATAAAAGGTTTAGGTTCTTCTTTTTTAGGTTTCTTAATTAAAGATTTAGTTAAATCTATTTTAATTATTTGTTTGCGAACAAAATCTTCAGAGTCGTATTGTTTTTTCATTCCGATTCTACCACCTCTTGATCTTCTTCTTTTAGGTTTTTTATCCTTTTCTTTTGCCTTTTCTTCAACAACAATCTCTTCAATATCTTCATCATCAATTGGCATTGACTCAGGGTCTATTTCCAAAAGTCCGGCATCTACATCCAATTCTTCTCCATCCATATCAGCGTCTAAAGGTTTTGATTTCTTTTTATCTTCTTTAGAAGATTTTTTTGCTTTAGATGGGGATGCAGCAGGAGTTATTTTTTTAGGTTTAATTTCTTCTTTCTTTGAAACAATCTTCTTCACTTCTTTTTTCGCAGTCTTTTTCACTTCAGCTTTTTTAATTTTAGTTTTTTCCGTAGCAGGTTTTGCTTTGGACACTGGTTTAGTTTTTGCTTTTGGAGCAACCTTAGCAGGTTTAGCTGCCTTTTTAGGAGCAATTGCTTTAGAAACTTTTTTTGCAACAGGTTTTACTACCTTTTTTACAGGCTTTTTAGCAACTGTTTTTTTAGCAGCAGGTTTATTTGTTTTTTTAGCAGGTTTTGTTGCTTTTGCTTTTTTGTCTTTTTTCTTACTCATGGTATAATACCTTTTAATTTAATTTTTCGATGCTAACGTATGTACTCACAACGTCATCAACTTCAACAAGTATTCCCGAATTCAAATCCAAAGCCTCAACCATTTCTAAATTACCCGTTAAAGTTTCTGAGCAAATATAGGTTAAATTATTTTTTATAGCATCATTCAGGTAATCATTTTGCAATACCTTCACGTAAATTTTATCTGTAACCTCAAATCCTCTGTCTTTTCGCATATTCTGAATGCGGTTAACTATCTCTCTTGCAATACCTTCCTGTTTTAAAGGCTCGGTTAGGGTAATATCTAAAGCTACGGTAATAGCACCACTATTTGCTACCTTCCAACCCGGAATATCTACCGGAATAATCTCTATATCTTCGGTTTCCAGTACAATTTCTTCCCCATCAATATTTACAGCATATTTACCTGTTTTTTCGATATGAGAAATAATTTCATGCCGATGTTCGTTTGCAAAAGCCTGAACAGCTTTCATATGTTTACCACATTTTTTACCCAATGTTTTAAAGTTCAGCTTCAGATTTTTCACTATTTGTGTCTGACTTTCATCCACAAACTCTATCTCTTTTACGTTCACCTCAGCCAAAATTAAATCTTTAACAGCATCAACCTGTTTACGGAAATGCTCATCTAAAACCGGTATCTGTATTTTGTTTAAAGGTTGCCTTACTTTTAAGTTTTCCTTTTTACGTATAGAAAGAACCATCGAAGATATCTTCTGGGCAAGTTCCATTCTCTCTTCTAATTCTTTATCAATTAGTTTCTCATCCACTTTAGGAAAATCACTCAAATGAATAGATGCTGCTTTTTGGCGATTAGTAATACTATTCAAATCATTAAATAGCCTGTCGGTAAAGAATGGTGCAATAGGTGCAGAAAGTTGTGCTATCACTTCCAAACAACGGTATAGGGTTTGGTAAGCTGCAATTTTATCTTCGCTGTAATCTCCTTTCCAAAAACGACGGCGGCATAAGCGCACATACCAGTTACTTAAATGTTCATCTACAAAGTATTCAATAGCTCTTCCTGCACGGTGTGGCTCATAATTATTAAATGCTTCATCTACACTTTTTATTAGTGAGTTTAGTTCTGATAAAATCCATTGATCTATTTCCGGTCTTTTGTTGACAGGAATATCTGCTTCACTATAATTAAATCCATCTACATTGGCATATAGTACAAAGAAGGAATAGGTATTATAAAGCGTGCCAAAAAACTTACGTTGCACTTCGCCAATTCCTTCAGTATCAAATTTTAAATTATCCCAAGGTGCTGCATTAGTTATCATATACCAGCGGGTAGCATCCGCGCCATATTTCTCAATGGTTTCAAAAGGGTCAACAGCATTACCCAAACGCTTGCTCATTTTGTTGCCATTCTTATCAAGCACCAATCCGTTTGAAACAACATTCTTATACGCCACCGAATCAAAACACATGGTTGCAATGGCATGCAGGGTAAAGAACCAGCCGCGTGTTTGGTCAACACCTTCTGCTATAAAATCAGCAGGGTAATACTTTTTATTATCTATTAAATCTTTGTTCTCAAACGGGTAATGTAGTTGTGCATAAGGCATGGCCCCGCTATCAAACCAAACATCAATTAAATCGGGTTCGCGGAATAGTTTCTTACCATTCTTTTCCAATACAATGGTATCGGCATAGGGTTTATGCAAGTCGAATGTTGCATAGTTTTCAGTAGAGTTATCTCCCGGTTTAAAGGCCCCTAAAGGGTTTTTATCCATAAAGCCTTTTGCAACGGCATTATCAATTTGTTTTTTTAACTCTTCGGCGGAGTTGATTACAATTTGTTCTGATTTATCTTCACTAGTCCAGATAGGGATAGGAATGCCCCAAAAACGTGAGCGTGATAAATTCCAATCGTTCAAATTCTCTAACCAGCTTCCAAAACGTCCTGTACCTGTTGATTCAGGCTTCCAGTTAATGGTTTTGTTCAGCTCAATCATCCTGTCCTTTAAGGCAGTGGTTTTAATAAACCAACTGTCAAGCGGATAATATAATACCGGTTTATCAGTACGCCAGCAATGCGGGTAGCTGTGCTCGTAGGTTTCTTTTTTAAACAGTTTACCTTCTTCCTGTAGTTTAAGAACAATACGTTCATCAACACTCAGGTAAACTTTAAGGTCTTTTATTTTATGATTAGCTTCTAATATATTCTTCTGCTTTTCAAATTCAGTTTTCTTTTCAGCATCTGTCAAATAAGCTTCTTTTACGTATTCTTCTCCATAAAGGAAAATATCGTCCTTTACTTCGGATACAAATTTACCTCGCTTATCAACTAAGGTTAAAGAGCCAATTCCATTTTGTTTAGCTACCCTAAAGTCATCTGCGCCAAAAGAAGGGGCAATATGCACAATGCCTGTACCATCTATTGTGGTTACAAAATCTCCTATAATGACAGCCCCTCCTGCCTCCCCAAAGGGGAGGTTCTTACCATCTAACTGCACAAAATCATTAGCACCTTTAAATGGAAGCAATTGCTCGTATTTTATTCCCGCTAAATCAGAGCCTTTAAAACTATTTGATATGTGAATTGCAATGAACTTTCCTGAATGTTTGTTTTTTTGGGCATCTTTAGAAGAATCAAAAATGACGGAACCTCCAAGCTCTGGTTTAGTAAAATATTTATCTACTAAATCCTTTGCTAGTATTACAAGAATTTCTTTTGAATTGTCAGTAAGACTTATTGTTTTAACTAAAACGTATTCAATATCTTTTCCAACAGCAAGTGCAGTATTAGAAGGAAGCGTCCATGGCGTAGTTGTCCAAGCTAAAAAATAAATATCTTCTTTAGCGTCTTTTAAGTTCTGACTTTTAAATTCTGAATTCTTAATTGCCTTAAACATCACTGTCGCCGTCCTGTCCTTCACATCTCTGTAACAACCCGGCTGGTTTAATTCGTGCGATGATAAGCCTGTACCTGCAGCAGGGGAGTATGGTTGAATGGTAAAACCTTTGTACAATAAATTCTTTTCGTAGAGGTTGTTCAGTAGCCACCAAACGCTTTCAATATAACGGTTATCGTATGTAATATAAGGGTCATTCATGTCAACCCAATAGCCCATCTTGTTGGTAATGTCTTCCCACTTATCGGTGTATTTCATTACGTCCTTACGGCACTCAAGGTTGTATTGCTCAACGCTAATCTTTTTTCCTATATCTTCTTTGGTAATGCCTAATGCTTTTTCAACACCTAACTCTATGGGTAAACCATGGGTATCCCATCCGGCTTTGCGTTTAACCTGAAAGCCCTGCATGGTTTTATATCGGCAAAAAATATCTTTAATGCTTCGCGCCATTACGTGGTGTATGCCGGGCATACCATTAGCACTTGGCGGACCCTCATAAAAAACAAACGGAGTTTTCCCTTCTCGCTCTGAAATAGATTTTTCAAAGGTTTTGTTTTCTTCCCAAAGCTTTAAAACATCTTTTCCTATTTGTGAAAGATTAAGTTGCTTGTATTCAGTATATTTTTTACTCATAATACCTTTTAAAAAAGGAGCGCTAAGGTAATAAAAAAACCCTGCTTTCAATAGAGAAAACAGGGTTTAATTTGTTTTTTATATGTTTTACTTAGTAACGATAAATCTTTTGGTAGAGGTTAAATTACCATCTAAATGTAACTGCACAAAATAAATTCCTTCGGGTAAGGTTGAAATATCAAGTTTGTAATTATTTTCTCCCTGCATACCTTCTCTATTTACAGATGATAAAACCTGAGCCCCTAAGGAATTAAATAACTTTAATTCAACTGCTTGGTTTTCAGTTAAGCTAAGATTTATGTTAATGTTGTTTGCGGCAGGATTAGGAAATAAATTGCACGAATTAATAATATCAGGTTGTTCGTCTATCCCGGCAACCACACCACTTACATAAGTGCCGTATTGGCTAACTGAAGTAGAGGCTGATGAAGTAAAAGAAGAAACAGTAGCAATAGGGTAATGATTATTGTTTAGCCACCACATATATTCATCATTATCATAGCTAATCACATATGGACCAAAACCACTAATGTTAGTTGAATCAGAATAAACCTGAACAAAGTGAACACGCATTACATTAGAAAAAGTTCCTGCCGGAGTTGTTAGCGTACCATACCCATCAGCTGTTACCGTAGTATTACCCTTTCTATAATACAGACTACCTCCACTTGTGAAAGTTGCCTGCCAAGGATCTGTATAAGTATTAGTATAAGCAAAAGGGAAATGCAGAAAATCTTCGGGATTTGAATATACAAATTGAATCGATGAAGCTACTTCTCCCCAATTTTGCAGAGATGAAGTAGATGTTTTAAAATATAAATACTGTGCGCCGCTTCCTGCTGAAAAAGCTACATTGGCATTAGTATAAGTAGATGCATAAGGGGTTGAAGAAATAGCTGTGCCAACTGTAGCAACTAAAGTTCCTGTACCCATGCCTGATAAGTTCCAGGTTTGGCTTGCACCTGAGCTTCCAGGACTTACATAATTGGCATTATGTTCAGCAATATTATCACCAATAACCGGATTAATACCGGTAGCCGTTAATGTAGGCTGAGCTATGGCAGAAAATCCCACTGCTAAACCTGCGCTTAATAATAAATTTCGTAAAGATGTTTTCATATTATATGTTTTATAAGGTTAATAATAGGCTAAACTACTAAAAATTTCAACTTAGGCAAGTTAAGTTATCGTTAAATAAAAAACCCCGCTTTCTACTGAAAACAGGGTTTAATTTGTTTTTAATGAAATAATTTAGTCGTCCATTTGAGCATCACCAATATAAGCACCTTCTTTATATACCTCTACACGCTTAAGAATGCCATCTTTATTATAAATGTAGCTTTTTCCGTCCATAAAACGATTGTCTTTAAAAGTACCATCTTTAGTTTTCTGACGGTCTTTATTGTACAAAACATAATATCCATTCAGTTTATCCGGACTTTTTGCTTTAGGGTCTTGTAATGTTTCCTCTTTACTAACTGTTACAACTTTGGTATCCACTTTTTCCTTTGGTGCTTCTTTAATTGGTTTCTTAGGTTCAAATGTTTTAATAGAAGCTACATCTGCATCTCCATTATTATAATTAACCTCTTTCTTAACCTCGCCATTAGGGTAGTATTCATTAACAACACCACTTTCTTTACCGCCATTCCAGTTACCTTCTATTTGTGTTGTACCATCTTCATAATAATACTTTTGGGCACCTTCTCTTTTGCCACCCGGGTTAAAGGTAAACTCCTGTTGCACGTTTCCGTTTTCGTAGTATAATTTATAATTACCTACCCATTTGTTTATTTTCCAGGTTCCTTCTTCCGATATTTTGCCGTTTTCGTGATACATAATGGCATACCCATCAGGCCTTCCGCTTTGAAAGGTAATCTTGTTCTTGGTATTTCCGTTACAAAAGTATTCCTTCCAAATACCATTCTTTTTATTGTCGTTATATTTTCCTTCTTCTACTTTTGAGGTTGCCTGATAGCAGGTATTTGGTTTAGACTTACCGAAGGTAATCCATCTGCCTTGTTTTAAACCCTGAAAATCAATAATGTTAATAGAGTCCTTTCCATTAGATGGGTCTAATTCAAATGATTGTGGCTGTGCGTAGCCGTAACTAAGCACAAAAAACAAGAATATCCATCTAAATTGCAGTCTCATAAATAAACTTTTATCAAATATATAAATAAATTTTCTCATAAAAAAAAACTTTTAGATGTAAGCAGGTTTTTAATAGATAAACCTTCATTAACTTCAATATTGTTTCAGTTTTGCTTGTACGTAATTTTAATAAAAAAGTTACATTTATTTTAAATTATTTAGCATGGAGCTAACCATTTCTGGTAATTGACAGGTGTTTTTCCAGCCCCAATCTGCTGTAGCTTCCTTATCATCAATACTTTGAGGCCAGCTATCGGCTATTTGTTGCCTAAAATCGGGTTTATAGGTAATTTTAAAGTCGGGTATGTGCTTCTTTATCTCATCCGCTATTTGCTTAGGATTAAAGCTTATACCGGCAATGTTGTATGAGCCGCGTATTTTTATTTTGTCTGCAGGCACATGCATAATCTCTATGGTAGCCCTAATGGCATCGGGCATGTACATCATGGGGAGGGCAGTTTCTTCTGATAGAAAGCATTCGTAGCTCTTGGTTTTTAACGCTTCGTGAAAAATATGCACCGCATAATCGGTAGTACCACCACCGGGGGCCGATTTATAGCTGATAAGACCCGGGTAACGTATACTCCTTACATCTACCCTGTGTTTTAAAAAGTAATACTCGCACCAGCGCTCTCCGGCCAGTTTGCTTATGCCATAAACCGTGGTAGGTTCCATCACCGTATATTGCGGGGTGTTTTGTTTTGGGGTAGTAGGACCAAAAACCGCAATAGAACTGGGCCAATATACCTTTTGGATATGTCCTTCTTTGGCAAGTTCGAGCACATTAAATAAGCCCTGCATATTTAGTTGCCAGGCATATAAAGGGTTCTTTTCTGCGGTGGCAGATAATAAAGCAGCTAATAAATACACCTGCTTTACTTGATGCTTTTTTACAATTTCAAACAGTTGTTCTTTATTAAGCACATCCAATACCTCGAAGGCATTGTTGGCAAAAGCCGGAGATTGCTTAATATCTGCAGCCACCACATTGGATGAGCCGTATAGTTTGTTTAGTTCTTCTAAAAGCTCTACCCCTATTTGTCCGCCGGCACCTACTATAAGTACCTTATCTTCTACGTTAATCGTCATACAAATTAGAAAGGCTAAATATAGGGATTGTTTTTATTTTGGGAGGGTGCGATTAAATAGCAATTTACCCCTTTCTTTTTCCTTGACGAAAAAGAAACAAAAAGTCAAGACAAAACGATCTGCCAAACACAGGCTAAACTGCTCCGCGTTTTGTCGGGCTGCCCGCTGTTTAATCCTTTAATTTTACTTTAAAGTATTTTATTTCTTTATAGTTTGCTTCGTATATATTAAGTTCGCTTGGATAATAAAAATAACCTTCATCAATTACAAAAGGATTACCTTTTGGTTCTTTAATATGATAGGTTTTATTTTTGTAATAGATATCACAAGAAAATCCATGTATTGCAAGATCTATGTAACTTCGGCTATCATGAAATTTAACCTTACAAGTATCTTTTAAATCTGTAGTTATTATTGCTTTCCATTCCCCTGAATCATCATGAGTAGCTTTATTTATATAAATATCTTGGACTTTAGGAGGTAAGTGATAATAAGAAACTTCCTCACGTTCTAAATTATCTAATTTTATTTCACCAAATCCACAACCAAACAATAATAGAGTTGATATTAATATAACTAAGAAGTATTTCATCTCCTCAAATATAAAACAAAAAAGCCTCACATGGGTGCAAGGCTCTTTTATTTGCAGGGTTTATAGTTTAGCTACAAGCGTTAGTAAACTACATCCAAGCATTATTAAACTACTTCCTAATGTAATTAAACCACTTCCTAACTTGATTAAACTACTTCCAAGCTTAATTAAACTACTTCCTACCGTAGTTAAACTACTTTCAAGCGTTAGTAAACTATATTCTACCGTAATTAAACTACTTCCTAACGTGGTTAAACTATAAACAACAGGTAGTAAACTACTTCCTGTTGTTTATAGTATACTAACGACTATCTTGCTACTTAACCGTAACGTATATCCACCCACTCCACACATAGTGTGTGGTAGCACCATCGCTAAACACATCGGTATGGCCGCCTTTGGCAGGGGTTAGTGAGGCTGCTTTGGCAGTAGCAACCGAACCAATACCTGTTGTACCGCCCCCTGTTTTTTTATGATGCGTGGGCACTATAATGGCTTCTCTAAAGGCATATATATCACCGCTTTTCAGGTTAATAAGGCTCATGTTTACATGGTTGCCTATTAAAAGTTCGGCTGTAACCGTAGGCGGAGTATGCTTAACAGGTGTTTTGCCATACTGACGAATGTAGGTGCTGTGTTGCCCGCCCGATTTGGTGCTAACGTCAATCTCACCCTCAATAGTAGAAGTTGCCTTAAAGGTTTTTGGCGTTTTGGCTGCACCTTTTTTAAGTGTATAGCCGCAGCGGGTTACTACTATGGTACCTGCGTTTATATCTCCGGCAGCAATGGCAGCATCATTAGAAACGGTTTCTAAATAGCGCGCATTCTTTTTATACATCGTAGCCAGTTTGTTAAACGAAATAGTTACCGCATCCGTCAACCCTGTTGGGGGTTTGGTTTGGGTGGCATCATACTTGGTTTGCAAATCGGTGGCGCCGGCAAGCATTTGTGCATCGGTTACGGGTGCGCCGCCTGCAATGGCGTCTCCGGTGGTTTTTACTTTTTTGGCTGCTTTAATAAGGTCCAACGGACTCATATGAGCAGTACTGTCAACTACTACAATAGTAGGCATGTTTGTTGCACTCATTTTTTTTAAGTTTTTAAAAAGATTATTACAAGAATCAAGGGTTGTCTATGGCAGGTTGTCTGTTGTCTGGCACAGAGAGACGGTTGTCTATAACTAAGAGGCTGTTGTCTGGTACATTACCCACACCCTATTGCGCAATTAGGTGTGTTATATTTTGCATAACGCAAGGGTATTATTATTTATTGTATAAAATTTAAAATATTTTTTATTTATTATATTTGAGGGTATGAAAAGGCTTGCTGTTATATTGGGTTGTTTAGTTGCGTTATGTATTACTTCTTGTACTCATCAGGTAAAAACACCTGATGGTTTTATTGAAGGTAAACTAAGTAATTATCGCAAAAAGTCTTCTGAAAAAAATGTTTACCTAACCTATTATTGTCCTGCAAATGCTACCCTAATCATTAATGATTCTACCTTTAAAAATAAATTAATTAGAAAGTTACATACCTGTGATTTTGGAATAGGTTATGATGTTGATTTTTCTTGCGAGATGAGAGTAATTCCAAATTTGAATTGTTATTTATTATTTAAGCAACAACCAAGTATTAAGCTAACTTCCAAACAATCTTATGCTATGTTTGATGATTTTGTGAAAGGCTGCAATCAGGATAGAAGCCCTATTCCCTTAAAGTATATAACTAATAAGATTGATACTTCTAATAAGAACATGGCAATTATAAATATTGAATACACAACTAAAGAATGGCGAGATTCTGATTCAATAAGGTATGTAAACCAAGAAATTATTTTATATAAAGATTATGAATTTAACTTCTCAATGGTAGGCTCTGTCCCTAATCAACAACAGGCTGATAGTTTACATAAGTTAAGCCAAATTATTCTTAGCACACTTAAAAGAGAAGATTAAATGAAAAGGCTTGCGGTTATATTGGTTATATTCTTTCCTTCTATTTATTACGGACAGGATAAATTGGAAGGTAAATATTCTACCAGTCTTTATTATGATGTTTTCAGCTTAACATTTAAGAAAAATGGCACATTTGATTATTCTATGTCAGGTTGTTATATGGGAGAGAAAGCCAAAGGCACTTACAAAATAGACCATGATAAATTAACTTTAAATTTTGATGAGATAAAAGAACATAAAAGCTATTATTCTATAAAGGATTATGCTGATTGCAATACGAATGGTAAAGATGTTAAACTAATCTTTAAAGTAAAAGACAAACCTAGTAATGAATCTATACCCTATGCTAATATTATACTATACTCTGAAAATGTACAAATAGGAGGAATTACAGCAGACACAGGTGGGGTTGCGCAGTTTGCCGTCGCAAAGTCAGTAAAAGAACTGGAAATTAAAGTTGCCTATGTTGGGTATAATAAATTTAGTTTTAAAATAAAACCGGAAGAAATTTGTAAGACAATAGAAGTTCATTTGGATATCCGTAGCAACATTGCCCTTTATCATGATGGAAAACCATTTGATTATAAAATTGAAAAGACAGATACAAGCACAAAGCTTATTTTAATTAAAGGCCATGGCGGTAAAGATTTGATTTTTGATAAAAAGAAAAATTAAATGAAAAGGCTTGCGGTTATATTGGGTTTTATCTTCTCATATGTTTATGGGCAGACTTATTTTGATTATGGACAGAAAGATTATGTTTATAAAGGCAAAACATATAAGGTTTATACCAGTTTAGAAGATGCCGATAAAGTAAACCCTGATAGTGTTTTTTGTCTAGCGTTAAAAAGCAAAGGCTTTAAAAATTTCCCTAAAGAAGTATTAAAGTATAAGAATTTACAAATACTTGATTTAAGTGCTTTTAATGAGCTTGAGGTATATGATTCGTTAATGACAAAAGAAGAAAAAAGAAAGGCTGATAAATATAAAAGAAAAACACCTGCTTTTATCTATTATCCTCGTTGCTACAGGGGAAATAATTTATTTGATATTCCCGCTTCAGATGTAAGAAAACTAATCAAATTAATTTATATGAATGTAGATTGCTGCCATTATAAACTTCAACAAATGTGTGATTTACAGAAAGTACTACCTAATATGGAAATTGACCCCCCTATTGAATATATGATATTCGAAGTTAAAAATAAAGAATGTAATTGCCATTAAAGCAACAAAACTTAATAAACTAAAAATAAATCTGGCAACCGGGCAGTAGTATGCGCAGTTCTTCTACGGCATCTTTACTTAGGGGGTTATCGCGCAAATCAAGCTTGGTAAGGTTCTTAAGCTGGCAAATGGTATCGGGTATTTTGGTTAGGTTGTTTTTGCGTAAAGAAAGTAGGTACAGGTTTTTGCATTTATAAATGTCGCGCGGCAGGGTGCTAAGTTTATTAAAGTCTAAGGCCAGCACTTCTAAGTTAGGCAGTTTATCCAGTTTTTCGGGCAGGGCATATATGTTGCAATTAATCAGTATTAAACTCTTTAAAGGCGCAATGGCAAACAAAGGCTTGGGCATACTGTCTAACACCACGCTTTCAAACTCTACTTCGTTCAGGCTTTTTAAATACTTTAAGGTTTTAGGTAACCTTAGCGTATCGTTTTTACCGGAGAACTTTAGCGTTTTCAGTCGGTTTAAATAAGCAATCTCCTGCGGGATAGAATCTATCTTGCTGTTGTTAAACTCCAAGTACATCAGGTTGCCCAGCTTGCCAAAATCTTTAGGAAAGTGTGTAAACTCATTATTGTAAGAAGCTAAAAAGGTTAGTCCGTTTATGTTGCTAAAATCATCGGGCCATTGGCTTACCTGTACGGTTTGCAATTGCAAAGCAAGTAAATCCTTTAGTTTACCCAGTTTGGGCCAAACCTTCAAATCAACAGGATGGTAACTAAGATTAAGTTTATAAACGGGTTTGGTTTCTTTAAGTGCTTCTTTCAAATCGGTATAAACCGTGGCGCCATAAGGACCGAATTTATCAAAAGGAGTTTGCACTGCATTTTGAGCAAGGATTTTGGTAAAAACCAATAGCAGAAATAAACAAACTACCTGATTTCTCATGAACACAAAAAAACACATTTTTAAAGATAAGTGGTAAATTAATTTCAACTATTTTTGATGTAATGCTTTTTCAGCATTCAGCGAAACAATCATAAAATAAAAATGATGAGCTAAATGAATTTGCACTTTTATAAATACCAGGGTTGCGGAAACGATTTTATTATTCTGGATAACCGGAGTAATAAAATAACCCTAAGCACAAAACAAATAAACAACTTGTGCAACAGGCATTTTGGTATTGGTGCAGATGGGTTGATGCTGCTGGAGAATGAGAAGGATTTTGATTTTAAAATGGTTTATTATAACAGCGATGGCAGAGAGAGTAGCTTGTGCGGTAATGGGTCGCGCTGTATTACAGCTTTTGCAAAGCAGTTAGGTGTTATAAAAGATAGTGCTCGTTTTATGGCCATTGATGGGGAACATGAATCTCATATAGAGAATACCATCATCTCGCTTAAAATGAATGATG
This sequence comes from Bacteroidota bacterium, assembly GCA_003153315.1. Taxonomy (GTDB): domain Bacteria; phylum Bacteroidota; class Bacteroidia; order B-17B0; family Aurantibacillaceae; genus PALSA-968. The sequence goes on from PLYA01000056.1 coordinate 84,559, forward strand.
TGCCTTTCATTGAAAAGCGTGAAGATTATTATTATGTAAATACCGGTTCCCCCCATGTGGTTAAATGGGTAGAAAATTTAGATACCTACCCTGTATTTGAAGAAGGAAAAAAGATACGATATAACGAGTCTTTTAAAAGTGGTGGCGGAACAAACGTAAATTTTATTCAGCTAAAAAAAGATAAATTATTTGTTCGTACCTACGAACGCGGCGTAGAAGATGAAACATTAGCCTGTGGTACCGGAGTTACTGCAGCCGCTTTAGTAGAGGCAATAGCAAATAGTGCAAGCCATACCAACTTTTGCGATGTGGTTACTTTAGGTGGTAATATAACGGTTACTTATCACAAGCACGATGATGGATCTTTTAGGGATATTTGGTTAAAGGGCCCTGCTACCTTTGTTTTTGAAGGAGACTACATACTAACGTAAAGTATGCTTTTACTTGTCCTGATAGTTTTTGGTATTTGCGGTATTTTATTTTCGTCTGTTACTAAAAACCGTGCGGTACTTATATTAATACTGAGTGCTATAGCTGTTGGTTTTTTTAGTTTGCCCTCACTTATTTTTTGCTTTGTTTTAGCTGCTATAAATTACTTTTTTATTAGGCATATAACTAAAAGTAAAGTTCTGTTTATTGCTGCAATTAGTTTTAATGTAATAGGTTTATTTGCCTTTCATCTATATGAAAGATTTAATGCAGAGTGGTCAGTTCTTCCCGTTCTTTTTGGGGTTACTTACTTAACCCTTCAGTTTATAGATTATATCTGCAAAGTGCGTTTTAATGTGGTTGCAGCACCTGCAGGTATTCTTCAATACACCGCGGCAACTTTATACGCACCTAAGTTTTTTATGGGCCCTATTGCTTCTTTACCTGATATAGAAAAAGAAATAAGTGCTGTTGATATAACTAAAAACAATGTTGCTTATGGCTTAAACAGAATACTGCTTGGTTTATTTAAGAAGTTAGTATTAGCAGAAAGCCTTTCCTTATATGTAAGTTCTGCATTGGATTTTAAAGATAACTACCCTGCCATTACTATTTTGAGCGGAGCCTGTTTATATGCTTTGCAGTTGTATTTCGATTTTTCAGGATATTGCGATATAGCTATTGGCGTATCTGCTTTATGGAACATTCATTTACTCGAGAATTTTAATTTTCCTTTCCGTCAAAAAACATGGGCTTCTTTTTGGAAAAGCTGGCATAGCAGTTTAACCAACTGGTTGTGGCAATATGTTTTTATGCCTAAGTATCTCTTTCTTGGCAGGAGAAAAACAAATAAAGTATTGGCTCAAAGCATTTGTATTGCAGCGGTGTTTACCTGCATGGCTTTTTTTAACGGAATAAAATCAGGTTTTTTTATTAGCGCATTGTTATTTGCTTTATTTTATTTGCTAGAGCTTATTGTATATAAGAAAGGGTTTCCTTTTTCAAACCTTTTTATATTTCTGTTGTTTTCTATTGGTTTACTCTATTTCAGAACACCTGATTATACTAACTATTCGTTCCTAACAGCAAGATTAACCGACTTTAAAAACTTCTTTCCTGATGAATGGTTGCGGTTATACTTTGCCCCTCTTGCTTCAGGTGGCACCCAGCAAGATTATTTTAACTTCTCTTTTACTCTAATCTTATGCTTTGGTTTTCTGCTTTTTGAAAGGAAAATCGTTACTGTATTCAATCAGCATAAAATAAACTTTACCATGTGGTTTATTCTATTGTTGTTGTTAGTTACTTGGGGAGTTTTTACCTCGGGCAGCCGGTTTATTTATATGCAGTTTTAAACCTAAAAGTTATTCTTTGTACGATATAACTCCCACTCCCAGGCTGTTTTCATCATACTATCAATATCATGAATACATTTCCAACCCAAAGCATTATAAGCTTTAGTACTATCAGAATAAACTGCTACAACATCTCCTGCACGGCGCTCACCCATTTTATAATTTAGCTTCTTACCCGATACCTTTTCAAAAGCAGTAATAGCTTCTAAAACAGAAACTCCGGTTCCGCTCCCCAAATTAAATACCTCGAAGTTGTTTTTGTTTTTATGCTGAAGCAAATAATCAAGTGCCAACACATGTGCACTTGCAATATCACTCACGTGAATATAATCTCTTATGCAAGTACCGTCACGTGTCGGGTAATCTCCACCTAAAACAGTAAGCTGAGGATATTTACCCGCAGCAGTACCTGTAATGAGCGGCACTAAATTATTTGGTTTATTTAATGGCCACTCCCCAATTTTAGCGGAAACATGAGCGCCAACCGGATTAAAATAACGCAGGGAAATAGCATTAAAAGTAGCATGTTGTCTGCAAACATCCTGTAGCATTTGTTCGCCTATCTGTTTGGTGTATGCATAAGAAGATTCTGTCTTTAGAATAGGGGTATTCTCATTAACCGGAAGTGTTTGTACGTTCCCGTAAACCGAACAGGAAGACGAAAAGATAACATTAGTTACTTTATGCTTCTCGCACAGGGCAAGTAAATTAACTAAAGATGCAATGTTGTTGTGATAGTATTTTAGCGGCAATTCAACAGATTCTCCTACAGCTTTAAATGCAGCAAAGTGAATTACGCCATCAATTTTATTTTCGGTAAATATTTTATCGAATTCCTTTTCATCGCATAAATCAATAGTATAGGTTTTAATTTGTTTGCCTGTAATTTCATTTATTTGTGCATAGGCTTTAGGCGAAGAATTATAAAAACAATCGGCAGAAATTACGTTGTAATTATCATTAGCTAATAATTCAATAATAGTGTGAGAGCCTATATATCCAGCGCCACCGGTAACTAATATTGTTTTCTTACCCATTTGCATTTCGTTTAAGAAATATGGAACTTACAAAAGCTGAAAATGCGCCAAATATAAACAGGCTAAATAACTTAGAGGTAGTGTCTTTAAATGCAGATAAATCTTCTATTCCTCCTTTTACCATTTTATCAACTTCTTCCGGAGAAACTTTTTGCCCTTTCTTAGCAGCTTCTTCTAAAATACTTTTAGGTCCCTGGGTTTGTATGTAATTAGCAATATAAGTTTTTAGTTCGTTTTCAAAGAAGACATAATTAAATATAGATAACATAATAGCAGAAAAGGAAACAAAAATCAAAGCATACTTTACAGCATCTTTCCCTGAAAGGTCTCCTCCCTTTTCTTTTCTTAAAAGAAAAATCAAAACAAATACAAAAGGTAGAATTAATAAAAGAGAAAGAATGTGTGAATACATACCAAGCTTAGTCATTTGCAAGCCTGCATAAAATACATATAGTTTGAATGCAATAACTAGTATGCTATAAATAAGAGCAAATGCAACTGGTTTGGTTTTAATCATAAGATTACCCGTTCATGCTTACCAAGAACTCTTCGTTAGATTTTGTGCCTTTAATATGACTGCGTAAAAACTCCATAGCCTCTACAGGAGTCATATCGCTAAGGTGTTTGCGCAAAACCCATATACGTTGCAGGCTATTGGCATCTATTAATAAATCATCTCTGCGGGTAGAAGAAGCTGTTAAATCAATAGCAGGGTAAATACGTTTGTTGGCAATTTTACGGTCTAATTGCATTTCCATATTTCCCGTTCCTTTAAACTCTTCAAAAATTACTTCGTCCATTTTAGAACCTGTATCTATAAGAGCTGTAGCTAATATAGTAAGTGATCCGCCATTTTCTATTTTACGGGCTGCACCAAAAAAACGTTTGGGTTTATGTAAAGCACTGGCATCTACACCACCTGTTAATACCTTACCCGATGCAGGTGCTACCGTATTGTAAGCTCTTGCCAAGCGTGTAATAGAATCTAATAAAATTACCACATCATGTCCGCACTCTACCAAACGCTTCGCTTTTTCAAGTACCGTGTTTGCAATACGCACATGCTTTTCGGCAGGTTCATCAAAAGTAGAAGAAACAACTTCTGCTTTTACACTACGAGCCATATCGGTAACCTCTTCCGGACGTTCGTCAATTAATAAAATAATTAAATATGCTTCCGGATGGTTATGCGCAATAGCATTGGCAACTTCTTTTAGTAAAACAGTTTTACCGGTTTTAGGTTGTGCTACAATCAAACCACGCTGCCCTTTACCAATCGGACAAAACAAATCCATCACACGAGATGAAAGTGATTCTTGTGGATGACCTGTTAATTTGAATTTCTCATAAGGGAATAAAGGAGTCAAGTAATCAAAAGGAACTCTATCACGCACCCAGGCAGGGTCTCTGCCATTTATTTGTTCAACCTTTACTAAAGGGAAATATTTTTCGCCTTCTTTTGGCGGACGAACAGTTCCAGTAACGGTATCGCCTGTTTTTAACCCAAATAATTTTATTTGAGATTGAGATACATAAACATCATCGGGAGAACTTAAGTAGTTATAATCTGCCGAACGCAAAAAACCATATCCGTCAGGCATAGTTTCTAAAACACCTTCTACATTAACTATTCCATCAAAATTGTATAAATCTTCTTTTCTGGGTTGTTGTTGGTAAGGTTGGTTTTGTGGAGGATTTTGCTGATTAGGATTATTTTGATTAGGGTTATTGTTTTGTTGAGATTGATTTGAATGTTGTTGTTGCTGATTAGGATTATTTTGCTGATGAGTATGCTGACCTTGTTGCTGATTTGGATTATGCGTTGGTCTTTGTTGTTGATGGTTTGAATGCTGTTGAGGTTTATTCTGTGTAGCAATATCTGAAACAGGATTTACTTGAGGTGTTTCAGTTGGTTTTTCTGTAGCAACAGGTGTCTGAATTGTTGGAGTAGGCGGCACTTCAGGTTCTTTATGTGGAATAGGTTCCGCAAAAAATGTTTCATCAGGTACAGAAGCTGTTTTATTTTCTTCGGCTAAAGGTTCTAATCTAACTCTACGTGGTCTTTTTGCTTTTTCAGCTTTTGATTCATCGCCGGTAATATCTTCCTTATTTTGAGAAAGTTCTTGTTTAATTTTTTCAGCTTGTTCAGGATTCGCATTTTGCAAATCTTTAATCTGTTGAATTAAATCAGGTTTCTTTGTTCCGTCAGGTTTTACACCTAAGTGTTTTAAAATTTCTTTTAAATCGGGTAAAGACTTCCCATTAAGTTCTAAGTCATTAAACATATAATTGATTGTAATTTAAAGTTGCATTAAAAATACTGGCTGGTTTTTGTTCTGCTTGGAAATTAGAAATAGCAGATACAATTAAAACTTACGCAAATATGAGATATTTATTTTAAATAGAAAAATTTTATCTGTAATAATAGAAATTGCATTTATTGCTTCCCTGCAAACCTCATTTGGATAACTCCCCAAAAGGCTTCTTTAAATATTTTGCTACTCATTTTAGAAACACCTTCTATCCTGTCAACAAAAGTTATGGGTACTTCTACTACTTTAAAACCTTTTTGCAGGGCTGCATATTTCATTTCTATCTGAAAGGCGTAGCCCATAAATTTTATTTCATCAAGGTTAATGGTTTCAAGTACTTTGCGTTTATAACATTTAAACCCCGCAGTAGTATCCTTTATATTAATCCATAGAATTAAACGCACATAAACTGATGCAAAGTAACTCATCAATACTCTTCCTAATGGCCAGTTTTTAACTTTACCACCTTTGCAATAACGAGAACCAACCGCAACATCAGCACCATTTTCGCAAGCGTTTAATAACCTTGGTAAGTCATCAGGATTATGAGAGAAGTCGCAATCCATCTCAAAAATATAATCATATTTTTTCTCCAATGCCCATTTAAATCCGGCTATATAAGCAGTTCCTAAACCCTGTTTGCCTTTTCTTTCTATCAGGTAAAGTTTTGTTAGATTTACCTGCTGAATATTTTTCACGATTTGCGCCGTCCCATCCGGAGAACCATCATCAATAATCAATAAATCAAAAGCCGGTTTTAACGAAAAGACTTTATGAATCATCTTTTCGATGTTTTCTTTTTCGTTGTAGGTTGGTATGATAACTAAATTTTGACTCACTCGAGGCGAATATACAACAAAATATAACTTAGAATTTATGACTTAAAAAGTCTTCAAAAATTGTTGTGTTTTATTTACAAATTAAAATCATCATAAACCATATATTTTATCTGTTATACATTTATAAATCAATGAAATGAAGAATAGCAATATGCCACCAAACAATGTAAAACTTTAATTGTTATATTTTCTTAAATTTTTATTTGATTACAATTTACATCTTCACAAAGCTAAAGGGCCCTAACGGCATCCAAACTATATTTGCATTTTTGCAGTATCTTAAATAATGCTCAAGTTTCTAAAACCATACAAAACCATAGAAAAACAAATACTGTTGGTTATTCTCGCCGAGTTTTTTATACAACTTGTTAATGCAACCTTTATGAATATGCTGCCATTGTATTTAAACAGTCTGCATTATAGCAAACAAGATATAGCAGGCTTTATATCCTTTAGATTTTTAGGTGTGTTTTTGCTGGCGCTACCGCTTGGCGTGCTTCTTAAAGGAAAGAAAATGAAGCCCCTTTTCTATGCATCCTGCATAGGAGTTCCGTTTTTTGCTTTGTGTATTTTGTACTTTATCGACCGAGGAAACGAGCCTTTAATTTATATATCGCAATTACTATGGGGTGCGTCATTTACCTTTATACAAATACCTATACTTCCCTTTATATTAAGGTACTCTTCAGAAAAGCATCAAACAGCATCTATCGCATTAAGTTATTCTACCTGGAGTTTTGCGGGAATTATAAGTGGCATGCTAATAGCCATAGTAGATTACATTAACCCTGCCGTATTTAATGAGCGTATGGTGCTTCTTATTTTTTCCGTGATAGGTTTTACAGGAATTATAATGCTGTTGCTTGCCAATATTAAAGAAGATGATTTTAAGAACGATACTGGAAAGCCATCTTACAACCTAGCGCAATACGATTGGGTAATTATTTTAAAAGCCCTTATACCCACGCTGATTATTGCAGTTGGAGCTGGTTTAACCATTCCTTTTATCAGTTTATTTTTTGAAGAAGTGCATGGTATGCACAAAGGTCATTTTTCTATTGTTAGTGCTGTTGCTGCATTTTTGGTAGCCTGGGGTGCTTTGTTAGTACCTGATATTAAACGCAACATAGGCTATAAAATAGCTGTGCCAACCACACAATCATTGGCTATTGTTTCTTTAGTGGCTCTGGCTACTACGCAATTTTATAATCAAATGGGTATTGCAGTGGTAATTGCTATTATATTTTATTTGTTACGCCAGCCTTTAATGAACATGGCAGGGCCTATGACTACAGAAATTGTAATGAATTATGTAGGGGAAAAAAACCGCGAGATTGTAAGCGCACTTACCTCGGCTATATGGAGTGGTTCTTGGTTTATAAGTGGTTTATTGGTGCAACTGTTATTTGTACAAGGCTTTGCTTTTGTAAATATATTTTTGTTAACTGCCCTTTTATATTCTATTGGAGTTGTGTGGTATATGATCTTAATTAAAGATTATGAGCGAAGAAAAGAAACCAACTTAATAAAAAAAATATAGTTAATTTAAAACCATAAAAAAGCATCCTGCCTAAACAAACTTATTTTTAATTTAATATTAGAAGGAACTAACTCGTAATAATAAGATGACGTTAATAATAAAGTATAGATTTATCCCTACAAAAGTGCCAATTACAAAGTGTTTTTTAAGCTAACACACTTCTTGAAATAACAATTCGTTGTACTTCTGATGTGCCCTCGTATATCTGCGTAATTTTTGCATCACGCATCAAACGTTCTACGTGGTATTCCTTTACATAACCATAACCGCCATGTATTTGAACAGCTTCAGTAGATACCCACATAGCCGTTTCTGAAGCAAATACTTTTGCCATAGCACCTGCCTGTGTATAATCTAAATGATGATCTTTTAACCAAGCAGCTTTTAAGCAAAGTAAACGTGCTGCATCAATACGGGTCGCCATATCTGCCAGTTTAAATTGTATTGCCTGATGTTGAGAGATTTCTTTTCCGAATGCTTTACGTTCTTTAGAGTAAGCTAAAGCTAATTCATAAGAACCGCTTGCAATACCTAAAGCCTGAGAAGCAATACCGATACGTCCTCCTGACAATGTTTTCATAGCAAAGGTAAATCCAAAACCATCATCGCCGATGCGGTTTGCTTTAGGAACTTTTACATTAGTAAACATAAGCGAATGTGTATCGCTAGCGCGAATGCCCATTTTATTTTCTTTAGGTCCAATAACAAAACCCTCCATTCCCTTTTCCACAATAAGGCAATTAATGCCTTTATGTTTTTTTTCAGGATCAGTTTGTGCCATTACTAAATAAGTAGAGGCACTATTTCCATTAGTAATCCAATTTTTTGTACCGTTTAATAAATAGTAATCGCCCATATCAATGGCGGTGGTTTTTTGTGATGTTGCATCACTGCCTGCTTCAGGTTCTGATAAGCAGAAAGCGCCAATTTTTTCGCCTTTAGCTAATGGAACCAAGTATTTTAGTTTTTGCTCTTCATTACCAAAATGCTCTAAACCCCAACAAACAAGAGAATTATTAACACTCATTACAACAGAGCAGGAAGCATCTATTTTAGAGATTTCTTCCATAGCTAATACATAGGATACAGTATCCATACCACCTCCGCCATATTTAGGATCAACCATCATACCTAAGAAACCAAGTTCGCCCATTTTTTTAATATGCTCCGCGGGGAACTTTTGATTTTCATCACGCTCAATAACACCCGGTTTTAATTCATTCTGTGCAAAATCACGCGCAGCTTTTTGTATCATTAAATGTTCTTCGTTCAGTTCAAAATTCATATTGCTAAGTATTTATAAGGTTATTGAATTTGTGTTTTTGTATGGCTTCAAATATAACAGATGTTTATTAATTAAATACTACGGTTTATCATTTGAATTTACCAGTTATTAAAGGCTGCGTTAAAAATATCTTCGGTTAACTGACGGTTAATTTGGTCTAAAGCGGCGGGCTCAACCTGAGTTAAATTCTGGGCACTGGGATAATCGTAATATCTGGAAAACTCTTTGTCGGTAAAATTTTTTGTTTCATCCAATTTATTAACGAAATTTATTTTGATAGTTACTGTCAATCTGTTTAGTGCAGCTTGATCTGGGGCAGTACCGCTTGATGCGGCTATAGATTGGGGCGCTGTAATATAATTCGTAATTCTGCACTCTTCAAAGCGCAAATCGCCACCTTGCTTTAGTAAGCCCAAATTTGTTTGGGTAGAAACGGCATCACGCAGTTTTTGTGATAGTAGCTGGGGTTCGACCGGGGCCGTCAGATTAGCCTGATTTTGAAATGTTGCTACCGAAATTGTTTTGGCATTGGGCGGTATGGTTATTCCTTTAAATCCATAATTTACTTTACAGGAATAAAAAATACTAATTAACAGAAAGCCGACAATAACAGATATAAACCTTTTATTCTTTAATGCCATATTCATTTATCTTTCTGTAAAGCGTGCGCTCGCTTATCCCCAGTTCATTAGCAGCAAGTTTACGTTTGCCTTTATATTTTTGAAGTGATTTGATAATCATCTCCTTTTCCTTATCCGATAAGGAAAGGGTTTCTTCTACTACAATAGGTTCATTATATTTTTGAGGCGCTCCGTTATTAAGTATAGTAACGTTTGAAGGATGAAGCATCATATCGGTTAAGGTATTTTCCTGATTTGTTTCACCTTGCATACGATTAAGTATCTGCACATCATCATGAGAAAGATTAGAGATACTTCCCTGATTGAATTGTACAATATCATGAACAACTTTTTTTAAGTCGTTCAAATCCTTTTTCATGTCAAACAATACTTTGTAAAGCAAATCTCTTTCAGAGAAATCATTAGCGCCAGCACCTTCAGGTTTTACAATGCTTAACAGGCTACTGCCATTTATTTGCGGAAGATACCTAGCTAAGATATCAGCGCTTATATCGCGCGTCTTTTCAATGATTGAAATCTGCTCGGCAATGTTTTTTAGTTGCCTTACGTTTCCCTGCCAGTAGTAATTGGTAAGTAATATTTCGGCATCAGGCATTAGTTTAATTGTCGGCATACGATACTTGGCGGCAAAATCTGCGGCAAACTTTCTGAACAGTAAAAAGATATCTTCTTTACGCTCTCTTAAGGAAGGTAGTAATATTGGAACCGTATTTAAACGATAATATAAATCTTCTCTGAATTTACTTTTATCTATAGCTTGTTGCAGGTTTACGTTGGTAGCAGCCACAATACGTACGTCTGTTTTTTGTACTTTGCTTGAACCTACACGTATATATTCTTTAGTTTCTAAAACACGCAAAAGCCTTGCCTGTGTTGCAAGGGGCAACTCTCCTACCTCATCAAGAAAGATAGTTCCGCCATCGGCCACTTCAAAATAACCTTTGCGGGCTTCGTGTGCGCCTGTAAAAGAACCCTTCTCGTGTCCGAATAACTCACTGTCTATAGTTCCTTCGGGAATAGCCCCGCAGTTAACTGCTATATATGGCCCATGTTTTCTAGCGCTGAATTGATGTATAATTTGGGGAAATACTTCTTTACCGGTACCGCTTTCTCCGGTTATTAAAACGCTTAAATCAGTTGGTGCAACCTGACGGGCAATATCAATGGCTCTTTCTAATGCGGGTGAACTGCCTATAATACCAAAACGTTGTTTTATATCCTGTAAGTCCATTTTAATTTATTATCTCCTGTATTTTCTTTATTAAAATTGGGGTATCTTCACTAGCTGTTTTCCAAACCATAAATATGTCCACATCTATATAATCATGAATAAGAACATCTCTCATACCTGCCATATCTTTCCATGGAATTGAAGTATGCTTTTCTCTAAAACCTTTTGAAATCCTTTTCGTCGCCTCGCCGATAACTTCAAATTGCCTGATAACTGCATCCTGAACAAGGGAATCTTTTAAAAAAGAGGCTTCATCTTTGCCGCTAGTGTATTCGATTACCTTTTTAAGAGCATCAAGAATGTGTTCTATGTAAATAGCGTCCTCTTTAATCATGCCTTGTAAATGATTTTCAAATCATTTTGTATGTATTGTTTTAACCTTTCATTTTTAAGTGATTTCTCTGAAACCAAATCAACTTTTATTCCTAAAAGTTCTGATAATTCATAATTCATTTTCACAAACTCAAGCAGTCCAATCTTTGTTTTTAGGTCAATTAAAATATCTATATCGCTGCCGGGTTTATTCTCTTCTCTTGCATAGGAACCAAAAATACCGATAGAGGAAGGCTGGTAATTTTTCAGGTAATTAATAATAATGTTATTTATTTCACTTCGTTCCATCTTGATTTTATTTACTCAACAACCTTGCCAATTAAAGTAGTGGATGTACATCTGTCAACAAATACATTTACGTATGTTCCTTTTTTATGATTCTCTTTCGGGAAAACAACTACCGCATTCTGCGAGTTTCTTCCCATCATCATTTCATCCGATTTTTTAGAGATGCCTTCCACTAAAACCCTATAATTTTTTCCAACCATGCCTTTAATACGAATGGCTGAATGCTCTCTTTGCACATCAATTACCTCTGCTAGCCTACGTTTTTTAACCTCTTCGGGTATATCATCTTCGTATTTACGTTCTGCCAGCGTTTTAGGTCGTTCAGAGTAAAAGAACATATAGGCAAAATCATACACTACATCTTGCATCAGCGATATAGTTTCCTGATGCTCTTCTTCTGTTTCGCTGCAAAAACCCGAAATAACATCGGTGCTTATTCCGCAATCGGGAATGATACTTTTTATAGCGGCAATCCGGTTCAAATACCAGACTCTGTCGTAACCACGGTTCATCATTTCAAGCACACGACTGCTACCACTTTGCACAGGCAAGTGCACATACTTGCAAACATTCTCATATTTGGCAATTACATAGAGCACTTCATCATTCATATCTTTAGGATGCGAAGTACTAAAACGTACCCTCAAATCGGGATGCACCAGCGCCACCATTTCCAGCAACTGAGCAAAGTTTACTGAGGTTGCTTTTTGCTCTTCGGTAAGTATTTCTTTTTTCAGTCCTCCCCCACTCCACAAATAGCTATCTACATTTTGCCCTAATAGGGTAACTTCTCTATATCCTTTTTCAAATAAATCCTGTGCTTCGGCCACAATGCTTTTATGGTCGCGGCTGCGTTCTCTCCCTCTGGTAAAAGGGACAACGCAAAAGCTGCACATATTATCGCAACCGCGGGTAATGCTGATAAACGCCGAAACACCATTGCTGCTTAATCTTACGGGGGCAATATCCGAGTAGGTTTCTTCTTTAGACAGCAACACATTAACCGCCCTGTGCCCTTCTTCTGCCTGAGAAAGCAAATTGGGTAAATCTCGGTAAGAATCAGGTCCAACAACCATATCCACTATCTGTTCTTCTTCCAAAAATTTGGTTTTCAAACGCTCTGCCATGCAGCCCAAAACGCCCACCACCATATCGGGGTTTTTCTTTTTAAGCGTTTTAAAGTCTTTTAAACGCTGACGCACACGCTGCTCAGCATTATCTCTAATGGCGCAGGTATTAACCAAAATTACATCAGCTTCGGTCAACACGTTGGTGGTAGAATAACCGCTTTTAGCCAAAATAGAGGCAACAATCTCGCTGTCAGAAAAATTCATGGCGCAACCATAGCTCTCTAAAAAGAGTTTTTTGCTACCAACGTTCCCGTCTTCCAGCACCACGGCTTCACCCTGCCTGCCCTCATCAATTGTTTCTTGGCTCTTGTGTCTTATTTCTTGCTCAACCATTACGGGCGCAAAGATAGAGATTTATGACAGGATGTCATAATTTGATTTAACGCCACAGATTTCACGGATTAAGGGTTATATAATTGATATTTAGTATCTCATAGTAGATATTTAAGGTCTTACACTAAATATTCAGTTATCTGCACAAAATATTTGACTTCCTATACTAAATATTAGGCTATCCTGACAATATATTTAGCTATCTGTACTAAATATTAGGGTATCTGCACAACATATATAACTACCTGCACAAAATATTAGGCTTCCTGTACAACATATTTAGGTTCTTGTACTAAATATTCAGCATCTTGTACAACATATTTAGGTTCTTGTACTAAATATTTAGCTTCTTGTACAACATATTTGGGAGGTTTTGTTAAATTTTTGCAAGGTTTTGTTAAATATTGGGGTTCTTGTACTGTGTAGCGTTTGAATTACAAAGACTTCAACTGCTCTTCGAGAGCTTTTATTTTAGCTTCGGCATCAGTTTGTTTCTTCCTTTCAAGTTCTATAAGCTCGGGTTTGGCATTGGCTACAAAACGCTCGTTAGCCAGCTTTACCTGAACTGATTTTAAGAAGCCTTTGTTGTATTCGAGTTCTTTGGCAATGCGTTCTTTTTCCTCATCTACATTAACATCTTGTGTTAATGGAATATAAAACTCCGCATGGTTTGTATTGAACGAAAAAGCGTTTTCAACCTTAGCAGTTACATATTCAAAACTACTTAGATTGCCTAATTTAATAATGATACCGTCGTAGGTTTTGATTACTTCGCCCTGATTTACTTTTTCAAACACTTGTAGTTTTTCTTTTGGAGAAATATTTTTTTGCTTACGAAGGTTTCTGATGTTGGTAATCACTTCCATTACCACTTCAAAATGTTTAGTTATAATACTATTTTCATTTTTTGGTTTAGGCCATTCCGCAACTATAATGCAATCTTTATCCGTACGTTCTTTTAATAAATGATAAATCTCTTCGGTAATAAACGGCATCCAGGGATGCATGATTTTTAAAAGACTTTCTAAGAAACTTATAGTTGCATCAAAGGTTACTTTATCAATAGGTTGAGCTTTACCATCAATAAATTCAGGCTTAATCATTTCTAAATACCAGGCACAGAAATCATCCCAAACTAATTTGTAAGTAGCCATTAAGGCATCACTCATTCTGTATTTTGAGTAATGGTCGTTAATAACTTCTAACTGCTCGCTTAACTTATGTTCAAACCATTCAATAGCCACTTTACAAATCTGTGGTTGAGGAATATCAGCCACTTCAAAACCTTGTATCAAACGGAAGGCATTCCATACTTTGTTAGCAAAGTTGCGGCCTTGTTCGCAATAACTTTCATCAAACATTAAATCGTTTCCGGCAGGTGAGCATAACAACATACCTACACGCACACCATCGGCTCCGTATTTTTCAATCAGCTCTAATGGGTCTGGGCTATTGCCCAAAGACTTACTCATTTTACGACCTTGTTTATCACGCACAATACCCGTTAAATAAACATTGGTAAAAGGTTTTTCATCCATGTATTCGTATCCGGCAATAATCATACGTGCTACCCAAAAGAAAAGAATCTCTGGTGCAGTAACCAAATCATTGGTTGGATAATAATACTTTAAATCTTTATTGGCTTTCTCCTTCCCATTTTTAATAACATGAGGGTCGAACACGGTAATAGGCCACAACCAAGACGAGAACCATGTATCGAGTACATCTTCATCCTGACGAACATCTGGTGTGTTTAATTTAGCAATGGCTTCTTCGCGTGTTTTGCAAACAATGGTATTGCCTTTAGTATCATACCAAGCCGGAATGCGTTGTCCCCACCAAAGCTGACGAGAAATACACCAATCGTGTACATTCTCCATCCAATGCTTGTAGGTATTAATAAATTTTTCAGGGATTAGTTTAATATTTTCGTTCAGTACATTATCTAAAGCAGGTTTAGCAACCTCACTCATCTTTAAAAACCATTGCATGGAGAGTCTTGGCTCAATCACAGCTCCTGTACGCTCGCTGGTACCTACTTTGTTTTTAATGTCTTCTACTTTTACAATGTGGCCCATCTCCTCTAAATCTTTCGTAATTTTTTTACGAACGATGAAGCGGTCTTCTCCAATATAAAACTGTGCAGCCGGACTCATCTTGCCATCAGCAGCAATGGTATCAATGGTTTCAAGCTTGTGCTTAATGCCTAAGTTGTAATCATTAATATCATGAGCAGGCGTAACCTTTAAAGCACCTGTACCAAAGGCAGCATCAACATATTCATCAAAAATAATAGGCACGCTGCGGTTAACCATGGGTATAATGCAACGCTTGCCTTTTAGATGCGCATAACGTTCATCGGTTGGATTAACACAAACGGCAGTATCTCCCAAAATGGTTTCAGGGCGTGTGGTAGCAATGGTAATCCACTCATCAGCCATTCCTTCAATTTTATATTTTACGTAATAGAGTTTAGAGTTTACTTCTTTATGAATTACTTCTTCATCACTAACGGCAGTCAACCCCGCAGGATCCCAGTTAACCATACGCACACCGCGGTAGATATGTCCTTTGTTATGCAAATCAATAAACACATCTATTACTGCCTGACTTAAATCTTCTTCCATGGTAAAGCGGGTACGGTCCCAATCGCAGGAAGCGCCCAGCTTTTTAAGTTGTTCAAGTATTATTCCACCGTATTTTTCTTTCCACTCCCAGGCATGTTCTAAAAATTTCTCGCGGGTTAAATCGGTTTTATTAATGCCTTTTTCTTTTAAAAGCGCAACTACTTTAGCTTCGGTAGCAATGGAAGCATGGTCGGTACCCGGTACCCAGCAGGCATTAAAGCCTAACATGCGTGCACGGCGAATTAATACATCCTGTATGGTATTGTTAAGCATGTGGCCCATGTGCAACACACCTGTTACGTTTGGCGGAGGGATGACTATGGTATAAGGCTCGCGGTTATCGGGTTCTGATTTAAAGAATTTATGCTGCATCCAATAAGGATACCATTTATCTTCAGCAGCTTTGGGGTTGTATGTTTTTGCTATCTCCATTTGTTAATATACTTCGTCGTGAGTGCCTATATCAATAAATATGGCGTGTGATTTATCTGTGAAATAAAAAATGACTCTTACATCATATTCTACCGTAAAACTCCACAAATCTTTTAACTTTCCTGAAAGTTTATGTGTTCTTAGAGAAGTATGGAAGGGTTCATTAATAAATAGCCCTGTCTTTTCCCAAAATTTGTTCTCCGCTGATTTATTTTTAGATACCTTTTTGAATGCGCGTTTAAAAGAAGAACTGAAAGCAATCTCTATCATATATACTTCTTGCCTATAAAGACTTTCTCAGCTTATTAATATCAGAAGAGAATTTAGCTTTGGTTGTTTTGTATTCTACTTTACTTTCCTGAAAATGGGTATGAATTTCATCTCTTCGGGCTTCGATGAGATACTTTTCGAGCAGGATATGAAGTTCTTCTTTCTCGTCTATAGAAAGCTTCTTTACCGATTCTACCAATTGATTAAAATTATTCATATTGTCTTTATTTTTATGTTTAATTATGGTAATATAGTATTCGCCTAAAAAGGCTCGGGTCATTTGCTTAATTTAATTAGGCAAATGTACAAAAAGAAGGTTAATTTTTTTATAAAGTCGTAAAGGACTTCTTAAGTAAATATAGAGTAGTTTAGTTCTTAAATGCCTGGTTTAAAACAGCTGCCAACCTAATACCCGCAATAAAGATTTGTTTCTCTATGATAGGAACACTTTTTGTAATATACTCTTCGGTGATAGTATTGTCTTTAAAATCGTACACATCCTTCAGGTAGCTGCGCGATTCTTCCATCCATTTAACTACATCTATTTTTTGCAGTTCTTTTATTTGTGTTTTAGAATATTTTGAACCGGCTTTTATACAATCGTCCAGCGTAATTTTTTTATGTTCTATAATGGCCATATCCCATACATAATGAAGGTTCTTTTGCGCGCCCAAAAAATCAACTTTTACATCGTTCCCGCCTCTGTCATCCCCATAACCGTCATGCAACGGCATATGCAAATCGCCTACCAGGTGAAATACAATTTTTACATTCGTATTTATTTCGTCTTCCTTTAAATCTTTTTTGTTATTAAGTTTGGCTATACTTTTTTCCAATTCATTTACCACGTTACCTTCATCTGTTTTAACGTAGGTTTTATCTTTATCAATATTAATGTAGTGCCAGGGTTTCATGTTATCGTAGGCATGGTCTTTTTTAATATCATCCATCCAAAGAGCTGCCTCATCAAAGGTCATGGTGCCTAAAACTTTCTGCACCTTTTCTTCTATGCCTTTATCTAAATATAGTTTAGCTATTTCAGCTACGTAATGATGCCCTTCAGGGCCCCAAGCGAAACAGGTTGCTGTTTGCAATGAGCAATAAATAGTTAAAGAAATGAATAAGGTTTTAATGTTTTTCATAATATAGTTTTAAAGCGTGCAAAGAAAGAGAAGATTTGTGAGATTTTGCCAGAAGAAATGAGATTATAATTAAGCCTAAAAGCTAAAAAAACGTTAAAATACAGGCTTGGGTAAATATTTACCTAATTTCGGCGTTGCTAAAAAAACGGAACTTATTAAATGAAACGATTTCTTTTACTGTTTACTTTTCAAATCTTTTGTCTTACATCTTATGTTGGCTTAGCTCAAAACAAGTACACGATTAGCGGTTATATAAAAGATGTAAAAAGTGGCGAACAATTAATTGGAGCTACACTGGTAGTTAAAGAACTGCCTGCTACAGGTACAACTGCCAATGCCTATGGTTTTTATTCTTTAACCCTTCCTGAAGGAAAGTACACACTATCTGCACAGTTTACTGGCTATCAAACAAAACCAGAAGTAATCGATTTGAACAAAAGTATCAAACTTGATTTTTCCCTTAGTGATGCGGAAACTGAATTGAGCGAGGTTGTTGTTACGGATGAGAAGAAAGACCAGAACATTACTCAAACCCAAATGGGGGTTGATAAACTGGATATACAGCAGATAAAGAATATTCCGGTTATTTTTGGAGAGAAAGACGTTCTTAAAACATTGCAGTTATTGCCCGGTGTAAAATCTGCCGGAGATGGCAGCAGTGGTTTTTATGTACGCGGGGGTAATACATCGCAAAACCTTATTTTATTGGACGAGGCAACCGTGTATAATGCCTCTCACTTGTTGGGTTTCTTTTCGGTATTCAATTCAGATGCTATTAAAGATGTAACTCTTTATAAGGGTACGCACCCTGCCGAATTTGGTGGACGTTTATCATCGGTATTGGATATTAAAATGAAGGACGGTAACGACCAGAAGTTCCATGTAAGCGGTGGCTTAGGTATTATTGCTTCGCGATTGGCTATTGAAGGTCCGATTAAAAAAGGCAAAGGCTCTTTTTTATTGACCGCACGTAGAACTTATGCCGATGCATTGCTTAACTTGTTTTCAAGCAACAGTTCTCCTCTTAAGCATGTTAGTTTATATTTTTATGATATCAACTTAAAAGCAAATTACCGGTTGAATGATAAGAACCGGGTTTATTTATCGGGCTACTTTGGTAAGGATGATTTAGGTACGGGCAATTTCGGGCTTAACTATGGCAATGCCACTGGAACGTTCAGATTAAATCATTTGTTTAGTGATAAGTTGTTTTCAAATACTTCCCTAATTTTTACTAATTACGATTACAAGATAACTACCAGCTTTGGGGCGAATAACTTAGATATTATTTCGCGCATACAAGATTATGGACTAAAACAGGACTTTCAATATTTTTTAAACGCCAAGAATAAAATCAAATTCGGATTTAGCTCTACCTGGCATAAATTAATTCCGGGTTCTATTACATCTTCCAGTAATACTCCATTAAGCAAACGGGGTGTTCCTAATAAATATGCTTTAGAAAATGCCATTTATATTTCTCATGAACTAAGAGCAACGGATAAGTTAAGTTTTGAATATGGAGCAAGACTTACTTCATTCAGTTTATTTGGCCCGGGTACTTTTTATAACTACAATGCAGTTGATAGTATAACCGATTCGGCAAAATATAATCAATCACAAATAGTAAAAACCTATATAAACCTTCAGCCCCGCGCTGCTTTTAATTATGTAATAAACCCAAGAAGTTCTATAAAAGGTAATTATGCACGTAATACGCAATACATGCACTTGTTGCAAAACACTACATCGGGCAACCCAACTGATTTGTGGATACCAAGCAGTAATAATGTAAAACCTGAACTTTGCGACCAAGTATCAGTTGGGTATTTCAGAAACTTTTTAGACAATATGTTTGAGACATCTGTAGAAACCTATTACAAGCAAATGCAAAACCAAATTGATTATGTAAACGGAGCTCAATTAACATTGAATGCCAATGTAGAATCACAATTGCTTTACGGCATAGGAAGAGCTTATGGGGTAGAGTTATTTATAAAGAAAAAATACGGCAGGTTTAACGGATGGGTAGGTTATACCTTATCTCGCACAGAGAGGAAAATTAACGGCATAAATAATGATACATGGTATGCTGCTACGCAGGATATTACACATTACATAACTGCTGTTGGTATATTTGAAATTAATAAAAAATGGACGGCATCAGCCAATTTTGTTTATTACACCGGTAATGCGGTAACCTTCCCCAGCGGTAAGTACGAAGTAAACGGACAGGTTGTATTTTATTACACCGAGCGTAACGGCTATCGTATGCCGGCTTATAACAGGTTGGATGTTGGCTTTACCTATCAGGCAAAAAAGACAGAGAAATTTGAATCGAGTTGGAACTTCTCCTGCTACAATGCATATGGCAGAGAGAATCCTTATAGCATCACGTTTCAAACAAACCCCAACAACCCGCAGCAAACACAGGCCGTGCTAACATATTTATTCAGATGGGTGCCTTCCATAACCTATAACTTTAAATTTTAAACCATGAACAGAATCATTTTTAGCTTATTACTTATGGCCTGCTGTGTGTTTACAGCCTGTACGAAAGTAATTAACGTAGATTTAAATTCGGCAAACCCTGATATAGTAGTTGATGCCGAGGTTACAGATAGCGTAACTTCATATACCGTTAATCTTACACAAACCGTAAACTTTAGCGATAACAATATTTTCCCGGTGGTAAATGGAGCTACGGTTGTAATAAGGGATAACGCAGGCAACAGCGAAACACTTGCAGAAACAAGTCCGGGGAATTATATTACATCGCATCTGCAGGGAGTTGATGGTAGAACGTATTACTTATCTATTACCTCTAACGGAAAAAAATATACAGCAACTTCAACTATGCCTTATGGTGTTGCTTTAGATTCCGTGATAGCAGATACTACTTCTCATCGTGGAGGTGGTGGTTTTGGTGGGCATGGAGGTGGAAGTACTACCCCTGCTGTTCCAAATGTAACAGTAAGAGCTGTATTTACTGACCCGAAAGGAGTAGCTAATTACTACCGATTGATTGAATATGTAAATAGGGTGCCTAACTATAATAACATTGCTATTGTATCCGATCAGGGGCAGGATGGTTCTCAAATTACTGAAAATGTAGTTAGACGGGATACCAGTATACATGCAGGAGATACGGTAAAGGTGGTATTAGAAAGTATTGACGCCAATGTGTATGAATATTACCGAACGCTTAAGCAGGTAACCAAAGCACAAAATGGCATACAAACTACCGTTCCGGGAAATCCTACTACCAATTTAAGCAATAATGCTTTAGGATTCTTTAGTGCTTATGCTGTGAGGTCTAAATACGTTATTGCACCTTAATAGTTTTTAAAACATACCCAAATCAGGGGTGGCAATAAAGCCTTCGTTTCCGTTGGCTAATTGTATGGCGGTATAATCAGGATTAATGCTTAGCACATTTACTTTAGTGCCCTCATGCAAACTAAATTTAGATTTTGAGGTGGCGTTGGGCTCGCTAAACACTTTTACCTCGGGTGAGATGATAATGGCTTGCGTCTTTTTATTTAAGTTATGTAACGTGGCATAACCCACCGTTAACGAAAACACAAAGGCCATCACAAACAAACTGCCAGACCAAAACCCTGTACGCTTTAGTACCACATTGCCGGTGCTTACAAACAATACAAAAAACAAGGCAGCGGCTAACAAACAAACAATAGTGGCGTAAGCCCAACCATTGGTGCTAAACAAACCATACAATCCCGATTTAATGGCATTGGTAAACAGGTTTTCTTTGGCATCTATCTTATCAATAACCTTGGTGTTGGCTATGCGGAGGTTGTTTTTTACATTGCCATCGGTAGGGTTTAGTTTGTTTGCCAGCTCATAATTATAAATAGCCTTGCCCAATTGGTTATCTTTATAATAGGCATTACCTAAATTGTAATATAAAGCAGCGGAGGTTTTACCTTCTTTTAAAATATTTTCGTAGTAGGTTATTACATTTTTATATTCTTTCTTGTTGTAGGCTGCAACGGCATCATTTTGCGCAAAACAAAATGAATTTATAAGTAAAGCCAAAAGAACAAAAAGCAGGGAGCTTTTTACTTTTGAATTATCACTTTTAACTTGCTTACCCAGTTCATTTTCAATAGCTGTAATTAAACTGATGGTGTTGTTATATACCAAATTCAAATCCTTCTCAGCGGCAGAGGGTGCGTAGCGTGCATACTCACAATCGTTAAGCGTACCAATTAGTTTATTTATGGTTTCAGCACTTACATATTTCTTAATGAGGTTTTCGGTGATGCTATTTTTAGATAAATCTGCCACGGGTATGTTCAGTTTAAAACTTACATAACTGTTAAGCGCAGTAAGCACTTCGTTATAAAACTCATCTTGTTTGTTCTGGTTTTTAAACTTCTCTGCCAACGTTAACTGCTTTCGGGCAATTTTAAGCGCGCGTCTTTGTTTAACGCTCACCACATCGCTTTGCGATTTTAAATAATTATTCCTTGCTGCCACAAAGCCAATAAACAAAGTGGCAATTAAACCCAATATGCTATAATGCCTCCAGGAAGAGAAGAACTCCTCATCCACAGGATGCAATCTTAAGTCGCCTGTTTTTATGTAGCGTATATCATTCTCTTCGGTTTGAATTTCGTGTTTTGGATTATATACCTGGGCACCGCCCACCGAGTTAGGGTCGGGTGCATCAACAGTAATCTTTACTTCGGGAGAAGGCAAGATTACGTATTGCTTTTTCTCAACATCAAAATAAAAGAAGTTAATATCCTTTAAAACATATTCGCCTTCCTTACGCGGAATAACTAGATAATCATAGGTTTTGGTACCGCTAACACCACCTATTGTATTAATGCTTTCACTTATTTTAGGATCATAGAGCTCAAAGCCATCCGGGAAATTAATCTTTGGTGTAGAGGCTAAATTTATATTTCCTGTTCCACTGATGGTTAGTTTAAGATTTATACTCTCGTTAGCTTTTACCTTATTATGGTTTATTTTTGCATTAAAGCTGAACTTACCTACTGCTCCAGTAAAGTTTTCAGGTTTACCTTTCTCAGGCAGAGGCATTACTTCTATCGTTACGGGTTTACCTTTCACTTTAACAGCCACATCTTGTCCGCCACCACCAAAGAACTGGTCGAACAAGGATTGTGGTTTTGTTTGCTGTCTTACTATGCAATCAATCTCGATAGGCTCTATCGTTAACTTACCTGTACGTTGCGGAAATACATACGTTTTACTAAACTCGGCAACATAATAATTTATGCCATCTAAGTTCTCTTGCGTTAATTGAATTTGTCCTTTATGCTCTTCATCCTTACTCCAAAAACCATTATACTCAGGTGGATTAAAATTTTGAAACCCGCGCAAAGTACCACGGCAATATACTTTTTGGGTAACAACTAGTTGCTCGCCTAAGTAACATTGCTTTTTACTTAGATAGGTGCGTACAAATAAATCTTCACCACTTACATTTTGTGCCGGTTGGCCATTATTACTGCGGGCAGGATTTTGACTTTGTTGCTGTTGTTGCGGATTACCTTTAACTACTTCAATGGCAATAGGATTAGATTCTGCTTTAGCTCCATTAACGGTTGCCGAAGCAGTACCAATAGTAAACTTACCTTCTTTGCGGGCAGCTATCATGTATGAGTAGCTAACCGTCTGACTCATATTCCCATTTGCAATCTGCATACTCGTAGACTGGTTAGGGCCGCTATACACATCAAAATCAGGAAAAGCAGATGGTTTAAACCCCGACATATTGCCATTAACTGTAAACGAAATCTGGAACACTTCGCCTACGGCAACTTTATTCTTACTTACCTGCGCTACTAACTTTTGAGCAATAGAATTATACGACAGGAGAATTGCAATTCCTGCTAAAACAAAAGAAAGTATTTTATTCGTTTTAATTCTCACTTACTCTTTACCAGTCTTTATCAATGTTTTTCTTTTCAGCGTTCTCGTCTTTATTCTTCTTCTTCAATTGCATTTTCTGTTCATTATTCTTTAAAGCATCTAACATACGTTGTGCCTCTTCTTTACTCATTTGGGGTTGTTGCTGCTCAGGTTTTTTATCTTTGTCCCCTTTATTATCCATCTTCTTTTTCTCATCTTTCTTATCCTTATCATCCTTCTTTTGCTGCTTATCTTTATTCTCCTGGTTTTTCTTTTGTTGTTCCTGTAATTTCTTCAACGCATAAGCAAGATTATAACGAGTATCTTCATCTTTAGGATTCATTTTTAAAGAGTTCTTATACGCCGTAATGGCTTCATTATAGCTCTTGGTTTTTAAATACGAGTTACCTAAATTATGGAAAGCCTTCGACATGGTATCTTTATTGTTAGAAGTGCTGTTCTTTATATAGGTATCATACTGACCGATAGCATCCGTAAATTTACCTTGCTTATAGTAAGCGTCTCCCAAATTATAATTAGATTTATAATAGTTGTTTTTGGCTTTCAACGCTTCAGAATAATAACCTTCTGCTTCGCCGTACTTTCCGCCAAAATAACTGTTGTTCCCTTCTCTAAGAATTCGCTTCTCCTTTTGTGCAAAAGATAGAGCAGCAGTTAAACAAAACAATATGAAGAAAAACCGTTTCATCACTTTTTAAATAAATTTAATTTTCTCCACCAGATATTAATGCGTTCACTAATTAAAAACTCAATCAACAAAAACAATAAGCTTGCTCCAATAAACCATTGAAACTGGTCCTCATAATCAGTATACATTTTAGATTCGAATTGCTTTTTCTCTAATTCATTTACTTTATCAAGCACTGCACCTAAACCCACATCGGCATTGCTTGCTTTTACATAAACGCCATTTGCCGCGCCTGCTATTTCCTGCAATATCTTTTCGTTCAGTTTGGTAACAACCGTGTTACCCTCTTTATCTTTTTTATACCCCGAAGGAATTCCATTATTATAAACCGGAATGGGAACTCCCGCATCAGAACCCACGCCAATTGTATTGATGATAATTCCTTCCTTGCCTGCCTCTTCGGCGGCTTTAATGGCGTCTTCTTCATGGTCTTCCCCATCAGTAATAATGATAATGGCTTTATTCTTACCTTCATCTTTCCCGAATGATTCTTTTGCCTTTTCAATAGCAGTACTTATATCGGTACCCTGTCTTTCAATAATATTAGGCGTAATGGCATTTAAAAACAATTTAGCCGAGGCGTAATCTATAGTAATAGGTAATTGCGTATAAGCCTCTCCTGCAAAAACAACAATCCCTATTCTGTCGCCCTGCAGTTTATCAATCATCTGCTCTATAGCTTGCTTGGCGCGTTCCAAACGATTAGGCTTTAAATCTTCTGCCAGCATAGAATTTGATACATCCAGACAAATCATAATATCAGCCCCTTCACGCTTCACATCCTGCATTTTACTCCCTGTTTGCAGATTACAAATGCCTAATATTAAAAAGATAAGAGCAAGGGTGTATAAAATAAACTTTACTGTTTGTTTACTTCTTGATACATCAGGTATCATAGCTAATATTAAAGGATAGTCACCTAGTTTCTTCAGCATTTTCTTACGTGATGCAATAGCTAAAATAAAAACAAGCACCACTAAAGGAACCAACGTTAGTGCCCACAAATATTCTGTATATTGAAACTTAAACATTTAGGGTAATGAACGGATTACAGTTTTTTTAATTACAAATTCTAACAAAAGAAAGATAGCTGCTGCAATAGCAAAAGGTAAAAAATGTTCTGCTTTATTAGAGAAACTCTTTTCGCTGATAATTGATTTCTCCAACTTATCAATCTCCTTATAGACGGTTCTTAAACTTTCATTATCTGTTGCCCTGAAATACTTTCCTCCTGTTTCTTCGGCAATTTTAGTCATGGTGTTTTCATCCAAATCCACGTCCACATATTCGTACTCCATTTGCCCATTAGGGAAAATAGATACCGGTGTTAATGCCTTACCCTTGGTACCCACACCAATGGTATAGACGCGCACTCCAAATGTTTTGGCAATATCTCCTGCTGTAAGTGGTGCAATCTCTCCCACATTATTCACTCCATCAGAAAGTAAAATAACCACTTTGCTCTTTGCTTTACTTTCTTTTACGCGAGAAACTGCATCTGCTAATCCAAGTCCAATAGCTGTCCCCTGCCCTACTGAACCTGCGGCTATATCAGCAAATAAGTTTTTTATAACTGTATGGTCTGTTGTAAGCGGACATTGTGTAAAAGCTTCACCACCAAAAATTACAAGGCCAATTCTATCGTTAGGACGCGAATCAATAAACTCTTTAGCTACTTCTTTAGCAGCATCTAAACGGTTAGGTTTAAAGTCTTTTGCCAGCATGGAATAAGAAACATCTATCGCCAATACAATATCAATCCCTTCTGTTTTTACATCTTTCCAACTGCTACGAGATTGAGGACGGGTCAGTACTAAAATTAAAAGAGAAACAGTTAGTAACCTGCACACAAAAATGACATGGCGCAGCATGGCTTTGTAAGAAGGTCTTATAGTACCTAAATTCTGAAATGAAGAAAAATTAAACTCAGCTTCCTGTTTTTTTAGTTTCAATAAATACCAGCCAATCATTAAAGGCAACAGCAGAAACAGCCAAAAGAATTGCTTATCGGCAAACGTAATATCCTTTATGCTATGCAGTATATCCACTTATTGAGTAACTGAATTATTTTCTTCTGTTGGGTTAATTGGGTCTTCACGTTTAGTGCCGTTCACAAAATCAAATGCATTGTTCAAAGTCATATCATTTTCAACCTCAATAGGAATTACTTTGGCAAACTTTACATAATCTGCCAATGTTAATACCTGTTTTAATTTCTCTTTACTTATCGTATCAATTACCTGCGAGTTCATTATTTTAAATATCTCATCAGAAGTAAGCTCCATTGCAGCCACTCCATAGCGTTCTTCTATATATGCTCGCAACGTATCCGATATAAGGGTATGGTATTCTTTATATTTACCCTCCTGCCATAGCTTTTTGTTTTTAATTTCTTCCAAAGCATTAAGTGCCGTAATATGTGCAGGTACTTTTGGTTTAGGTGGTTCAATAATAACAGGTTTCTTTTTAAGTACTTTTCTCAATATGAAAATGATTATAACAATTACAATAACCGCAACCAGTCCACCATAAACAAATGGCAGATACTCATGCCAGTCAAACGGTTCATCAAATGGTGCTTTAATATCTTTAATGCTCTTTTCAGCAGTATCAACAGGTAAGGTATAAACAGCTAATAACAAAGCATCTGTTTCAACAGGTTTGGCAGTGTCATTATTTACAATAAATGCAAAAGGTGGTATAGCCCAAAACCCTGAATCAACTGAGGTTACGGTAATGGTTTGATGCTGCTGGATTTCATCGGGTTTATTTTTATCAGGAATAGTTGTATCTATTTTAGACACATTAACTACCTCAACTTCCTTACGCAAGGTATCACCAATTACAGGCCATTGTATGTTTAAGTTCTTTTGAGTAGCTTTATACTTAACATATAAGTCAATTTTAGACTGTTCACCAATTCGGATCTTGTTGGTATCCATCATAGCAATAGCTTCAACCTGAGCAAGAGAAAAGAAGGTATTCCCTAATAGTAGTATGAAGAAAAGATATTTAATTTTTTTAATCATCCTATGTAATTACTACGCTCGTTTTTTAAATAAAGTCATAAGCGGCTTTATATAACCTTCATGCGTACTTATCTTGGTATAATCTACTCCTGCACGAGAGAAAGTTTCTTTTAGCTTGGCATCTGTTTTTACCTGCTGTAATTTTAGCTCGTGCTGAAAAGCATTGCTGCTTGTATCCACCCAAATGTTCTTTCCAGTTTCGTTATCTTTTAATTTTATTAAGCCAATCTTAGGAATCTGCATTTCGGTTTTATCATAAATGCGCAAGGCTACTATATCATGCTTTTTATTGGCAATTTTAATGGCATCGTCAAAGTTGTTGTCAATAAAATCAGAAATAACAAAAGCAATGCTTCTTTTTTTAATTACGTTAGTAAGGTATTTTAAGCCTAACGAAACATTGGTACCTTTATTTTCTGGCTCAAACTTTACAAGTTCTCTAATTAATCTAAGTATGTGTGACTTACCCTTTTTAGGCGGAATGAATTTTTCTATCTTATCACTAAAAAAGATAAGGCCTATCTTATCATTGTTTGTAGCTGCCGAGAACGCAACTACCGCACAAAGCTCTGTAATTAAGTCTTTTTTAGTTTGTGCATGAGTTCCGAAATTACCCGATGCACTTACATCAACCACCAACATTACATTCAGCTCGCGCTCTTCTTCAAAAACTTTTACGTAGGTATTTCTAAGACGTGCGGTAACGTTCCAGTCAATAGTTCTTACATCGTCTCCCGGGGTATATTCGCGCACTTCGCTAAAAGCCATACCCCTTCCCTTAAAAGCACTATGATATTCTCCCGAAAATATCTGAGAGGATAATCCGCGTGTTTTAATTTCTATTTTACGAACTTTCTTTAAAAGCTCTGAAGTTTCCATAAGTGTTTTCTATCTATATAAAAGCAGAAAGGATTAAACTACTAAGGAACCTCAACCGTATTCAGTATCTCATTAACAATATGCTCACTGGTGATGTTTTCAGCTTCTGCTTCATACGTTAAACCTATACGGTGACGTAATACATCCAGACATACAGCACGCACATCTTCAGGAATTACATACCCTCTGCGTTTAATAAATGCATAAGCTTTTGCAGCCAATGCTAAATTTATACTGGCACGTGGCGAACCACCAAAGCTGATAAGACCTGCAAATTTTTCTAATTTATAATCTTTAGGGAAACGGGTTGCAAAAACGATGTCTACAATGTAACGCTCAATTTTTTCATCCATATAAACATCACGGGCCACACCACGAGCTTTAATAATATCTTCTGGTTTTAATATTACGTTAGGTGTTGGCATGCCTTCTGCGGATATATTACTGGCAATAATTTTTTTCTCATCTTCTTTAGTAGGGTAAGTAATTACCACTTTCAACATAAAACGATCTACCTGTGCTTCGGGCAATGGGTAGGTTCCCTCCTGCTCTACCGGGTTTTGTGTGGCTAATACTAAAAATGGATTAGGTAATTTAAAGGTTTGGTCGCCAATGGTTACCTGCTTTTCCTGCATGGCTTCCAGTAAAGCACTTTGCACTTTTGCCGGAGCACGGTTAATCTCATCTGCCAAAACAAAATTGGCAAATAAAGGACCTTTGCGTACAGAAAACTCTTCTTTCTTTTGGTTGTAAATCATAGTACCAACCAAATCGGCAGGTAATAAGTCCGGCGTAAATTGTATGCGGCTAAATTGCGCATCTACACATTTTGCCAAGGTATTAATGGCTAATGTTTTTGCCAAGCCAGGTACACCTTCCAGTAAGATATGGCCATTACTTAATAAGCCAATCATCAGGCGCTCTACCATGTGTTTTTGCCCTACAATTACCTTGTCCATTTCGGCTGTAAGCAAGTCTACAAAAGCACTTTCGTGTTGTATGCGTTCGTTTAATTCTCTTATGTCTGTCATAGTATCCATATTTTGCGTGTTAAAATTAATAAGATTTTATTTTTTTGATTTGATTTTTATCATTTCTTAACATTGATTTAATCATTTTGATCTACCATTTACTCCAACTCAAAAAGGTCTCAAAATTTACAGATTGAAACCTTTTATTCATAAAGTAATATTACCTATTTTGGTTGCGGAGCCGGGTTTGTAGCCGGTTGCTGCTGCGGTTGTGCAGGAGCTTGTTGTGCACCGGGTGCTTGCTGTGGCACATTAGCAGGGGCAGATATCATACCTTCTGCTTTTTTACGGGTTACAGATTCTGTTCCGGCAGAAGCATCGGTGGTAGCAACTTGTTTTTTAGGTGTTCCTAACAGGCAAAGTACAAATAAGGCAATGGCAAAACCCCATGTTGTTTTTTCTAACACATCAGCAGTACGCCTTACGCCCATTATTTGGTTATTGGAAGCAAATGAACTGGAAAGCCCACCGCCTTTAGAATTTTGAATTAATACGATTAGTGCAAGTAATATGCACACTATGATAATTAGAACTGAAATAAGACCACTCATAAATTTACTTTTACTTTACGTTGTTTTTAATTTAACTTATCGTTCTTACTTTTTTAATTGTTTCGCTGAGTGCTACGCAATTCTTTAATAAGGGTTGCAAAGTAAGCACTTTTTTCGGGAAATTTCAAACTTAAAATTTCATAAGCTCTGATGGCTTTACCATGGTTACCTTGTAGCATATATATCTTGGCTAAGGTTTCGGTTACCAAATTCTCATCCTCTAGTACACTGCTGCGGGTTTTTTGGCTTGCTGCATAGAAATTTTTATCTGCCTGAGGCTTGGAAATACGCATTTCTTCCTTCAGCAATTTATCCAGAAACACCTGCTTTTCACTTTTTAGCTTGGGAGTTTGCTCTTTAGGAGTTGTTTGTATGGTTATTTGCTTACTGATATTGGGTACTTGCTTAAGCCAATCGGTAAAAGAACGGGGCTCATCTATGCCAATCTCAGGTTCTTTCTCTGTCAGTTTTAAAATCTCGGTTTCAACATAAGCCTCCATAACAGGCTTTAAAATAATTTCATCCAGCGTTTCGGTCTGTAAATTGGTTGGCTCTGTTTTCACTTCTTCTATAACAGGTGTTATAGCCTCTGCTGCCACCGGTATATGTTCAGAATTACTTGTTACCTGCTCAACTGGTTTTTGTTCATTAGTAGGGTTAACAATAGTATAGGTTATGTTAATAGGAGAAATTACTTTTTCGGGCTTTTCTAACTCCTTGCTAACAGGTTCTTTCTTTATTTCTTCAACAGGGGTAATACTTTCAACCTGAGGTAGGTTGTTTATTATTTTATTTACAGGCGAATTAATCAATCGATATAAAACCGAACGGTTGCCTGCAACAACAGCTGTTCTTTTTAAAGCCGAATGGTAGTTGATATGTTTTACATTATTAAGCGTTTTGGCGTAAAGCAAGTGTGCTGTTTGAAAACAAGGATAATCAGCTATAATTTTTTCTATGGCAGGAATATGGGCTTCATCCAATAAGTTTGGATGATCCATTAAATCTATAAACTGCTCTATCTTCATTATTTTTGGGAAGCCAAAAATAAGAATAATTTTAAGGGAGTGCTAAATAACTAATCTGTTATGGTAGAACTTCTATACCATTTTTTTTATTAATTACTTCCTGTATAGGACTTACAGGAAAATAGCCATGTTTTTCTAAGGCAAGTTGTTGCTGTGGGGCTAATTCAAATTTTATGAAATCTAAAATCTTACTATCTACATCTTTTCTCACATATTGATACAAAGCCCTTGTTAAAGGATATTCGCCATATTTAATAGATTGTATATCAAACGGAGAGCATGCCCTGCCCCCTTCTATGGATATATTTATAGGCCAAATGCGTGTATAGGGTTTTCCGTTTCTATCTATAATAGCACCCGAACTAACGTAACCTACGGCTCCTTTTTCACTTTCTACTTTTTCTATTATTTGATAATTGTGGGCAAACTTTGAAACATTGGTAGGAAATTGGTCTAAGAAAAGCCTTCTAAGCATGTAATGATACGTACCCGAGTTTTCATCTCTTCCGTAAATAACAATAGGCAAGTCTACTCCTCCAACTTCTTTCCAGTTTTTAATATCTCCCCTAAAAATACCTTTTAACTGGTCTAATGACAGGCTGTCTACTCCTACCTGACGGTGGGTAATAATTGCCACCGCATCTCCGGCAATAATAAAAGAACGCGTATCAATTTTATTGGCTTCCGCTTCGCTTATCTCTTCATCTGTTAAAGCCCTTGAAGCATTGGCTATATGCGTTTCGTTTTTTAATAGTGCCTGAACCCCTTTAGCCGAACCACCTCCCGTAATATCAAATACGGCATCGGGGTATGCTTTTTTATATTCGCCCGATAAAAAGATAATTAAATTAAACTCGGAATCAGAACCTTTTATAACAATATCCGTTGTGTTAGCTATGCCCTTACGCTTAGTAAGTATAAAAGAGGTAATGATGGTAACTGTTAACCCCACCACAAGTAACAGGATACTAATTTGTTTTCTTTTCATGTTGTTTTGTTTTTTTTATTGCACCATGCCGTTCGCCAAAAGGCTCGGGTCATAATTCTGACTTCGTGCAAAGTACGGCATTAAGCAGGCGTTTGATGTTATCCCAATATTAAGTTTACGTTAAGATTTTGAGGGATATCAACAGGCAGTTAACAAAGTTTTAAGGTTTATAGATAATGCCTTTCATATATAATTGCCATTTCATTTACATACAAACAAAAAAATCTCCCCGCTTTCGCAGAGAGGTTTTACTTGTTTTAAACCAAGGCAGCTTGGCAGATACACTAAACCGCCTTTTTCAAAAAACGAATTTATATTTAGGTTTAAGCAGTTGCTGATGTAGGAATAGTTGTGCCTGTATGTATAGTGCCACCCATGGCAGCGCTAACAACTGTGTTGGCACTCCATACGCTGATAAAGTTAATACCGCTACTATAGCATTAAACGCATTCAGCTTGATGATTTGTTTTTATATCCATTGTTTTTTTGGTTTTAATTACTGTATACCTTACAGCGAGGTTTTGTTTATTTATGTTTTTATTAGGTTTCACTCCGGTCAGTTTGGTTTTCACTCCATCCGGTTTAGGTTTCACCCCAGTCAGATTGGGTTTCACTCCGGTTAGTTTGGATTTCACTCCAGTCAGTTTGGTTTTCACTCCAGTCAGTTTGGATTTCACTCCATCCAGTTTAGGTTTCACTCCGGTCAGTTTGGTTTTCACTCCATCCAGTTTAGGTTTCACTCCATCCAGTTTGGTTTTCACTGCGGTCAGATTGGTTTTCACTCCATCCGAATTGGATTTCACAATAGTCTAATTGGATTTCAAACCGACAGAATGGGTTTTCACAAAAACCTAACCTGCTTTCATGGGTTTTCTTTTAAATTACCTAAAGGCAATTTTGGTTTTAGCTTGTGCTTTCATCATATTAAATGGTTTAGCATAGCTTTTACCTCATGTAGTTTGTGCTTACAGGTATTTAAATGGAGTTTTTTAAAGAAAGTTACATTTTTCTTTATGATATTATTAATAATTACAATTAATCTGTTAATAACTCGAAATTCAATTAAAGTGGCTCTGTTGCATTCAACTTGCTTTTATCCGCAAAAATGGATGTTTTACCATAGAAGAAAGGTAATATCTTTTTTCTTATTTTTTTAGCTCCTTTTTTTCGAACTCTTCCGGTACTTACCATTTGATAAATAAGGTACATCATAGTACCTAAAGCCAATACAGATAATATAATTATTTTAACCATCATGTTGTTGTTAATTCCAGTAAAGTTAAGAAAAATAAAGACTTAATGCAAAAAATAAGCAGTGCTTTATAAACAGATTTAAGTTAACACTTAACAATTCCTTAACATTAGAGGTTAAGACTTAACAATTCCTTAACATTAGGATAACATTCCCTTAACATTACTAATTGATAAAAAATGTTGCTTCGCTGCAAATTTTTTAACAACAAAAACTCATGAAAAAAAACCTACAAAAGAGTGTAATGAAACGATTAAAAACAGCAGCCCTATGGGCATTGATGGGCACATCAAGCTTGGGCTTTGCTCAAATGACCAGTTCATCTATGAATGGTAAAGTAACCGACTCGAAAGGAGAGGTTATACCCGGAGCTACGATATTGGCAGTTCATGTGCCAACCGGTACAAAGTATCCAACCTCAACCGATGGCAATGGATTGTATCATTTAGTAAACCTAAACCCCGGTGGACCTTATAGTGTTAAGGTAAGTTTTATGGGTTATACCGATAAGCAACAAGATAATATAACCCTTGCCTTGGGAGAAAACCAACGTATAGACTATAAAATGGCTGATGATACCAAACAACTGGAAGAAGTTGTGGTTACCAGCAATGTAGATGAAAACAAAAAAGGTACTGATACGCGTATTACCCGAGAACAATTACAAACCTTGCCTACTTTGTCTCGTAGCATGACAGATTTCTCTAAACTTACCCCTCAAAGCAGCAACAACTCGTTTGCCGGTACCAACTTTCGTTATAACAACATAACCTTAGATGGTGCTATTGCCAATGATGCTATTGGTTTTAGCCCGAGTTTAGGTGGTGTAAGCGGAACCAGCAACATGCTTAGCAGCAGTACGCGCAGCAACGCTATTAGTTTAGATGCCATACAGGATATGCAGGTAAGTATTGCCCCTTATGATGTGAAATTAGGAAACTTTACCGGTGGTAGTATTAACGCCGTTACCCGTCGTGGTACAAATGAAATTGAGGGTTCTGTTTATGGTTTTGGCAGAAACTCAATGCTTACAGGTTTAGATAATAGTGGCGATAAAAGTAAAATGCCATCAAACTACCACGATGACCAAATTGGTTTTAGAGTGGGTGCGCCTATTATAAAAGATAAAGTTTTCTTTTTTCTGAATTATGAAAATACCGACAGACAAGAGCCTGTATTTTATATGCCAGGTCAATCAGGTACGTTTATGACTACGGCTATTGCACAGCAAATAACGGATAGTTTAAAGAGTTCTACTTTCTTGCCAAAATCTCAGTATAACCCAAATGGTGCTTACGACCCGGGTGCATTCAACAGTTATAGCAACTTTGTTAAAAGTAATAAAGCTTTTTTTCGCTTAGATTTTAATCTAAGTAGTAAGCATCAACTTAATATACGTAATAACTATGTGATATCTTCTGCATCTAACTTAGAGCAATCAGGCACTCAATTTGAATTTGGTAATTACGACTTTGTTCAGCACAATAACAACAACAGTACTGTAGCTGAGTTAAAAAGCCGCTTTACCGATAAAACATCAAACAGCTTAATATTAGGAGCCACTTTTGTACATGATTACAGAGACCCTACAGGCAGCTTGTTTCCTCAGATACAAATTAACGGAGTTAATGGTAGCGGAACTATTTTGTTAGGTACTAACCGCGAGGCAGGTGTTTTTAATATGAAACAGAAGACTTATGAGTTTACAGATAACTTTAATTATTACTTAGGTAAACACACCTTAACATTTGGTACTCACAACGAAATGTATCATATCGATTATGGCTTTATCAATTCTTGGAACGGGCGTTTTGACTACAGTAGTTTGGCTAACTTTTTTGCAAATGACCCATCTCGTATGAGAGCGGTTTATAGTTTAAATGATAATACACAAAACTACAACCAAACACATCCGGTATCTTCTTTCAATGTATTAATGTCAAGTCTTTACGCACAAGATGAGTGGGCAATAAAAGACAACTTTAAGTTATCATATGGTATCAGAGCTGATATTTCTGTAGTGCCAAACGGCCCTGCTCAAGGCCCTGCAGCAACAACGGCACCGGATAATACACACTATAGCAACACCTACACCAGCACACAGGTTAACCAAATAAACAATAAGGTATTTGGTCAGGTTATGCCAACACCTCGCTTAGGTTTTACGTATGATGTAATGAAGAACAAAAAAGTAGTTATTCGTGGTGGTAGCGGTATATTTACCGGCCGTATACCATTTGCTTGGTTAGGTTATGCCTATTATAACAATGGGGTAAACTATGGTGCATTTGATGATAAAACGGTTCCGGTGCATACGCACATTCCAACAGACCCAACCCAGTTTGCAGCATTTAATACCAATGTGCTTCACCAACCAAACCGAGTTGAGATAGATCAGATAGATAAAAACTTTCACCTTCCACAAACATGGCGCAGTAACCTTGCTGTAGATTTTAATTTATTTAAAGGTTATAAACTTACTTTAGAAGGTATTTATACCAAAACCCTTTATGATGTAATGTTTAAATCAACCAACCTGAAAGATTCTGTAAAATATTATGCGCAGGATGTAAATCATGTTCAGCCTGTTTATTTAAGCGGTGGCCCTACAGGGCAACGTGTTGATAATAACTTATCTTCGTCTTACTTAATAACAAACACAAAACAAGGTTACCGTTATCAGTTAACCGCTCAGTTATCTAAACAATACAAAATAGGTATAAACTTTATGGCCGCTTATACCTATGGTCAGTCTAAAGATATAAGCAATGGTATTCGTAACTCTTTCGAGTCTAACTGGCAGTTGAACCAGGCTACTAATGCTAACAACCCTCAGCTTACATACTCAAACTTTGACGTTCGTCATCGTATAGTGGCAACTGTAGGTTATAAAAAATCATGGAATGAAAGATTAACCTCTTACTTATCTTTGATATTTACAGGTCAGTCAGGTACTCCATATACTTGGGATATAACAGCTAACAACAAGCTTACCAACAGTGGTCAACAGGTTGATTTATTCTACATTCCAAAGGTGCAAAGTGATATTAATTTAGTTACGTATAACGTTAATGGTGTTGCGTATACTGCTCAACAACAATGGAATGATTTGAATAACTACATCAGTAACGATAAATACTTAAATGCTCATCGCGGACAGTATACTGAGCGTAATGGTGCGCGCACTCCTTGGCTAAATCAATTAGATATGCGCTTTATGCAGGATATTGTAATTAAAGGCAGAAATAAACTGCAACTTACTTTTGATATCATAAACCTAACTAATTTAATTAATCCAAACTGGGGCTGGCAGTATTTTGTACCAAATACGCTTAACTCCTCTGCATCTATTGGCCTAACTCCATTAGGAAGTACAGGAACTAATGGTAACCCTAATTTTAATTTTAGTGCTCCAACAACCAAACCTTATTCTACCGATAAAATTGGTTCTCGTTGGCAAGGACAAATTGGGGTGAGATACCTGTTTTAGACAAGACAAAAACAGTTACTGATTAAGTTACCTCATGTAAAAGCCCCAAAGAAATTTGGGGCTTTTTTATGTGATTGTTTAAAAAAATAAAGACAAAACCTTAACAATTTCTTAATATTGGTAATTTCAGATAAGATAATAACTTCGCAGGCTTAATATAGGGCTGTTTATGGCTACAGGAATTTTAGTTGTTTTAGTAATTTGCCTTATATTGGCTTGTGCTTTTGAGTTTGTAAATGGCTTTCATGATACGGCAAATGCGGTTGCTACTGTTATTTATACCAATACCTTAAAACCAACCGTAGCTGTTGTTTGGAGCGGGCTTTGTAATTTTATCGGTGTTATGGTAGGCGGTATTGGGGTGGCCATGGGCATAGTAAACCTGCTTCCGGTGGAGGTATTGGTAGATTCCAGTCTTTCGCATGGCGTTGCCATGATACTGGCCCTATTAATAACAGCCATTATCTGGAATTTGGGTACCTGGCTATTGGGCTTGCCTTCCTCCTCTTCGCATACCTTAATAGGCTCTATACTGGGTGTAGGTCTTGCGTTCTACTTTATTAATGGTAAAGATGCCGTAAACTGGAGCAAAGCCCAGGAAATTGGTATGGCGCTTTTGTTCTCTCCGTTATTTGGTTTTGGTATGGCTATAGTTATTATGTACCTTTTTAAACGCCTGATTAAAAACGAAGTAATTTACAAAGAACCCAAACCGGGTGTAACCCCTCCTGTTTGGATACGCATCATACTTACTGTTACCTGTACGCTGGTTAGCTTTTTTCATGGCAGTAACGACGGGCAGAAGGGTATTGGTTTAATTATGCTGATAATGATTGTTTTTATTCCGAAAGATTATGTAATAAATTCCACACAGGATATTAAAGCTACTTATTCTGAAATGTATGTAATAAAGCATTATTTAGATAAAAGCAACGCACAACGGTTAACAGGAAAAGAAATTGAAGTTTATAAGAAAACAAATGAGGTGCTTGATAAAGTATTAGCTATCACTAAAGATAAGAATACCGTAAGTGATATAGAGCCTGAAAAGCGTTTTGAAGTGCGTAAAGGAATTATTGTAATTTCTAAAAATATAGAGAATTTATTTAAAGGCAAAAACCTCTTACTTACCGAGAATGAAATGAGGGTAATTGAAACGCGTATCAGTCAAAGTAAATCTGCTACAGATTATGCGCCAAACTGGGTTCCGGTTATCATATCACTTTCTTTAGGTTTAGGTACTATGGTGGGTTGGAAACGCATTGTAAAAACCGTTGGAGAAAAAATAGGCAAACAACACATGAGCTATGCGCAGGGCGCTTCTGCCGAAATAGTAGCCGCCAGTACCATTGGGCTTTCTACCTGGTTTTCGGTTCCGGTAAGTACCACACATGTATTATCATCGGGTATTGCAGGTACCATGGTAGCAAAAAAAGGATTGAAAAACCTGCAAAAGAAAACCATTCAAAGTATTCTATTAGCCTGGATACTTACCCTGCCTGTAACCATGTTACTTTCGGGCAGTTTGTTCTTATTATTCCGCTGGTTGTTTTAAGCGTTCTGAATGATGAGTTATAAGTGATGAGTTGGGAAGCACAATTTATAACTTATAACTTATAACTTTGCCGAGATGTTCCTAAAAAACAAATCTACTATTATACTTCTCGTTACTATTTTATGCGTAATAGGCTTTATATGCTTATTCACCAAAATTGTGCTTTACATGCTCGTGGCAACCATTCTGTCTTTGTTGGCAGAGCCTTTTGTAAAACTTTATTCAAAAATAAGGTTTAAAAGCAAGCATCTGCCCGAAACAGTTATTGCTCTTTTGTCGCTGTTCAGCATGATATTTGTATTTTCATCTTTCTTTTTTGCCTTTATACCTTTAATTATAGATCAGGCAAAGTTTATTTCAACACTTAATTTTAAGGATGTTTTTACCAGGGCTCTAGACCACTTCCCTAATATAAAAGATGTGCTTACTAATATGGGGGCCTTGGATAACGTGAGTAAAAAACTAAACAACCAACTGGCTGCTTTTTTAAATGTGGGTAATGCCAGTTACTTGCTTAATACTTTTTTTTCGGCATTTGGCAGTATTGCCGGAGGTGCTTTAGCCACTTGTTTTATTACTTTCTTTTTATTGAAAGATAATAAACTTGTTGCCAGAAGTCTTTTATTAATAACCCCTGTGGCTTATGAGCATGAGATGAAGGACATCCTTCGCACTACAAAATCATTGCTAAGCAAATACTTTGTTGCCTTATTTATAGATGTAGTAATGGTAATTATTTTAGTCGGCACTTCTCTAAGTTTATTAGGAGTAAAGAACGCCTGGTTTATTGCCATATTTGCCGGAGTAATGAATATCATACCCTATTTAGGCCCCTTTATAAGTTTTGCCTTTGCCTGCTTTTTAGGTATTACAGGCTGCATGGAAGCCAATGAAACTTTCTTAATAGGCACTGTAATCGAGAAAATATTCTGGGTTTCTATCTGCGTAAATCTGTTCGATGCATTTGTCATGCAGCCCTATCTTTTCAGTCACAGCGTAAAAGCACACCCTTTAGAGATTTTTATTGTAATACTGATGGCATCTTCTTTAGCAGGAGTTGGGGGGATGATAGTTGCCATACCTACTTATACACTTATCAGGATTGTGGCCAAAGAGTTTTTAACTAATTATAAATTCTTTAAAAAACTAACCGAAAACATTCCCGAATAACATGGAACAAACGCTTGCCTTTTTAAAACAAATTAAAAAGAATAACAACAAAGAGTGGTTCGAGAAGAACAAATCGGTTTATTTAAAATCTAAAGAAAACCTTCAGGCACTAATAACTAAAGTATTAACTCTTACCGCTAAGTTCGATAAAGAGGTGGCAGGCATAGATCCTGCTAAAACCATTTTCAGGATTTATAAAGATGTGCGCTTCTCTAAAGATAAAACCCCATATAAA
This sequence comes from Bacteroidota bacterium, assembly GCA_003153315.1. GTDB lineage: Bacteria > Bacteroidota > Bacteroidia > B-17B0 > Aurantibacillaceae > PALSA-968. The sequence goes on from PLYA01000056.1 coordinate 123,607, forward strand.
ATTAATATGGGTGCCCACATAACCCCCGGTGGCAAGAATAGCCCTCTGCCCGGTTATTATATACATATAGAACCCGGTAACTGCTTTTTGGGTGGTGGTTGCTACATGCCCATGCCCGATAAATTGGCTGCTATCCGCCAGGAGATTGATTATAACTATGCCGATTTTAAAAAGATACTTAACCATAAAGACTTTAAAAAATTCTTTACCGGCTTAGCCGATGAGGGAAAATTGGTAAACCCGCCCAAAGGCTATGATAAAGAAAACCCTGCCGTTGAAGTTTTAAAGAACAAACATTTTGTGGTGATACATAATTTTAATGATAAAGAATTACTAAGCCCCGATTTCCCAAAATATGCCGCCTCAGCCTTTAAAGCCATGCACCCCTTTTTGCTCTTTTTAAGAGAAGCTATGAAGTAGGTTAATTCTATTTATACACCAAATAACTCCAATAAACACAGGTTTTTAGGCTTTTTAGAGCTAAAAGGCATTGGTACAGAGAAAAACAGTCACCTGAACAAAACATTTAGTCATCTAAATAAAATGTTTAGTTAACTAAACAAAAGAATTAGTAGTCTAAATAAAACATTTAGATACCTAAACAAAATATTTAGTAACCTAAACAAAACAGTTAGATGACCAAACAAAAAGATTAGTAATCTAAATAAAACAGTTAGTAACCTAAACAAAATATTTAGGCGACTAAATAAAATGGTTAGTAACCTAAATTTTTAATATAAAGGCGAAAACACTTTTAAACACTCCCTATTTGAAAAGATAAAAAATATTCGTAACTTTCTTCCTATTAGTAACGTAAAATTGTGTTGTGTAAAATACATGAGTAGAAACGAATTTATACAAGCTTGCCTTAAAAACGATAAAACTGCACGTCATCAGCTTATTGAGCAGCATTACGGACAGTTAATGGGTATGTGCAGACGTTATGCCAAAAATAATGAACAGGCAGATACTTTTTTCTCTCAGGCATTTATTGATATTTTTAAACATTTACCCGAATACGAGGATAACGATGATTTAAATACTTGGATTAAAAAAACATTCTTAAGCAGCTTAATTCACCAGTTAAAAAGTAATCGTACTGAATACTATGTAACCACTACTGCCCGTGTGGATGAAAAGAAACAACATTCAGACCTTTTTCACCAGTCAGAGCAGGATGATCCAAACAACCTATCGGTAGAAGATTATATCAAAGCGCTGCAAAAAATGCCTTGCTCCTTCAGAGCCGTATATAATTTGCGTGTGATAGAGAATATGGGCTTAAAAGAAGTTTGCAATTTGTTAGAGATTAACGAAGACTCTGCAAAGAATACCTTAGAGCGTGCCCGTCATGAATTTTCTAAAAATGTGAAACTCAAAATGCAAGGCTATTAATGGAAGAGAAAAAACCTTTTCATATTGATGAAAATGCTTTGCGAGAAAAGCTATTGAGTTATCATGTTAGCTTTAATCCCGCTTCATTAGATTTTTTAGAGAATGAAATAGAGCAGGTAAAAACACGCCCTCCTTTTAAGCTTCCTGAAACAAAAAAGATATTTCAATTTGCTGCTATTCCCACAATTATAGTAGTATTTGGTATTGTTGCATACTTTGGGTTCAATTATATAAAAGATATATCAGAAAAAGCTACTGTTAAAAAAGACACCGTTACCACCATTAAACCTGCTCTTGAACCAAAAGTAGAAGTTAAGCAAGAAGTAGTTAAACTACCTGTTGTAACAACTGCTTCTGTAGCACCTGAAATAAAAAAACAAGATACCATTATAGCTTCTGTTCCGGTTACTGTTGCCCCAAAACAAATAAAAGATACCAATAAAAAACCTACTACAGAACAGGTTATCACTCCAAAAAAGGAAGATACTACACAAATAAATAATACTACCAATACAAAACCAGATACATTAAAAAAGACGGGTGTGGATACTTCTTCCGCTTCTAAAAACAAAGATACCACAACCAAAAAGAAGAAAAAGAAAAAGAAGAATTCGGATGTAACGGAAGAAATAAGGCAATCTACCCAACAGCCAAACAGTGCTGATGATGATGTAGTAGTTCCAAATAATTAGTTAACACAATTTTATTTATACAACCACTCCTCTGGGTTTAGTATTCTTTGCCCCTTCCAGATTTGGAAATTAATTACATTTCTATTTTCATCTTCATTAAAAGCAATACTGCCAATGTTTTGTTTAAGAGCTATTTTATCACCTGATTTAACCAGCACTTCCTGCAGATTAGAATACACGCTTAAATAATCTCCATGACGGATAATCACAATCTTACCGATACCCGGCACAGTGGTAACACCAGTAACTATACCTTCAAACACGGCACGTGCAGTTTGCCCTTTAGCTGCAGAAATTTCGACACCATTGTTGTTAATCATAAAACCTTTAATAGTAGGGTGTTCCTGCTCTCCAAAGCCAATGGTTATAATGCCTTTAGCAACCGGCCATGGCAACCTACCTCTGTTAGATGCAAAATCTGTTGAGAGTTGCTCGGCTTCTTTTGTTTCTGCAATCTCTGCTGCTTCGGCTTTCTCATCTGCTTTTATCTCAGCATCTATCTTTTTTGTATTGACTTTTGCTTTCCTCTCTTTTGCCCTGGCAGCTCTGTCTTCTTTCTTTTTGGCAAGTGCTAACGCGCGTTTTTTTTCTTCTTCCTGTTGCCGTTTTACTTCTTCCTGAATTAATTTTTTAATGGCAGCGTTTAAGTTTTCAATTTCACTTTTCTTATTATTCAACTCTTCTTTTAATTGTTTTTCGGTATGCTGAAGACTTGCCAATGTGTTTTCCTGGTCTGATTTTTCTTTAGCAAGGTTTTCTTTTTCACTATCTTCTGAAGTAAGTAATTGTTTCTTTTCTGCTTTGCGACTATTTAACTCGACTATTTTTTGTGCTATTTCTGTTTGAGTACTTGTAATCTCAACTGCTTTTTTCCTTCGATACTCCGCAATTTGCTGTGTATATTTATATTGCTGGTATGCCTGATTAAAACTATCTGCGGCAAATAAGAACATAAGTTTACTATAGGCATCGCTATTTCTATAATCAAAATAAACCATCGCGGCATAGTCTTTCTTTAGTTTATCTAAAGTTGAATTCAAATTATTTATAGAAGTTTGATTTTCGTTTATTTGTTTATTAATAAGGTGTATTTCATATTTAATGGTTCCTATCAGCTCTTCTCTTACACTGATCTTCTTATTAAGGATAGCCACCTGATTCATAGATATTTTTTTACTGCTTTTTGTTTCGTGCAATAAATCATTGATGGTATTAATCTCTTCTTTCAACTTTTTCTTTTTGTTTTCTAAATCTTTCTTATTTCCCTTTTGCGCAAAAGTTTGCGGCGTATATGCCAAAAGCATTACAAAAGAAAAGAACAGTATGGTAAGTTTATTTTTTAAACTCAATGCGCTCATAGCTTGCCGGAATTTTAAAAGGAAAAGTTTGGGGTTCATTTATATTTATGCGCCCATAACTTATGTTGGCTTTGATGTTCTTTTCGGCGGTAATGGTATATACTAATTTAAAGGGAGCAAGGTATTTATCAACCGGTTTAAAATCAGAATAAGATGAAGCAAACTTTCGCTTTGTCTGTATATCCGTAAACTCAAGGGTTGTTATTTTAAATGTTTCGGGGTCTAACCACATAGTTTGGTAAGATTCATTAGGTGTCTCCGTTCCATTAGCAATTCTTCTTAAACGTCTTTTTCTTACGGTGCTTAAAAAATACTGGCAAGTGGTTTTATCTCTACCGGGCTTTAATTTTTCATCCTCGTCGTGAAAATCAGCGCTGTTGCCAAATAATAGAGCTTGCAGCATTTCATAATCCAAATCGGCGTGCAGCATTTGGTTTATGTATGAAAAATCCCCCACAAAATATTTTTTTTCTGTCAAGCCTAACGTAAATTTAACCGTATCTTTTGTAATTAATACCCGTGCCGCATCAATACCAAGCTTTGATATAGATAACCAAATTACGCTGTCTTTACGACATCTCAAAGACACATTAAATGAATGTTCTTCACTATCTAATGTTAATTGGCAACTGAATTTTGCCGAAGCATAAGTAAAATCAAGTTCGCTATCGTTCATTAACTTACTTAGCGATTTACCTGTTTTAAAATCCATACGACATTTTTCGGAAGTAGTATCTACTACGGTAACTGGTTTTTGTTTGGTAAGATTTTTTTTGTTTTTGCAGGAAGTTTCCATTAGTACAAGTAATAAAAAAGGAAACAATATTTTTAAGGGAAGTTGTTTGAGAATAGTTATCATTATTCGTATAGCTTTTTATCTGCAATTTTTTTAATCAGCGTTTCCGAAGTGTTACCAAGCTCTTTGGATTTCTTCCAATTTTCAATGGCTTTATCAGTTTCTTTTAGTTTATACAACACATCACCATAGTGTTCTACAATAGCAGGACGGTTATTTCCTCCTCTTTCAATAGCTTTTTCCAAATGTTTTTTTGCGTCTTCGTATTTCTGTTCCTGATAAAAAATCCAACCGTAGGTATCCATATAATTAACACTATTTGGCACAAGTTCTAAGGATCGTTTTGACATCTTTTCGGCCTTTTCCAAATGTTCTTTTCGCAAAGAAAGATAATAGGCATAGTTATTCAATACTCCGGCATTATTAGGATCTAACTCTAATGCTTTATCAAATTCTTTATCAGATTTTTCATACTCTTTTAAGTTATTATAAACCTCTCCCAGATTAGTACAAAAGCCCGATGCTAAAGGAGTATCTTCAAACACAAATTGTTTGCCATCTTTAAAGGGCTGTACGGCTTTTTGATATTGCTTTAACTGCATATAAGCAACACCATTATAATAATAAGAGTAAGGTTGTTCAGGAAATAAATCCATTGCTTCGGCACTGTGTTTTGCTAAACTATCATACGCACCAATATGTGTTTCACAATCCAGCAACTCGTGCCATACTGCGTATTTACCTTTATCATTTTGTAGAACCTTTAATAGTTCTGCTATGGCATCTTTATATTTTTTATCGCGATACAAAAAATCGGCATACATACTATGCGCTTTAGGTTCATCAGGGTATTCTGTTATCAACAAACTGCACAATTCATAAGCCTGAGGCAAAAGTTTTTGGCTTTGTTCTGTCATATTATAATAGGATAGTAAGATTTTTATCTTGCTGTCAATATCTAAATCATCGCTTTTAAATGCCTTTTTTAATTCTCCAAAAAACTCTTCATCTTTTTTTTGTTGCCTGTAATAATCAGCCAAAGCAAGATGTATGTATGGATTTAAGGAATCTGTTTTTAATATGGTATTATATGTTTCTAAAGCCTTTTGCGGTTGTCCTTCTTGTTGATATAAATCTGCCAGGAAAGTATAGTAGCGACTTTCTTTGGGATTAGCCATAATTATTCTTTTCAACTCGGTTTCCGCATCGTTCCATTTCTTTTGTTGCGAGTATATCTTTACTTTTTGCATAGAAATATCATCATTTGGGCCCGTTGCCTGCAACATGCGGCTATATGCCTGCAAGGCTTTATCTAATTTACCGGCATAGATATACTCTCCGGCAAGCCCCTGATAAAAGTCTTCGCGATATGGATGGGTTTTTAACATCATCTCATAACGATCTGCCGCATCCATATATAAACGTTTGTTATGCAAACATTCTATATACAGTATATTATACCATTCGTTTTTAGGGTCAGCTAAAGCAGCAATTTTAGCGCATTTTAGCGCATTTTCGTACTTGCCGGTATATCTATAAAGATTAGCAAGTTCGTAGTTGGCGGGAGCATTATTGGGATTTATCTTTAAACATTCATTAAAAAGGTTCAGTGCTATATCGGCATTACCTTTTTCCTTCTCTCTGCACGCATCATAAAACGTAGCGTGAAGTTTAAACTCATCATCCGTTTTTTTTTGCGAGAGTGAAGAACTATTCTTTGTTTTAGAGGTAACTGAACTGGCATTTTTTTTTGACAAACAAGAGGTTAGTATTAGAACACTAATTCCTGATAATAAGGCTATGAGCTTTTGCTTGTACAAATTTTATTTACTGATAGTATGGTCTCCCAGGTTTAAATCTGCTGCAATGCCGTTAACCTCTACATAGCTTCCTATCATAGAATTCTCTAAATTGGCCGTACTTATTTTGCTGTTTTGCTGAACGATGGAGTTCTTTATAATGGTATCGTTTATTTTAGTGTTAGCGCCAACAGATACATATGGGCCAACAACAGAGTTTTTTAATACCACATTCTCTCCTATAAAGCAAGGTTCGATAATAACTGAGTTTTCAATTTTTGCTGAAGCAGCACGTAAATGTGCTTTACCCTTATCATACTCTAACACACGCTGATTGGTAAATACAGTGGCTTCTTTATTACCGCAATCAAGCCACTCGGTTACTTTGCCCGGAACAAACTTGGTTCCTTTGTTTTTCATATTCTCTAAAGCGTTGGTTAGCTGAAATTCACCCTTGTCTTTAATATTGTTATCCAGCAGGTATTGAATTTCTTTTTTAAGATAATCTCCGTCTTTAAAATAATAGATACCTATGATGGCTAAGTCTGAAACAAACTCTTCGGGTTTCTCCACAAAATCAGTAATAAAACCTTCTTTATTCAGTTTTACTACACCAAACTGACGGGGGTCATCTATCCTTTGAACCCAAATAGCGCCATCATTGTTAGTATCCATCACAAAATCAGCTTTAAAAAGGGTATCGGCAAAGGCAACTACCGTTTTGCCTGTAAGAGCAGGTGCGGCACACATTACTGCATGGGCAGTGCCCAAGGCAACTTCCTGATAATAGATAACACCTTTAGCCCCTTGCGAAGCAGCAATATCTATCAGGTTCTTTTCAACCTCTTTGCCAAAAAGCGGAGAGATGATAAAGGCTATTTCGTTTATTTTTTCGCCGCAAACCTTGGTAATATCTTCTACCAAACGCTGCACAATGGGTTTTCCGCCAACGGGTATAAGTGGTTTTGGCACGGTAAGGGTGTGAGGGCGCAAACGTTTGCCCATGCCTGCCATAGGGATAATAATGTTCATTTTTCTTGTTCTAAATTACAAGGAACGAAGATAATAATTACAACCGGATAATGAATTCATGCTATGCTTTAGTAATTAACACAAGAAAGAAAGCCGAAAACATATTTGAGCCATTTCTTTCTTGTTTGGAAATGCCTCCAGCTCATTTGAAGACAACTAAATTAATTATTTAGTCATTTAAACGTTTTATTTAGTCGTCTAAATATTTAGCTTAGGTTACTAACCGGTTTGTTTAGACGCCTGGATATTCTATACAGATTACTATCTGTTTTGTTTAGTCATCTAAATATTCTGTTTAGATGACTAAATATTTTGTTCAGGCTGCTGTTTGACAGTAAAAACATCCATTATTCCTATTTCTAAAGGTCTCGGTACTTTTTACAAAGGATGTTTTCTTCATTACCCTGCTTTGTAAATAATGTTAAATAAATAATATATTTGCTCTCAACTCTTTAAAAATGAAAAAAACAGTATTCCTTTTATCGTTTTTTATTCTCTCCACAAACACTTGCTTAAAAGCCCAGTATGGCTTGCAAATAGCATCTATGGTTCCTGCAGGCAAAACAGCTTATTTGTTAAAACCAGGCTATGGGGGTGAGTTTATACTTGGCTTTGGAGATATTGATAACCGATGGAAGTTTACGGCAAACATAGGTTTCTATTCCTTTAAGCCCACGCAGGATACCTTTAAAACCTATACAATAGAAAGCTCGCAAACCACCAGTTTGCTTCCTGCCACCGATGTAATTAAAAAATACCAGATGTTATCTTTTGGGTTTGGCAGCAATTTTAAAATATTAGACAAAAAGTTTTCGCCCATAATAGGTATGGATGCCTATGTAACCATAATCGATGAATCGGAAGATAGCAATGATGGAGTAGTAAATTCAAGCTCTACAAATGATACTTACTGGAGGTTATCTATCTGTCCAAAAGTTGGGGCCTGCTACCAGATAAAAGAAAGTTGGCTGCTTAACGCAGTAATTGGTAGAGATATGGGCTTTGGTTTAACCGGAACTCAGTCCTATTGGAAACCTTCATTCTCAGCTAGTTATTATTTTGATTAAATCATGAAAAAAACATCTTTCATTTCAATAGTTTTATTGTTGTTGTTTGGCAGCACGTCGTTTTATTCCTGCAAGAAGAAAACCTTTGACGATGCCCTTCCGCAAATTACACTTGTATCAGCAACGGTATCTAATTTAGATAGTGTTTTACTGGTAGCTAATATAACTTCGGCAGGTGCCAATGCACTTGAGTATTGTGGTTTTGCTTATAGCGCCAATCCTTCTTTTAGTGTCTTAAACAGACAGGTTTTGTTTCAAGCAACTGGTACGGGTAAATTTCAGGCAGTTGTTCCGGCTATTCACGACAGTACCTATTATTTCAAAGCATTTGCAGCAAATGGCTTTGGTTATAATGTCAGTAATGTTATTAAATACACTGTGCCAACCCCAGCACCCGCTATTGCGCCTTGCACATTAACCAACAATTATGTAAATGACGGCGGATTAGGTTTTAGTGTTTCATCCTATGGTAGTGCAGCAAATCCGCAGTGGGGAGGCTATACAGTTACGCTAAATGGTACTAATGAGGATATTGCTATTTCTTTTCCTTATAAACCCATTAATGGTGTTTACAATACGGTGTCAGACGGTTCTACAATGGGAGCCGGACAAGCCTGTGTTTCCATTACTAACTTTAATATTTATTACGTTAATAATGGAGGAAAAATATATGTTTCTGTAAACAGCAACGGAACTACCACTATTTCTTTCTGCTCTTTAACGTATAATAATGGTTTTTCAAATACCACTATATATGGTGAAGCCACTTTTTAGAAGTCTTAGTACTTAATTAAAGTAAAAGCCCGTTAATGATGTTAACGGGCCTTATATTATTATAAGAAAAATTACTGTTAAACAGCTGCGCTTAAAACACTGTTCATGTTTCTAACGGCATCAGCGCTTTTTGCAAAGGCTGCTTTTTCTTCGTCGTTAAGTTTTACATCAACAATTTTTTCCCAACCGTTTTTGCCAATGGTAACAGGCACACCCAAGCAAATATCTTTTTGTCCGTATTCGCCATCCAAGGCCACACAGCAAGAGAAGAGTTTCTTTTGGTCGTTTAAAATACTATCAACTAAAGAGGCTACAGCAGCACCCGGTGCGTACCAGGCAGAAGTACCCAACATAGCTGTTAAGGTAGCGCCACCCACCATCGTATCGGCAGCTACTTTTTTAAGTGCATCGGCAGCTAAGAACTGAGAAACCGGAACACCTTTATAAGAAGCCAAACGGGTTAATGGAATCATAGTAGTATCGCCGTGTCCGCCTATAACCATACCCTCTAAATCGTTTGCAGAGGCATTAAGAGCTAAAGATAAATAACATTTAAAACGAGCGCTGTCTAATATACCACCCATACCAATAATACGGTGTTTAGGAAGCTTGCTTTCTTTTAAAGCCAGGTAAGTCATGGTATCCATAGGGTTAGCCACAATAACAACCACCGCATTGGGAGAATGTTTCAATACGTTTTCGGTAACACCTTTCACAATACCGGCGTTAATACCTATAAGTTCTTCGCGGGTCATACCCGGTTTGCGAGGCACACCGCTGGTAATAACTACTACATGGCTGTTTGCAGTTTTGCTGTAATCATTGGTACTTCCCGTTACGCGGGTTTCAAACCCATTCAGGGTGGCAGTTTGCATCATATCAAGTGCTTTACCTTCGGCAAAGTTTTCTCTGATGTCTAATAATACTACTTCGCTGGCTATGCTTCTAAAAGCAATAGCATCGGCACAGGTGGCTCCTACGTTTCCGGCTCCTATAATTGATACTTTCATGGTTTGATTTTTTAGTGCGACAAAATTACTAAAAATTAGTTATTGCCGATATGATGAATAGTTAACAAGTGTTGATATTGTTGTGCTGGAAATAGTAATTAATAAAGAGCTAGGTTTATTTCAGGCATTTTGCAAACAGCGCACAAAGCACATTTGTTATACAACATCCAGTGGTCTCGCTCATTATATGGATATTTGTTTACGTAAGGCTTTAATGTAATTTTTTGTTTAACCCAAAGCGATGTAAGTTTAGGGTTGTAAGAATAGAATTTTAGTGCCCGTAAGGGATATTTAAGTAAATCCTGTCTGGCTATAGGATAGCGGGTAATTAAGCGCACACATACTATATCTAAGTTCTTTTCTAAAGATAGCTGATTGTATATTTCTGCCGTAAAACCATACCCAATGGTTAGTATGTCTCCTCCCCATTGTTTGGTGAAACCATATAATAACTTCTCTGCAGCCGTAGTAATTAATACCCTCCTATCCTCAAGTGGTTTATCAAAAGCTTCTGCAAACAAGTTCCCATTCTTATAACTTACATTTATATAGGTTTCCTTTTTGCAGTCACTTAGCTTAACAGAGAAAAAAACATCTTTAATAACCCGAGGATGGTATATGCGTTTATTGAAGTTAGCCCAATAGTTTATCTGAGAAACCAATTCGGGTATTTTACCTTCATCTATATACCTAACCGCGTTAGCCTCTTCCATCTCTTTAGCATAATGTTTATAGGCTAAATGATACTGGTCATTTTCATCTATATTGTGTAATGCAGAAAACACTTCCATTTTGCCTTCACTAATTATATCTCCGGGATATGGAACGATAAATTGGGTAGCAGATGTATTTTTAAAATGTTCCTTATAATAATCATATACCTTAAAGCGAGGAAACTTTACATGGTTAATCCATTTGTTCTCTTCGGTTAATAATACAAAACCTGATGCAAAAGGAATTCCGTATTGTGGTTGCAAAAAATTAACAAAGCGGCAAAAGTTATTGGCAAAGTATTGCTCGCGCAGTTTGCCTATTTCAACATCATCTTTACCCGGGTAGCGTATCTGGTTAGGAAAATAACTGGCGCCACTCCAGCCCGATAGTAAATACGTAATGTTGGGCCAGCGTTTCTTTATTTCATCTAAAATAAAGTCAACAGCGTTTTCATGATTAGAGTTTAATGCATCATTAATATTTACTAATACTTCATTTTTATACTCGATAATAACAATACTCTCTAAAGAGAAACCTATATAACTTATTTTTACATCATTTACCTGATAGAAATTAAAGCTAATAGCCTCTGTTACCTTAATAAAACCTAAATGATTTAGAAAGGGTTTAACCCCTTCACGCCACTGGTATGGGAAAAACACTTCCGCATTTTTATTCATTTGCTTTAATGTGGCGCTATGCAAATGGTCTTCATGTCCGTGAGAAATAAGAATAGCATCAGCTTTGATTTCCTCAGGCTCAACTGCAGGTAGGGGCCACAAATACCATTGTTTGTAATAGGCTGGGCCTTTTAACCAAGGGTCGAAGATTAAATTAGTGTTACCACAACTTATTAAAAAGGATGAATGAGCAAGGTATTTTAACTTAATCATGTAACCCTAACGGAGCAAATATTCTTTTATTGTGAAGTGGATAAATAAAAATCCGGTTCTTCGTTTAGTGAAGAATTCTACAGGCTTTAAAGTCCTTATTAATTTGTTATTTTTGCGCCCATGAGCAACCAGGAAGATTTATTTAAAAACCTTATATCCCACTCTAAAGAGTATGGGTTTATTTTTCAAAGCAGTGAGATTTACGATGGACTAAGCGCTGTTTACGACTACGGACAGAATGGTGTATTGTTAAAGAACAACATTCGTAATTATTGGTGGCAGAGCATGGTTCAATTGAATGAAAATATTGTGGGTATTGATGCCGCTATTTTTATGCACCCCACCACCTGGAAAGCAAGTGGGCACGTGGATGCTTTTAGCGACCCATTAATTGATAATAAAGACAGTAAAAAACGTTACCGTGCGGATGTTTTGATTGAAGAGCATGTGGCGAAGATTGAAGCCAAGATTGATAAAGAAGTAGAAAAGGCAGCCAAGCGTTTTGAAGGCTTTGATGAAAAGATGTTTCGCTCTACCAATGCACGTGTGCTGGAATACCAAAATAAGATTGACGAAATAAACGAGCGTTTTAAGAAAGCACTTAATGAAAACGATTTAACCGAAGTAAGACAAATCATTATTGATTGTGATATTGTTTGTGCTGTAAGCGGTAGTAAAAACTGGACGGATGTCCGTCAGTTTAACCTAATGTTTTCTACACAACTTGGCTCTGTGGCAGGTGATAGTGATACTATTTATCTACGTCCTGAAACAGCACAGGGTATCTTTGTAAACTTCTTGAACGTGCAAAAAACCGGACGCATGAAAATTCCGTTTGGTATTGCACAAACAGGTAAGGCTTTCCGTAATGAAATTGTTGCCCGTCAGTTTATTTTCCGTATGCGTGAGTTTGAGCAAATGGAAATGCAGTTCTTTATACGCCCAGGAACACAAAAAGAATGGTATGAAAATTGGAAACAAATCCGCTTAAAGTGGCATAATGCCTTGGGTATTGATGCAAACAAAAAACGTTTTCATGACCATATTAAATTAGCACACTATGCAGATGCTGCTTGCGATATTGAATTTGAATTCCCATTTGGTTTTAAAGAGTTAGAGGGCATTCACAGCCGTACAGATTTTGATTTACGAAACCACGAACAATTCTCTGGTAAAAAACAACAGTACTTCGACCCTGAATTGAACCAAAGTTATACCCCTTATGTAATTGAAACTTCTATAGGTTTAGATCGTATGTTCTTAGCTATTATGGCTTCTTCTTTAAAAGAAGAAAAGTTGGAGGATGGTTCAGAGCGTGTTGTATTATCATTACCAGCAGCTTTAGCTCCTATTAAGGTAGCTGTTTTCCCATTGATGGGTAAAGACGGTATGCCTGAAAAAGCCATGGAAATAATGAACATACTGAAGTTTGATTATAACTGCTGGTACGAAGAAAAGGATAATATAGGCAAACGTTACCGTCGTCAGGATGCTATTGGAACACCTTATTGCATTACGGTTGACCAACAAAGTTTAGAAGATAATACGGTTACTATACGGGACAGAGACACAATGAAACAGGACAGGGTTTCTATAGATAAAATCCCTTCTATTATTGAAGAGAAAGTAAGTATGAAGAGCTTATTGAAGAAGCTGGGTTAAGAAGCAATAGCCCTTAATATTCTATAAACACCTTTTTTTTCATCGGCTGTATTTGCCCATAGCATGTGGTGGTCTCCTATGGCGCAGATGTCCCAAACTTCTGTAACATTGGGCCTGAAAATATCAATCCGCCATAAGTTAGAATTTCCAGTAACCTGATGGATTTTATATTCACAAACTTCGTTAGAAGGCGCAATAGTAACTTTACCGTTACTAAAATTATACGATAAACGAGCAGAGTCTGCTTCTGCCACCCACTTTTTCTCTATAAGGGTTTCTACCCGTTCTCTTTCGCTTGCGTACATAGTTCAAATATAGTAGATTTTTGATAGAATTAAACATGTAAAAAACCTAATTTTTATCATGGTTAGCTATTTAATTTTTAAAAAGAAACACTTAAAAAAATCTAACCGCTATCTATTAATATCCCTTATTTCATTAGTATTTCAGGCATTTATTTTCTTCTTGTAGTTGTTTATATGACATAATTCTATTAGTTTTTTTGACGGGAGTATCATTTCCCCAACTATATAGTATGCAGAGTTGCCAACATAGTTTTGCTGAGAGATTAATTCAATAATAAATTAAAAAAATAAACATGAAAAACTCAAACAAAAAGAACACTACTTACTCAGAAGTAAACAAGGTTTCGCAAAAAAAGATAACAAGAAGTAATTCTTATTCATTTAAAACAAAAATGCTCTTATTAGCAGTAAGTTTTATTTTTAGTCTAGAGTATGGTATTTGTCAGCAATATAGTCTTGTACAAAAGAAAAATATCGGACTTGCTGTTTCAGGTATGGTAGGCCCTGATGGATATGGCATTCTGTATTTACCTACTGTTTATTATAAAAAAAACAGAAACTCTTATTTTATGGGGCCTGTTATACAAAATCAGAAAATGAATGTATCAGGTGCTCAATTGAATTATGATTATTCCATAGTAAATGAAGGTGAAGGTTATTACAAAAGATTAGAATTATTTTGTTTTGTCAAAGCTTTATATCAGGGTAATGCATTATTAGGTAAGCAAACACTTTGTGTTGAGAATTTAGCGAATGCAGAAAATGCAAAAAATGCATCTCAGGCACATTTTAAATCTATTGAATTTTACGCAGGATTCGGGTTCAAAATCAAATTATTCGATAACATAAAATGGGTTAGTAGCATAGGAACAGGTGGCTATACTTCTTTTAACTCTCCAAGTCGTTTCTATTATGCCGAATATTCCGGTCATCATTTGGGTATTATGTTTAATGCTGGTATTTCAATCGATTTAAAAAAATAATACATCTGTTTATTCTTCGTTAAACGTTTTAATACTAAAATCTTATGTCAATAAATCAAACACATATAATAGAAAATACAGTTGTTGATAATGAACTAATGCGCTTCTAACCAGTTTAAACCTATACCCATGCCAACTTCTAAAGGAACGTCTAAAGGTAAAGCATGTTTCATATGTTCTTCAATAACGGGTTTTATGGCATCCAGTTCTGATTTTTCTACATCAAAAATTAACTCATCATGTACCTGCAAAATCATTTTACTTTTAAAGTTTTGCTTCTTTAATTCCTTTTGAATAGAAATCATAGCTACTTTAATCATATCGGCAGCAGAGCCTTGTATGGGCGCATTAATGGCATTTCGTTCGGCATAGCCTCGTACTACGGCATTGTTGGAAGTGATATCGCGCAACCAGCGTTTTCTGCCTAAAAGGGTTTGTACAAAACCATGCTCTCTGGCAAAGTTTATGGTATCGTCCATATACTTTTTAATGGAAGAATATTCTCTAAAATAATTATCAATCAGTTGTTTTGCTTCGGTACGAGAAACCCCAATGTTTTCAGCTAATCCAAAAGCGCCTTGTCCGTATATGATACCAAAGTTTACGCTCTTGGCTTTGTAACGCATTTCTTTGGTAACCTCGCTTTCATCAATGCCATAAACCTTGGCAGCGGTTGCGGTATGAATATCTTTACCCAGACGAAAAGCTTCACACATATTAGGGTCTTTACTGATGGATGCCACAATGCGCAATTCTATCTGCGAATAATCCGCGCTTAACAGAATATGGTTTTCATCTCTCGGAATAAATGCTTTGCGAATGTATCGTCCTCGTTCAGTACGCACAGGTATGTTTTGCAGATTTGGGTTATCAGAACTTAAACGCCCTGTAACCGCCACTACCTGATTGTAGGAAGTATGCAGGCGACCTGTTTTGAAGTTAACCAACAGCGGGAGTGTATCTACATACGTATTCTTTAACTTCATTGCTTCACGGTATTCCAATATCTTTCCTACAATGGGGTGTTTATCGGTAAGCTTTGCCAATACATCCTCGCCCGTGGAGTATTGTCCGGTTTTTGTTTTCTTGGGCTTATCAATAATCTTTAGGTATTCAAACAGAATCTCCCCCACCTGTTTAGGAGAAGAAACATTAAACGGAGTGCCTGCCAGTTTTTGTATCTCATCATCAATCTGTACAATTTCTTTTTCCAGTTGAGCTGAGTAATCATTCAATACTTTGGTATCGATTCTTACTCCTTCACGTTCCATATCGGCAAGTACATGCACCAGAGGCACTTCCACATCATGAAATAACTTTTCCAGTTTATTTTCTTCCAGCTTAGGTGCAAATACTTTTTCAAGCTGAAGTGTTACATCAGCATCTTCGGCAGCATATTCTTTAATGGCTTCTATTTCTGCATCGCGCATGCTGGTTTGGTTCTTTCCTTTCTTGCCTATTAAAGTTTCTATACTGATAGGAGAATAGTTTAAATAGGTTTCGGCAAGCACGTTCATATTATGGCGCATCTCCGGTTGAATAAGGAAATGCGCAATCATGGTATCAAAGAGTTTGTTTTTAATTTCTATGCCGTAATTCTTCAATACCTGTAAATCGTATTTAATGTTTTGTCCGATGAGTGTTTTGCTTTCATCTTCAAATAAGGGTTTGAATTCGTTAACAATGCTTTGTGCTTCTTGTTGGTTCTCCGGAAAAGGAATGTAATAAGCTTCGAACGGTTTAACGGCAAAAGACAAGCCTACAATCTCTGCTACATAGGTATCTAATGAAGTTGTTTCGCTATCAAAGCAAAACTCTTTGTTGTGATGTAACGTATTCAACAACTCGCTTCGTTTTTCTTTTGTATCAATTAAAAAGTATTTGTGTTCGGTGTCGTTTGCTGTTTTATATATTTTAGGAGCTTCGCTTGTTTCTTCTTCTACTAGAGTTTCTCCCTCTTCACTAAACATATCAACCTGTGCAGGGTTTGTTTTGGCTGCCGGTTTTGCAGATTTGGATTGATTATCATCTGTGGTATTTGATTTACTGCTATTCCATTGTTCAGGCATGCCATCAGAAATATCCTCGCCTAATATTTTTTTCGCAATGGTTCTGAATTCAAGTTCTTTAAATACCTCGCGTAAAGCATCCTTGTTTATTTCTTTTCTTATCAGTTCCTCATCATGCAATTCAATAGGTATATCTAACACAATAGTGGCAAGACGTTTAGAGAGGATTGCCTTATCTTTATTATTCTCAACTTTCTCTTTCAGTTTGCCTTTTAGCTTATCTGTGTTCAAGTATAAGTTTTCAACCGAATCAAAATCCTTAACTAATTGTATAGCGGTTTTTTCTCCCACACCCGGTATGCCGGGTATGTTATCAGAGGTATCGCCCATCAAGCCCAATATATCAATTAGCTGAGCTACATTTTTTATCTGCCACTTATCGCAAATTTCTTTTACACCCAAAATCTCAGCACCGTTGCCTAAGCGGGCAGGTTTGTAAATAAAGGTGTTCTCATCCACCAGTTGTCCGTAGTCTTTATCAGGTGTCATCATGTATGTGGTAAATCCTTTTTTCTCTGCTTGCATGGCTAAAGAGCCAATGACATCATCCGCTTCAAAGCCATTGAATGATAAGGCAGGGATATTAAAACCTTCTAATAATTTAAAAATATAAGGAATGGCTTTGCGCAAGTCGTCGGGCATTTCTTCGCGTTGCGCTTTATAGGCTTCAAACTCTATGTGACGATGGGTAGGCCCTGCTAAATCAAATACCACAGCAATATGCGTGGGTTTTTCTTTATTTAATACTTCTAACAAAGTATTGGTAAAGCCGAAAATAGCCGAAGTATTTAAGCCCTGCGAATTAATACGCGGGTTATTGCTGAATGCAAAATAAGCGCGATAAATAAGCGCAAAGGCATCGAGCAGAAATAATTTTTTAGGAACATCTTTTGTAATCATGTTATTGGATTTAGCACGTAAAATTAAGCATGCCTAATTAACAACGCAGAATAAAAATTAATTACTTTTGTTTCCTTACTAACAAATGCTATTTAAATGACTGACATTAGTGAAATAACCATTACCGACCCTACCTATAAAGAAAAAGCCAAATATAATTTTATCGAGAAGTTTATCATTTCATTGCTTAATGATAAACGCGATATGGCTTTTGTGAGGTTGTGCGCCATTATAATGGTTACTACTATTCCTGCAGCTGTTTATATGTTTATCCCGGGGTGTTTCAGGTGGTGGATGGTTCCTATTTATTACACCTTTAATTTTTCTCTTTTAATGGGCCCTTTTATTTTGATGCTTCACTTAACCTCGCACCGTCCTATGTTTAAGAAACAATATAGTTATTTAAACAATATTATTCCCTGGTTAATTGGCCCCTTTTTGGGAGAAACCCCCGAAGCTTATTTTGCACATCACTTGGGTATGCACCATGCCGAAGGGAATATGCCTGAAGACCATAGCAGCACCATGAAATATCAAAGAGACAGCTTTAAAGATTTTTTGAAATACTACTTCTCATTTTTAATTTTTGGCACGTATGAACTGGCTACTTATTTGAAAAGAAAAAACAGAACCAAGGTGCGTACTAACTTTCTTAAAGGTGAGTTAGGCTTTTGGTTATTTTGCATTGCACTGATGTTCTTTAACTGGCAGGCTACTTTAGTGGTATTTGTTATTCCGGTAATTGTAGTGAGATTCTTTATGATGGCAGGCAACTGGGGGCAACATGCGTTTATAGACAGAGAACATCCTGATAACGATTATGTAAATTCTATTAATTGTATTAACGGAAGATATAATAGAACTTGTTTTAACGATGGGTATCATATTATACACCATATAAAACCAACCATGCATTGGACAGACCTGCCCGGCGAGTTTATGAAAAACATACATAGTTATGCAAAAGAAAATTCTATCATATTTAAGAAAATAGATTTCTTTCAGGTATGGTTTTTTTTGATGACCAAACGCTATGATATTTTAGCTAAAAACCTTATTACCGTAAATCACCACATACAAACCCAGGAACAGGCTATTGCACTGCTAAAAGAACGAACTAAAAAGTTTGATGTAGTATAGTTGGGGTTTTAAAAGCTCACAATCCCTTAAAATCTTAGTACTCTCTCACTACCTGTAAGTCAAAGCTTAACAAATCTTGATTTATTAAAAATTAACGGACCTTAACAAAAATAGGGTTGAAAAGGTAGTTTTTAAGAATAAAGAGGGTTTATATCCGCTTTTGGAGGTCATCGAATTGTTGGGGAACATCATCGAATTGTTGCGGATTAGCATCGAATTCCTTCGGATTGTCATTGTTTCGTGTGGGGAACATCATTGTTTCGTTTCCGGACACCGTTGTTTCGTTTCTGGACACCGTCGAATTCCTTCGGATTATCATTGTTTCGTGTGGGGAACATCATTGTTTCGTTTCCGGACACCGTTGTTTCGTTTCTGGACACCGTCGAATTCCTTCGGATTATCATTGTTTCGTATGGGGAACATCATTGTTTCGTTTCCGGACACCATTGTTTCGCTTCGGGACATCATCGAATTTCTTCGGATTATCATTGTTTCGTTTCAAAACATCATCGAATTCTTTTGAATTAGCGTTGTTTCGCTTAAAGAGAGCGTTGAAAATGATTGGAATACCGCTGAACCCTTCTTAAATGTTCATTTTTCTTTAAAAAAAGGTTTTGAAACTGTTTTAGCCTACAAATTATTGGCTCTAACCACCAATTCAGCCACATCAAGCACTTTGGTATGCTCTTCTTTGTTAAAATGTTTCACGCCGTCCGTCATCATAGTATTGCAAAAGGGACATGCAACGGCAATTACATCGGGGTTTTCGGCTAAGGCTTCTTCGGCGCGCTCCACATTTACTTCTTTAGTGCCTTTTTCGGCTTCCTTAAACATTTGCGCTCCTCCGGCTCCACAACACAAACCTTTTGCTTTGCTGCGTTTCATCTCCGCTAAATCAACATCCAGGCTTTTTATCACTTCGCGCGGGGCTTCGTACACATCATTAGCTCTGCCAAGGTAGCAAGGGTCGTGGTAAACGATTTTCTTTCCTTTAAACTCGCCACCCTGTACTTTTAATTTACCCTGATTGATTAAATCTTGTACTAACTGGGTGTGGTGTATTACTTCATATTGTCCGCCTAAACTTGGGTATTCATTTTTAATGGTATTAAAGCAATGCGGGCAACCGGTAACTATCTTTTTTATATTGTAGTTATTAAGGGTAGTAATGTTCTGCATGGCCTGCATCTGGAAGAGGAACTCGTTTCCGGCACGTTTGGCAGGGTCTCCGGTGCAAGATTCTTCCATACCCAAAATGGCAAACTTAATGTTTACATGGTTTAGTATGCGAACGATGGCACGGGTAATTTTTTTAGCTCTGTCGTCAAAGCTACCGCTGCAACCTACCCAGAAAAGTATTTCAGGGGTTTCTCCGCTTGCGGTAAATTCCGCCATTGTTTTTACATGTATAGTGTCGCTCATCTTAATAAATTCTTATGATGCTTCATTTACCCAATTAGCTCTGTCAGCCGGAGAGAACTGCCAAGGGGCGCCGTTGTTTTCCATATTGCTGAACATGCCATTTAATTCGTTTGGGGCAGAACTTTGTTCCATTACTAAATACCTGCGCATATCGGTAATGATAGAAAGGGGGTCTATGTTTACCGGGCATTCCTGCACACAGGCATTACAAGTATTACATGCCCATATCTCTTCATTGGTAATGTAATCTCCTAACAGAGATTTGCCATCATCTACAAAAGTGCCTTTATTTTTATCAATATTCTTCCCAACCTCAACTAATCTGTCGCGGGTATCCATCATTATTTTGCGGGGAGATAAAACTTTGCCGGTTATATTTTGCGGACAAGAACTGGTACATCTGCCGCACTCGGTGCAGGTATATGCATCCAGTAATTGTTTCCGGCTTAAATCGAGCACATCTTTAGCACCAAAGCGTTCCGGTTTGTTGGGGTCTGTCACCGGTTGATAGCCTGGGTCGAAATTTGGTTTTACAACATCGGTAACGCTATCTAAATTGGTAAACTTGCCTTTAGGGTTTAAGTTAGATAAATACGTATTAGGAAACGCCAACAGAATATGGAAGTGTTTGGAATAAGGTAAATAATTTAAGAAGCCAAAAATGCCGAAGATGTGTAGCCACCAGCAAGAACGTTCGATAAAGATTAAGTTGCCATCACTCATTCCGTTTAATAATGGAGCAATAAAGTGAGAGATAGGGAAGCTACCTGCATGTTGGTAATGGTCGTTACCTCTGGCTTGCAGGGTTTGGTCGGCAGCGTTCATTAAGAATAAGGCACTCATTAATACAATTTCAGAACAAAGAATAATGTTGGCATCCATTTTAGGCCAGCCGCGAAGTTCCTTCATTACCAACCGTTTTACATGCACTACATTTCTACGAACCAGAAATACAGCGCAACCGAAGGTTACTAAAAAGGCAAGTATTTCGAAGAATCCGATAAGGAAGTTATAGAAACTTCCTAAAATAAAAAAGGCACGATGTGTATGAAATACACCATCAAAAACCATTTCTAATACTTCTATATTGATGAGTACAAAGCCTACATAAACAAACAAGTGTAAGATAAAAGGTATGGGGCGGGTTGCCATTTTACTTTGCCCAAATGCTACACGCAGCATGGTATTTAAACGTTGTGAGGTATTGCCCGACAGGTTAACTTCTTTTCCGAGAAAGATATTTCGATGAACTTTTTTAGCGTTATATAGAAAGAACCCGGTACCTGCAATTGCCAGAATAATAAAGATGATTGTTGAAATCATATGTACTTACTTTTTAGGTTTGGTCTTGTCTTTTTTTCCAAATACTGAAATACTTACATAACGTTTTGGGTGCTCGCGTAAATCAGCTAATAACAAATCCAAATCGTTACTTGCTCGGTTTAAATTATTATAGACAGAATCGTTCTTTACAAATTTACCAAGGGTACCTTTACCATTATTAATTCCTTCCAATAATGTATTTGCTTGTGTTATCGCAAGGTTGGCATGGTCTATAGTAGTTTTGATATTTGATTTAGCCAAAGAATCACTGATGTTTGAGAAGTTGTTTAGGATGTTGGTTATCTTTTCATTATTCTTCTCCAAATTAGATGCCAATGATTGCACTTTAGTTAGTATTAAACTTACTTTGCTTGACTGGGTAGTCATTAAAGTATCTAAACCCGAAGAAGCATGCTGTAGATTTTTTAAGGTTGCTTTTATGCTTTCGAAAGAAGCCGTAAGGCTTTGTCTTACGTTTGCGTTTAATACTTCTTGCACCACTTGCATTACGGAGTCGATGGAAGATATAAGGTTCTCGGCTTTCTTTTGCAGCGGAGCAATACGTTTATCTACGGCGGTTTTTAAATCATCTTCATAATCGGCTAAAAGGGTATCATTGTTTTTTATATATTCCTTTGAATTTGAGAATACTATACTTACCGCTTTAGAGCCTAATAGATCTAATGAAACGAGTTTAGCATAGCTCTTTTTCGGTATATTTATTTTTTCGGTCATGATTAAAGTAGCTAATACCCTGTAACCATTTCCGTACTTTATAAGATTGGTTTTATGCACAGAACCTACTTTAATGCCATTTACCAAAACCGGGCTAGCATCAATCAGCCCATCGGCTTTTTCATAAACGCAATAAATATAACTATGTGGTCTAAGTATATCTTTTCCGCTCAAAAAATTAAAACCATATATCACAATGGCAATAGTTACCACCGCAACAATACCCGTTTTAACTTCTTTACTTATTTTCATATGGGGTTACTTCAAAAGATAGCTGCTATCCGGAGGCAAAAATAACATTTATATTGGCTTATGCCATACTGCATATTTCATTCTTTTAAAAAATAAAATTACATTTACGCCTCTTGTTTTTAAACTAGAATTAAAAATATACACATACTATATGGATAGATTTACCGGACTGATTGGCGTTGCCGTTATTTTTATGATTGCTTTCTTGCTTTCCAATAACCGTAAAGCAATTAATTATCGATTGGTTTTAAGTGGCGTTGGCTTGCAAATTGTTATTGCGCTTTTGGTATTAAAAGTACCGCCTATTACCCGTTTTTTTGCTTTATTAGGCAAAGGAATGGGTAAGATTGAGCAATTTGCCACACAAGGTGCCAGCTTTGTTTATGGTGGTATTATGATTGATACCCATGATGGGGCTACTAAAGGGTTCGGTGCGCCCCATACCTTTGTGTTTGCCTTTAGTGTAACTTCCACTATTATATTAGTATGTGTGTTGGTAGCTATTTTATATCATATAGGTTTTATGCAACGTGTGGTTGCTTTTATTGCCCGCATTATGAATTTTGTGATGCGTGTCAGCGGGGCTGAGGCTCTTAGCAATGTTGCCAGTGCTTTTGTTGGCCAGGTTGAAGCACAGGTTATGATTCGTCCTTATATTGCTACCATGACCAAAAGCGAACTCCTTTCATCTATGGCAGGTAGTATGGCTTGTATTGCCGGAGGTATTTTAATTGTGTATGTAAATATGGGTGCGCGTGCGGAATATTTACTTACTGCCAGTTTAATGGCTGCTCCGGCTGCATTGGTTATCTCTAAAATTATTTATCCGGAAACAGAAGAGCCTGTTACCAAAGGCAAGGTAACACTGGAAGTTAAAAAGGAGCATACCAATTTAATTGATGCTATCTCTCATGGTGCTGCCGACGGAATGAAAATTGCCATCAATGTAATTGCAATGCTTATTGGTTTTATAGCGCTTATTGCATTCGTCAATTACGGACTTGGAAAAATATATGCACCTCTTTCGCTCGACTATATTTTTGGGAAACTCTTTTACCCTCTTGCTTGGTGTATGGGAGTGCCAAGTGCTGATGTGCAACAAGTTGCTACTATTATGGGGCAAAAACTAACTATTAACGAGTTTGTAGCTTTTGATACTTTGACTCACAAACTGGCAGCACCCTTAAGTGATAAGGGATTGTTAATTGTAAGCTTTGCCATTTGTGGTTTTGCTAACTTCAGCTCAGTAGGTATGCAAATTGGTGGAATTGGTGCATTGGCCCCTGAGCGTCGTGCTGATTTAGCTAAATTAGGTATTCGTGCCTTAATTAGCGGAACCCTTGCCTCTTATCTTTCTGCTACCATTGCAGGGATGTTGATTTAAACTTAAAGTAAAACGGAATAAAACCTACTTTTGGGGTATATCCTTTATTATAGGTTTTACAGGCATAACAGCACGTTTTACTGTAAAATTCTTGGGGAGAGAAAATTTTTGGGTATTGGTTGCAGCGGGAGTTTCTTTCGTCGCATTATTTTCTGTTACCGCATTTTTATCAGGAGTATTCACAATTGGTTGAGTTTCCATTTTTACTTCCTGTTCTTTAAAAGGAACGGATTCTTTATGTTCAACAATCGGAACAATTTCTTTTGGTTCTTCTTTTTTAATTTCAGTTTCTTTAATCGGAGCAGATTCTATATGTTCTACTTCTTTTATTTTAACTTCTTGTTTGCTTTCGGTTTTATGAGTTTGTGCCTGTGCCTTTTGAAGCCTGAAAAAAACAAGAGCTGAAAAAATTAAGCTTATATTAATTATTCTCATCTAGCATATGTTTTTAATTATTGAATAATATCATTACAAAGATAGAAGTTAAATGAAAAACATACTATGATTAGGGCTTAATATAATCATGAAAAACTTTAAAAGATAGCTTTAACTTTAATAGCTATAATAATCTGAAGCCATTCATCGTTCAAAAATATCGATTCGTATAATTTTTTGATTTTTATGATTCTTTCTTTCAAACGTTCAAAATTTTTAGTATATCTTTACGTTAGTATAACAAAAGAAACATACATTTTCAATATATAAAACATGAGTGCAACAATGGAATTATCGCTAACAGGAACCCTTAAGAAGTTTTTCGGCTTCGGAAAATTTANNGGTAAGGATACATTTGTAATTATGCCTACCGGCGGAGGTAAGTCACTTTGCTACCAATTACCGGCTATTGTAAGTGAAGGAACAGCTATTATTGTTTCTCCACTTATAGCACTGATGAAAAATCAGGTAGATGCCATACGTGGTTTTAGCAAAGAAGATGGTATTGCTCATTTTCTTAACTCGTCTTTAAATAAGGCGGATATGATGCAAGTAAAGAAGGATGTACTTGCGGGTAAAACTAAA
The DNA here is from genome assembly GCA_003153315.1 of Bacteroidota bacterium. Taxonomy (GTDB): domain Bacteria; phylum Bacteroidota; class Bacteroidia; order B-17B0; family Aurantibacillaceae; genus PALSA-968. Next base: position 148,332 of record PLYA01000056.1, read on the forward strand.
CTATTATATGTAGCACCTGAAACGCTAACTAAAGAAGATAACATAAAATTCTTTACTGAATTTAATGTTTCGTTTTTTGGTATAGATGAAGCGCATTGTATATCTGAGTGGGGACATGATTTCAGACCTGAGTATCGTCGTCTTCGTCCTATTATAGATAAGGTAAGCGAACGAATGAATAAAAAAGTACCTGTAATTGCGCTTACAGCTACTGCAACCCCTAAAGTTCAACTTGATATCCAAAAGAACTTAGGTATGTTAGATGCTAACTTATATAAGTCTTCATTTAACCGTCCTAACTTATACTATGATATACGTCCGAAAGTAAACGTAAATAAAGAGATTATAAAGTATGTAAAACAAAATCCGGGTAAATCAGGTATTATTTATTGTTTAAGTCGTAAAAAGGTAGAGGAGATTGCTGAAGCGTTAAAAGTAAACGGTATTAAAGCAGAACCTTATCATGCAGGTATGGATGCTAAAGAGCGTGGCAAGGTGCAGGATGGTTTCTTAATGGAAGACTTAAATGTAATCGTAGCTACCATTGCTTTTGGTATGGGAATTGACAAGCCGGATGTTCGTTTTGTTATCCATCATGATATTCCTAAGTCATTAGAAAGTTATTATCAGGAAACCGGCCGTGCAGGTAGAGATGGTGGTGAAGGAAACTGTGTTACTTTTTACAGTTACGATGATATTGTGAAATTAGAGAAGTTCTTAAAAGGTAAACCTGTTGCCGAAATGGAAATAGGTAAAAGTCTTTTAAATGAAACTGTTTCTTTTGCAGAAACTGCTTCTTGTCGTCGTAAGGTATTGTTGCATTATTTTGGTGAAGAGTTTGAAGAAAAAAACTGTAACTCACTTTGCGATAACTGCCGTCACCCTAGACAAAAAGCAGAAGGTAAACAGGATGTGGCGCTTGCTTTAGAAGCAGTAGTTGCCGTTAAAGAAAAACATAAAACAAAAGATGTTATTAATGTGTTGATGGGTACACTTACTTCAACCGGAAAAACCTATAAGCATAACGATTTGGATTTGTTTGGAGACGGTGTTCAGGATGATAAAGACGAGCGTTATTGGAGTGCTGTGTTTCGTCAGGCATTGGTAAACAGTTTGATTGCAAAGGACATTGAGAATTATGGCTTGCTAAAAATTACCGATAAAGGTAAAACCTTCCTTAAAAAGCCTTATTCTATCATGGTGGCTCGCGACCACGATTATAGCGGTGCAGAAGGAAGCGATGATGATGATTTTATTACTTCACCCGCAAAAGGTGCAGGTGCAACTGATGAGTTGCTTTACAGCATGTTGAAAGATGAGGTTAAGAAAATATCTAAGAAAGAAAAACTACCGCCTTATGCTATTTTTGCCGAGACTTCTTTAGAGGAGATGGCTACACAATATCCTATTACTTTAACCGAACTAACCCATATAAATGGTGTAGGACAAGGTAAGGCAGATAAATTTGGTAAAACTATTGTAGCTTTAATTAAAAAACACGTAGAAGAAAACGACATTGAACGCCCGATGGATATGGTAGTTAAATCGGTTGCCAATAAATCAGGTAATAAGATTTATATCATTCAGAATGTTGACCGCAAGATAAACTTAGAGAACATTGCCAAATCCAAGCAAATGAGCTTTAACGATTTGCTGCAGGAAATGGAAACCATTGTTTTCTCGGGTACCAAGCTTAACATCAGCTACTATTTGAATGAGACTATGGATGTGGAAAAGCAGGAAGAGGTAATTGAGTACTTCCGCGAATCTGAAACAGACTCTATTGATGCAGCTATTAAAGAACTTGGTTCTGATGATTATACAGACGAAGAGATACGTTTAATGCGTATTAAGTTCTTAAGCGAATATGCTAACTAAAACAACAGGTGGTCATGCTGAATTTATTTCAGTATCTGTCATTTTTTATAAGATCCTGAAACAAGTTCAGGATGACGATTTGAAAAACATAACATCAACAAAAAAGGCTTATAAATATGGGGAATTACCAGCTTAACTCACCAAGCAGGTTAAAAAACAGAAAGGAGTCCATTTGGACTCCTTTTTAATTTAATGATTATCAATAATTTAGTCCCAAACTGAGTGGTATAAATGCAAGAAGTACGTAAACAAAGCAAAGAAACGCACTATGTAAACATGCACGTTAGCTTTAACTTATACCCAAGTCCTTTTTTGCTGATTTAACACTAAACCTTTATACTAAATTTTTTTCTTAATATGTTATCGTTAAAAAACCTCTCCCAAATTAAAAAAGAAACCACGTGAGCCATTAAGACCAAAGCCATAATCAAAGCTTAGATTGGTGTTGGAAAACTTTCCTAGTTTAACACGTAAGCCCAAACCACCTCCGGGTATAACCTTATCAAAATAAAAACGGTTGGGCAAACTCGAATAACTTTCAATATGGCCAAATACTACCATGCCAAGTAAATCGTTTTTCATAAAGTGTATGCGGTATTCTGTTTCTAAATCAATCATGCAAAGCCCACGGAAACGCCCCTCCATGTATCCTCTACAGGTATTAGAATAAGTATCCCATCCGTTAGAAGGCAAATCAAGATAGGGAGGAATGCCTGATAATGTAAGCCAGTCATACGTCCAAAAGGCAAGTACATTGTTTGAGTTTTTTGGAAACCGAACATAATGCCTCGCATCAATCAGTAATGAAGACCAATTGCTGTTGCTGCCCAAACCGCGCAAATTTTGCAAAAAAGAAGCATTTATATAGCTAGAACTAACCGGATTTAAAGAGTTTTCTCTGCTATCATACTGTACTGCCACTTCAATACCAGATGACATCGGGTTATTTTTAAATCCATAAGCATCATAATACGTGTTGCCATTTTTAGCTACTTGTGTTATATCCCAATACTTACTTAAATTGTAGCCCAAGCCCGCATACGTGTATTTACCCGTTTTTTTTAATGCAAGCTCACGCATGCGAAGGGTATTAAAATTAAGGTCAATGCGGTTGGCATCTATGGTATTGCTTCCTAAACCAAAAGTAGAAATAGGATATTTTAAGTAATACCAATTGCCCTGAAAATTCCAGGTATTATCTTTTGTGAAAATGTTGGATTCAATCGGTATAATAATTTGCTTTTTCTGTGTAATTGCAATATAGGTTAAAACACTGGAGATATTTGCATTTTTAGATAAATACATGGCGCTGACATTAGAGAAGTCAACGCTAAAACCGCTTTGGACGGCATAACCCGGTGTAAGAAAAAAAGAAGGATAAAGCTTGCCCGGAACTTTTCTAATGGTATCAGAACGCATTACATTTTTACGATGAAAAACGGTATTATAAATATCTACCACATCTTTACGAATGGCATAATTATTTGCACTATCGCTGGTTTGAGAGAAAAGATTTGCTTGCCTTATTGCAAAACAGAAAAGTAGTGTACAATATAATTTATTTGTATTCAATTATTCAATGAATTTTCGCCTTCAATTAGCGGGAACAAAAAACCGCCCCAATTAGAGGCGGTTTCTTTATAGATAAGTTGCATATTTAATTAAGCCTTTACGCTTGCACGGATAATGTTCAGGGCTCCACCTGCTTTAAACCACTCTATTTGCTGTGCATTGTAGCTATGGTTAGCTTTAATTTCATCTTTGCTGCCGTCTTTATGGTTAAAGACAACGGTTAGGGGCAAACCTGATTTAAAAGTAGTTAAACCAATAATATCAATGGTATCGTCTTCCTGAATTTTGTTGTAGTCGTCTTTGTTAGCAAAGGTTAAGCCAAGCATACCTTGTTTCTTTAGGTTGGTTTCATGTATACGGGCAAAAGATTTTACTAATACGGCACGTACACCCAAGAAACGAGGCTCCATAGCTGCGTGTTCGCGAGATGAACCTTCACCATAGTTTTCATCACCAACAACAATAGAGCCTATGTTTTGTGCTTTGTAAGCACGTTGTACTTTGGGTACTTCGTTATAGGTACCATCTAATTGGTTTTTTACCGAGTTTGTTTTTTCGTTGTAGGAGTTTAAGGCACCAATAAGCATGTTGTTGGAAATGTTATCTAAATGTCCGCGGTACTTTAACCATGGACCAGCCATAGAGATATGGTCGGTAGTACATTTGCCTTTTACACGGATTAATAGTTTAAGGTTATGTAAGTCTGTTCCTTCCCATGCTTTGAAAGGAGCTAGTAGTTGCAATCTATCACTTTCAGGACTAACTTTTATATCCACACTTTTGCCATCAGTAGCGGGTGCCTGGTAACCTGCATCATCAACCGCGAAACCTTTGCTTGGTAATTCTTCGCCTGTTGGCGGGTCTAACTTTACAGCTTTGCCTTCTTCGTTTATTAAAGTATCTGTTAAGGGGTTAAATCCTAAGCTGCCTGCAATGGCAAGTGCTGTAACAATTTCAGGAGAAGCAACAAAAGCATGCGTATTTGGGTTACCATCCTGACGTTTGGAGAAGTTACGGTTAAAGGAATGTATGATGGTATTCTTTTCTCCTTTATCAGCACCTGGTCTGTCCCACATACCAATACATGGACCGCATGCGTTAGAGAAAACCTCTGCACCAATTTTATTAAAGGTATCTATAAAGCCATCACGCTCAATTGTATAACGTACTTGCTGAGAACCGGGAGTGATGGTAAATTCTGCTTTTGTTTTTAAATGTTTATCGGATGCCTGTTTAGCCAAAGATGCCGCACGCGAAATATCTTCGTAAGAGGAGTTGGTACAAGAGCCAATCAATCCAACTTTAACATCCATAGGCCATCCCTTTTCGGTAGCAACAGCCTTTAACTGAGAAATAGGCGTAGCTAAATCGGGAGTGAAAGGACCATTTACATAAGGCTCTAATTCTGATAAGTTGATTTCAATTACTTCATCAAAATATTTCTTAGGGTCAGCATATACTTCAGCATCGCCTGTTAAGTCTGCTTTAATTGTGTTCGCTAAATCAGCTACATCAGCACGGCCTGTAGCACGTAAATAGCGCTCCATAGATGCATCATAACCAAAGGTAGAAGTAGTTGCACCAATCTCAGCACCCATGTTGGCAATAGTACCTTTACCTGTGCAGCTAAGTGATTGTGCGCCTTCGCCAAAGTATTCTACAATTTTATCGGTACCACCTTTTACAGTAAGTATACCTGCTACTTTTAATATAATATCTTTTGCAGAACACCATCCGCTAAGTTTGCCGGTTAGTTTAACACCAATTAGTTTAGGCCATTTTAATTCCCAAGCCAAACCTGCCATTACATCGCAGGCATCGGCACCACCCACACCAATGGCAACCATACCTAAACCACCTGCGTTTACGGTATGACTATCGGTGCCAATCATCATTCCGCCAGGGAACGCATAATTCTCTAACATTACCTGGTGAATGATACCTGCACCAGGTTTCCAGAAACCAATACCATATTTATTGGTAACAGACGATAAGAAATCATAAACCTCTTTGTTTACTTTAATAGCTCTTTCTAAATCAGGTTTAGAGTTGTCTTTTGCAGTAATTAAATGGTCGCAGTGTACCGTAGACGGCACAGCCACTTTTGGACGACCGGCTTGCATAAACTGCAACAAAGCCATTTGAGCCGTTGCATCCTGCATGGTTACTCTATCCGGAGCAAAATCTACATAAGATGTACCGCGTGTAAAGTTTTCAAACTTTTGATCGGCGTGTAAGTGAGCATATAATATCTTTTCAGATAGGGTTAACGGGCGACCCAGCACTTTGCGGGCTGCTTCAATGCGTGCAGGCATAGCTGCATACACCTTTTTAATCATGTCAATGTCAAAAGCCATAGTTATCTATTTTTAGGTTAAAATTGCGCGTTTAATTAGGACTCCAAATTTAGTTATTATAGCTTAAATAAGGGCTTAAATTGTGATAAAATAAATGAAAAAATACCTGACTTGATTTTAAGCTTATATTTTTCTTTTATATTTTGTTGCAAGTTTTAACTTATTTCCTAATCTCCCTAATTTTATAAATACGACCTATATTTGTATTTAATATGAAAATATTACTGGTTGAAGATGAACAGGCTGTAGCCGGCTTTATTAAAAAGGGGTTTAAGAGTGAAGGCTTCCTTTTGGATATAGCCTATGACGGGCAAACAGGGCACATGTCTTTCTTAAAGGGCAGTTATGATGTAATTATACTGGATGTAAACCTGCCTCTTATAAATGGGTTTGAATTATGCAAACTCTTTAAGCAGCAAAATAACCAGATACCTGTAATTATGCTTACGGCATTTGACAGCATTGATGATAAAACAAGCGGGTTTGAAGCCGGAGCAGATGATTACTTAGCCAAGCCTTTTGAATTTAAGGAATTATTGCTGCGGGTAAAAGCGCTTACACGCCGTAATTTAAACGAAGATAAAAAGGTTTTAACCCTGGCTGATTTAGAAGTTAATACTACAGCAAAAAGTGTTTTCCGTTCGGGTAAAAGAATTGATTTAACGGCGAGAGAATACTCTTTATTGGAGTATTTAATCTTAAATAAAGAAAGGGTTATCAGCAGGGTTGATATAGCAGAAAAGGTTTGGGATCTTGATTTTGATACGAACACCAATGTAATTGATGTTTACGTAAACTATTTGCGCAAGAAAATTGATAAAGATTTCTCTCCTAAATTACTGCATACCGTAGTGGGCATGGGTTATGTATTAAGAGAATAAGCCATGCTGATAAAGAATAAGATTGTAGTTGGCTTTGTATTATTAACGGGTGTGTTGATGGTACTCTTCTCTTTATATATTTATGTTACCTATAAGAACTACAGCGAACGGGTTTTTTATGATCGTCTGCACCGGAAGCTGGCATCAACCATAGAGATTTATGATAAGCACGATACCCTTTCAGAGAAGGTAATTACATCCATGACGGAACAATCTGAATATGTTTTTGATAACAGGCAGCAGCAAATATTTTCCATAAACCCTTATAACGATTATTCCTTTGACGATGCTTTCTTTAAGCAACTGGATGCAAAAGAAGAATACCGCTTTCATTACAAAACAAAAAGCAGCGAATACGAGAAAGATGGTTTGGCTGTTCCTTTTGAATATGGAGGGGCGAGAAAAATAGCGGTTATTACAGCCTGTAACCTGAATGGATTTGAAATGCAGGATAGTTTAAAATCCATCTTATTATATGGCAATATTATTCTCGTTTTTCTGATAGCTATTGCGGGTTACGTATTGTCTTATGTAGTATTAAGTCCTTTAAATAAAATAGTGCAGGAAATTGAGTCCATTAATCCAAACAGTTTGAATGTGAAGCTTGTTGAAAGAAAAAACAAAGATGAAGTGGCCATTGTTGCCCATTCGTTTAACGGCCTGCTGGCAAAAATTAATGCATTGGTAGAAACCCAGCGCTCTTTTATTTCTTATGCTTCGCATGAATTGCGCACGCCCCTGGCTGCCATTTCGGGCATACTGGAAACATCTGTAAAATATGATACGGATGTGGAAAGCCTAAAAAACAGTTCGGAGCAGGCTTCTAAAGAACTTAAAAAAGCCATCACGCTAACCAATGAATTATTGCAGTTATCAAAAATAGAGAGTGTTGACTCGCAGATAAAATTTGCGTCTGTTAACATAGTAGAACTGGTAATGGATATTATTAATACCTATAAAAGAAATAACCAAAGCCAGGAGTTCGACCTTTTTATATCTGATGGCTATGCGCTTGAAAGCAGTTACATTAATCTTTTAGGAAACGAAGAACTATTGAAGACTGCCATTGGCAATATTATGGACAATGCCATTAAGTATTCTGACGGCAAAAAGGTTTTTCTGCGCATTGAAATGAATACGCCCCAGGAAATAAAACTACGTGTAACAGACACCGGCATTGGCATAGAGCGCAGCGATATAGATAAAATATACAACCCCATGGCAAGGGGCACCAACACCCACACCCGCGAGGGTTTTGGACTGGGTTTAACCCTTAGCAAAAAAATTATTGAAATACACAAAGGGCGTATTGAGATTAAATCCAAACCCCAACAGGGCACCGAAGTAAATTTGTTTTTACCCACACATACTGCTTAGTTGGGCGTTCCAGCAGAACCATTTTCCACACGTAGGGAATCTCTTTCCACAGATGGGGAACTTCTTTCCACACGTGGGGAATCTCTTTCCACAGGTGTGGAAGCATTTTCCACACGTGGGGAAACTCTCTCCACACATGGGGAACTTCTCTCCACACGTGGGGAATCTCTTTCCACAGATGGGGAAACTCTCTCCACACATGGGGAATGGCTCTCCACAGAGGTGGAAACTCTTTCAAGTTGGCTTTTAAGGAGTTTAGGCTGCGTTAGGGATTGTAGTGGAAAGCCTTTGCCGTAATCGGCAAAGCTTGTAACGTAAAGCCCAACGGTGGTAACCCACCGGAACGCCCAAATAAGCATTAACCTTTATTAAGCCCGTATTAGCGTGTTTTAATCTGGTTTTAATCTGGTTTTAATGTGCAGGGTCGTTCTTTGTTGTCTTAAATAAAAGATAATGGCAAGTTTCAAGTATCGTTCAGCATTTCTAAAACCCTGTTACCTGTTGCTTGCTACCTGTTGCCTGTTTGCTGCTACTGCACAGGATAAAAAAGATACGCTGAAAATAACCCTGCAAACTGCCTTAGATACTGCCATTGCCCGGTACCCCCGCATTAAAGCTGCTCTGGCAGAAAAGAGCGGCGCTAACGAGTTGGTAAAAGCAAGCCACACGGCTTATGTGCCCTCGCTTCAGTTGCAGGAACAGATAACCTATGCAACGGCCAACAGTTTGGTGGGTCAGTTTTATCCTAATGAAGGAACTGCCATACCTATATCGGGCGGGGTAAACGCGGCACAAAACTGGAATCCGGTTTCTTCCCAGTTTACTACCGTAGTACTTAGCGGGCCCATTTTTGCTTTTGGTAAAATAACCGCAGGCATTAAAGAAAAAGAAGCAAGGCTTAAGGCCGCCGATGCGGCTTACCAGAATGAAATATTCCAGCATAAAATAAAAGTTACCGAAGCTTACCTGTATGTGCTGGTATATCAAAAACTAAAAAAGGTTCAATCTGAAAATTTAAAAAGAGCGGCTGATATTAACCGTATTATTAAAGCGGCTGTAGAGAGTGGTTTAAAACCAGGGGTAGATTCTTCTTACTCGGCAGCAGAAGTTTCTAAAGCAAAGATTAATTACCTGAGCAGCATACGCGATGAAAAAACATGGCAGATAAAATTTAGTGAGTTTTTGGGCATGACGGGTACTTATTTTATTGTGGACAGCCTGTCATTCAACTCTGCCTTGCCTGTGGCCAATACCAGTCAAAGTGTAATTGATAACAACCCTCTGATAAGCATTTATAAAAATAAAATAGAAAGCGATTTGTTTTCAGCCAAAGCCGTGAAACGTGCCTATCTGCCTACCTTAAAGTATTTGGCAACTGGAGGGGCAAGGGGTTCTGGCATATCAAGCACGGGTATTTATTCAACTGGTTTTTCAGACGGGGTTCAGTACAGCCGTTATAACTATATGCTGGGCGCTTATTTTCTTTGGAATGTAACTGACATCTTCCGCATAAGCTATGAGTATAAAAGCCACATGTTTGAGGTACAAAAAGATAATGCCTTGCTGAACGAGACGCGATTGAATTTAACGGGCCAGCTTGAAAATGCCAACGCACAATTAAGTCTGGCTATAGCTCAAGCCAAAGAAGCGCCCATACAGGTAAGTGCAGCTACGGCCGGCTTTAACCAATCTAAAGCACGTTACCAAAGTGGGCTTGCCAACCTTGCCGAGTTGAGCCAAAACCTGTTCATACTCGCAAGAGCAGAAGCAGATTATTCTATTACCTACAACAATACATGGCGGTCTTTATTATCTGTTGCAGCAGCAGCAGGAGATATAAACCTGTTTTTAAACGCTGTCCAAACTAAATAATAAATCAGGATGAAAAAACTAATTGCAGGCGCGTTATCAAAACCTATTTCTGTTCTGGTTATTATTTTAGGTGTAGTTATCTTTTCTGCCTTAGCCCTGTTTAATATCCCGATTGATATATTTCCTACACTTAATTTACCCACTATTTATATTATACAACCTTATGGTGGAATGACACCGCAACAAATGGAAGGGTTTATGGCAACCCGCTACCAGAACCAGTTATTGTATGTATCAGGTATAAAGGATATTGAGTTAAAAAACGTACAGGGTTTGTGTTTTATAAAATGTACTTTTTATGAAGATGCAAACATGGCACAGGCTACCAGCGAGGTGGTTAGCCAGGCCAACCGGGTAATGAGTTATTTGCCGCCGGGCACGGTGCCACCGCAAATTGTACGTTTTGATGCCACCAGTCTCCCCATAGGCGAATTGGTTTTCAGCAGTAAAAAGGCTACGCTTAATGAGATACAGGATTTGGCAACTACCCGAATACGCCCTATGTTCTCTCAAATACCCGGCGCTTCTGCACCGCCTCCTTTTGGAGGAAATGAAAGAACTGTAGTTGTGCGGGTTGACCCCGAACGGATGAAAAGTTATGAAATGACACCCGACGAAATAGTGGTGGCCGTAACAAAAAACAATCAGATATCACCTGCGGGAAACCTGCGTGTAGGCGATTACCTGTTGATGACTCCTTCTAATACCACTATTGATAAGGTTGAAGAGTTTTTAAACATACCTTTAAGAAAGGGAGCAGGCACAACTGTATTCTTAAGAGATGTAGCCACAGTTGAAGATGCTGCCGATGTAACAGTTGGCTATGCTTTAATAAACGGAAAGCGCTCTGTATATATACCCGTAACCAAAACAGCAGATGCCAGCACCATGAATGTGGTAAATGCGCTAAAAGGAAAGCTGGCTGAAATGAGAGCATTATTACCTGAATATATAGACTTGTCTTATGAGTTTGACCAATCTGTTTATGTAAAGAATTCGGTAAATAGTTTGGCAACAGAAGGTGTTATAGGTGCGTTGCTAACGGGTTTAATGGTGTTTTTGTTTTTGGGCGATTTCCGCAGTTCGCTTATTGTAATCATTACTATTCCTGTATCTATTGCCATTGCGGTGTTATTATTAAAGCTTACAGGGCAAACCATCAACATCATGACTTTGTCGGGGCTTGCCTTAGCAGTGGGTATTCTGGTAGATGAATCAACCGTAACGATTGAAAACATACACCAGCATTTGGATATGGGCAAAACAAAAGCCCGTGCCATTTTTGATGCCTGTGTGGAACTTTCATTTCCCAAACTGCTTATTTTGTTGTGTATCTTATCTGTATTCGCACCTGCTTTTTTAATGAGTGGTGTGCCGCGTGGCATGTTTCTTCCCTTATCATTAGCCGTTGGTTTTTCTATGCTTGCTTCTTTCTTATTATCACAAACATTGGTTCCTGTAATATCCAACTGGTGGCTAAAAGGACATGAAAAGCACACGGAACATAAAACAGAAATTCTGCCTTATCTAAATGAGAACGAAGAAAAAAAAGTTGAAGATTATGAACGTAAACATCCTGAAAAAGTAAGCGCTTTTGAACGATTTAAATTAAGTTACCTGAAAATACTGGACAGATATTTATTAAAAAGAAAAAGAGTAATTACAGTTTATTTACTTGTTAGTTTTTCTGTATTGATTGCCGGCGTCTTCTTTATCGGAAAAGATATGATGCCTAAACTCACTCATTCGGGGCAGTTTCAATTACGTATTATTTGTCCGCAGGGTATGCGTATTGAACGTACAGAGGATAGGGTAAAAAAAATCATACATATTATAGAAGAGAAAGTTGGTAAAGAAAATGTATCCATTACTTCAGCCTTTGTGGGCAATATTGCGTCAACTTATCCGGCTCATGCTTTATACCTGTTTAGTGCAGGTCCGCATGAGGCATTATTACAGGTAGACTTGAATCACGAATATCAAGTAAAAAATTTAGACGACTTGAAAGATGAAATTCGTAAAGAAGTAAAGAAAGAAGTAAGTGATACAAAAATCTCTTTTGAGCCTATAGAATTAACGGATAAGATTATGAGTCAGGGAGCGCTGACTCCTATTGAAGTAATGATTGGCGGAAAAGATTTAACCGACGGGCAGAATTATGCTAAGAAAGTAATAAACGAGTTAAACAAGATTGATTACCTACGCGATATCCGAATTAACCAACCGCTTAACTATCCGGTTGTAAACATACAAATGGACAGAGAGCGTATGGCACAAATGGGTTTAAGCCCCGATGATGTGGCTAAGTCATTGGTAGCAGCAACTTCTTCAAGTCGTTTTACCGCAAAGAATTTATGGTTGGACCAAAAGAAAGGTTTTGCTTATCAGGTGCAGGTGCAGGTACCCGAATACCAGATGCAGTCTGTGGCAGACCTGGAAAATATTCCTTTGGTAGAAGGACAACTAAGGCCAACGCTTGGCGATGTAGCAGACATTATACCCGATACTATTCCTGCAGAATATGACCGTGTAGGCCCAAGAAGGATTATTACAGTATCGGCCAACATCCATAAAAAAGATTTAGGCACAGCAATGACTGATGTAGCCGCAGCTATAAAAAAGGCTGGAGACCCACCCAGAGGCTCTGTTGTAGAATTAAAAGGATTAGCCAAGCTTTTGCAGGAAACATTATCCAGTTTGCAATCAGGTTTATTGTTAGCAATCATTGTTATCTTTTTATTACTCACGGCAAACTTCCAGTCATTTAAAGTAGCCTTTGTTATATTGGTTACCATACCAGCTGTATTAGCTGGTTCTATTTTATTATTAGTCATTACCGGCTGCACACTTAACTTGCAATCCTACATGGGCATTATTATGTCGGTGGGGGTATCAGTAGCTAACGCGGTGTTGATAGTTACTAACGCTGAACATTTGCGGTTAGAATATAAAAATGCCACAACAGCTGCAAGGGTATCGGGTGCGGTAAGACTGCGCCCTATTTTAATGACATCCATAGCTATGGTAGTGGGTATGTTACCTATGGCAAGCGGTTTAAGCGAATCGGGTGAACAGTCTGCCCCATTGGGCATTGCCGTTATAGGCGGGCTTATATCGTCTACGTTTGCGGCACTCTTAGTATTACCCGTAGTATTTGCTTCCGTACAAAGAAAAACAACCTTTAAATCTGCGTCTTTAAATCCGGAAGATAACGAAAGTGAATTTTACGACGAAGGAAATATTCAACCAAATTTTAATCAACCTTTAAAATAATTTATAATGAAAGCTCTTTCAAAATCATTTGTCTTTTTCTGTCTGTTTGTTGTATTGTTATGTTCCTGTTCTTCTTCAAAAAACCATGAAGAGAAAACAGATGCAAAACAAACGGTGGAAATTGCAAAAGTTGAACTGCTACAGCCCGAAAATATACTTTCCTTTCCGGGTGAGTTGGAAAGTTTTTATAGCACAGATGTATTCCCTAAAATAAACAGTTATATCAAAACTATTTACGTAGATATAGGCGATAAAGTAAAAGAAGGGCAATTGCTGGTAAAGTTGGAAGCCCCTGAAATTGAAAGCCAGTTATCTGAGGCGTATTCTAAAATGAAATCGGCTGAAGCCACATATGGCGCAACGCTGGCTAATTATAAGAGGTTATTGCAAACCAATAAAACGCCCGGTGCTGTATCGGCCAATGATATAGAATATGCGAAGGCACATACCATATCCGATAGTTTGCAGATGATAGCAGCTAATGTGCTTTATAGTGCTGCCAAGCAAACGGCTTCTTATTTAAGAATTACGGCGCCTTTTGACGGGATAATTACCGACAGGCAGCTTGCTCCCGGAGGCTTTGTTGGCCCGGGTGAAAAATCTAATGTTCCGATTATTAAAATAAAAAATGAAAATAAACTCAGACTTCATATTGCCATCCCGGAAAAATATGTGGCGGAAGTGGAGGAAGGAAAAGAAATAAAGTTTACAATAAAAAGCTATCTGAAAGATGTATTCACTGGGAAAATAACCCGCTTATCTAAAGATATTGATAGAAAAAACCGCTCGGAGATTATAGAAATCTTAATTGATAATACAGATGGTAAATTAATGCCTGGTATGTATGCAACAGTTAGTCTGCCTTCTCAGCGAAATGAAAAAAGTCTTTTTGTGCCGGAAACAGCGATAGTAACCAATATGGAAAAATGTTTTGTATTAAAAGTAGATGCCAGTAAAACTGTACATTGGATAAGCGTGCGGAAAGGAAATAAGAATAAAGATAAAGTAGAAGTGTATGGCGATTTAAAAGAAAGTGATGTAATTATTAAACAAGGTAGTGATGAAATAAAAGATGGAACCATTATCAACTTTTAGTCGAATGAAAATTAAAATGTAACAAAACAGGCGTATTTGCATTTGCCGCCATTAAAAAGAGATTTTTTTTATTGTTTTTAGATTTTGGTGGTCACGAGTAACTTAATTATGCATATATTTATTAAAAAAATAAAACATGAAAAAAATAATTACAACTTTAGCCTGTTTAACTTTTGTTTCGCAGCATGTATTTGCAACTAAATACACTATTGTAACTAGTGGATTTACTTATAGTCCGGCAACCGTTAATGCGGCTATAGGTGACACTATTTCTATAGCGGCTAGTACCACACATCCTTTGGTGCAGGTAGATCAAGCCAATTGGACTACTAATACACCAACGCCTTTAGGGAGCGGATGGGGTACTAAAACCAGCACTTATACGTTTACGATTGCATCTGCCAATACTATTTATTATGGCTGTGCTAACCACATGGCTAGCATGGGTATGAAAGGACTGATAAATGTTACCACTGCAGGTATAAAGCAAGTTACTGCAAATACATACAAGGCTACTTTGTTCCCTAACCCTGCAGTTAATGGAGAGTTTACCGTTAAAACAGAAAATATTACAGACAACGGAAAGGTATCTATTTATAATTCAGAAGGCAAGCTTATGGAAACATATACTTTAAATGCGGGTATTGCCGAAATAAAAACAAAACTACCTGCTGGGGCTTATTTTTATGCAGTTTCCATAAATCAAAAGGAGGTCATTCGCAATAAGTTTTTAATAACTAATAAGTAGGCAGTCTTTATTGTTGAAATTGAAAAAAGCCTTTCGAGACGAAAGGCTTTTTTGTTAGACAATAACCTTTACCTTGGTTCTTTCCAAGCCAAACTCAAGTATTTTATCAATAAAATCATAAGGTTTGTAGCCATCTATTGCTGCCTGGTGGAAAATGCAGGTAGCAGGCGTCATACCGGGCAGGGAGTTTACTTCTATAAAAACAACCTCGGCTTTGCAATTGGCATACACACGCACAAAAGCATCTATGCGGCAATAACCGCTAACCTTTAAAGCACGTGCGGCACCTTTAAGAGTTTCTTTTACCTGGTCGGATATTTTTTGACGGTCTTTCGCATCTCTTGCATAACGTGCCGGCGTAATGTTTTGTCCTTGTCCGGCTAAAAACTTTTCTTCTAAGCTAAGCACATCCCCTTCGCTAAGGGCTTCGCTGGCTTCAAATACTTCGTATTCAATTTCTCCTTTTGCGTTGTAATGGGTAAGCATACCGCCGGTTACTTCTAAAAAATGTACGGCATCTTTTTTAGAGATAAGTTCTTCTACTAAAATTACATTCTTTAAAGGGAACTCTTCTTTATCCTTTATGTGAAGCGCTGCTGCCGCTTCTGCATCAAGTATTTCACTCTTTCTGAAAATTAGTTTAGAGAAGGCTTCAAACTCGGCAAAGGTTTTTATTTTCTTCACGGCGCTACTGCAACCATCATCAACCGGCTTGGCAATAAAGGGGTATTTAATTTTTTCTTTTAGTGTCTTTTCTATATCAGCATGCTTGGTATTCCAATCAGCTTCGGTAACTAAAAGATGCTCGGCAACCAAATAACCGTTTTGTTTTAAAATTTCATTTGTAACATATTTATTAATGGTAATCTCTGAACTTGCTTTACCCGAACCGTTGTAGGGTAAACCAAAAGCTTCCAGTTTTTCCTGTACAGAACCGTCTTCTCCCGGGCGGCCATGCAGCGCAATAAATACTGCATCAACTTTTTTGGCCAACTCTTCATAGGTTAAAGCAGTTGGTTTGGCAAGCGTATCGGGCGAAGAATACTTTTCGGTAATGTGTTTGCACTCATTAATAATTTCTTTTACTACCGGATGCACAGCATAATTCTCAATCTTATCTTTGATATCATCTGCATTATCTTTCAGTAAAATATTGATAGGAATTTGATACAACAAATGCTGCTCATTACTACCTGTTAAGAAGATAGGTAAGGGCATATATTTCTCGGAAGAAGCCAGTTTTTCATACACATTTCTTCCACTCTCCACAGAGATATGTCGCTCACTTGAATAACCACCTAAGATAACTGCCACCCGTGTTTTATTATTTACGGCATGTTTATCGTTATGAATAAGTTGCTCTAAACGCTTCATGGCAGGTTCATACAAGTGAGCCCCTTTACTTTGTTTAATGCGTTTAGTAAGCGAAGCATGAATAATAAAAGTTAAGAATTGAGAAGGATTTAAACCAATTTCTGCCGCCTGATGAAAGAAGAAAGATGATGGCATCATACCCGAAGTGGTGTTGGGGTCGTTCAAAAATATCTTTCCTTCTTTACTGATAAAGCCATCTATACGGGCATATACATCAAAATGTAAGGCATAAAATAATTTCTCACAGTCTTTACGAATTTGGTTTATCTGGTCGGCAGGTAAATCAATAGGCGTAATCTTTCTTGATAAGCCCGGTAAATACTTACTACGATAATCAAACAATTCCTTTCCTTTCTTTATTTCAGTAGGAGGGAGGGCAATAGCTTTTCCGCTTTCATCTTCCAACACAATACAAGAAAACTCTCTGCCTTCTATAAAGCCTTCTACCAATACAGTGCTTTCTCCATCTAAGGATTCAACTACTAAACCTTCTTTGTTTTTTAATTCGGTATTAAAGAATTCAAGCAGTTTGTTTGGGTCGTAAATAATAGTGTCTTCCATTTTGCAAGGCATACCAATGCCTTCGCGGATATCAGAAAGTGTGCGGACAAATTCAAACTTTTGTTCGTCGTTTAGTGCGTTCCATTCTTTTGCATCTACCCACTTGGTAAACAAGGCTTTTTCAATAGCCTCCATAAAAGTATACTCATCTTCTTTCAATAAAATGCTTACACCTATGGATGAGCCCTGATTAGCGGGCTTTACAACCAAAGGAAACTTTATCTTTTCTTTTGCTTGTGCAAATGCTTGTTTGCAATTTCCGTTTATGTAATCATCCCTATCTATGGTAAAATATTGGGGCGAGTTATAGCCTGCATTTACCATCAATTGCTTTTGTACGCTTTTATCAATACCAATAGCAGAAGATAAAATGCCTGAACCTGTGTAAGGAATTTTGTGATACTCTAACAAACCTTGCAGTTTTCCGTCTTCACCATAAGGGCCATGCAAGCACAAAAAGGCTATATCAATTAGTTTATGTAATTCTTCAGCAGATACCTTCTTGCCAATTTTTTCTATCATGGCATCTTGCTCGGTAACGCTAAGCGCACCAAGACTTTCGGCATACAATTGAAAATGAGAATTAGTTGAAGGGAGAAACTCAACCGGAGGATAAAAATCACGGATAGAACCCTTGTAAATAAATTGCCAGTTAAGCAATACAAAATTACCGAAGCTGTCTACAAACAAAGGAATAGCTTCGAAAATAGATTTGTTTAAATTATCGTAAACGGTGCGACCACCCGCAAAAGAAACTTCGCGTTCTTTTGAGAATCCACCAAATAGTATTCCGACTTTTATCTTAGACATTGTAATACGTTAACAGTTAATGCACTCTTTCAAAGATAGGGAGAAGAAAAAAGCTTAATGCGTATTAGCCGAAAGGAAATCAACGAGTTTATTAACAGCCAAACCACGATGACTAATTTTGCTCTTTTCTTCGGTACTCATCTCCGCAAATGTTTTATTATAGCCGTTTGGTTGAAATAAGGGGTCGTAGCCAAAGCCTTTGATACCCTTCATTTCAGTTAATATTATACCTTCAATAATGCCTTCAAAGGTATACTCCTTTCCGTCAATAATAAGTGCTATAACGGTTTTAAAACAAGCATTTCGGTTAAGTTTATCTTTTAATTCAGTTAAAAGTTTTTGATTATTATCGGCATCGTTTTTATGTAAACCTGCGTAACGTGCAGAATAAACACCCGGCTCTCCATTCAAAGCTTCTACTTCCAAACCGCTATCATCAGCAAAGCAGTTTGTATGAAACCTATGGTAAATATATCTTGCTTTCAGCAGAGCATTATCTTTTAAGGTACTACCTGTTTCCGCAATATCTTCGGTAAAGTTTACATCAGCCAAAGAAACAAGCTCTATACTTTTTGGCAGCAGTAGTTTTATCTCTTGTAGTTTGTGTTGGTTATGGGTGGCGAAGATTAATTTCATTCTGCAAAGGTAACTCTCGATTTAAGCAGTCAGGTATTTTCTATTAAATATTACCTTTGCCGCCTTATAAAACAGGTAATAGAAAAAGAATAGCGTTATTAATGATTTTATTTGTTAGGTTAGCCTAACTTTAATATATTTGCTAACAAAATAATTATAGGTGTATGAAATTCTTTAGGATAATTATTTTGCTAGCCTTCCTTCTTTCTTCCCTCCATAAAGTTAAAGCACAGGGTGATGACAACGATAATCATTACAAAGGCCTTTTATCAAATCGTTTCGATTCATTAGAGAAATGGAGTCTGCATTTTCAATTCACAGATATTTGGCAGGCGCACCCTTCTTTTAATGCTAAATATACCGGGCAGCATAGTTTGAGCAATAAATCAGAAAGTGCCATGTCTTTAACGTCAACATTATATTTAGGTCGGAAGTTGTGGAAGAACGCAGGGCTTTTCTTTAACCCTGAAATAGCCGGGGGGAGTGGTTTGAGCTCTGTATTTGGTATGGCAGGTGCCCCTAACGGAGAAACCTTTCGAGTAGGTAGTGTAGCTCCTGCATTATATATGGCTCGTTTGTTTTTTGAACAACACATTGCTTTGCGAAAATCAAAAACTGAACACCGTGAAGGAGAGCAGAACCAAATAGCAGATAATATACCGGCATCGCGAATAACCATAACGATTGGTAAAGTTAGTCTGGCTGATTTTTTTGATGATAATGCATATAGCCACGACCCACGTAGTGAGTTTATGAACTGGTCTTTGATGGATAATGGTGCCTGGGATTACCCGGCCAATACCAGGGGTTATACCTGGGGTGGGGTAGTGGAGTTAATTGAGCCCGGTTATGCTGTACGTATATCCAGTGCCATTGTTCCAAAAATTGCAAACGCAGCCGTATTTGATTTAAATGTTGCAAGAGCAAATGGTAATACTGCTGAATTTGAGAAGAAATTTAAAATTAAAAATCATACAGGTAACTTAAGGATTTTGGGTTTTGCAAACTTTTCTTCTGCGCCCTTTTATAATACAGCTATAAGCCAAATGAAAAAGGGAGACAGTACTTTAATTCCTGTGATTGCAGGTCAAAACCCCGGTGTGCAATATGGGGCAGTAAAGTATGGCGGTGGTATTAGTTTTAATCAGGAGTTAACTAAAAACATTGGCATTTTTGCCCGTGCAAGCTGGAATAATGGACAAACGGCAACCTGGGCCTTTACCCCTATAGATCAGTCGGCAAGTGCAGGTATAAGTATAAGAGGAGATATTATTAAACGTCCAAGTGATAAATTTGGGCTTGCTTTTGTGGCAAACGGAGCATCTGCCCCACACCGCAATTACCTCAATGCCGGAGGGTATGATTTTATGTTAGGTGATGGCAAACTGCCTAATTATGGTATGGAGCAGATTTTAGAAACCTTTTATAAGGTACAATTACTTAAATGGATGTGGGTAACTGCCGATTATCAACTAGTGATGAATCCTGCGTATAATAAAGACAGAGGACCTGCAAACATTTTTGCCATACGAGCCCACGTAGAGTTTTAGTTGTTACACTTTAGTGTAATTCCTTTCTCCAAAAATGCTGCTGCCAATGCGTATCATAGTAGAGCCTTCTTCTATCGCAATTTTATAATCACTGCTCATGCCCATGCTTAAAACAGCGATATGAGATGTGAGACTTGAGATATGAGAAAAGAAATTCTTTAAAGACCTAAACTCGTTTCTGATTTGTGTTTCATTATCGGTATTGGTGGCCATGCCCATAAAGCCCACTACACGTATATTTTTCAGCTTTTCTATTTCTCCCGATTGAAATAAACTCTCACATTCTTCAAAGCTGAACCCGAATTTGGTTTCTTCTTTGGCAATAAATAGTTGCAACAAACAATCTATAACACGGTTATTCTTTTGGGCTTGTTTGTTTATTTCCTGCAATAGTTTCAGGCTGTCAACCCCGTGAATTAAATACACAAAAGGGGCAATGTATTTTACCTTATTGCTTTGCAAATGCCCGATGGCATGCCAGCGTATATCGGCGGGGAGTTGTTTGTGTTTATCTTCCAGTTCCTGTATATAATTCTCGCCAAAATCTCTTTGTCCTCCTTGGTAGGCTTCCTTTATAAGTTCTATGGGTTTGGTTTTAGAAACAGCAACCAAAGTAACCTGCTTAGGCAACTCGGCTTTTATATGTTGAAGATTTTCTTTAATGCTCATGGTTTGTTGCTAATATTTTACAGATTACTTTTAATAGAGATTCCTTCTATTACACTAGTCAATCTGTATTAAGTTTAGTTTAAATTTACTTGAGTCAATTGAAGTGTCAAACATTTTAGCTTTAGGGAATTTTTTGTTTCTTATTCGGATTATTTTTTCTTTTGATTCAGGTTTAATTTTTAGTCCGAAAATTATTTCTTTAATAAATTCGTTAGGAAGTATTATTGCTGTTTGAGGCGAAATAAAATTAATCAACCTATATTCTTCTTCATATTTCCAATGTTTAGATTTAGTACTTAATATTTCTATTAAATATTCATTTTGTTCTTTATCATTTAAGAACATTGGTCTTTTGGGAAAATAATTTGAATGTTTTACCGGAGTCAAGAGAATTAAATTAAATGCTGATAAAGCTGATAAAATAGATTTGTCAATTCCAACGCAAAAACCCTTATGTGAATTTGCATAATGAGCCCACATTAAAAGATTGTCACGTTTTGCAGTCAAAGAACAAATACCAATCTTTTTATTAATATTTTCTTTGTAGTCTGAGTATATTGAATGCCAATAATCATTGGCTTTAAAGTCAATTGCCCTCATTCTTTCTCTCGAATGTTTCTCTAATTCTTCTTGTGATTCGAGGGGATGACGATATTCTCGAGTAGTAACAAGTTTTTTGAAAATATTCTCATCAGTTAAATCTTCTTGGTTATAGCTAAATGGCAATGAAGCATCAAATGGGTCATTAAACTGGTTCGTAGTGGCAAAATAAAGTTCATTTTTAGTCAATATCCTTTTTTGAAATCGGTCTTCCCAATTTCTATACTTATATAAAACTCTTGGCATTTTATCTGTTGTTTCTATCAATTTTTTGGAAGTATGTACTTTATTGATGAGGAGTTCCTAAAACCCCTCAAATATACGAAAACCAAACATCTGCCTATTTTGGTTAATGTTGATATGTTTTGCCGTTAGCGTGAAAGGTTTTGGCGTTAGCGTGAAAGGTTTTGGCGGTAGCGTAAAGTGTTTTGGCGGTAACGCCAAAAGTTCTGACGGTAACGTGAAGTATTCTGACGGTAGCGCCAAAAGTCCTGACGGTAACGTAAATTGTTTTACCGGATGCGTTTAAGTATGAAGTGCTGCGTTAGGGATTGGAGAGGAAAACCTTTGCAGTAATCGGCAAAATTTGAAACGGAAAGCCCGACCTTTGTAATCAAAGGGAACGCCCAATTAATCTTCTAAACTATAAACAACCAGTCCGCTGCGTATTTTGGGTTCTACCCAGGTGGTTTTTGGAGGCATAATGCCGTTGGTATCGGCAATGTGTTTTAATTCGGTCATAGAAACAGGAAACAAGCCAAAAGCAATTTTATATTTACCGCTGTCAACCTGCGCTTTCAGTTCTTCCATGCCTTTTACGCCGGGCACAAAAGCAATACGTTTATTGGTGCGCAAATCGTCAATACCCAAAATGGGCGTAAGTATGTGGTCGGAGAGAATAGAGGCATCCAGTTTTTTTACGGCATCATCGCCATCGCAAATTTCGGGTTTGGCAATCAGTTCATACCACTTCCCATCCAAATACATGCTGAATTTATGCTTATGCTCGGGCTTATACATGTTTTCGTTATGTGCCAGCAAACGAAACTTCTCTTTTATTTTCTCTAATAAATCTTGGGTAGAGTAGTTGTTTAAATCGGTAACCACGCGGTTAAAATCAAATATCTTTAGTTGATTCTCGGAAAAGAAAATGCCCATGTAGTAATTGTAATTCTCTTTGCCTGTGTGGTTTTTGTTTTTGGCTTTTAATTCATTTGCCAAACTTGCCGAAGAAGCAGAGCGGTGGTGCCCGTCGGCAATATAAATGGCATCCATTTTCTCGAACGCCTTGCGGATTGTATCTACGTTTTTCTTATCGCCAATAACCCAAATCTTGTGGCGCACGCGGTCGGTAGTAGTAAAATCGTAAGCAGGATGTTTTACCAGATAGTGACTGATGATATCCTCGATAGTTGCATTATCGGGATAGAAAAACAAAACGGGTTCGGCATTAAAATCGCAAACCTCCAGATATTCTTTCAGTTTTTCTTCGCGGTCTTTTAGTGTCTGCTCATGCTTTTTAATGATACCTTTTTCGTAATCATCAACCGAGCTGCAACCGATAATACCTGTATAAATATTTCCTCCCTTAAACTGCTGGTATAAATAATAGCAGGGCTTATGGTCGCGAATAAAAGTTTCTTCTTTTAGAAAACTTAAAAATCGTGCTTTAATTTTCTTTAGTCTTTCTATCGAGCCGGGTTTAGTGCGCTTGTCATCTTCAAAATCGGGATTAATAATTTGGAGGAATGAATACGGGTTGGTTTCGAGTTTATGCTTAAGAACTTCTTTCTTGTAATTATCGGCACTGCGGGTAACTACCATGTGCGCCTTATCGGCAGCGGGGCGAATACCTTTAAAGGGAATGATGGTTGCCATTAACGCGTGGGTCTTACTTTACTTTTTACGATAAATGCATTCGGAAAATCGGGTTGAATTTTTTTAAATACTTCATAGGCATCAATGCGGGTTTTAAAATCGCCCACCACAATTACAAAGTTAGGCTGATGATATTCTTCGTAAGAAGGGATGCTGTTAAACTTTGAAGAGAATTTTTGCTTCACTTCATTGGCAGTGGTTTTATCTACCCCAAAATGAATTTTAATACGGTATCCATCGCTCTCTCCGTTTGTTTTGCGGTGGTACTCGGCAGCTTTATCGCTAAGTGATTTTAATTTGGCATCGTTAGCATCAGTACTTTGTGCCTGCGTAAAAAAACCAAACAACGTAAAAAATATAATAAGTAAGCCGACCTTCATGCTACAAATATGCACTAAATTTGCGTTTTATTAGTTGATGCAAAGTACAAAAATAACAATAGGTTTTTCTCCCTGCCCAAACGACTGCTTTATTTTTGATGCGCTCGTACATAATAAAATTGACACCAAGCACCTGCGCTTTGAACCTGTGATAGAAGATGTAGAAACCCTTAACCGCATGGCATTTAAGGGAGAACTGCATACCACTAAGCTCAGCTACCATGCCTTTGCTTACCTTACCAACACATATCGTTTGCTAACTTCGGGTAGTGCTTTGGGCTTTAATTGTGGTCCGCTTTTAGTTGCCTTACCCAAAACACTTGAAAAAATAAAGCAGAACCTAGATACTGTTTCTTCCATGCAAGTAGCTATTCCGGGTAAATACACAACAGCAAATTTTCTTTTATCGCTGGCTTATCCAAGGCTTACGAAAAAAACAGAAGTGGTTTTCTCAGATATTGAAGAATCTATTATTTCAGGTAAAACAGACTTGGGTTTAATTATCCATGAGAATCGTTTTACATACGAGCAAAAAGGATTGGCGAAAGTAAGGGATTTGGGCGAATGGTGGGAAGAATATAGTCAGTCTGCTATTCCCTTGGGAGGAATTGTGGTGCAAAGAAATTTACCGGAAGAAGACCAGTTATTAATTAACCAACTCATAAAAGAAAGTGTAGAATATGCTTTTGCCAACCGAAACGATGTGATGCCTTTTGTAAAACAACATGCACAGGCAATGGATGAAGCTGTGATGCAAAAACATATTGACCTATATGTAAATAAATATTCCATCGACTTAGAAGAAACAGGCAGAAAGGCTGTTACTCTATTGTTTGATAAAGCAGTTGAGGCGGGAATTATTTCAACTTATCCTAAAGACTTGTTTGTATGCTAAACAATATCACTTTCAGAAATGCAGACATAAAAGACCTTCCGGACATTGTAGGTACCTATAATGCAACTATTCCAAGCCGCATGGTTACTGCCGATTTGGAACCTGCCACCGTTGAAAGTAAAACAGCTTGGTTTAATAGTCATAATCCCAAAACCCGTCCCCTTTGGGTAATAGAACAGGATGGACAATATGCAGGCTGGATAAGTTTTACCGATTTTAAAAGCCGTTGCGCATATCAAAATACTTGCGAAATAAGCATTTACCTTGGAAGTAATGCGCAGGGCAAGGGTTTAGGTAACTATTGCTTAGATTACATTATTAAACAATGTCCTTCCTTACAAATTGATACCATAACAGCTTTTATTTTTGGGCATAATGAACCCAGCTTAAAACTATTCTATAAACACGGTTTTGAGAAATGGGCGCACATGCCTGAAATAGCCAATATGGAAGGCATACTAAGAGATTTAATTATCCTGGGTAAGAAGGTTTAAAGAGTTTTTCTTTATATTGTGTATTCCGCTGATTATCATGACGGGCTTTACCTTGCACTCTTTTAAAGTTTGGATGTTTAGTTTACACGAAATACTTCGCCTGATACTGATTAATATTGCAGTTGCTTCCTAGTAAGATAAGAAAACCTTGCGTAAAGTGTAACGGCTGAAAAAATCAATCCGGCGGTTAGTCCATACCAAATGCCATAAATATCAAGCTTCTCTATAAAGCCAAAAAAGTAAGCCAAAGGCAAAGCAATAATCCAATAAGCGGTAAGAGCAATAAGGGTAGGTATTTTAACATCGCTTATGCCACGCAAAATACCAAGTCCGGTAACCTGTATGCCATCAAACAATTGGAACAAAGCAGCCACTAAAAGCAACCCGGATGAAACTTTAATTACTTCCTGATCCTTATTAAAGAAGGTAGGCAATGTTTCATAAAATATTAAAAGCACAGCCGCAAAGCCAAGCATAATACAAGACGCTAATACAAAACCAGCTCTTCCGGCAATTTTAATATTCTTCCAGTCATTTAGTCCTTTATAATTAGCTACCCGTATGGACGCCGCACCGCTTATGCCACTGGTAAACATATAGGTAAAGGCTGCAATACTAAGCGCAATGCCATGGGCATCTAAAGTAATTTTACCTAACCAGCCTGCCATAATACCCGCAAGGGCAAAGGCTGCCACTTCGAACACAAATTGCAAAGCCGGGCCAATACCCATATTAAAAAGTTTTTTTAGCTGATGTAGGGTAACTCTTTCCTGTAAAAACGGTTTTACAATCTCTTTTAGTTTTTTATGATATACTATGTAAAGTGCAAAAGCCAGTGCCATAAAAACACGGGCCCAAAAGGTTGCCCAAGCTGTACCCATATAGCCCATGCAAGCCAAACCAAACTTACCGTATATCAAACAATAATTTAAAATGATATTAAGAATGTTACCGATAACGCTGATATACATGGAGGCGCGTGTGTTAGTTAAACCCTCGGCATATTGTTTAAGAGTAAAAAAAACCGTTACAGGAACTAAAGAAAAAGAGATTACTTCTATAAAAGGCCTGGTAAGTATAGCAACATCTTCGGGTTGGTTAAGCAAGTTAAGATTAGCGGCAAATATTCCGGTTAATCCAAACAGTACAATACTTATTAAAAAGTTAAGCAGTAAAGAATTTTTAAGCAGAGATGCTTTCTGGTTCAGCAGGTTTTTTACATGTGCACCTGCTATTAAGGGTGTTAATCCCTGTGACATACCTATGGAAAAAACTAACAGCAACGTGAACACATTACCCGATAATATACCTGCCGCTTGTTCTTCTATACCTATAAAGCCCAAAAAGATATTATCCGTCATAGAGGTAACAATATGCCCCACCTGACTGATGATAATAGGTATAGACAGTATACCTGTAGCTTTTATATGTTGCTTAAAAGTCAATTTGGTTACGATTCAAATAAGATACGTTATGCTATATGTTCTTCTTTAAAACAAATACCATGTTGTTCCAGTTCCTGCAACAAAGGATGGTATATTTCTTTATTAATAGGAATTTGCACACCAGTTAAGTTAAACTTACCCGTAAGAAAATTCTTTACCGATATAGCAAGCGGCAACCCAACTGTTTTTGCCATAGCGGTATGATGTTGATCTGTGCCTGTTACCACCAATGATGAAACTATCCTTTTAGGAATGCTTCCATTCTTACTGTTATCAATTTCAAACTGATGTTGCATCACTACCAAATCTTTATCGTTTGGTTTCAATAACCATTTCTTTTCTAAAAGATACTGCAATAACTGAGCAGGTGTTCCTTGCCTCAATTCTATTTTCACGCTATCAAAAAAGCCTAACCACTCTATCATAGTAATACATTCTGCATCAGCTTCCTTACCCATAAAATCAATTAGGTTTTGCTTTACAGAGCCTGCCTTATTAGGAAGGAACGATTGTAGCAACTGCGTGTATGTTTTTGTATCTGTATCTTTAATCGTGAAGGTATCATCAGTTAAACCTAATTTTACAAACACATTCCATGCCTTGCAATAGTCTGTTTGTCTCAGTGTTCCGCGCAAAATAGTTTTTGCCATATCTAATTTATATGGATGTATATAACTTAAAGAATCTCTATTAGCATACGCATCATATTTAAAACCATCTACTTCAATGGTATCTGTTTGGGTAAAAATACGGTTATACGGAATGTATTTAATTTCTCCATTCTCCAAATACTGAGCCGTTGCTTGTCCTGCCACTACAACATTTCTAGGATTCCAACTGAATTTATAACCCCATGGGTTATCATTACTTTCGGGTGCCACCAAGCCACCACAATACGATTTAAAAGAAATAATCTCACCGCCTTTTCCCTGCACTTCATCAATTACCTTCATAGCCGAAGCATGGTCAATACCAGGGTCTAAGCCGCATTCGTTCAGCAATAAAATATTTTTCTTTTTGGCTTCCGCATCCAAAGCCTGCATCTCAGACGAAACGTAACTGGCTGTTGCCACATGCTTTCCTAAAGAAACGCAGTCTTTAATAACCGGAAGGTGCATAAAAGCCGGAAGCATAGATATTACAAAATCTGCTTTTTGTATTTCTTTTAAACGTTCTTCTTTATTATCAATATCCAACTGTATAGCTATGGCTTGCGGATAGCCTATAGTTTTGCTTTTGGCTAAATCCAAACTCATATCGGCAACAGTAATTTGCCAATTATGAGTAGCTGCATTTTCAAGCAAATAGCCGATTAACGAAACCGTAGAACGACCTGCGCCTATAACTAAAATATTTTTCATAACGAGTAATTTACGGCTGCAAAAATAGCCTAATTTTGACAAGATGCCTGCAAGGATTTTATTAGTACTTAGCTTTTGTTTAGTGGGGATATTAAAGGCCCAAAACAACCTGACTATAGTAAGCGAAAACGGAGAACCCTTTTGGTTATATCTAAACGAACATAAATTAAATGATAGTGCACAAGTTATTGTAACAGCTACTGAAGTGAAGATAGATACCTGTACTATAAGAGTTACGTATACAAACTCAAAAATATCAAACATTACTGCTAAAGTCTATCTTTTACAACGAGGCAGAAGCTGTAAAAACTTAAGTTTTATGTATACCATAGTAACCGAGAAAGGAAAGCCCATTTTAAAATATATTTCAACCAGTGATATTATAACAGATTCCACGGAAGTTAAGAAAAGCCCTTCTGAATATATTAATAGTGTTTTTATTTCTGTAAAAAAACAGGAGGATGATAAAAACAGGCTGGAAGAAAACTACCCCTCTCCCACTCTATGTGCGAAAATTATAAATGATTCTTTACTTGAAAAGCAAATAGCGTCGTTAAAAGATAATCACATTGAACTTAACCGAGTAAAAGATGCTAAATGGTTTATAAGCAATACATGTTTAAGTGTTGTTCAAACACAAAAGATATTAACCGCTTTTGATTACGAAGATTCTAAATTAGATTTAGCTGAATTTGCATACAATTACCTCTATGATAAAGATAACTTTATGCGGTTTCTAAAATCATTGAAACATAAAACAGACCTATCGAAATTGGAAAAATTTTACGATAACAAAATATCACAATGAAAAACATATTCTCTTTTATAGCCGGATTATTTGGCACCACCGGAGTTGCATTAGGCGCTTTGGGTGCACATGCGTTGAAGCAAAAAATGCAGGAAGGCCTTTTAACTCCCGAACAACTTAGCGCATTTGATACGGCAACTAAGTATCAGTTAATACATGCCATTGTTTTATTCATACTCGCATACATAAATAAAGATAAACAATATAAGTTATATACCATAGCATCTTACCTGCTTGTAACAGGCATTGTTTTTTTTAGTGGTTCTATTTATCTGTTAACTACCCGAAACATTACGGGTATTAATGCCAGTTTTATATTAGGACCGATAACACCTATTGGTGGTTTACTACTTATCTCAGGATGGATTTGCATCACTATTCAGGCACTGAAAAAGCATGACCCGAGCCTTTAGACGAACACCACTGTACAAAAATATAAACCAATAAAAAACAGTGACTCGTAAAACACTTTTTGCTGATGTACTGCTTCCTCTGGCGGTTCCTAATTTATATACCTATCGGGTTCCGTATGAGTTGAATGAAGCAGCCATGCCGGGTGTGAGGGCCTTGGTGCAATTTGGCAAGAATAAGTTTTATACTGCATTGATTAAAACTGTACACGAAAACCCTCCGGAAAAATATCAGGCAAAGTACTTAGAAGATATTTTAGATACGCATCCTATAGTAAACAATACCCAGTTTGCCTTCTGGGATTGGATGAGCGCTTACTATCTCTGCAATACCGGTGAGGTGATGAATGCTGCCCTTCCTTCAGGATTAAAATTAAGCAGCGAGACTAAGCTGGTTATTAATCCCGACATTGATTTAGAACAGGAAAAGGCAAAAGCTTTAAACGATGCTGAATACATTTTGCTGGAAGCTATTGAAAAACGAAACGTATTATCTTTCACCGAAGCATCCGAAGTATTAGCTGTTAAAAACCCACAAGGAACCATTAAGCAACTGTTGGCTAAAAAACTTATTCTGCTGTATGAAGAAGTAAAAGAAAGATACAAGCCTAAGATTATCCCCTTTATAAAATTGCACGACAGCTATCATGCGGATGAGAAGGCCTTGCAGGAACTCTTTGCCAATCTTGAAACAAAAGCATTTAAGCAATTGGAAGTCTTGTTGTTCTATTTAAAGGAAACTAAAAGGGACGAGCGGGAAGATAACTCATGGCTAAAACGTAGCTATGTGCTGAAACATTTTGACGGAGCAATTATTAATGCACTGATTAAAAAGAAAGTCTTTGTACAAGAAGAGTTTGAAACAGGCAGGTTTGAAAACAGTAATGCTACACATCTTCAGAAAGATTTATCGCTTGTACAAAATAAAGCCTTACAGCAAATAGAAGATAGTTTTAAAACACAACAAACTTGTTTATTGCATGGCATTACGGGCAGTGGCAAAACAGAAATATATTGCGCCCTTATTGAAAAGACACTTGCTGAGGGTAAACAGGTATTATACTTGTTACCTGAAATTGCTTTAACCACACAGCTTGTTAGTCGAATTAAAAAATACTTCGGCGATAAAGCAGGTGTGTACCATTCACGCTTTTCGGAGAATGAACGGGTAGAAGTTTGGAATGCTGTTTTACAACAGGAGGCTAATCCCAGCTCATTCAATAAGCAACATCATGGTTTAATAATGGGAGCGAGGAGTGCTTTATTTCTTCCATTCGATAATATCGGTTTAATTATCATTGATGAAGAGCACGATACTTCCTACAAACAACAAGACCCTGCGCCACGTTATCATGCCCGAGATGCGGCTCTTTATTTAGCCTCCCTTCACAAAGCAAAGGTATTGTTGGGTACTGCCACACCCAGTATAGAGAGTTATTATAATGCTTTGCAAAACAAATACGCTTTGGTTGAACTGAATGAGCGTTTTGGTAAATCGGCCTTACCTGTTATTGAGGTGATTGATATGCGCAGAGAGGATGGCAAAAAAACAGATGACGTAATCAGTGAAGCTTTGTTTGCAGAGATGAAGGCTGCGCTTGCCAAGAAAGAACAAATTATTCTTTTTCAAAACCGCAGAGGCTTTGCACCATATACCGAGTGCTTTACTTGCGGTCACATTCCTCTTTGTGTGCAATGTGATGTATCGCTTATCTATCATAAAGCAACCAATAAGCTAACTTGTCATTATTGTGGTTATACAACCGTTCCTACAAAAATCTGTGTGGCTTGTGGAAGTACCGATTTGCGTTATCGTGGTTTTGGTACGCAAAAAGTAGAAGAAGAAATAAGCATTCTTTTTCCGCAAATAAGGACCAAACGCATGGATATTGATTCTACCCGAAGCAAGCATGCCTACAAGCAAATTATAGAAGAGTTTGATGCCGGAGATATTGATATACTTACGGGTACACAAATGCTTAGCAAAGGTTTGGACTTTGATAATGTGGGCTTGGTGGGTGTTTTGCAAGCCGACCATCTGTTAAGTTATCCTGATTTCCGTTCGCACGAAAGAGCCTTTCAGTTAATGACACAGGTTAGCGGCAGGGCAGGGCGTAAGCACTCTAACGGAAAAGTATTTATACAAACCACGCAGCCGCAACATGCTGTTATTGGTTGGGTAATAAACCACGATTATAAACAAATGTACAATACCCTCCTTGCCGAAAGACAGGAGTTTTTATACCCACCCTTTACCCGTTTGTTTAGCTTTTTGTTTATTTGTAAAGATGCCGATGCACTAGGCTATGCCGCCGATTGGTTTGGAGTTGAACTAAGAAAAATATTCGAACAACGTGTATTGGGACCTCAGTTTCCTATAGTAAGCCGTATTAAGAATGAATACTACAAACAAATACTTTTAAAGGTAGAACGCAATTATTCTTCTAAGCAAGTGCGACAGGAACTGAATAAAATAATAACCTCCTTTAAAACCGATAAGCTTTTAGCTAAAGTAAGGTTGAAGAGTGATGTAGATTGTTATTAAAGGAATAAAATCCAACTAATCTATAATTTCTGCTATTCTCTGTTTTTACATTAAATTTACAAAGTGAATTTCCTTAAAAGAATATCTCTTTTTTCAATTTGCATAACGGTATTTATTACAGCTGTCTCATTTGTAATACCGGTCAAAAGCAAACTTAGTATCCGGTTTACTAATTATGCTGGAAACACTATTTTAAATTTAGATTCAAGTTATAAAAATCAATTAAGACAGCCCTTTAGTATGAACAATATTAAATATTATATAAGCAACATTGTTTTAAAAAAAAAA
The DNA here is from genome assembly GCA_003153315.1 of Bacteroidota bacterium. Taxonomy (GTDB): domain Bacteria; phylum Bacteroidota; class Bacteroidia; order B-17B0; family Aurantibacillaceae; genus PALSA-968. Next base: position 180,089 of record PLYA01000056.1, read on the forward strand.
AACGGAAGCAAATACCCAATTAATGAATACTATTTGATAAACGAGCTCGAAGAAGCCTCTAAACAAATAAACTTAAATGATATACCCGAAGGGGAATATACTTCCATAGAATTTATTATAGGAGTTGATAGCCTGCATAATTGCAGCGGCATACAATCGGGCGCTCTAGACCCAGTAAACGGTATGTTTTGGGCATGGAATACCGGCTATATATTCCTTAAATTTGATGGCACCTCTCCCCTATCCCAATCTCCCGGCAATACTTTAGAGTTTCATATAGGTGGGTATAGAAGTCCTAATAATTGTATACGCAAGATAACACTCAACTTTAAAAGTCCTTTGCTTATTAATGCTGCTATAACCCAAGCAATAAATATTAAAGCAGACATCCTTCAACTGTTTAAATCTCCAACTCCTGTTGATTTTTCAAAACTATCTTCAGTAACCGATTTTCATAACGCCACCTCTATTGCTAATAACTATACAAGCATGTTTAGTCTAATTGAAAAATGAAAAACAGTAAGATTATTCTTATTTGTTTGCTTTTGTTTACCGTCATTCTCAATGGCTTTATTAATGACGACTCCTACTTTAGCATTACTCAAAAAGATGTGGAGTTTAAAATCCCGAAAGGATTTCCTAAACCTTTTTACGCTTTAGAGAAAAACAAAATTACCCCCGCAGGCTTTGTCTTAGGAAGAAAACTCTTTTATGACCCCATCCTTTCAAAAGATCATACTATCAGTTGTGCCTCTTGCCATCAACACTTTGCCGCCTTTGCACATATAGACCATCAGCTTAGTCATGGTATACACGGACTGATTGGCAAACGCAATGTGCCTGCTTTGCAAAACCTTATTTGGAACAATGCGTTTATGTGGGATGGGGGCATTAACCACCTTGATTTGCAACCGGTATCACCCATCACCAACTCATTAGAGATGGATGAAACTTTAGGCAATGTGCTGAAAAAGCTGCAACAAAATAAAGAGTATGTACTGATGTTTAAGCAGGTCTATAATGATACGGTTATTAATACCGACAAGTTTTTAAAATCCATCTCGCAGTTTTTAGCTTTGATGATTTCAGCAGATTCACGTTACGACAAATACAAGCAAGGAAAAGATACCTTTTCAAAATCAGAAAAGAGAGGCTTGAAACTGTTTAGAGCTAATTGTGCAACTTGTCATAAAGAGCCTCTGTTTACAGATTACTCGTATCGCAATAACGGACTTACCATAAACCCTTCGCTAAAAGATTCGGGGCGTTTAATGATTACAGGCATAAAAGCCGATTACCTTAAGTTTAAGGTGCCAAGCCTGAGGAATATTGAAGTAACTTATCCCTATATGCATGATGGCAGGTTTTTTAGTTTAAAGCAGGTATTAAATCATTATACAAAAACTAATAGGGAAGGGGAAATACTTGACCCTGTTTTACAAAAAGGAATTGAACTAAATGAAGAGGAAAAGACAGATATTATAGCCTTTTTAAAAACGCTTACGGATAAAAGTTTCTTGCACGACAGGCGTTTTGATAACCCTTTTTTAGCAGCCTATAACAACACGGCAAGTAAAAAGCCTAATACGCAACCCATACCTTTAAACGAAGATCAACTCATTATTAAATACAAATCTGCGTGGGACTCTGTTCAATTAAAAACCATTAACGGAATACCCCAATACAATACTTATATAGATAACCTGGACGGAATAACCGAACAGATAAGTAAATACCCAAAGAAGCCGGATGCTAAATTATCTAAGCTGGAGGAACTGCGGCTGCAACTAATGAATAGTAAAAAACATAAAGAAGCCATTGCAAATTATTTTACTTATGGGCAACCGGCATCACTTGCTGAACTGACGGAGCCCTGTAAACAAGCTTTAAGCCTTACTAACAAAACAGATATAGAAATTATTCATACAGAGATAAAGAAGCCATCTAAAACAGCCTGGGTAGTTCTTATTACGTATAAAATAAAAAATGCGGCAGGCTCAGATGCTTTAAAAACAAACAGCTTTGAAGTGACTTATAACCCAGTTACTAAAAGCTATACAGCAATGCAGGAGAAATAAACTTTCTTATTAAAAAATCTTTGGATCTACTGTTGGTTCTTCCTGTCTTTCCGATCTCATTTGCGGGAAGAACAACACTTCCTGTATGGAAACATTGTTGGTAAGCAGCATGGTTAGCCTGTCTATACCAATACCAATACCTGCTGTGGGAGGCATGGCATATTCAAGCGCGCGCAAAAAATCCTGATCAATAAACATAGCTTCATTGTCGCCACGCTCTTGCAGTTTCACCTGCTCTTCAAAACGTTCACGTTGTTCAATAGGGTCATTAAGCTCGGTATAGGCATTGGCAATTTCTTTTCCGTTAATCATTAATTCAAAACGCTCTACCAAACCTGCTGTAGTCCTGTGTTTCTTGGTAAGCGGACTCATCTCTACCGGATAATCCGTAATAAAAGTAGGTTGTATGTAATTACCTTCGCACTTACCACCAAATATTTCATCTATCAGTTTTCCTTTGCCCATGCTTGGGTCCACCTCAATATGCAGTTGTTTGCAAACATCGCGCAATTGGTTTTCGTCCATGCCGCTTATGTCAATGCCGGTGTGTTCTTTAATGGCAGCATACATGGTAATGCGTTTAAATGGGGCTTTAAAATCTATTTGCTTATCGCCCACGGTAACAAGCGTATTTCCATATAAATCAAGGGCTACTTTTTCCAACAGGTTCTCGGCAAACGTCATCATCCAGTTGTAATCTTTATATGCCACATAAAACTCCAGCACGGTAAACTCGGGGTTATGTGTTCTGTCCATACCTTCGTTACGGAAGTCCTTGGCAAATTCGAACACACCATCAAAGCCGCCCACAATAAGGCGTTTTAAATATAATTCATTGGCAATTCGCAAATACAAAGGCATATCAAGCGCGTTGTGATGGGTAATAAAAGGACGTGCCGCCGCACCACCCGGAATGCTTTGCAGGATAGGTGTTTCAACTTCCAGCAAACCATGATTGGTTAAGGTAGTGCGTATGGAGTTGATAATTTGAGTGCGCTTAACAAAGGTGTCTTTTACGGTTGGATTAATAATTAAATCCACATAACGCTGACGGTAACGAAACTCGGCATCGCTAACTACATCGTGTGCTACTCCCGATTCATCTGTTTTAACAATAGGCAGCGGGCGTAATGCTTTAGATAGTAATTTGATGTTTGTAACGTGTATAGAAATCTGACCTGTTTTGGTAGTAAACACATAGCCTGTTAAGCCTATCACATCACCAATATCCAGCAGCTTTTTCCAAACGGTATCGTATAAAGTTTTGTCTTCGCCGGGGCAAATCTCATCGCGTTTAATATAAAATTGTATGCGCCCTGATGCATCCTGTATTTCGGCAAAGGCGGCCTTGCCCATATCGCGCATGCTCATTAAGCGCCCTGCAATGCTAATATCTTTATAATTTAGTTTATCGCGCTCGTAGTTTTCTTTGATATCGGCAGCTGTAACGTTTACAATAAACTCTTCGGGTGGATAGGGGTTAATGCCCAAGTTTCTCAGTTCATCCAGTTTATGCCTGCGGGTAATTTCTTGTTCGGTTAATTCCATAAAATTAAAATTGTGTGCAAAAATAAGCATTCATATTTTGTTATTTATTTTCTTTTTTATGGTAATAGGATTTAGCTTGAAAAGGGGCATCCTTATCCTGAATATTTTATTTATATAGGTTGCAAAATGATAAAAAACCATTTTATTTGGCTACACCATTTTATATGTTTTTGGTTGTTTTTTGCCAAAAACTGACCGCTTATCGAAAAAGTGCTACCGCTTAAAAAGTTTTTGTGAAAGGGAGGGGCTGATTTTTTATCTTTGGTATAGATGAACAAAATAGCTTATAAATATATGATGTTTGGACTGACGTTTTTGCAGTTTGGCTTGGTGTTTTTATCATCGGGTGTGTTGTTTTTGCTATCAGGGGTTGTGTTTTTGTCATCAGGTAGCGTGAATTTGCTATCAGGTTTTCTGTTTTTATCATCAGGGGTTGTGAATTCGTCATCAGGGGTTGTGTTTTTGTCATCAGGTAGTATGAATTTGAAATCGGGAGCTAATTATATATAAATCTAAAAACAAAATAACATGAACAAAGAGCAAGTGAACCAACTGAACATGTATGATACCGTGGAACAGGTATTGAATACAACTGCTTATGTGGCTATTTGGACACCGAATGCGGCTATGAATACGGCAGTAACTACATTTATGGGGCATGTGAGTGCCATAAATGCAAATGACACGGTGCAGAAAACAAGCAGTGTTGGTACTACGGTAACTAAAGACAGCGCGCAACTGGCTATGGCGAAAGCGGCTATAAAAACTGCGAATGCAGGGAAGGCGTATGCTACGGCGACCAGTAACGATGTGCTTTTTGACCAGATGAACCACACGCTGAGTGAAATTACACATGCTGTGGATACGGACGCGGATGATATTTGCCAAAATATACATGATAATTTGAACCCCTATATTGCCAGTATGACCGGATATGGGGCTACTACAACAACGCAGACGGCTTTGCAGAATTTGATTAATACCTATAGCGGAATGATTGGTAAACCTGCTTTGCAAAAAACGATTGTGACAAATGCTACAATAACCCTGGCACAGCATTTTGAAGATGCTAATGCATTATTGAAAAACTCTTTAGACCCCTTGATGGAGCAGTACGAAGCAAGTAATGCGAGTTTTTATAACCAATATAAAAGTGCGCGGGTGATACATGATATTGGGCACAGGAAAACGGTGATACTGGAAGGGTTTATTTATAACGCTGCGGGTAATGCGATAAGTGGTGCTTTGGTGGAACTAACGGGTGGAGCTGAACATCACAAAACAACGGATGCTACGGGCGAGTATAAATTTACAAGGTTGAAACCGAGTACTTATATTATTAAAGTAAGTGCAAGGGGTTATGTGACGCAAAGTAAAACTATACTAGTAAAAGAGAATGGGACGGTTGATACTGATTTTACGATGGTGGCTGCAACGGGAACTACGCCTACGGGTGGGGGAACTACTACGGGAACTACGCCGCCTGCGAGTGCTTAACGAAACATGTTTAGGTCCTATTATTTTACCATCTATATGAAGCCTAATATTAAGTTTTTCTTAACATGAATTGGTAATTCAAAAAAAAGATTAGATTTGTTAGTATGAAGAAAAGAGTTTTATTATTAATTTTTTTTTCAGTGAGCGTTCTTCTTGCTTATTCTCAAACAAGTAATTACTGGCTGCAATCTGCCGGAAGCCCTAATGCAGATGAGAATTTAGATATTACCAAAGACAATAATAATAACCTGATAAGTGTAGGTTATTTTACAAACACGATTACTTTTCCTGCCGGAACGCATTTAACTTCTGCGGGTTCAGGCACCAGCGATGTGCTGATTCAAAAAACAAACGCACAGGGGCAGGTTATATGGGCAGTGCAGGCAGGTGGCCCGGGCAGTGACAGAGGCATATCTGTTGCATGCGATGCGGCAGGAGATATTTATATTACAGGTTATTATTATGGTACGGCGCAGTTTGGTACTTTTAGTTTAACCTCGGTAAGTGGTGCACAAAATATTTTTATAGCTAAGTTAAATTCATCAGGAACTTTTTTATGGGCTGTAAGTGCAGGTGGTAGTATGGGAAATGACCCTTATGCCATTGCGGTTGACAACTCGAATAACGTGATTGTAACGGGTGAGTTTCAGGGTACTTCTACCTTTGGTACACAAACACTAACCAGTACAACCAATCCTTATACACATAATCCTTCGTTTGATGTATTTACCTGCAAGTATGATGGTAGCGGTAATTTTTTGTGGGTAAAACAAGGTGCCGCTCATCTTGATGACAGAGGTATTGATGTGGGTACCGATGCCAGCGGAAATATTTTTGTTTGCGGGCAATTTTCTGATACGATAACATTTACTAATACGCATTTAAACACCATACAAAATGCTGTTTTTATTATTAAATATAACTCTGCCGGACAAGAGCAATGGTTTGTAAGGGCAGGTGCTATTAGTAGCATAGCTTATGGATTGGCAATTGATAATAATAATGATGTATATGTAACGGGAGATTATACGGGTAATATTATATTCTTCGGAACACCAAACAACACCTTAAACGGAGCTTATGCTAACCGCATTTTTTTAGTAAAGTATAGTAACAGCGGCAGTTATTTATGGGGTAAAGAAGATGCCAGCAGTACTTATGTTTCCTCTAAAGATGTGGCATTGGATGCAAACCAAAATCCCTGCATGTTTGGTGAGTTTGATTGCAAAATGGATGATTACAGCATTTTGGCGGGTGGTACGGGTATGTTTAACAGCATTGGTTTTCATGATTTATTTATGTGCCAGTATGATAAAAACGGTAACAGATTGTGGGCAAGAAATTTTGGAGGAGCTTATAATGATTATGCACATGGTATTGTTTTTACGAATAACAGTACGCCTTATGTTTGCGGTAGTTTTAATTACAAATTATTTGTTGATACAAAATACAACCCTTTTAATGTTTTAACGAATCTCTTTCCCGGAATTGATCCTTGGGTTTCAAATCATAACTGTAATAATTATGCTAACTATTATGCCCATACGATATCTGCCGGTTTTAGCGATTGTTTTATACTACACGGGGTAGATAGCACATGCCCTTATTACGATTATTATTATAGGAACGGGGTAGGCTGTCATAAGGATTTTGTGGGAGGTTGCATTGATGATTATACTTATATATGTCCTGATACTATACCTTTTTGTGGGCCAAATAGTGTTACTGCTAATCCTTATACAGGAGATATTGGAGGAGTAGGGCCTTTTTATCATTACGCATGGAATACCGGAGATACTATGCAATCTCATAATGTTACAACAAGCGGAAATTACTCTTGTGTGATGACTACTATTGACGGGTGCTTCACCTCTCAGGATACGGTATATGTAAAAATTAATCCCATACCACAACCGCCAAACATAACAGATAACTTAGGAATTAATATAAACCAACCACCCGCAACAAATCCTATTATAGTATGCGGTGCACAAACCTTTACATTAACGGGCAGTAATATACAGGGCTGTACCTATCACTGGTCGGGATCAGGAATTATTTCTACATTTAGCACAAGTTGCGTGGTTAATCAGGCAGGAACTTACTATTTCACCTTAACAAATTCTTTTGGGTGTACCAGTCAAAATTCTGTTTATATCCAGTTTGATACACTTGACCATGTAGTACCTAAAACAAATATGAAGGATACCTTTACTGTTTGCCAAGGAGTTTGCTTTCCGTACTTTATTTATGACAGTATTACTAACCCAACCGGCTCAATTAACCCTTATAGTCCATTTACTTCTTTAACCACAGTAACCAGTAATACATCTGTTGCCGGCTGGTGTTGTAACAGTAATAGTAATAATAACTTATCTCTGAATATTTGCCCAACAAATACGGGATGGATAACCTTAAATATAAAGTATATTTTTTCCAGTTTATGCGGTAAAGATTCAGTCTATTTTCATCATCAGGTGTATGCTATTGTAAAACCAAATCCACCACCACCAGTTGTTACTATAAATATTAGCGGCAATACCTTGCTTTGCCCAGGAGATTCCAGCTTATTAGTTACAACCTACACGGTTAGTCCTTCTACACATATTTCTATTGCAATAACAGGTCATGATTCTGAATGGGTTCATTCAGGAGACTTTTATAGTTTTTATGTAACTGCTACTGATACGTTAAACGGATGTATTAATAATGGTGGTGGAAGTCAGTTTATCTCCATATCAACTACGCCAAACCCTGTTGTTACGATGAATCCTGCTGATGGGATTGTTTGCCCAAATGATTCTGTTCAACTAACCTGTACCTTTCCAAATGCAGTATCCTGGCAATGGTACGGGCCTTCGGGTATAATAACTCATACCACTTCTGTTATATATGAACATATTCCCGGTTTTTATTATTGCGTTGCCACCAATGCCAGTGGCTGTAAAATGACTTCCAACACCGTTGAAATAAAAAATTACGATACTCCTTATTTAATTGCCCTGCCACAAGCTACGGTATGTCAGGGACAAACCGTAACCTTACAGGTAGTAAGCGGAGATACAAATTCTATACATTGGCTGCCGCCATTAAGTGGTGGGGGTACTATCAGAACGGTTACAGCAAGTGGAACTTACTCTTGTACGGTAACCATGTGTAGTGTTACAACTACTTGTAATATAGTAGTTACCGTGTCTCAACCCGTGGCGCATATTACCATATCCGGTTCAACAACTATTTGCCCGGGAGATTCGGTTTTACTTACAGCCAATGCCGGAATGATTTCTTATTTGTGGCTTCCTACAAATCAAATGCAGGATAGTATTTACGCCTATGCCTCGGGTACTTATGTTTTAGCTGCTACCGATGCCAATGGTTGCCAAGCAGAAGATAGTATTGTGGTAACCTATAACCCTACTGCACCTGCTGCACCTACTACTACCAATGATAGTATTTGTTGGGGGGCTCAGGGCCATTTGCAAGCTGCTACTACCAGTACAAATACTATTCAATGGTATGCACAGGCTTATAGTGGTTCAGTCATTAATATCGGAACGAATTATACTACACCGTCCTTATACGCAAACACAACCTATTATGTATCGGTTGATAACGCAGCGGGTTGTCATTCCATCAGGCAACCGGCTTATGTGTATATAAAGCCAACATCCATAGCACCTGTAATATCTGCCACAAACCCGTCTTTATGTTTTGGTGATACTATTTATTTACATACCAATACAGTGGCAGGAGCTACTTACGCTTGGTCGGGTCCAAATAGTTTTTCTTCATCGCAAATCAATCCTCAAATTAATTCAGTTACTCCAACGGCAAGTGGTACCTATTCTTTATTCATAAGCGGAAGTGGTTGCACAAGTCCGACAGCTACATTAAATATAAATGTTATACAGGTTAATGCTCCTAATATTATACTTGGAAACGATTCGGTTTGTAAAGGAAGCTCTTTGATTATTAGTGCCCAATCATCAACCCCTGGAGTTAATTATAACTGGACAGGTCCCAATACATATACCTCTACTTCACAAACATTTACTATTACAAATGTTGGCAACGGAAATGCCGGAACATATACCCTGCAAACAAACATAGGTGCTTGCAAAAGTCCGATTGACACCGTACAAGTTTTTATAAAAACAGTACCTAACGCGGCTATACATATTAAAACTACTTTATGTACCGGAGATAGTTTGGTTCTGATGGCGCAGCCAACTCCAACCACAGCAGTTATTAGCTGGACAGGCCCTGCGGGTTTTCATTCCAATTTAGCCTCACCAGTAATTAACCCACTAAATGTATCTAATGCCGGATATTATGTTTGTTATTGCACTTTATACGGCTGTGGCAGAAAGGATTCTGTAAAGGCAACTATAAATGCTATGCCCGGTTCTATTGTGAGTGATACCTTTATTTGCGGAAACGGAGTGAGTATTAATGCCACTTACCCGCATGCTATAAATTATTTATGGAGTGATGGGAATACAGATTCCATTCATACCCTTAATACCTCTGGTACTTATTGGATAACATACACACTAAGTACAAGTTGCATTTTTACAGATACCTTTCACATCAGTATAAAAGAAGATGTGCTGGTAGATACACTTCCCAACATTGTTACGCCAAATAATGATGACAAGAATGAGTATATTGATTTTGGCAAATATCAGTTCTCAACCTTGCAAATAGAGATATATAACCGTTGGGGAAATAAGATTTTCGAAAGCTCTGACCCTAAATGTATATGGCGACCAACCTGTGTGGATGGAACATACTTCTATATTATTAATTATACCATTGAATGCGGTGTTGAAGATGCCAAAAAAACACGAAGAGGTTTTATTACGGTGATAAGATAATTGTTGGCGAAGCCCAAATAACAGGCCATCTTTATTTTTAAACAGTTAAGCCAACCATTACTTTGTGCCGTACTTTTATGCTGTGGGAAATGCGGATGATACATACCTGAAAGGCAGAGGGGCGCAAATAAACACGCACAACCGTTTTGAAAAACAGGTGCTGGGCGCTTTTCATATAGAAGGCCTGGATGAGGAAGCCGGACTTGGCGGCAAAACGCAATACATATCTACTTTTCCTAAAACATTTATTAATAAGGTTAATAGTCCGGATGTTGGCAGTGCATATTCTATGAACCCTTACCAGGGTTGCGAACACGGTTGTTTGTATTGTTATGCCCGTCCCTCGCATGAGTATTGGGGCTACAGCGCAGGCCTTGATTTTGAACAAAAGATATTGGTTAAACAAAATATAACCCAGGCTTTAGAAAAACAGTTTAATAAAAAGGGTTGGGAGGTGCTGCCCATTATGCTTTCGGGCAATACCGATTGCTACCAGCCTATTGAAAAGAAACTGAAACTAACCCGCGGCATACTGGAAACCGTGCTTAAATACAAGCACCCCGTAAGCATGATTACCAAAAACAGTCTCATTACCCGCGATATGGATTTGCTGCAGGAACTTGCCAAACACAACCTGGTGCATGTAATGATTACCATAACCAGTACCGATGAAAAAATACGCCTGCAATTAGAACCGCGCACTACAACCTACAAACAAAGGTTTAAAGCAGTAGAAGAACTAAGTAAAGCGGGTATACCCGTTGGGGTAATGGTGGCGCCTATTATACCGGCTATTACATCGCATGATGTGCCTAACGTAATTAAAACCGCTGCCGAGCATGGCGCAAAAACAGCGGGTTATACGATTGTGCGCTTAAACGGAGCTATTGGCGATGTGTTTAAAGACTGGCTGGAAAAAAATTACCCCGACCGCGCGCAAAAAGTATGGAACCAGATTAGCGATTGCCATGGCGGACAGGTAAACGATTCCCGCTATGGCACACGCATGCGCGGAGAAGGTAATATTGCAGAAAGTATCCGAACTTTGTTTCGCATCTCTGTAAAGAAGTTTATGGGAGAGCGAGAGCATTTTGAGTTCAACACCAAAGCCTTTATAAACAAGTACAATGCCCAAACCAGCTTGTTTGATGATATAGCCTAAAACTTTAGTGCACCGTTTAGTAAAACAGTATTAAATTAGCGCTTTCTATTTTTGTGCGCATAGCTTTACTTACAGACGGGATTTGGCCCTACCGCATTGGCGGTATGCAAAAGCATTCGTATTACCTGGTTAAGTATTTTGTTCAAAATGGTGTTCATGTGGATTTGTATCACATGAATGATAGCAGGTACGATATTGATAAATTGGAGTTCTTTACCGAGGAAGAAAAGAAGTATATCAATCCTTTTGTATTTGCATTTCCAAACAAAGGCAGATGGCCCTGGCATTATTTGCAGGAATCATATCTGCACTCTAAAATGATGTATGATTGTTATGTAAAACAAATACCCGTTGATTTTATCTATGCAAAGGGGTATACAGGCTGGTATTTTATTAAGCGGAAGAAAAATGGAGTAAAACTTCCGCCCATTGGATTGAGATTACATGGCTATGAAATTTTCCAGGCTGGTAAAGGATTAATTGAACAATACAGAAAAATAGTTTATCTGCCTTTGGTGAAGTATCTTAATAAATACGCTGATTTTATATACTCTTACGGAGGAGGAATAACGGATATTATTTTAAAGAACATTCCTAATTCAAAACAAAAGATAATTGAAATACCTGCAGGCATAGAACCTTCATGGATTTATGAGAATAATGTAACAGTTAATAAACCTTTGCGTTTTGCCTTTTTAGGAAGGTATGAAATACGCAAAGGAATAAAAGAACTAAGTGCCGCACTAAAAAACCTTGTTGGCAAACAGAACTTCGAGTTGCATTTTATAGGCGAAATACCGGATGCTTTTAAGATTAATTCTCCACAACTAAAATATCACGGACAACTTAGCGATGCCGGAAAAATAAAATCCATTTTGCAACAAACAGATGTATTTATTTTACCTTCACACGCAGAAGGTATGCCCAATGTTGTTTTAGAAGCTATGGCAAGCGGTTGTGCAATTTTAGCCACAAATGTTGGAGCTGTAAATGTTATGGTGGACAAAACTAATGGTTGGTTAATTCCTCCTTTAAATGAAAAGGAAATTGAAGATAAGTTAATTGAGATTATGAAAACTGATGGTAAAGAGATTGGGCAAAAGAAAAAAATATCTGTAAATCGAGTGAAAGAAAATTTTATGTGGGACAAGATTATAGTGAAGGAGATAAACAGTATACAGAAGTGCATAAATGGTCAAGTCTAATCATCAAATTCCGATACTTGATAATTTAAGAGCGATTGCTGCTTGGGCAGTCTGCCTTTATCATTTTATATATACCACAGTTGGATTTATTGATCATAATAGCATAATATTTAGTTTGGCTTACTTTGGGCGTTTTGGTGTCAATCTTTTTTTTATAATATCCGGATTGGTTATTCCTTGGTCTTTATATCATAATACTTATCAAATAAAGGACTTTTTTAAATTCTTTATAAAACGACTCATAAGGCTAGAGCCACCTTACCTTATTTCAATTGTAATAATGTTGGGGATTATTTTTATTAGAAAATATAATCCTGCTTATAAGGGTGTGCCCATTTTAATTACGGGTAAACAAATCTTATTTCATATTGGTTATCTGATTCCTTGGTCAAAAGATTTAACATTAACTTGGCTTAATAATATTTATTGGACATTAGCTATAGAATTTCAATATTATATAGTTATTGGAGTATTATATTTTTTACTTACATCTAAAAAAGGGTATTTAAGATTAATTAGCTATATCATTTTGTTTGGGTCAAAATTTGTTATTCCTCTTGTGGATTTTCTGCCCTATTGGTTATCTTTTTTTGGAATAGGAATACTAATTTTTTTGTATCGTATTAACCGTATCAATAAAACTGAACTTATAATAGTAAGTTTATTATTTATAATTGATATTTTTCTTTTTAATGAAAGAACTGCAGCAGTTATAACTACAATTTCAGAACTTACTATTCTTTTGTTATTTAATCAGTCTAATAAGGTTTTAGCATGGTTAGGTAAATCTTCCTATTCGGTTTATCTCATGCATGCTGTTTTAGGGGTGGCAACTGTAAACTTTTTGTCTCATTATGCCAATACGACCATAGATAAAGTAGCAGTTGTTATAGCAGGATTGATTATTACGTTTTGTTCTAGTTATTTAATGTATTTGTTAGTTGAGAAGCCATCCAAAAAATTAAGTGGTAAATTAGCATACGGAAGAAAGCATGAGTAAAGAAAAAATAATAGATTTTTTAATTTTCACTTCTATTTTCGTCAGTTCGATTGTGTTCTTTAAATCGCCTTTTGAAGGTTATCTTCATTATTTTATTTTTTTAATCTTATTGCCATTTTTTTTTAGTCGATTTGGGTTGCCAAAATTGCCGTTTCAAATTATTTTGATCCCTTTTTTTGTAGGTGTTTTTCAAATTGTAATGGGCAATAACGACTGGTTTTTGTTTCTAAAAATATTTATGGGTGTTATGTTAAGCACAACGTTCTATTATTATGTAATGCAATACTACAAATTGGATATAGAAAAAATGTTTAAAATGTATTTAACTTGGGCGTATTGGACTGCCATTATTACACTAGCTCAGTATTTCTTTTTTAGAATAAATTTTCAACCAGGGTATAATTTTACATGGCTTTTTAATAAAGGTGGAAATGTTGAAGGAATGGGGGGAATACGTCTTGCTTCTATTTATGTAGAACCTTCTCAGCTGGGTATTATGTTAGGGCCGGCAGCTTTTGTAGCTATTGTAAATGTAATAAGTAGAAAGAATTATCATTTTAAAGTCTATCAAAATTACATTATACTTATTGCACTTTATTTAAGTAGATCATCCACTGGATATATTGGTTTGTTTTTTGCTATCCTAATTATTGGACTTAACTTAGGTTATATTACATATTTAGCCATATTTGTCATAGTCGGTATATTAGCGGGTATTGGGTTATATAATTCTGTCGAGGAATTTAAAGGAAGGGTTGATGCAGCCATGGGCTTATGGGTAGATCAAAATTTTGAATTAAAAAATGTAAATACGTCCAGTTTTGTACAATACAATAATGCACATGTTGCCTTCAATAATTTTAAAGAGCATCCATTTTTTGGAACAGGTCTTGGTTCACATGCCGTTGCTTATGAGAAATACTCATATACAAGAACTGGTAGAGTTAAATTAAAAGGCTTTGACAATAATAGTGCCGATGCAAATAGCATGTTTTTACGCCTTATGTCCGAAACAGGGTTAATGGGTTTAATATTTATTATTGTAGTTATTTTAAAATGTTTTGTTGGCAACGACGGAATAGATAATAAATATTGGATTATTTCAGGAGCTATTTTAGTTCTAATATTACTTTATTTATTACGACAAGGAAATTATTTCATAAATGGATTTCCTTTTTTTGTTTGGCTTTATTATTACAATAAAATAGCTTATTTAGAAGAAAAACAAAATCGACTTACTATAAATGAAACAGGAACAACATAGTATTGTTTTTCTATATACCGAGATTGCTCCTTATTTTTTAGCCTGTTGCAATAATCTTGCTGAGAATTATGAAGCAAATATTCATATAATTCGCTATCCAATAAATAATGAAGCGCCTTTTATTATTACAGATGATCAAAAAATAAACTTATATAATCGGAAGGATTACAATCTGAATTCTTTAGTTGATTTGGTAAAAAAGTTTAATCCTTCTATTATTATTTGCAGCGGATGGATTGATAAAGGTTATCTGAGTATTTGTAAAAGCTATTATAAAAAAATTCCCACCATACTTACTATGGATACTCATTGGCGAGGCGATTTAAAACAACTCGCAGGAGTTTTAATAAGCCCATTTTTTCTAAAAAAAAGATTTTCTCATGCTTGGGTACCAGGTAATATACAAAAGCAATATGCAAAAAAACTGGGATTTAAAGACAACGAGATTACTTTAGATTTTTATAGTTGCGATGTGGATTATTTTTCATGTATTAGGGATAAAGTTGCGGCTCAAAAAAAAGAAAGTTTCCCGAAACGTTTTATTTATGTGGGGAGGTATTATGATTTTAAAGGCGTTGATAAATTATGGACGGCCTTTATAGAATTGCAGAATGAAAACTCAAACGACTGGGAATTATGGTGCTTGGGTACTGGTAGTTTAAAACCTATTAATCATCCAAAAATAAAACATTTTGGATTTGTACAGCCGGAAAATTTCCTTGAATATGCACAACGAACAGGTGTGTTTGTAATGCCCTCTTTATTTGAGCCCTGGGGTGTTGTATTACATGAGTTTGCTGCTATGGGTTTTCCTTTATTGGTATCTGACAAGGTAGGGGCTGCAGAGGCTTTTTTAGAAGATGGGAAAAATGGATATATTTTTAAAGCGGGTAATATAAACTCTTTAAAAGAAAAATTGAAAGAGGTTATGCAATTATCGACAGAACAATTAAATTTGATGGGAGAATATAGTACTCAACTTGCACAACGTATTACACCCAAAATATGGGCAGATAATTTAATGAAATTAGTATGATTAAAATTTTAGTAACAGGTGGGGCAGGAAACATTGGCAGTGCTTTGATAGAAAAATTGTTCCACAACAAAGAGAACTTTGTAGTGGTGGTAGATAACATTTCAACAGGCTGTTTAAGTAAGCTTCCTGAACAACACTCGCACGCCTACACCTTTATAAAAGGTGATGTAAATAATTACAGAGACATCTCTGAAATCATGCTTACTTATAAGTTTGATTATGTATTTCATTTAGCGGCTGTAGTTGGCGTACAACGTACACAAGAAAACCCAATCAGTGTTTTAAATGACATTGACGGGATTAAAAATATTTTAAATCTTTCAAAAAACACCTCAGTTAAACGTGTGTTTTTTTCCTCTTCTTCAGAGGTATACGGAGAACCGGTTACACTCCCTCAGCATGAACATACTACTCCGCTTAACAGTCGAGTGCCTTATGCAGTTGTAAAAAATGTGGGCGAGAGTTTTTGCAAAAGTTATCAGCAAGAGTATAAACTAGACTACACTATTTTTAGATTCTTTAATACATACGGCCCTAATCAAAGCACAGACTTTGTATTGCCACGCTTTCTGGCATCAGCCTTAAAAAACGAGGATATCTCCATTTATGGTGATGGCATGCAAACACGCACCTTTACTTATATAGATGATAATATTGATACTTGCCTGGCTTGCTTATATAAAGATGAAATTGTAAACGATGTAATTAACATCGGTAATAACCAAATTATTACGGTATTGGACTTAGCTAAAACTATTATCAGTATTACGAAATCGAAATCAAAGATTATACACCTGCCACCGCTTAAAGAAGGTGATATGACGCGCCGTCAGCCGGATAACCAGAAAATGTTGAAACTATTAGACCGTAATCTAATTTCCTTAGAAGACGGAATTAAATTAATGCTGAACGATAAACGCTTTTTAAATTCCGTTGGTTTATAATGTGCGGTATTGCCGGGATTGTTTCCTCACATTTATCAAAAAATAAAGCGCTTGCTGCCTTGCAGCAAATGAATAATGCTATTGCACACCGCGGACCCGATGCAGAAGGCTTGTGGGATGATGAGCATGCTTATCTTGGACATAGAAGACTATCTATTATAGATTTATCGGATAGCGGCACACAGCCTTTACATTCGTATGATAACCGTTATGTGATCATTTATAACGGAGAACTCTATAATTACAAAGAGCTTAAACTTCAATTACAACGAGCCATACAAGGCACACAGGAACAGCCTTATTTTTTTAAAACCCAAACCGATACCGAAGTTGTTTTAGCTGCTTATATGCGTTGGGGTGCAGATTGCCTGCAACGTTTTAATGGCATGTATGCTTTTGCCATTTACGACAGGCAAACAAAAAACATTTTCATTGCCCGGGATAGAATGGGTATAAAACCTCTCTACTATTCCTTTCAAAATAATACCTTACTGTTTGCATCAGAGATACGAGCCATCCTGCAATCCAACCTGATAGAGAAAAAAATAAATCAGGAAGCATTGGTAGATTACCTGCAATACCAAACGGTGCATGCACCCAATACGATGGTGCAGGATGTTAACATGTTATTGCCGGGGCATTATCTTACCCTTGAAAACAACGAAGTAAAAACACAGGCATACTGGCAACTTGAAAAGAATATAAATTATGCCAGCAATGGAAAATCATACGAAGATATTTGCAAAGATGTGCGTACGCTTTTTTATGAGGCAGTAGAACGTAGACTGGTGGCTGATGTTCCTTTTGGAGCTTTTCTTTCCGGTGGGATAGATTCCAGTGCTATTGTGGGTGCTATGACTAAAGTATCCCCGCAACAGGTAAAAACATTTTCGGTGGTGTTTAACGAGAGTGAATTTTCTGAAGCATCTTATGCACGCATAGTTTCCGAAAAGTTTAAGACAGAGCATCACGAAATAAAACTAAGTCCGCAGGAATTTTTGCAACAACTACCAGAAGCGCTTCAAGCTATGGATCATCCCAGCGGAGATGGGCCAAATACCTATATTGTTTCAAAGGTTACCAAACAGGCAGGCATTACTATGGCCTTGTCAGGTTTGGGAAGTGATGAGCTGTTTTGCGGATACGATGTATTTAAACGCAGTTATAAATTAGAGCAGCAAAAGTGGCTTAATTTTGTTCCCCGTTTATTGCGGGTTACCGGAGCAGCAGCCCTAACTACTTTCAATAAAAACATAGCCTCACAAAAACTGGCAGAGATATTGGCCAAACCTCAGGTAAGTTTTAATTATGCCTACCCCCTATCCCGTCAGGTATTAATAGATAAGCAGGTAAAACAGCTTTTAAACCGAAGTGATTTACCAATGAATGCCGTATATCGTTTTTTGCGTTTACTGGAATTTGATGATAAGAACCACCGCCTAAGTAAATATTCTATTGCAGAGATTTCTACCTATATGCAGAATGTATTGCTGCGAGATACCGACCAAATGAGCATGGCATCGGCACTGGAAGTGCGCGTACCCTTTTTAGATTATAAGCTGGTTGAATATGTATTGGGCGTTGCCGATAAACACAAATACCCGCATACACCAAAAAAATTACTGACTGATTCTTTGCAGGATTTATTGCCTGCTGAAATAATGAACCGCAAAAAAATGGGCTTTGTATTGCCCTGGCAGCTTTGGATGAAACAGGATTTAAAATCTTTTTGCGAAGAAAATCTTAACCACTTAGAAAGTATAGGATTGAATCCAAATAGGGTTAACCAGCTTTGGCAAGCCTTCCTCAAAGGCGACCCGCAAATAATCTGGAGCCGTATATGGCATTTGGTGGTGTTGGGCAACTGGCAAAAAAATCTGCATTAAGAGTTTATTTTCTTTTTCACATTTTATAACAGTTCTTACCACAATTTAAAATGCATCCCTCCGTTTATGCACTATATTTACTAAACCTAATTAGTTATTATGAAAACGGAAACAAGATTTAATGCCAGTACCGTTCATCTAAATAGCGGTACCCAAAACTGCAATCACCCCATGTTGCAACCCACTCTAAACAAAAACGGTTTTCATACGGGTTTGTATGTTTGCGTAAAGTGTGGTAAAAACATACAAGATACCATGGGTACTATGATGGTAAAGGAATTATTTTTTTAGTTGGGCGTTCCGGAGTATTATAATGCACTAACACCAAAGGCACTGGGTTGGGTTTATCCATCGCCAAAGAGTTTATGGAAGCCATGAACGGAAAAATATATTTGGATACTACCTATAAAACCGGACCAAGGTTTAATCTTGAGTTTGTTGTTGCTAACTAATATTTACATTTTAGTTTTCCGTAATAAACCTGTTAAAAGTTTATTTTATACCACTCCTTAAAAGAAATTAAAGCATATATAATAGAGGAATTATCTTCTTTGCCACTAATATGGTTTTCAATTATTTTATCCATATTACTAAGAGAAAACTTGGGGAATTCAGCAAAAAAAGATCTATCTAATAGAACATAAATAGTGTCTCTGTTGCTAAATATACTTCGCAAAGGCATTCCAAAACCTGCTTTACGACGATTTAAAATATAATCCGGCAATTTCACTTTAAAGGTATCTTTTAAAATACGTTTAAACTGTCCGTTGGACTTTAACTTAAAATTACGTGGTATGCTATAAGCAAACTCAACTATACGGTGATCTAAAAAAGGTACACGGCACTCAACTGAATTAGCCATTGCCATTCTATCTGTATAATGTAAATTCTTTACCAAAAAGTTTTCCAACTCAAAATAAAACAAGGCATCAAATACATCTTCTCC
This sequence comes from Bacteroidota bacterium, assembly GCA_003153315.1. Classification (GTDB taxonomy): domain Bacteria; phylum Bacteroidota; class Bacteroidia; order B-17B0; family Aurantibacillaceae; genus PALSA-968. The sequence continues at coordinate 199,532 of PLYA01000056.1, forward strand.
TTTTGGAAAGTAGGCTGACATCATATCTATAACCCGTTCTTTATTCCCTGTATAAACAGAACAAGAGTTATCAAAATCTCCTACTATATTAAACAAGGCATATTTATAATTTGGGTATGTACAGTACTTACCTATCTTGTGTATATAACGTCTGTATGCTAAAAACTTTCCTTTACCCTGATTTACTTTTGCAGCTATACTTCCCACACCATTAGATAGCATATCTGGCAGTTTATCTAAATACTGAGAAGAAATTAAGGTAAGCATATGTCCTGCGTAGCCTAAAAACAACTCATCAGCGCCCATACCCGATAAAATAACCTTTGATGTTTTAGCAGCATCTTTGGTAATTAAATAAGAAGGTATTTGCGAGCCATCTGCAATTAAATCATCCGAATAAAAAAGTGTTTTACGAATCATTTCCATACTGGCTTCGTTACTGCCAATATCTGCATGATGAAAATTCAAGTTCCATTCTTTAGCCAGCTTTTCTGCATAGTAATAATCAGAAGTAGTACCTTCCTTCTTTAAATCACTTTCCGATTTGCGTGCACAATAATGTATGATATCGTTTCTATCCTTTAAGAAGTATGCTATAATGGAAGAATCTAATCCACCTGAAAGAAAATTTCCAATAGGCACATCAGCCAGTAAGCGCATTTGTGTACTATCTTTTAGTAATTCAAACAAACAATCTTGTGCATCATTATAAGAAAGATTGGCATAAGCTTTGTTCTTTTCTACATGCCAGTATTTACAAATAGAAAAAGAGTTTTTTGCAACATCATACTCCAGATAAGAAGCAGGAGGAAGGCGGAGAATATTTTTATACAATGTTATTTGCTGTGGGCTATACTTAAATACAAAGTAGTTCAATATTTCGTCTTCATTTAATTCAGCTTTAACTCCTGCTGCCAGTATAGATTTAATCTCCGAGGCAAAAACAAGTTTGTCATTTTCATGATAATAATAGAGCGGCTTCACTCCCACCCTATCGCGTATTAAATAAAGCTTGCCTTTATGCTTATCTAAAATACTGATGGCAAAATCTCCATTTAGTCCGTTTATAAAATCTATACCCAGTTTTTCATATAACTTTAATACTACTTCGGTATCTGTTTTAGAGTGGAAACCTTGATTTGATAAATACTTTTTCTTCAGCTCCTGAAAATTGTATATCTCTCCGTTAAATACAATGGCAATTTGTTTATCATTTGAAAACATAGGTTGATTACCGTCTTCAGATAAATCGAGAATGCTTAAACGGGTATGCCCTAAAAAGACTTGTTTATCATTTATTATATCAGAATAGCTTCCTTCATGATCTGGCCCACGATGATGCAGACATTGCAACATAGCCGCATCTTGCAATTTTTTAGAAGAAACATATCCTGCTATACCGCACATAAATTATCTTTTTCTATCCCAAATAATATAAAAATGCTTCAGTAATCACTTTTTTATAATTTCATTAAAAACAGAAGAAAGATTTTCCACCATTTTTGATTCGGTAAAATTAGCAAGATATAAACCCCTACCGGCTGCCCCCATTTTTTTTCTTAGTTCCATATCTCTTATTAATAGTTCTAATTTTTCAGCAATCTGCTCCGGGTGCTTTGGTTCAACAATAAATCCGTTTACTCCATCAATAACAGATTCAGTTATAGCACCCATATCGGTTGATATAATAGGTAGCCCGGCAGCCATGGCTTCTATAATACTCCATGGATGGCCTTCAGGTTCTCTAGGAGGGAATACAAATATATCTGCATCAGCCAAATATTGAAACTTTTCGGTTGGTCCCTTAGATGAATGAATATTTATAGGAAGTTGGTTACTATCCTTTATAGAAAGACATTTCATCTTATCACTCTCATTATTCCATTCTCCAATAATATCTAAAACGAATTTACAATTAAAATTTTTATTTAATATTTCTATGGCTTTAAAAACATCTTCTATTCCTTTAGAAGCAAGGAAGTTGGCCAAGTAAAGAATTTTCACTTCATTACTTTTATTTTTTACAGGAACTATATAATTTGCGCCATTAGGAACAACAAAGATTTTATCATCCGAATAATAATCCATAAAAAGATGCTTGAGTTTATTCCCTAAAACAATAACTCCTTGTGTTTTCTTTAAAATAGATTTTACATACCAATTATTAATTGACGTAGAATGGTTGAGCCATATTTTAAAATTACTTCCCCTTAACTGAAGAACTATTTTTCTGCCAAACATCTTTGCAATTAAAATAAATAAGGAATCCTTAAAAAAACCTATGGTGGTTTGGCTAATTGGTATAAGCACAATATCGGGTTTTGTTTTTATTATAAGACCCATCATTTGAAAGTATATAGAAAGTACTTTAAATACCTTGATAAAATCCCATTTACCAAAAGAACTTATCTTATTATTAATCTTTGTATCTAAATGAACTAGCTCAAAATTATTATTTAAACCGGATTTAAGTAATATCTCTGTAGCAATGGAGGGCCCCATATAAGGAGGAGGGAGTTTACCCAGTAATAGTACTTTTGGTCTAGTCATTATCTTTACTTAAAACCGATGTTGGTAAAGCTAAAAAACATAAAACAGCATAAAGCACATATAACATAGGGGCATATAAAGTAGGGCAAGTACTTATTGAATACAAAATGAGTATTGCTAAAGTACCCAAAGCCAAGAAATGTTGATCAGATGAAAGAAACTTTAATCTATTAATAAAAGAAACAAATGTTAGCAGATAAACTATCAGACCAACATAACCAGTAAAAAAGAGAATACGAACAAAATCATTGTGAGCACCAGTACTTACCTCCGCATAAGAATCTTTTAATGTAGAAGGCATCCCAATAAATTGTGAAATAACAGGGAAATTGGAATATTGTTCCAACATGCTTTTCCAGCGCCCTACCCTACCATGCAATAAACGTTCATCTGATTTCTTGCCCTGATAAACATCCACATCCGTTTGAACGAGCGGTGCCACATTCTTCTCCAGCGCTTCACCCCCAAAAAAATAACCTATTACAGACAGGGAAAGTATTAATACAAATCCTGCTGTTCTGTTTGTTCTTAAATTAAATAAAATAAAAAGCAAAAGAATAGCCGCAAACACACCATAACTAGCCGTGTGGCTTATTTTAAAAAGACAAGCAATACATATTACAGCTACCATAACCAAATTCCTTGTTCTCACGAAGACTGTTTGATTATTTTTTCTCCTGAAATAAAAATAACACATAATTAAAAAACCCTGAGAAAGGTAAATAGCATAATTCATTACATCTCCGTAATATCCCTGTATCCTTTCCAAATCTCTGGTTTTTAATACCCTAATTGGATTAACAATTATTTCAAACAGAAAAACTCCAACTACAAATAAAGCCGAGTATAAAAATGTCTGTAAAAGTCCATCAAGATCTTTTAATGAACGAATGTATAGTCTTAAGAAAAAAAATAAGTAGGCTGGCATTGATAGCTTCAAAAAATATTCGAGAAAAGTTTTTGATAAAGGGTCATTAATAAACATAAACAGTAGAGAAATAAGAATTAGTAATGTCCAAAGCCCAAATAAAAAATCAAAAACAGACCGGTCTCTTCTTCTAAAAGAAATAATAACATAAACACATAATATAGGCGTTGCAATGCCCACTAAATAAAGTGGAGAAAGGAAAGGAGAAATATTTTTCAGGTAATAAAAATTATCTACTATAGGGCGTATGAGTATTAAAACAGTAAACCAACGCAAATGCCAAGGTTGCGACTTAAACCAATATTTCCAGTCTTTAAATGTCAAACCTTAATTATTGATTCAATAATTTTATTGGCAATTGTATCATAAGAAAGTATGTCCGCATTTTCATCTGCTAATTTTTTTCTGTCTGTTTTTTTCTCCTGAAGAACAATAACTACATTCTTTATAATAGATTCAAAAGTATCCTTTTCAAAGAACCAACCGTTTACATTATTTTTAATTAAATGATTTACACTGGTTTTATTTTCTAAAATAACAGGTAAGCCTGTACCCATAGCTTCTTGAATAGAGATAGCCACTTTAAGCCAGATGCCAATATCCGCAGCACAATACAGTTTTCTGATTTCCTTTGCGCTTAAAAAAGGAAAGCAAATGAATGCTTCGGGCTTTGGCTGAGATTGAATAAATATTTTCAATTCCTGCTCATAAGCATCACCTAAAAATCCAACAATAATGTACTTTACTTTTTTACCTTCTGCATGAAGTTGAGAAACAAGTGCAATGTTACTTTCCAAATTCTTTCTTTTATTTACGCGGGTTGAAGTAATCAATACAACTTCATCATCTGCTATGCCAAGTTCTGAACGTTTATTGTTTCTATCTGTTTCATTAAAGAAGTATTCATCAGGGTCGAAGCCAAGCGTAAGCATCATTCGCTTTTGCTCAAATACTTTCTTATCGTTTCCTTTTAAGAAGCCCAAAAAGAAATCATTTGTTTCTGGGATATTCATCACAAGCCTGTGGCAATAATTTACTGCTTTGCGGTATAGCGGTTCTTTTATAAAACGATAACCCAGTTCGTGAAAGGAGGTTTTAAACTTTTGTTTAAATGTATTTCTTTCTAAGTATTCTTTTGCATCTCCATATATAGAAATCATTTTAACCTTATCACTAAACGTTGCATTTAACAAAGGCAAAGGAAATATTTTGGCAACACCCAGTATAATTAATACATCTGGTTTAAACTCAAGTACTTCTTTCTTTAATTTAAATGAATATGCTTTTGATTTATAGGATATAGAAGGTAAACGAAGTATTTCATACCCATATTTCTCATCCTGAAACAAACCACTCTTATAGCTTAGTTTATTCATCTCACCGCCCAAGTTAACGGATGCATCACATGTAAATACTTTTACAGTATGCCCACTTCGGGCATAGGCTCTGGGCAAGTGTACTTCCTGATAACCCACTTCGGGCATATAATGGGCTGTTATTATTCCTAGCCTCATTTAGCTGCTTTATAAATTCTTTCAATTATCTCTACTGTTTTTAAACCCTCAAATCCATTCGTAGCAATGGTACCTTTATGCTTAAGCACGTCCACTACATTTTCATACACCTTATCGTGGTTAGACATAGAGCCTTGATAATACCCATAATCATTAGCAGGCTTGGTTTCAAAAACAGATTGCATTTTATAGTCCTTAATGTTTTGGTATTCCAATACATTCAGGTATTGCCCACCTACTTTAACGGTTCCTTTCTCACCAAAAATGGTAATAGAACCTTCCATGTTTTTTTCAAAACTATTAACGGTGTAATTAACCGTACCTATAGCACCATTCTCAAATTCAAGGGCTATTACACCGCTATCTTCAAAATCAATAATGTGTTGGTGCATAAGATTTTTCATAATGGCATAAATGTTCTTTACATCACCTACCATCCAATAAAGCAAATCTATAAAATGACTGAACTGTGTGAATAAAGTGCCTCCATCTAAATTCTTTTTTCCTTTCCAGTCAGAAGTTTGATAGTACTTATTATTTCGGTTCCAAAAGCAGTTAAGCTGTACATCTATTATTTTGCCCAAACGCCCTTCGTCAATTACCTTTTTCAGTTCGGCAATGGGTGCATTAAAACGATTTTGTTTTACAATAAACAAATGTTTGTTTGCTTTATCTGCCGCCGCTATCATACGCTCACAATCCGTTACGGTAATAGCCATTGGTTTTTCGCACAACACATGGATGCCTGCCTGCAAAGCCTGTATGCTTTGTTGGGCATGTAATCCATTGGGTGTACAAACAGCAATTAAGTCTATACTCTTTTCCTGTTGCAAAAGTTCATCTAAAGATGTGTAAGCTTTGCAGCTATATTTAGCCGCCATGTCATCTCTGCGTTCTTTATTCGTGTCGCAAACAGCAACTAGTTTCCCTTGCCCTGCAATATGTTCTGCATGTCTTTGTGCAATTCTTCCACAACCCACTATAGCAAATCTCAAATCCATCATCAATTAAATCTTACTTTAAAAACTTCTGCCCATTTTAAAAAGGAAACTATTTTCCAGAACTCACTCAGGTGTGATGATTCACTAAACTCTGATGCACACAGTTTGGTGATGTATTCTTTATTTAAAAAGGCAGGTATGTTTGTGTTGTTTATAAAATCAGTCAGTTCTTTTTTGGAGTTTTCTTTCCATACTTTTTGAGGGGTGAGAAACCCCATCTTATCTTTTCGCCAAACTACTTCTTTGTCTAGCAAGGGCTCGGCGGTTTTTCTAAGTATGTACTTTGTCCAGCCGTTTTTTATTTTCCAATCATTACTTAAAGCAATAGAAAACTCTACCAGTCGGTGGTCTAAAAAAGGCACCCGGCTTTCAATAGAAAAAGCCATGGAATTTCGGTCTTCGTATCTTAACAAATCCTGCAGGCCAAAAGCCATGCTTAAAAAAGATTGTTCGCGGTAGCTCTTTCCACCACGTTCAGGCACTTTTATAGTTGCCAATTCACTTTGCAAATTATCGGCTATAAAATTCATGCCCAGTCTTTTGTTGCTTCTAATACTCCGTTGCATAAATGGGGGCATAAAATAATATCCGGCTCTTCCTAATGCTGTGTTAATACCTGCCGTGAAGTTAGTTTTTAATTGCTTTTTTTCAAAGAAGAAAGATGCCGGTTTGCCTTGCTTCAAAAGTTCAATTAAATAAATGCCTGCAAAATTGTAATAGCCTCCCAGTATTTCATCAGCGCCTTGTCCGTCTAACAGCACTTTTATATGTTGTTGTTGCGCAAGTTTCATCACCTGCCATTGGGCAAACATAGAAGTTGAATTAATAGGCAAATCCTGATGCCAGGTAAGCTTTTCAATGTCCTTCCAATAATCGCTTATTTGCGGATAGGCATAATGAGCCTCAGCATTGGGTATGGCATTGGTTACTAGTTTGGCATAATACGATTCGTCAATATTTTTTTCATTATAAGAAGCGGTAAATGTTTTAAATATATGGCCGTTCATCTTTTGAGCAGCCATGGCAACGAGGGTACTCGAATCTAAGCCGCCACTAAGCGCAGATCCCACAGGCACATCAGCACGCAGATGCAATTGGATGGAATCGTTTAGCAGGCTGTTGAATGTATCGGTTATTCTTTCTTCAGCAGGCAGTTTATAATTACCAACCTGCTGCTCTAAATCATAATACTTTTCGGTGCGTATCTTTAAATCACTTAGGCTAATATGCAGATTATGGGCAGGGGGCAAACATTGTACCTGTTTAAACAAATTAGCATCGGGGTTGGCTGTTGCACCAAAAGAAATGTATTCATACACCGAAGTCATATCGGCTTCGGGTTCTATAAAATCAAGGGTTAACAGGGCTTTAATCTCTGATGCAAAAGCAAATTGCTTGTTGTGTAAAGCATAATACAGAGGTTTAATACCAAACCTGTCGCGAGAGAGGAAGAGCATGTTTTTTGTGGCATCATACAGCGCAAATGCCCACATCCCCACAAAGTGCTGCACGCAAGCCTCGCCCCAATAGGCATAGGCAGCCAAAATAACTTCGCTATCGCTATCGGTTTTAAAAACAAAACCTTTGGCACGCAGGCTTTCTCTCAGCTCTTTATAATTGTATATCTCTCCGTTAAAAACCAGTTGGTATTTTCCATCGGCATAAGCCATGGGCTGATGACCCGCCGGAGATAAATCGATAATAGATAGCCGCCTGTGCAATAAGCCCAGTTGCCACGCTTCTGCCTTACCGGCATCTTTTATATGCGGCAAAGCGGCCAACGCAGCAATAGTATCATCTCCTTTATAGTATGGTGTTTGTTGTGCTGTATTAAGAAGCAAAAAACCTTCATCATCAGGACCGCGGTGTTGCAATACCGCCGACATTTTATATAAATCAACCGGGTTTAGCCCTTCTAAACTTACAATACCCGCAATACCACACATAAGTTTTTAAAGGTACAATTTATTCTTGTGTTGTTAAATAGGGAGTTTGGGCGTTATTTTTGGTTATACTGACAGGATTAAGGTTTGGTTGATTTTTAATACATCTTGGTGGGATTAGATTATGCTTTGATCTGATTGGATTATGCCTTAGGGGAGTTAGATTCTGCCACATTTTGTTTGGAATATAGCTTGTTTGATTTTTAATCTATCTCGGTTGGGTTAGATTATGCCACGACCTGCCAGGATTGCATCTTAGGGGAGTTAGATTGTACCTTGGTGTTGTTAGATTATGCCATGCCCATGACAGGATTACAGGTTGGTGGAGTTGGATTATATCTTAGGGTTGTTGGATTATATCTTAGGGTTGTTGGATTAAATCTTGCCATGACAGGATTACAGCTTGGGGGAGTTAGATTGAATGTTGGGGTTGTTGGATGAAGTATTAGGGTAGTTGGATTATGTCTTTGGGGAGTTCGATTATATCTTGGGGTTGTTGGATTGTATCTCTGGTGGGTTGGATTATATCTCTGAAAAGTTAGAGTTACGTTAGGGATTGTAGTGGAAAGCCTTTGACGTAATCGACAAAGCTTGCAACGTAAAGCCCGACGGCGGTAAACCGCCGGAACGCCCTACTATTTAGATTCATCTTCATAAATATCCTTTAGTTTTTGCCCAAAAACAGTAAAGCTAAAATTACTAACTATGTGTTGGCGTATGTTGGCTGCCTGATAAGCAGAGAGGGTATTTATCATTTGCTGCATAGCTTTGGCAATAGCATCTATATCATCGGGGGGAACAAGTAAGCCGCAATCTTGTTTTACATATTCTTTGGGTGCCGTTTGGTTGCCCGCAATAACGGGCAAGCCGCAAGCCATGGCTTCGGCTATAACTAAACCAAAGCTCTCGTGTCTGCTGGGGAAGATAAAGAAATCGGCTTGTTGCATCTCTTTGGCAATTTCTGCTTTAGTAAGACTGCCTTTTAGTACAACCCTTGCTTTTAATTCAGATTTGCTTTCCAGATAATTTTTTATGGGCTGCATTTCTTCTCCATCGCCAACCATGGTAAAGTTATATAGGGGGGTGTTGGGCAGCAGTTGCTCAAACGCTTTCAGGCAACGTAAGCCTCCTTTAAACTCATCTAATCTGCCCACAAAAAGTATGTTGTTTGTAATGGCTGTGTTTGTTTTTAGCTGAAACAAATGGGTATCAACCGGGTTATGGGTAACTATTATTTTTTTGGGATGAATGCCGGCGGCAAGTATTTCTTCTTTTAAATGATGGCTTACGGTTAGCACGGCATTGGCACGCTGCATAATGAAACGAGTCCAGCGCAGTTTCCAAAAGCTATTGGATGTCATAGAGAAAGGCCCCTGATGTTCGGTAATGATAAACGGCACTTTTAGTTTTTTAGACAAGAGGTAACTAAGTGTTCCGCTTAAAATAGTGCCGTGTGCATGGATAATATCGGTATCTTTAAACTGTTTACCTATTTGATAGCCTTTTATAAACCATATTAAATAAGCAAAAGGTTTTAAGAGCGCGGGTATTTTTGAAGAAGAAACACAATAGCGATGTATAGTAGCATCTTCTGTTGTTTGGGTATGCAGGCCTTTTTTACCCACAAGGCGCATAAAGAGGACATTTGTAGTGCAATAATCTTTAACACACGTTAAATAATCTAAAATAAAAATGCCTTGTACGTCTCCTTCAAACTTTGGGAAGAGGTCGGGTATAACCAGCAGGTTTATTTTCTTTTCCTCGCCCAAGGTTTAGCTCTTCTTTTTAAACAGATAGGTATAATCGCTGCCGAAGGATTGGTTCTTAGGCTTAGTGGCATCTCCAAAAAACTCGCGGGTTAGTTTATATTTCTTCTCATTAGAAAATAAATTAGAGAAGCCTAAAAACGACTGGTTGTAGCGGTATGATTTGATAAGTTCCAGGTTATTGTTCTGCAAAGTATTCTCTACAAAACCTGCTGTAACTTTATTAAGCTTATAGCTTTGTTTGCGTACCAGATTTTTTAACCCTAAGTACATGCGAATAAGATAACTGTAGAAATGAGAAGCATTTGTATTTTGAATAATGAGTAAGCCATTAGGCTTTAAAAGACCGGAAAGTCTGTTTAGTAATTGTTCGGGCGAGTTTACATGGGCCAGTAATCCCATGCATATAACTAAATCATACGCATTATCCTGCAGGTTAAGTGCAAAAAAATCTGCATTGATAACTTCTGTTTTATGTGCATACTCTGCCGAAATATTTTTTTTGGCAATTGCCAGCATGTTAGCCGAAATATCAATCAGGGTAAGTTTTTCTGTTCTGTTTAATAATGGAATAGATATAACTCCTGTTCCGCTGGGCATATCCAATACGTTGGTACAATGTAAGCCTGATGTAAAAGCCTCCACAGTTTCTTTGCGTATTTGCAGGTTATAATCATAGGTAAGATAAAGGGCTGTGTCTTCAAATAGTTCTTTTACGGCGGTAGTTCTATCCCTCATTTCTTTCTGTAAATTTTAGCCTCTTCTGCCAACAAGCTTTAACGGGTTTCCGGCATAAATACCATATTCTTCAGTAGCCGTTTTTTTTGTTACCAAAGAATGAGCCCCAATAAAAACACCTTTGGCAATTTTAGCGCCCATTAGCACCATACTACCTGCTCCTACTCCGGCACCTTCTCCTATTTCAATAGGTTCTGCAACACCTTCCTGTTTGCGGAAATACTCATTCTTTGCAAAGCTATGATTGCCATCTCTAACACTTACATTCTCTGCCAAACCTGCCCATTTTCTTAATGTAATAGAGGCATTGCAACTGATGAGGATATTTTGATGAAGCAAAACATAATCTTCTAAAATAAGTTTGCTGCCTTTGGCTAGCTCTATGGTATTGTTTCTGCCTAAGTCTACATAATCGCCAATAAAAATATTTTTATTAGGAAAACCTTTAAAGTAAGGGAAAGAAGCGCATTTTAAACCTTTGCCCACTTGGCAACCATGCATAATGAGATATAGTTTTAAAAATCTTCCTCTCCATCTGCAGGCAATATTTCGACACGCAGCTTCTAGGTATGTAATCAGGTTTATCATTTGTCTCTTCCCAAATGTATTATTTTTTTGAGGAATGTTTTCAGGTAACATTTAATCCCTCTTATAATTACCTCGCGGTGATGCCCGGTTTGGTGAATTTTCATAATCTTATACCCCTCTATATTACTGGCACAGGAAGCACTCATGCCTCCCAGTCTAAAACAGGTTAGCGTTTGAGGTATATAGTGAAAGGAGAAATTTTTACCTAGGCATCTTAAGAGAAAGTCATAGTCGCTTGATATTTTATAACGCGTATCAAACATACCGGCTTTATCATATACCGTCTTTTTTACAAAGCAGGTAGGATGAAAGATAGCCGGTCTCTCCTTCATTTTAGTAATATCCGGTTTTGCCACGGAAAGTATTTCAGAATTTTCAGACACATATTGCATATCTCCGTGATAAATATCTGCATGATAAGCTTGGTCTGCTTCTACCACATTTTTTATGGTATCCGGTAAATAGAAATCATCCGCATTTAATATACCTATAAGCTCTCCGTTGGTCAAAGAAATACCTTTGTTCATAGCAAAGAAAATACCTTCGTCACGTTCGCTTTGCCAGTAATCAATTTTGTTTTCGTAATGTTTAATAATATTTACTGTATCATCTGTAGAACCACCATCAATAATAATGTACTCAATGTTCTTATAGGATTGGTTCAATACACTGTTAATGGTTTGTTCTATATACTTAGCACCGTTAAAGACAACCGTAATGATGCTTACCAATGGTAAGTTAGATTCGCTTTTCTTATGTAAGCCAACGCCGCCCTTAAGCATGAGTAGTTTTATCTTCTATTTGTTGGTGTAGCTTCCCAATAATTTGCGACCAGGTAAAATGCTTATGAGAAAAGCTTACAATCTCAGGATAAAGAACGGATAACGTACTTTCATTATCTATTAATTTTTGAATGGTATCGGCAAGTGCTTTATCATTATCTGCTTTCAGTGAAGTGCCATATTTGCCACCATCCGTAATGTCTTTCATACTCATAACCCCCTCTGTGCCTATAATGTAATTACCAAAATAAAATGCTTCACTAATGGCATTAGAAAAGGACTCATTCCAGGATGTCATGCAAAATATTTTAGAACGGTTGTACCATTCATATAATTCAACCCGATCCTTTATTTCACCTGTAAAAGTTATGATTGATTTTAATTGGGGATATTCTCCACATAGCTTATTGTAATAATTCATAAAACTTTCATTAACGGGCCCAACAAAAACCATTTTCCAATCTTTCATGTTGGTTTTGGTTAAAGCCCTTAAAATCATTTCATGGTTTTTTACATACTCTCCAATTCTACCTACTGTAAGAATGATGTTTTCTTTTTCATTATAATCCCTTATTCTGTTTCGGAATGCATTAACGATAAACAAATCATTTACTCCTACCGGTAAATAAATAAGCTTATCCGAAGTTTGAGGATACTTTTTTTTAAAAAGCTCCAACCCATCGCTGTTTTCTATACTCAGTAAATCAAACTTTTTAAGAAACCTGCGTTCTAGTATCTTGAATAAAGTATTTTTTACTTTTTGTGTGGAGTGTTTTACTTCATTCTCTTCGGAAAAAGTTTTGTTATATGCATCCAGTTTTATAAGTAAAAACCCTTTTGGGTTTAAAAACTTATATAAAATACCATACACAAACGTAAACTTAGAGAAATGGTAAAGTCCAAGGATATCAATCTCCCTAGCATTCTTATGTATATATTTCAAAACACTCTTTTCTAAAAAGCTTACCCTGCCTTTGTTTTCAATAAAATCAAGTTTTAATCCTTTTACTTCTCCATTTAGGTTATTGTAGATTTCATTGTTCCTATAGCTTACAATTACAGAATTATACCCAAATAATTTATAAAGAAAAAAAGGTATCTGACCCACGTCTTTTGTAAGGTGAACATCCTGGCAAAAAGGAAATATGGTAACAAATCGTTTCCCCACCTTTTAATATTCTACTAAAAATTGATTTATTTTAAATACTCTCAACAGAAATCTTTCGAAATTACGAAGGCGCATTTTTATTTTATTTCTTTTTAAGGTACCACCGTAAGAACCCGAGATGCCCTGAATAAAAGGGTTTCTGGGAAATAGTTTTATTTTATTATTAGTCTTCCCTGACCATATTTTTTCATAGACAACCTTTTCTATAAAAAGACCTTTACTATCATCTGCTTTTAAAAACAAATCTTTCAAATGGCTTTTATAAAAATTACTGCTTACATAAAATACATTAGTTTGGACAACCTTATGCTTTTTATGTGAATCAGCAATAAATCCATCGTACTTAAAATCGGTAAGCTCTTTTAAGTTAAGCACTTTATACCTTCCAGTTATTTTTATAAATGAGTCGTAGCCATCAGCAAGTTTGTCAACGGCCTTATCAAGCATTTCAAATTCCTGATATCCTTTACCCTTATTAAATTTATCCGATACAGGGAATTTTAACAGAGTTATTTTCTTATCTGAAAGCAATTGCTCAAACTCTTTATCATCAGAAAAATTGTATGACGAATTTTCCAAGAAGTACAAATCATCATTTTGAAAATTGTTTGCGTAGAATTGGAGTGAAGAATAGTACTCATTACGCCTTTGTTCAGTATTTGTATGCGTAACAAAATTACTGTTAGGAATAATTGTTCCTGTAATTAACAAAGCTCTTTTGTTTAGAGTTACTTCCCCCATATCCCATTTGCTTCGTTATTAATAATTTTTCTATACTGAATCGGATGCAAAAACACTTGGGGCAATACACATAAACAAGTTCCTATAATTACACCGGTGCTTCCAAGATTTAAATACTTTGCCAAGAAAATACACAATGGGATATTTATAATTATCATGGCAAATGAATGATATAAACTCAAACGTATTTTACCTATGCCACTTAAAAAGTTTCCGAATATACTTGTCCAAGTAGATATAATTACCCATACACCCATAGAAACTGATAATATAAATGGGATTTTAATTTTATCTCCAACCCATATTTTATAAAAGAAATCCGAACAAAGAATCATTATAATTACAATAAGTACTAACATTATCCACAAAAGCACTAATTTATTTGTAATATGCTTTATCCATTGAAGGTCATGTTTGTGGTATCCTTCCGTATATGCCGACCAAAATGGGCTTGTTAGTATTCCGAAAAACATAATTACAATACTAAAATATTTGTATGAGATATTATAGGATGTTACTTCTTCGGGTCCAAATAACTTATCAATAATAAAACTATCTGTTGAAAAAACAATTAATGCGGCAAATTGCATAATGAAAAACAGGAAACCTAATCCCATTAAATCTTTTACGTATTTTAATTTAACGTGTTTTATTGAGGGAATTAAATCCCTGTTGTTTTTATAAAAAAACCAGATTGTAGCTATAAGCGGTGATATTAAATTAGCTATACTGATTCCAATACTCAACCAAAGTAAAGAACTGTGTGTTGTTTTGATTAATATAAAAGTAATAAGTAATGAGAGTAAACTTGCAAAAGTATTTATACCTGCATTTATAGCAGACTTTTGATTGGCTTGCAATATCATACTAATGAGTTTTACTACAAATTGCAAGCTAAAAAAACTAAATATAATAAAAACCAATCTCGAAATTTCATTATTCATTTCTTTAGGTGTATTTAATACCGAAGCNNTACCGAAGCCCAGTAAATTAAAGGATAAGCTAATAAGAAAATTGCATATATAAAACCAATAATTAATGAAACTAATACATACGAAGTGCTAATATATATGCGAGCTAACTCTCTGTTATTTTTGGCCAACGCTTCAGCTAATTTATTTCTTAATCCGTTCCCTAAACCAATGTCAAAAAAAGCAAACCAACCAATAACTGAATTTAAAGTTATCCAAATGCCATATTTTAGCGGACTTAAATAATTTAATGTTAAAGGAATAATTAAAAAACTAATACCAATACTTATAAATTTTATAAGAAGGGAACTTAGAATATTCTTTTTTGCTTTTAAACTTCTTTCATGTCCTTTTGTAAGAAAATCTTTAGCATCAAAATATTTTATGGCAAGTATAAGTTTTTTTATTTCCTCCCTTAAGCGATTGAACATACTTATAAAGTGATGTATTAAACTCTTTAAAACAGATTTCTTAGTGCTCATAATTTAATCCTGTCAAAGAATATTTGTTGTTCACATAAATTAATACTCATTTCCAATAATTTATAATGAATTTATTTTACAAAAGAAAGGAGACTCTTNNTAATAATGCTTCGAATCTATGTTTTGATTTTGAATTTGTAAAGTTGTTTTCGTTCATAATATTAATCCTATGAATATTCAAGTAATCAATTGTTTCTATTTTTTCCAGCTTGTCTGTTTGAGCTCCAAATGCTAATTGTATATTATATTTTTTAAGAATTTTATACGTATTTTCTTTTGCTCCTATATATCCACCCGGATATGAAAAAATTGTAATGTTTTGATTTAATTTATCTTTAATTAATTGAAGTGATGCTGCTATTTCAGACTCAATTTCCAATGGAGATAGTTCTTTAAATAATTTATGAGAATGAGAATGGCAACCAATAGTAATTAAATTTGTAGCTAACATTTCCTTAATCATTTTTATTGATAAATGATTGGTTAAGGGTCTATCACCATTACTCCAATAATTAAGGTGTTCCGACTCATCACTTAAGCAAGATGTAATTAAAAATACCGTGGCTTGTATATTTAGTTCCTTTAATATCGGGAAAGCATATTTGTAAACACCTTCATAACCATCATCAAACGTTATTATAATAGGTTTTTTGGGAAGTTTATTGGGCGTTAGTAATGCGTGTGGTGATATGGGGGTAAACCCTCTTTTTAGGATATAATTTATTTGTTGTTTAAATAAATCAATACTAACCCAATCAGGCGCTTCATCTGTGGCTTCTTGCACAATATTATGATACATCAACACAGGAATATAAGTACTCATAGTATTATAGCAAAAAACTATCTAAAGAAGATTTTAAGATAACTAGGAATATAATATTGTAATATTCTTTGGGTTGCATAAATCTGAATGTTTGTATTTTAAGACTTTCTCTTAAAGAAACTAAACAATCTGCTTTTTTTAGAATTATCTGCTTCATCTCCATATCCGTAACCATATCCGTAACCATATCCATACCCATTAGAAGATTTTTTTACAGCATTAAAGACAATGCCTATGTTTTTTATTTTACCTTCTTCATACAATTTATTAATAAATTGAAGGTGTTGTTTTCTTGTAATATTTTGTCTTACTACATATATATTTACATTCGAGTACTTGGATAATATAAGTCCATCAGTTACAAGTCCTATTGGAGGGGTATCTATAATAACATAATCATACATTTGGTTTAAATATTCAAATAACTTATCCATTTTTTCTTTAAGTAAAAGCTCGGAAGGATTTGGAGGGATAGGACCAGAAAAAATTACATCCAAATAGGGAAATGCATCTATTGTTTGAATTACCTCATCAATGGTAGATGTGCCGGACAAATAATTACTAATTCCTCTATCATGTTTAATTTTTAAGCCGTCTATTATTTTTGGCTTGCGCATATCTAAACAAACCAATACAGTCTTTTTTTCAGAAAGAGCAAAAATACCGGCTAAGTTATAAGAACAAAAGGTTTTTCCTTCCCCGCTTATAGATGATGTAACTAAAATAATATTTTCCTTTTTTTTATTTTCACTCTCATCTAAAAAATAATTAATGTTTGTTCGTATGGTACGAAATGCCTCTAAAAATGCCGCTTTAGGTTTTTGAGAGGAGAATAAATTAAAATTATCAACACTAAGACCAATAATACCCATTAATGGAATTTTTGTATCAGCCTCCAAAGTTTCTTTATCAGTAATTTTGTCATTTAAAACACCTCTAATGGAAATAATAAGTGCAGGAAGGAGAAGCCCAATAACAAAGGCAATGGCATAAGATTTACTTCTTATAGGTTTAATGGGGTTATAAGAAGGGGTTGCTTTATCTATTATCCAATTATCAGAAACGGTTGATGCTAACCTAATGGTTGTTTCGGAACGTTTTTGCAGAAGATAGATAAATAAACCTTCTTTAATAGAAAACTGACGCTTAATGCTTATTAATTCAATTTCAGTTGATGGTAGATTTTTTATTTTACCTTCAACTTTTTCAAGTTGGTTACCTATTTCTTGTTTAACAATGGTATAGTTCTGTCTGACATTTTTAAGTGTTTCTAATATAGATTTTTTTGATTTCTCTATTTGCACATCAAGTGCTTCAATAATAGGACTATTAGCTTTAGATTCGTATTGCTTCTTTTCCTTTTCATTTTCAAGTTGGCTTAGCCCTTCAATTAATCTAATAAGTAAAGGATCTTCTATACCAAGACTACTAGGGTTTAAATCATTTATTTTTTTGTTCTCTTTAATGTATTTTTCCAAGTAATCAACAAACGTAAGTTGAACGTTATTTTCAGAAACCTTCTCATCAATATCTTTAACCTGTTCTAAAAATATTTTTGATTCGGCATCTACATCTGTAATACCTCTTTTGCTTTTAAAAGCAAGCATTGTATCTTCTATTTGCTTTAATTCTTTAGAAATTTGTTCGATTTGTGTATCTATAAACTTAATAGAATTACTTGCCAATAGGTTTTTTTGTTCGATACTGTTTTGAATATAAACCTCGGTAAGCTTGTTGAGAAAATCGGCACATTGTTCGGGTACTTCATCAGTAGCTGTAAGTTCCAGAATGGAAGATCCCGATGCAGCAATACTTACATTAAGATTATCGGCATAATAGGCAGCAATATTTTCTATAGGATTGAAGAATACTTTAAAGTTTCTTTTTTCATAAGATGAGTTATCAAACTGGCTAAAGTCAAATGGTTCTCGTTTAATTAGTTTAAATGAACCTAATTCATTTTTAATAGATTTATTAAAGTCCCATTCCTTAATTATTTTGGATGACTTTTTATTTTTAGGATGGTAACTAAATTCAAATTTATTTTGGTTTAAAATTGTAATATCAAGTTCAGAGAAGTAAGCTAATTCAGTTAGTGTATCAGCTTTTATAGAAAAGGGGCATTTAGTATAAAGGTCCGAGGTTTTAATTTTTCCTTGTAATATATAAGATTCTTCCAGCTCTAATTGTTTAACCGCTTTCGAGATGAGAGACACTGATTTTAAAATCTGAATTTCGTTTTCAAGATTCCGGGTTCTTTTATAGTCATTCATTTCTTTTAGAATGTCCTCTCCACCGGCATTTTCGTCCTTAATAATTATACGGCAAGATGAGCGATATATGGGTGTTGCATACCAATTATAATAACGGGCCAACATTAAAGCTAATCCCAAAGAAATAAGAAATAAATACCAGTATTTTATATATCCGCGAAAGAAACGCTTAACGTTAAAATTTCTTTGCTCTATCTCTAATCCCGACCTTAGGGAGTTATCACTCATACTTAAATCTACCTGTGTATAAAATCCTATAAAGGTATAAAAATTTAAGGAGTTGGACGAAAGTATCTAATCTTAATTTAGAGGAATATATAGTGTGCTAGATACTAAAGCCGAAAACTTAAAAGAGACGCTATGCTACTCTAAAATTATGAAAAGATAATTGGAACCTATTGAACAAGAAACTGCATTTCGAAAAGTTTTAATTGCAGTTCATATAATTTAAGTTTTATTTCAAGGTCTTTATCTTCTTTTT
This sequence comes from Bacteroidota bacterium, assembly GCA_003153315.1. GTDB lineage: Bacteria > Bacteroidota > Bacteroidia > B-17B0 > Aurantibacillaceae > PALSA-968. The sequence goes on from PLYA01000056.1 coordinate 218,281, forward strand.
TAGATTTTCTTTTAAACAATCCTTTTTTTCCGACACTTGCTGTTGCCACTGGTAATTCAGTATCTGTAACAGTAGTAGTAGACTCAGCTTTTGGCTTTTTCTCTTTAGGCCTTAAGAATCTTTGCCCCGGAGGAAGCTCATCTTCATCTGTTCTTCCAACATTATAGCAAAGCCCTACACCTGTATATAAATATTTATCATCATGTATCCAAGGCCTTACCCAAGAGTCCATTGACCTTGTGAATACATTTACATAATAAATATCTAAAACTATGTCTGTCTTTTTGTTAAGTTTATAATTAATTTTTCCACCCACAGGCAAGATAATAGAACTTGCCATTTTTGTTTTATTGGTAACTACGCCACCTGCACTGCCAACACCCGCACTATCAATGCCCTTTGTGCTATATCCGGTGGTTTTTTCTATATACCATTGGTTATTATTAGCCTGTTTATATAAGATACTTCTGTAAAATGCCTGCCCAACACCAACCGTTGCATATAAGCCTAAGCGATTAAAAAACTTTCTATCTTGCCTCTCTCTAAAAAAAAGTTGAGACAGGTTATATTTAGCGCTTACCGAATAATTCATTACATCTCCGGTAAAACGCCGCTCATAAAGAGGCGGAGCTATTTTTTCGCCTTGTAAAGTTCCTTTAAATACCTGAGCCTCGGCAGACAACCCGTATTTAAACTTTTTTCCGCCATAAAAGCTATAGCCTCTGCCAAAACTTTTACTAAAATCTTTGGGCTTAGGCACATTATTATATAGTGTTACGGCGCCATAAAACAAATTAGTTCCAAAATCTGCACCAACAAACCAACCCTGTTTTATCCCCATTAGGTTTTCTTCCTTATGCTCCGAGTTTACCCACCCGTCAGAAGATTCGCTTGTTTGAGAAAATAAAGGGCAGCTTGAAAAGCCAATTGACAAAAAAACAGTTACCCGGAGATAATATTTACTCTTTAACTTTATTCTGTTCCACATACCTTCTAAAAGACCCTGCAATATGGGGATTTTTTTTAAACTGTACAAGTTTTAGTATGTTTACTACCTTTAAAAACGGTTATACTGATTATACTATTGTAAATGAGAAGACACAGAATCCTATATATAATATGCTATCTGGCTTTTCTTGCTCCTGTTGCTTGTTTCTCTCAAAAAAAAAATAATTGCCTTTCCAGAGAATATATAATTGAGGGGGCTCAATTAGCAAACCAATCCTATACTTTTTCTAAGCTGGCCTATTTTGTAAATAACCAGAGTTTGGCATTAAAGAATGTTGATAGTGCTATTCTATTTATTGAGCAAGCCATTTTAAGTATTGATTCTGCCATTATGCTTGCATCAGATTCTGAGTTAATAGCCATAGATTATGCCACTATTGCTAAAAAGTATGCTACCCGTTCTTATAAATTACTTAAAGGATATAAGCAAACAAAAGACCTAACTACCAAACAGGATTTTGCCAAACAGGCAACCTTTTTATCTGCTAATGCAGTTACCGAAGCCTATCATGCATCTTTTTACTTTAAGAATTGCAAACAACAAAAAGAAGAAAAGAAAGATACAGTAATTAATACTGCTCCCAAACAGGTTACCAAACTGGATATAGACCAAACTCTGTTTGCGCTATTAGACGAGCACCTGCATGAAAAGACAGAAGATGATAAAAAAGAAGTTGCCAAACTAACCGCAGAGCTAAAAAAAGTAAAAGACCCTGCTAAAACCGAAAAGATTAAAGAAGAAATTAAGAAGATAGAACAGGAAGAAACCCAACTGGAACTGAAAGATAAAAATGCCAAAGTAAAGTTAGACAGTATTAACGCACAAATAGATAAGCGCGATAAAAACAATGCCGCCGTGCAACCGCAGGAAACCATTTTTTCTAAAAGTATGAAAAGGCCTGCCGACGAGTGGGATAAGGACATACAAATAGATGCCGAATTGCCTATGGGCCTGATATACCAGATACAAATTGGTTATTACAAAAACCTTATTGTTAGCGAGGTTTTTAGAGGCCTAACCCCTATAATGGGTAAAACCATGCCCAATGGCGGCGTTACCTATTCTATTGGTATGTTTGAAAAAGGTGCCGATGCCCAACAGGCAAAAGTCTATGTAAAAAGTCTGGGCTTAACAGATGCCTTTGTAATAGCCTCTTATAACCGTAAGAAGGTTACTCTGGCCGAAGCCGCCAAGTTAGAGAAGAAGTAATATATTATCGGGCGTTCCGTTGATTACAACGGCGGGCTTTACAATCTGCATGGCAGTTTGTTGCAATCCCTACGGCGTTTATCCACAAGCCTCAAATATACACCCCCCGTCCGTATATCTTTAAGGTAATGCACAGTAAATGGAAGAAAAGTTACAGCCGCTATAAGAACTCTTACAAAGTTTGTAAGAACACTTACACAAGCCATAAGAACTCTTACGGAAATTTTAAGAACTCTTACAGAGATTGTAAGAACACTTACGGAAGTTGTAAGAACTCTTACAGAAAATGTAAGAAAGCTTTCGCGAGCCATAAGAAGTCTTACGGGAGTTGTAAGAAATCTTACAGAAACTGAAAGAACTCTTAAGGAAAACGTAATTGTATATATTGTATAAATAAAAATTAAAAAAATAAACGTCATGTCAGCAAACAATCAGGGAAGAATCCCAACATAAGCAACAGAATTTCCAGATTATATGGATGCTACCGATAACCTGCAACTAAGTATAGACAGCGCAACCGGACAAGCCGTATATAAAAACTGGGGCTGGACGGCAGCTGAAAGCGCAGCATGACAGGCGCGGGAACGCCCACCACTTACTTCTTTAAAACAACCAACTCCACACGTATATTCAAGGCTCCTTCTTCGTTACTTTGCGGGTCTTTTATAATGGGCTTTTTGCCCCCATAGCCTTTGGCTTCCAGTCGCTCGGGTTTTATGCCGTTGGTTTCTAAATACTTTTTTATGGTTTCTGCCCGCTTTTGCGAAAGGTTTTTTGCACTGCCCTCAAAATTCCATTCCTCACCAAGTGTGCTATAAGCCTTGTTTTTGGCAATACGGTGGTCGCCATTGCTATGCCCCTGTATTTCTATTCGCACGGTTTCGTTAGCCGATAGATATTGTAACAATTTTTGCAGTTCGGCTGATGAAGATTTTTTCAACGCATAGGTATTCGGATAAAAATAAATACTCTTCATCACCAAATGGTCGCCCTCCTTAAGCGATTTAAAAGCTGCGGATACAGATTGAACCGAATCTTTTTTAGTTACCATTGGAGCATCCACTTTAATTTTTGCCGTAACCGTATCCTGCTTTTTAGGGAGGGAAGCGTGTTGCACCGAAAGGGCTGTCAAATCTCTTTTGCAAGGCAAGTGAATGGCTTTCACTTTAAGAGTATCTTTTTCGTTTATCAGATAAAAAGAGTGTCCACAATTATTTAACGAAGTATTTAAAACCGATATGTAATACACATTATCCTTTTTGGCAGCAAAACTCTTCTCATTCAAATCATAGGGGTTTTCTTTAGATACATTGCCTGTAAAAAAAGAAGCCTTTGCGGGGCGTATCTTCTGCTTATATATTTTATCGCAAAAATCTTTCTCATTGTATTGATAAACGTATACCGCATACTCATCGCTGTCATTAACCGGTTTTACTTTAAATTTTAGCATTGCATTATCCTTAACCACTATTTTATACCAAAACGAGAACTGGTCGCGATAATTATAAAACACCGTTTGGTTAAGGTTGTGTTTGGTTGTAGGCTTGCCACTCTCTGAATAGTTAAACGGAATAATAATTTCTTTAGCATAGGTACAATCATTAGTACCCTCATTGGCTTGGGCATGGGTAGTATAGATGCTAATGGCGAGAAATATAAAAAACAGAAAACGCATCTTCCTAAATTATTTTACGAAAAGTAAAAACTAAACACGTGCAAAAATGCTAAACCCCGATAAGTTTAAAACACAGGATTGTTATTATTAGCCGTTAAAACCCGAAGTTTAAACCACCCGATAGGGTAACTTTATTTCCTTGATAGAATGTAGGAGAATACAGGTTGAGGATGGTACTGTTTACCGCGCTTACCTCACTCACATAGCATTGGGCAAAAATGTACAAGTCGTTAATTAACTCATACTGCATTTTAAAAAGTACCGCTTTGCTTTTCCATTGCACGCCATTCATAAAGGGTGTACCGGCATTATTATTAACTCCGTTTACTTGTACATAGGCAATTACAGGCCCTTTACGATCTTGAATATAATCAAGCTCAATGCTTAATCCGCGTGCGGGTTTAATTTTTATACCGGCAAATAGTTCATCCGAGTTCTGCCCTAAGTAATTACCCATATTATAATTGTTAGATGCAAACGTTATACTGGGTATGGGATGGTCGTATACCCAGGGGTTGGTTCGGGTATATTCCAGTGTTAATGAAGTGTTTTTTATAAGCAAATTGGTAAAACGAATCCCGCCTTTCAGGCTGAAAAAATTGGTTTGTTTAGCTGCATTAAACATTTGCTTAAGGTTTACTTCATCTATAAATAAAGTACCATATAGATGCGTTTTAGGAATACTGCGACAACTTACATCTAAAAACATTTGCGAATTCTCCCCTACCGCGTTACTTCCGGCACCATTATAGGTATGATCTGCCGAAGGATAAAACATAAACGGAATTAAATAAACAGGTTGAATATACTTATCAGCATATACAATAGAGTTTCCGATGGAAACATTCAATCCTTTGCACGCTCGTATGGTTGCCAGACTTGCTGCCACATATTTTGGTATGAAATCCTGACGAAGACTACTACCTGCGCCATAAGTACGTGAAGAATCTATTACCTGTGATATAAGAGAACCATGAATGTAGTTAAACTCAAACCATTTGGCCGGCTTTAGCTTATAATTAAGATAAGCAAAAGAAGGAGCTCGGCCGGAGAAGATATTAGCCCCATTATAATTAGTACCCCAAGTAAAATTATCTTTCACCAAACTAATAGACCCCCACTTCCAGCCATAACTTAGTCCGCCACGGGCATCATCAAAATCTGCACGGTTGTTGGCAGGTTTATAATTAGCTCCGGGCTCAGGGGTTAAATAATCGGGGGTTACTAAAATATTCTTATATCCATTATCTCGCAAGCTAAAATAAAAGCCAAAATGTTTACCTACAGTAGCGTTTACCTCTGCACCCCACCAACGGTGCCATGCTGTTCCACTTTCATTTTTTGAATAAGTACCACCAATAATAGGGTTTAGCGTAAACATAAAAAGAGAGTCTCTATAATAAAAGAGGTCTTTTCGCCTTTTAAAGTTTTTATCAGGATAATACTCCTTGTTATAATCTTTCAGAAAAAAATCCAAATCCTTTTGCTGCCTTACCGTAAGCATTTCCTTTTTCTTTTCAGCTTCCTTTAGTTTTTCTCCAATCAGTTTACGGGAATAGGGCTTTACAGCAGAATTGAGCTCTACCACCTGCATATTAGCCAATTCATCCAAGTAATCGTATATACATACATAGGCAATATTCTTATTAACCTCCTGAGCAAAAGAAGTGTAACTCAAACAGGTTAAAATAAAAAATAAACAGTAAAGTTTCTTCATCTATCAATTACAATTGTTACTTGTAAATATGTTTTTAGTTTGTTCTGGCATTTTTAAAAACAATATTCTTAAAGGCTTTAAAGAAATAAATACAATCAGTTTTAAATGGATGTTTCACATGTAAATCTAAATATCTTAATTCAGATTGCATAATATCATCCAGTGTTACCGGTAAATCAGCATAGAAGGGTGGAATTAATCCGGGTTTTGCATTAATACGTTTTTGTTTCAATTCATCAGAATAAAGACTAAGATATTGTGGGCTCAGTGGACGCACACCCACTAATTTTATTTCACCTTTCAAAAAATTAATAGCCATTGGTAATTCATCAATCCAAAACCTTCTAAAAAAACGCCCCCAACTTGTTACTCTAAAATCATCTTTAAACTTGCCTCCGTCCTTCAGCTTATTTTGCTCATAGATATATTCCTGCAAATACTCTGCATAAGGATGCATGGTTCGAATTTTATAAACTGTAATAGGCTTGTTGTTTTTTCCAACACGTTGCATTTTGAAAAGAAACCCAAAAGAAGGATGTTTATCAGGAATGGATTTATTGGTTTTTGCACAAACAAAATACGTCAGGTTTTTAATTTCTGTTACTTCTATAATCTTAAAACCGCAAAAAACTAATTTACCTAAGGCTTCTGCTTTTGGTAATACGCGGTTTCTGCCGGCAGTTATAAAAAAATAGAGCTTACGTGTAAGGTAAAGCTTTGGAAATACACGTTTAAAAACAAAATCAAAAAGAAAATAAATACGTGCAATAATAAAAGGATACTTTTTAAGGATGCGGGTCTGTCGCTGTAAATTAGTTTCCACACAGCCAATAAGAATTCCATTTTCAGGAAGTTTTGAATTGGTTGATTTTAAAAAATCATTGATGCCTCTTATATCATTTATCTTTTGAAGATTTACAATAGTGTAACAATTTCTACCGTCAATAGCCTCAATGTTAAAAGCGTCAAGGGTTTTTAATACCTGTGTGGTTTCTGATAGTAGCTCTGTATGTTTCGAAATAAACTCAACAGCCTCAATTCCTTGTTCTTTAATGATTAGTTCTCGCTTCATCTTCCTTTCAGAGCTTGGCGAATTTAACCAAAAGTTTTATTGAAAAAGCTCTTTTTCTACAAGGTCTGTCATGAATTTCGACATATCTATACATTCGTCCAACATTTTCTTTCTTCTGCTCTGCCACTCTTGTTTTAAATCAGGTGTATTTAAAAGTTCATTTACTTTTTTCAGGAGTTTTTCAGGCTGATTGGTTTTTATACCATAGGTAAGATTATAGGTATGTTCCAATTCTTCGAGGTACGAAAGTTCGCCTACAAAATCGTTAAAGCGAATAGCAGGAGTTCCTAATACAGCTGCTTCAGCGGTCATGGTTTGACTATCACCAATGTAGATATCAGCAAAATATAAAGCATGATGAATATCCAAAGGAGAGATTTGTATTCTATACTTCTCAAACTGAGGCTCTAATTCTCTTTCGGATGTAATGAACACCTTGCCATACTTAGAAAGCCTATCTATTAATTGTTGAGCTATATCAGTTGTTATCCCTGATTTACCCACATCATGATAAGCGGTAAGTTGTGCAAAACGTAGAATAAAATTCTTTTCATTTAGGTTAAAAATGTGCTTTACCTTTTCAGCATCGGGTGTAAAATGATTGGGATGCAGATAGGCCAATTCGTGATAACTTTTATAACCAATCTTTTTATCATTCCATTTCCAGGCGCTGCAACAATCAGGGCAAATTAATTTGGTAGCAAATAGTCCTGTAACTCTGGCAAATTTCTTTACGGCTTCAAAATCGTCTTCAAAAAAAATGAATGATGGAATCTGAAATAATTTACCCAGCACAGCCAGCTCTGCTGCAGAACCTATTAATAATTTAGGTTTATTGGTCTGAATAATCTTTGCGAGATTATATAACCGTTTAAAAAAGTTCTTGTACGCATTGCCTTTGGCATTTCCTTCAGAGATATTTATATAAGGCAGTTTACTGTCAAGCAATAGCTTTTCCAATACATCTTTGCTTTTAATAACAATTACCACCTTTACAGATTTAGTCTGCAGATTCTTAATGGTTTCTTTAAAGAGATGAAAATGCGCCGGATGCCCAAGATAAACTAACAGAGTCATAAATTAATCTAAGCGATTAAAACGTACACCATAACGTGAAAAGAATTGCAGCAGTTCTTCACCCACATCCGACGTACCTATTCTTGTGTTGTTTTCTAAAGAAACAGCCATGGCATAATTTGAACTAAGTATAGCAGTACCTTTATTCAGAACTAAAATGCTGTTGGTGGTTTTTGCTGGTGGAGCATCTGTCATTGTGTTGCAAAAAGTAATTATAGATTGTGTGTGTTTATTTTTAATGTTAAGTTCAAAACCATTGGTGATACTTTTTTGTTCGGCTATAAAATCATGATGATTCAGGTGCTGAATAAACTCCTTGAAAATATCATCTACGATTTTTCTTTTCTCGTCTTCTTTTAATGGGGCAGGGAAGTTCTCTTTTATAATCTTTGCCGGAGAGCCTGCTACCAGACAATTAGCCGGGACATCTTTATTCAGCATCGAATCGGCGCCTACTACCACACCATCGCCAATACTAACACCTGGCATAACAAACACACGCCAGGGCAACCAAACCTTTTTACCGATATGTATAGGCGCAAACTTTACAGGATAACCTTCTAAGATCGAGTTCCACGAACCATGTGTAAACAACAGGCAATGCCCCCCAATGCCCGAATCATCACCAATGGTAATGGGCATGGTTGGGTTAATATAACTAGCCTGCATAATAATGGTGCGTTTGCCCATGGTTAAAGAAGATTGAGGTGTTGTAGTGCCTCCTATATAAACCTGCTCGTTTATGCGCGCGTCATCATCAATAGAAATGCTTTCGGTATCAATGGCACTCATGGCGCCTATTTTTACATAGCGGGCAATCTTTATATTGCGTGCACGTATAATGGTAAAAAAACCAATGCTCGATTTTTTACCTATCTCTACATTTTTTCCAATAACTACACAACCTAAGCTTAAACTTGCATCACTTGCGATTTTGTAACCTTTTAAACGATATACAAATTTCTTTAAGAACGAAGGCAGAAAGCCAATCGTGAGGATGTGTAAAACAGGTATGCGAGTTTTCTTTATTAACACAGGACGAATTTAAACTATTATTTTGTTTTGCTTTTTATTAAAACCTTCTTCATACGGTTCTTTAAGTTCTGCATTACATATTCTTTTCTCCATAAAAAGACATTGTTTGTCCAGCGTTGGGGATGTATGTTCAGCATGATTTGAGCAGGCAATTTATTTTCTTTAAAAGCCTTTATAATATCATGGGTTGAATTAAAGATAAAATTGTAACCCGAATCCACTCTATCTCTAACGCTGGATGTTTCGTTGTTCCATATCCTGCCTGTATCGGTAATGTATAGTACCTTTTTAAAATCAATATCAAAATAAGGTTCGCCAATAATGTCCAACTCTTTATAGTTGTATTTTTTCCAAAGTAAGCGGTTATCCCATTTACTTAAGGGGCTGCCATGCATACAAACGGTTTTTACGGGATAATACTTTCTGAACATCTCGAGCTTTGCTTTAAAATGTTCGTAAGCTTTATCTATATCGCCATTACAAAGCGCCATATCTTCATAATGATAACCTATTTCATGCCCTAAGTCTCTTATCTTTTCAATAATATGTGGATGCAGACTTTGTTTAACCACCCTGAAGAAGTAAGAGCCTTTGGCACCTAAGTCCTTTTCAATTAAAGCGGTCTGGTAAGAGTTTTCGGGCAAATCATCTACATCGTGCCTCAGAATAAAAACCTTGTTGTAGCTGTGCCCGTTAAGTATATACTCTTCATAGGAAATGAGCTTATAACCCTTGTCAATAGCCGACGTTAAAAGCTCTTTATATATCTGTAAAGTAAAGTCTTTAATCATGTTGCTTTTCTCCAATAGCGATAATTAATTCAGTAAGTGCCACAAACATCCATGCCTGAGACCAGCGCATATAAGGTATTTTATTCGTATAGTTTTTAAGTTTTCGATAATAAAAAAAGCCTTTTTTATCCTGCATGTTCTCAATGGTCCACTTAGCTATGGTTTCTGCAAAAGCAAGGTGTGTTTTTATTCTACAAAACGTAATAATGCCCTGCGATTGGTTATGTATCTCTATAGGATATATTTTAGGCAGGCGCCATTTGGCCTGTCCGTTTTCAAAGAACTGCTCTTTGCGATAATAGTCAGTACCTTTCTGTACGGCATTAATATATTTTTCATTTCGTATACCTGTGTAATGCATCACATCAGCAATACAATCTATCACGTATCCCTGGTGGAAATCTATCTGCACACGCTCTTTGCCTTGCTCATCCATGCTATAATTCCAGTGCCCATCAGTATGCTGTTTGCTTACTATAAAATCAACCGCTTTAAGGGCGTAGTCTTTATAGGTTTCTTCTTTAGTAAGATGGTATAATTGTGCCAAAACCATGGCTGCCAAAAGGCTGGCGTTATAGCAAATATCTACTCCTAAAGTAGTGTAGCTAAAACAAACACCCTCTTTGGTTTCGGTGCGTGGTAAATCTTTCAGAATAAAATTGCCAATGCTTTTTAAAATAGTTAAGGCTTCTTCATCTTTAGTAAGTAGATAATATTCAAAAAGGCCTTTGGCCACAAAAACCGTTACTACAATATTAGGACTATACTTTTTAATATACTTGCCTGAACTTGCCCAATCGAAATTATAGCCCCAACAATAACCACTAAAGCCTTGGCTGTAGTTATTTTTAAGTTGTGCAAACAGGTAATTTATTTGCTTTAAATAATCTTTTTCGGGAAATTGTTTGTGGAGTTTACAATAACCGTATAAAAACAAGCCCAAGGCCTTGGGGTTATGCTCTTTTTTAATACCCAACAAAGGACGAATGTTAACAGGGTTTCTTTTTTGGAATTGAAGGGCAAGCACAGCAGCAAATTTACCCAGATACTTAAATTTAATGGGAGAGTTAAGCGTATCATATGGGTCGTAGCCCTTAAAACCTTCCTGCTCTATGTAATACCGCAGTTTTTCTAAACTGCTGCTATATAAACTAAGGTCTTTTTGAGCCGGCATATCTTCTTCGGTATAAAGATACGGGCTAATTTGATATGCTTAAAAGCTTATTATAATTAAAGGAATGAATTAATACTATAAGGCAATACAACCCACAATAGACACCAGAATTGGTTATATAGAATTAAAATTGGCGAGGATAAAATAGTAGATAAAGTCCCCAGTGGAGAATATAAGTCCAATATAACCCCAAAAGAAATTTTTAATGGCGCACGAAAAGCTGCAAAAAAAGTCGAGAAAAAGTATGGCATTAAAAATCTTGGACCTTGGGATGATTTTGAATGGGGCATGATGAATGGAAAATTATCTGCTCTTAGATGGGTTACTGGGGAAGAATGGGATAACCTCGATACATAAAAAATGACAGATATTCACAGCGTAGATTAATCTTAATTTGAAACAGTGGGCAGCTCAACCGAACGCGGAGCAGTTTAGCTTGTTCGTGGCAGATCGTTCGGTCTTGACTTTTTGTTTCTTTTTCGTCAAGGAAAAAGAAAGCAGTGAAGGAATTGCATTAGGGATTGCAGCAAGCTGCCATGCAGCGAATAAAACCCGCCGTTGGCGGGATTAATGTGGGGAACACGCAAAAATTAAGTGACTTTTGTTTGAACTATATTTCTTTTGTAGATTTGTTATATGGCAAAAAATAAAACCAACAAAACAGAAATTAGGGTTGTTGATTTCATCAACTCGTATGTGGATAATGACCAAAAGAAAGCCGATAGTTTTAGCTTAATTGAGTTAATGCGCGAATGGTCGGGGTTTGAGCCAAAAATGTGGGGCCCCACCATTATTGGTTTTGGCAGTTACCACTATAAATATGCAAGCGGCCACGAAGGCGATGCCCCGCTTATTGGTTTCTCGCCTCGAAAAGCCGAGTTTTCACTCTATGTTTATTCGCCCACCGAAGAACAAAAAACCCTCTTGAACGACTTAGGCAAATTCAAAATAGGAAAAGCCTGCATCTACGCAAAAAAACTCTCTGACATCAACATCGCAACCTTGCAAAAACTCTGCAAAGCAACCATTGCATACCTTAACGAACACCATGAGTGTGCGTGTAGGGAGAAATAGGGGTTAGAAAGGCTTGAAGCGTAAAGCCCGCCGGCTGAAATGCGAAGCATTCTGCGAAGCAAAAAAAGAAATAATAACGATGAGCTAAAACCGCCGGAACGCCCTAAAATATCTCGCTAAAGAACCTGCTTAGCAAAGCGGGCTTTAGTATAATAGTAAATACAAAGCCAAACACGGCACCCCAAAAGTGTGCATTGTGTCCAATGTTATCTAACTGGCGTTTGCCCATATACCAACTGTATAGCAAATAAATGGCGCCAAAAATCCAGGCAGGTATAAAAACAGGCACAAATATAATGCCCATGCCTATGGTGGGGTTAATTAATATAACACTAAACACAATGGCAGTTACCGCGCCGCTGGCACCCAGCGAGGTGTAATTGGGGTTATCTTTTTGCCTGAACAACTCATACATAGAAGAAAAAACAATACCACCCACATACAATAACAAATAATAAAATGCAGCCTTTTTTTGAAACAGAACAGGAAAGTACTGTTCCTCCAACACCTGCCCAAATATATAAAGCGCATACATATTAAATGCCAGGTGCATATAATCTCCGTGCAAAAAGGCATGGGTAAACAAACGGTAGTATTGTTTATGATGATAGGTTGCGTATGGATTAAATAAATACTTATTAAAAACACTTCGGTTATTAAAAGCAATTACCGAAGCTGCAATAGAAAGAAGTATGATGGCGTTGGTTATCATTAAACTTAATTAAGTAAAAGTACACATACTAATTAAAATAGTTTAAACAAAAAAGGCTGCCTAAGCAGCCTTTTAGTAAAAGTGTTTTCTGTTTAATCAACGTTATCGTGCAGGAAAGAGTTGTTTGGTTTTATTTCCATTTTCTTTTCTTCTCCTTCGCTAAGTGTGTAGCGAGATACATTGCTTTCAGTAGAATAATTTACATTATCTAACTTAATATTCTGACGAACAAACGATGGTTCTTTTTCAAGCTCGTTCAATCCTTCAGATGATTTTAGTTTGAAGGTAATATCTTTTAGTTTCTTAATACGCTCTTGTGCCATACGGATACGCTCTTCGCGTTCAAGTTTTTGAATTTCTTCGGCACTAAGGTTTTCTGTATTTTTAATTTCAAGTGTTATTTCTTCTTCCAAAGACTCGCTTTCTTCTTCCGTTACATTTGTTATAACAAAATTCTCTTCTTCGCTCACCACCTCATTTGAAGAAACTTCATTAGTAACAATGAATTCAATCTCACTTTCCTGAGTTGAAGAAGTTACTTCTTCTTGAGTACTTACAAAAGTGGTTTCTGTCTTTACTTCTTCTGTATTCTTAATTACTAAGAAAGGTTCGTCTTCTTTTTTCTCTTCTTCTTTAATGATATCTTCTATATTAGTTTGAACAATAACATTTACAGGAGCTTCAACTACTTCAACTTTAGTTTCTTCAAGTACATTTACAATCTTTTCAGGTTGCTTAGCAGACTCAAAACCGTTTGGTTGTTTATTGCTTTCAAAACCAGTTGCAATAATAGTTACGCCTACATTATCTCCTAGAGATTGATCGATACCATATCCTGTAATTAACTCGGCAGTATATCCGCTTGATTCTTGTATATAATCAGTTATCTCACCAAACTCATCCATAGAGATATCATCAGTACCACTCATGATATTTAATAACACATGACGTGCACCACGTATGTTATTATCATTTAGTAAGGGAGAGTTCAACGCCTGTTCAACCGCACGAATGGCACGTCTTTCACCTGATGCAGTGGCAGTACCCATGATTGCCACACCGCTATCTTTCATTACAGTTTTTACATCATTAAAATCTACATTGATATGTAAATTGATGCTGATAATTTCTGCAATAGATTTTGCAGCGCCGGTAAGCACGTTATCTGCATGAGCAAAGGCTTCGCTCATTTTTAAGTTACCGTATATATCGCGTAGTTTATCATTACCGATAACCAACAACGTATCTACATACTTTTTCATTTCTTCCAAACCTTGTTCGGCTTGCATTCTACGTTTCTTACCTTCAAACACAAAAGGCATAGTAACAATACCCACAGAAAGAATACCCAACTCACGTGCCACAGAGGCTATGATAGGAGCTGCACCAGTACCAGTACCACCACCTAAACCGGCAGTAATAAATACCATTTGTGTACCGTCTGATAAATATTTTCTTATTTCATCAATGGTTTCAATGGCTGAATTCTTACCCATTTCAGGAATAGAACCTGCACCTAAACCTTTGGTAAGTGCCAAACCTAACTGTATTTTGTTGGGCACCGGACTAACTTCCAATGCTTGCTTATCTGTATTACAAACAATAAAGTCAACGCCTTTAATCCCAAGTTTAAACATGTGATTAACTGCATTGCTGCCACCACCGCCTACACCAATTACTTTAATGATAGAGCCGGGTTCCTGTTGTATTTCAAATTGCATCATGATGTTTTATATATTAAATGAAAGGTCAATTATTAATGCGCTAATTTCCTCAATGAAAGGCTGTATTTTACGTTGCTATTGTTATACTTTTAAACCAATGTGTGTTAATTGTCCTATTCCACATCATCACGAAGCCAGTCGGCAACCTTGTTGCCAAAGCTTTCGAAGAATTTGCCACGTACTTTGCTGGAGTGGTTAGCGGGTTTCTTTTTCTCTTTTTCTTTCTCTTCGGGCTTTAATTCAACTGTAGGTTGGATGGTTTTATTGGTCTTACGCATCTCATCTTCCATCTTTTTAATGCCCATCATAACCAAACCAACACCGGTTGAGAACATAGGATTGGTAACGTTTTCGGAGCTTTTGGCAAGATGTTCGTTGGGTGTACCGATACGGCAATCAATACCTGTAAAGTATTCTACCATTTGAGGAAGGTGTTTTAGCTGAGAACCACCACCTGTTACCACAATACCTGCAGACAATTTCTTTTCGTAGCCGCTGTTTTTAATTTCATACAATACAAAGGCAAGAATCTCTTCCATACGTGCTTGTATGATATGGGCTAAATTCTTTACAGAAATTTCTTTGTGCGGACGACCACGCAGACCGGGAATAGAGATTACTTCGTTCTCATGATTCTCAATAGCTAAAGCAGAACCGAATTTTGTTTTTAGTAACTCGGCCTGATTGGTAATAATTGAACAACCTACTTTAATGTCTTCGGTAATAATGTTTCCACCTAAAGGAATAACAGCCGTATGACGAATAATACCATCGTAGAAAATAGCTACATCGGTTGTGCCGCCGCCAATATCAACCAACACCACACCTGCTTCTTTTTCTTCTTCGCTTAAACAAGAATCGGCAGAGGCAAGGGGTTCTAAATTCAAATCAACAACTTTTAAACCGCTTCTGTCAACACATTTGTAAATGTTTTTTACGGCAGATACCTGTCCGGTAATGATATGGAAATTGCCTTCTAAACGAACACCCGCCATACCTATAGGGTTGCGGATGCCTTGCTCGTTATCTACAATATAATCCTGCGGAATAACATGGATGATTTCTTCGCCTGGTTGCATAACCAAACGGTGCATATTATCAATTAAATTATCCACATCGCGTTGGGCAACTTCTTCTTCAATCTGCTGACGGGTAATCATACCACGGTGTTGCAGGCTTTTAATATGTTGTCCGGCAATACCAACCACCACTTCGTTCAGTTCGCAAACCTGTTCTAATTTAAACGTTTGCATCTCGCCTTTATCGTTTTTAAGCGTAATATCTTTGGTAAGCGCATCAGCTACAGAGGCTTTGATAGAGCGGATAGTATCTTCGATATTAGATACCACACCGCGTTTAACACCCAATGAAGGCGCTTTACCTATGGCAAGAATTTCAATCTTTCCATATTCATTTTTACGCCCAACGATAGCCGCAATTTTTGTTGTTCCGATGTCTAAGCCTACTACAAAGTCTGATGCTTCCATATTATTTATTTTTTAATGCAAACCACTTGGTTCTTATATTTTAAATTAATGATTGAATATTTGTTCCAACCATTTACACTGTTTAATCCTTGGGTATAAAATATTTTAAGTTTTTCAAATTTATCTGCGATATCATCATCGTTTCCAAAAATTATTTTCTGATTTCCAATTGCAGGGTATAGTTCAATTTCTCTGTCACTATTTACGTATGCTTGTGTTATTAATCCGTTTAAAAGCGAATCGTTTTTAATGTAGTTGGCTATTTCGTATATGTCATCAATTACGGTGATGGCTTTAAAGGCTGAATCTTTTTCTATTTGAGGGATTGAGAAATTATAAAACTGAGAATATTTTTCGGGGATAAAACCATTTACAATTAACACGCGTGCTGTATAATGATCAGCCAAAGGCATAATGGTTGCTTTGTTGTCTATATAAAAACTTTCGCCATGTGTGTTCATTATTCTCACAACAGGTTTACGTTGTTTTACATTGATGCTTATATCGCCGCTAACGGTAACAGCAACTTCTGAACTGGCGATAGATGGATGTGTGTTTAAAGCTTTTTCTAAACGATACACATTTATATCTTTCATGGGCTGATTGATAAGTGTATCATTTCTGTCTTTCAGAAACTTTAAAATATCATCTTCGTCCAAAAAGCTGTTATCATCATCCTGCTCAATAGTAACCGTAACAGTTTTACCTTTTACTTTTTTTTCGCTGGCAGTTACAAATGCCAACGAACTTACTAATCCTGCAATTCCAAGAAACCAAAGAACAATTACTCCTATCTTTTTAAAATTAATTTTCTTCATCTTATAATTTCACCCTTCAACAAGTTTAGGATGACACTTCCATTTTCTTTTTCAAAAAACCTTCTATAGGTTCAACTAACATATCTATATCTCCGGCGCCTAATGTCAACAGCACTTCTGTGTTATGTTCTTTTAAGTAGTTAAGCACTTCATTTTTTTGCAACACTTTTTTGTTGGTCGATTTCATTTTACTCAACAACATAGCCGATGTAATTCCTTCAATGGGCAACTCACGTGCAGGGTAAATATCTAACAACAAACATTCATCTAGCATATCCAAACTCTCTGCAAAGCCATCAGCAAAATCACGCGTGCGTGTAAACAAATGCGGCTGAAAAATGCCTGTAATTTTTTTAGCCGGATACAATGCCTTTGCTGCTCCAATTGCTGCCTTCAACTCCTCGGGGTGATGCGCATAATCATCTATGTAAATAACATTTTTTGTTTTTACACGATAATCAAACCTGCGTTTTACACCACCAAAACTTTGTAATGCTTTTTTTATTACGGCATTATCAATGTTTAGTAGTTGTGCTACAGCCACTGCTGCTGTTGCATTTTCTACATTATGCAAACCCGGAATGCCTAACACAGCATTACTTAAATACGACAAAGAACTCGCTACATCAAAATAAAAATCACCGTCACGTATCTCTACGTTTTTCGCACAGAAATCTGCTTCTAAATTTACAGCGTATGTTTGCCTCTTTACTTCAAGCGATAATGTGTTATCAACATTTTTCTTAACAATCAAATGTCCCTTGGCATTTACCTGATTTGCAAACATGGTATATGAATCATGCATATAACTTACATCACCATATATGTCCAAATGGTCGGCATCAACACTTGTTATTACTCCCATATAAGGGTATAAAGTCAAAAAAGAACGATCGTACTCATCAGCTTCAACCACCACAAATGTGTTTTCGGTAGGTTGTTTGTTTCCTAAAAGTAAATTGGTGTTGTAGTTTTTTGTAATGCCTCCTAAAAACGCATAACAGTCAAATCCGGCTGTTTTTAAAATATGAGCCACTAAAGAAGATGTGGTTGTTTTACCATGTGTGCCCGCTACGGCAATGGTTTTAAACTGTTTGGTTATCTCGCCTAAAACCTCGGCGCGTTTTTTTAACGTGTAGTTTTCTTTTTGGACGAAAACAAATTCGGCATGCTCTTTTGGTACGGCAGGGGTGTAAACAATTAAAATTTCTTCTTTTCCGTATTCAGCAAGTAAGTAATTTAAATACTCCACATTCTCATCAAAATGTATGTCTATTCCCTCATTTTGCAATTCGCTTGTCAGTACAGTTGGTGTTTTATCATAACCTGCCACTTTAATCCCGTAATGATTAAAATAACGAGCCAGTGCACTCATGCCAATGCCACCAATGCCCAAAAAATAAATAAGTTTATAGTTAAACAAGTTCATGTGTCGGATAAATTATTTATAGCCCACTAATTTTAAAACCTCACTTGTAATAATTTCTGCGGCATTTGGTAGAGCCAATTTTGCAATGTTTTGTTTCAATTCTTGTTGTTTAGCATTATCGGCAACCAGCTTAACAGCTTCGTCTACCAATTTGCTTGAAGCTTCAGTATCTTTTACTAAAATGGCAGCGCTTTTATTTACTAACGACATAGCATTTTTAGTTTGATGATCTTCTGCCGCAGTAGGCAATGGAACTAAAATGCAAGGCTTTTGAATAATACATAATTCTGAAATGGCGCCTGCACCTGCACGAGATACTACGCAGTCTGCCACAGCATAAGCTAAATCCATACGGGTAATAAAATCAACGGCGTTTATGTTTTTATCAGCAAATGGGGCTGTTTGTTGTTTAGCGGTATCAATATAAATTTTACCTGTCTGCCAAACCAACTGAATGTTGTTATCAGCTAACTGTTGTAAACCTTTACCCATAGCCTCGTTGATGCCCTTAGCACCAAGACTACCGCCAACAACCAAAATGGTTTTTTTATTCCCGTCTAAATTGAAAAAGGTTAAACCTTCTTCTCTTTTATCAGCTACTTGTTGTAAATCTTGTCTAACAGGGTTTCCGGTTAAAATAATTTTTTCTTTCGGAAAGAATTTATCCATGCCCTCGTAAGCCACACAAATTTTACTAACCTTTTTTGAAAGAATTTTATTTGTAATGCCCGGATAAGAGTTTTGCTCCTGAATCAAGGTTGCAATGCCTCTTGATGATGCGGCTCTTAGCATTGGGCCACTTGCATAACCGCCTGTGCCTATAACAACATCAGGCTTAAAATCATTCAGTATTTTTTTGGCTTTTAAAATGCTTGATATAACTTTAAACGGAAAAGATAAATTTGATAACGTAAGCTTGCGTTGTAAACCACTTATCCAAAGCCCTATAATTTTATAACCCGCAGCCGGAACTTTTTCCATTTCCATTCTGCCTTCAGCCCCCACAAATAAAATATCTGCATCGGGTACTTGCTTTTTTATTTGATTAGCAATAGCAACTGCAGGGAAAATGTGTCCACCTGTGCCACCGCCACTTAATATAACTTTAAGCTGTGGCAAGTTCGCCTCCTTTCTCGGTTTCTATTCCTTCCTTGCCATCGTTATCATAAACTTCACGACTAACACTTAAAATAATGCCAACCGAAATGCTGGTAAACCAAATAGATGTTCCCCCCATGCTCACTAAAGGCAATGGCTGACCCGTTACGGGAAATAAATTAACCGCAACGGCCATATTTACCATGGCCTGAAAAACCAAACTAAAACTTAAACCAACGGCAAGTAAACCTCCAAAGGTTTTTTCTGCCTTTCGTAAAATCCGTATCGACCTAAAAAATAAAATCAGGTATAAAAACAAAAGCGATAAGCCCATTAACGAACCGTACTCTTCTATAATAATAGCATATATAAAATCAGATGCAGCTTGCGGTAAAAAATTCCGCTGTGTGCTGTTGCCCGGGCCAACCCCAAAACCGTATCCACGGGCTATAGCTATTTTAGCTTGTTCTGACTGATAATTACTTTGCGAATCACCACTCGTAAAATTCTCGATACGTGCTTTCCATGTAGCACCCCTACGCATAATATCGGGTTTTACATAAATAACCGTTCCAAAAAGTATCCCAACTAATAAACCTGCTCCAACAATGGCTCCAATAAATTTTAATGGAACTCTACCAACAAACATAATAAGCAGACAGGTAAAAAATAGTAAAGCAGCTGTAGAAAAGTTTGCCGGAAAAATTAAGGCGCAAATTATCCCTACGGGAAGAAGAATAGACTTTAGTATGACTTTAAAATCATCTAACTTATCTTGTTTTATAGTAAGCATTCTGGCTACAAAAACAATGAGTGCGAGTTTTGCAAAATCGGAGGTTTGAAAGGTTAAACCAATCCCCGGAATTTCTAGCCAACGATTTGCCTCACCTGCACTAACACCTTTTAGTAACGTAAATAATAATAGCGGAATAGAAATAATTAAACCAACTTGCGATAAACGCGAAAACAATTTGTAATTAAATTTATGTACCAAATACATAATTACAAACCCCATCAGGCATATCAACCCGTGCTTTATTAAAAAGTACTCGGTGTTTCCGCCTTTTGATTTTTGCGCCAAGGCGTTACTTGAACTGTATACTACCAATACAGATATAATGGTAAGTAAAAATACAACCATCCAAATAACGCGGTCGCCTTTTATATAGTTAGTTAGTTTCAATTTTAAAGTTTAAAGAGAACGTACAGATGCTTTAAATTGAGAACCACGGTCTTCATAATTTTGAAATAAATCAAAACTAGCGCAAGCAGGTGATAATAAAACTGCATCACCTTTTTTACCTAACTTGTAAGAATACGAAACTGCTTCGTGCATTGATTGTGCTTCAACAATAGTTTCGACTGCTGAAGAAAAATTTTCAATCAATTTAGAGTTATCTACTCCTAAACAAACAATCGCTTTTACTTTACTTTTTACTAAATCGTAAAGTTGTGTGTAATCGTTTCCTTTATCAACACCACCCATAATTAACACTACAGGTTTAGTCATGCTTTCTAAGGCATACCATACTGAGTTAATGTTTGTAGCTTTTGAATCGTTTATAAATTCGATACCGTTAATGGTGGCAACAACTTCTAAACGGTGTTCTACATTTACAAAATCGCTCAGGCTTTCGCGAACGTTTTCTTTGCGTACATCAACCAGGCGTGCTGCAATTGCAGATGCCATTGAGTTGTAAACGTTGTGCTTGCCTTGTAGGGCTAATTGTTCTATGGTCATGGTTATAGGGTTTTGGTTTATATTTATGGTTATTTCGTTTTCGTTTAAATAAGCTCCGTCGTGTTCAATTTTTTTCTTGATAGAAAATGGATAGCGAGTTGCTTTGGGATTTACTTGTTCTAAATATTGCATGATGGCTTCGTCATCTGCACAATAAATAAAGGCACCATCAGCAGTTTGGTTTTGCGCTACGCGAAATTTTGAAAGCGCATAATTCTCAAACTTATATTCGTATCTATCTAAATGATCGGGAGTAATATTTAAAAGAATGGCTATGTCTGCTTTAAAATCATACATGCCATCTAACTGAAAACTGCTTAATTCAATAACGTAGTAGTCAAAATTTTCGGTAGCTACTTGCCAAGCTAAACTTTTACCAACGTTACCCGCTAAACCCACATTGTACCCTGCGTTAGTAAGTATATGATGGGTTAGCATGGTAGTAGTAGTTTTACCATTACTGCCTGTAATGCAAATCTTTTTTGCGTTGGTATATCTGCCTGCAAACTCAATTTCAGAAATAACTTTAATGCCTTTTGCTTTTGCTTTTTTTACTAAGTCAGCTTTGTCAGGTATGCCGGGACTTTTAATTATTTCGCTGGCGTTTAAAATTTTCTCTTCGGTATGTAAGCCTTCTTCAAATGCGATATTGCTTTCTTCCAATACGGTTTTGTATTTTTCTTTTATCTCACCTTTGTCAGATACAAATACATCAAAGCCCTTAGCTTGCGCCAGGATAGCAGCTCCCACGCCGCTTTCTCCGCTACCTAATATGACGATACGTTTTTCCACTACCTAAGTTTCAGCGTTACAATGGTTAGTATAGCTAACATGATTCCTATAATCCAAAAACGAGAAACAATTTTTGATTCGTGTAAACCACCTTTGTGATAATGGTGATGAAGAGGTGCCATTTTAAATAAGCGATGTGTTTTTGCATATTCGAGTCCGTGTTTCCTTTTTCTGATTTTGAAAACGAACACTTGCATTACAACCGAAAGATTTTCTACTAAAAATATTCCGCACAGAATTGGAATTAAAAGCTCTTTACGAATGGCAATAGCAAATACTGCGATGATTCCTCCTAAGGCTAAACTTCCGGTATCGCCCATAAAAACCTGAGCGGGGTATGAATTGTACCAAAGGAAACCAATGCAGGCACCCACAAATGCTGCAATAAAAATTACCAACTCACCCGAGTTGGGGATGTACATTATATTGAGGTAATCGGCAAAAACCATGTTACCCGATACGTATGCTAAAATACCAAGTGTGGTGCCAATAATGGCGGATGTGCCTGTTGCCAAACCATCCATGCCGTCGGTTAAATTTGCTCCGTTAGAAACCGCTGTTACAATTATGATGACAATAGGAATAAAAATTATCCATCCCCATTTGTTGCAATCATTACAAACCCACCCAATTAAATTGTTGTAATCAAACTCATTATTTTTTACAAACGGAATAGTTGTTTTTAATGTTTTAGTTTCTTCTATAGCATATTTTGGGGCTTTATACTCATTGCCTTGACTTAAAGCCATATCAATAGAAGTAGATTTTGACCCACTTGAATAAACACGTTCCTTCACAGTAACTTCCGGGTTAAAATAAAGTGTAACGCCTACAATAAACCCAATGCCAACTTGCCCTATAATTTTAAATCTTCCTTGTAAGCCTTCTTTATTTTTTTTAAACACTTTAATATAGTCATCCAAAAACCCAATTAAACCAAGCCATACAGTAGATACCAACATTAAGATGATATATACATTATGAAGTTTTGCAAATAATAAAGTTGGGATGATGATGGCAGATAGAATAATTAAACCACCCATGGTTGGTGTACCTGCTTTTTGTTTTTCGCCGGCTAAACCTAAATCGCGAATGGTTTCACCAATTTGTTTGTGGCGGATAAAATCTATAATGCGTTTACCAAATACTAAAGAAATAACCAATGATGTAATTACCGCCATGGCCGCACGGAACGATATGTACTGAAACACACCTGCACCCGGAAAATCGAAGGCTCTGTGAAGCCATGTAAACAAGTAGTAAAACATTATACGTTAAGTGTTTTTAGGGTTTCTTTTAAAATTTCAAAATCATCAAACGGATGTTTTACACCTTTTATCTCCTGATATTTTTCATGTCCTTTACCCGCAATCAAAATAATATCGCCGGGTTTGGCTAATGAACAAGCGGTTTTTATGGCTTCTTTTCTATCCGTAATACGTAATGTTTTTTTAGCGTCGACCGGGTCGATGCCTTTTTGCATTTGGTTTAAAATTTCTTCGGGGTCTTCGCTGCGCGGATTATCAGATGTAAGAATTACTTTATTGCTAAACTTACAAGCTATTTTTGCCATAATAGGACGCTTAGCTGCATCTCTGTCTCCGCCGCAACCTGCAAGCGTTACCACTTGCTCGTTACCTGTACGAATTCCTTTTATGGTTTCTAAAACATTTTTTAAAGCATCGGGTGTATGGGCATAATCAACAATGCCAATAATGCCTGTTTCTGATTTTAAATACTGAAATCTACCTTCAACCGAATTTAAAGTGCTTAGTGCGGTAAGAATGTTTGTAGCATCTTGCTTTAATAAAACAGCTACACTGTAAACAGCCAACACATTATAAGCATTAAACATGCCTATTAGTTTTACCCAAACTTCTTTGTTATCGATGTTTAATAACAAACCATTTAAATGATTTTCTACAATACGGCATTTATGATCGGCTGGAGATTTTAGCGCGTAAGTAACACGAGTTGCTTTGGTATTTTGCAACATCACCATACCATTAGCATCATCTTTATTTGTTAAAGCAAATGCTTCTTCAGGTAAATTATCGAAGAAAGTTTTTTTTGCTTTAATGTATTCGTCAAATGTTTTATGGTAATCTAAATGATCGTGTGTAATATTGGTAAAAACGCCGCCTGCAAAAGTTATTCCGGTAACACGATGTTGCACAATAGCATGCGAGCTAACTTCCATAAACACATACTGACAACCTTTTTCAAGCATTTTGTTCAGTAATTCGTTTAAAGAAATCGCATCGGGTGTTGTGTGTGTAGCAACAAGTTCTTCGTTATTAATTTTATTTTTTACGGTAGATAATAAACCAACCGTATAGCCTAAAGATTTAAAAAGATTATATAAAAGTGTAACCGTAGTTGTTTTTCCGTTGGTGCCGGTAACACCAACTAATTTTAATTTTTGCGATGGATTATCATAAAAGTTGGCGGCAATAATTCCTAAAGCATAATTTGCGTTCTTTACTTTTACGTAAGTAATGTTTTCAAGTTGCGTTGCGGGTAACTCTTCGCAAACAATGGCAATAGCACCTGTTTCAATGGCTTGTGTAATAAAATTATGCCCATCAACCGCAGTACCTCTAACGGCAATAAACAAACTGTCTTTTTTTACTTTGCGAGAATCAAACGTAATAGAAGATACCGCCACGTTGGTTGTGCCAATTATTTCTTCTAATCCTGCTTTATAAAGTATGTCAGTTAATAAACGCATTAGCCTAGTGTTAAAATGATTTGAGATCCTCTAGAAAATTTTGTTCCTGCTTCTAATGATTGTTTTTTTACTGCACCAAAACCTTGCAGCTTAACATTTAAGCCATTGTTTTCTAAAAGAAATAAAGCGTCTTTGGCCGATAAACCTTGTAGGTTCGGTATCATGCCTTTTTTTAATTGCGTTTCTAAATCAACTCCTTGTAAGGTTATTTTTGTTGAATCGGTTTTACTATTTACAATCCAGTTAGATTCGCCTGTCATATTTTTAAACGGAATGTTTAAATCAGCTAACACATAATCTAAATCTTGTCTTTTACCTTTAATCATTTCAGGTGCTTTGCTTAGCAAGGGTGTTTTACCTAGATTAATCTCTGTTTGAAAATCTAAAGAGCTTGAATAAACTTTTTCAGCCACTTCTTTAAAAACAGGACCTGCAACTAAGGCACCGTAATAAGTTCCGTTAGATGGAGAATTGATAACTACAATACAACTATATAGCGGTCTCTCGGCGGGAAAGTATCCAACAAAAGATGCCTGATAAATGTGACCACCTTGTTTTGTTATATATGAACCACCAATAGAAATCTGAGCTGTACCCGTTTTACCTGCAACTTTAAAAGCAGTTATGTTTAAACCTTTACCCGAACCTCTTTCAACAACACCTTCTAACATGCGTTTTGCTTTTTGCACGGTAGATGCTTTTACTATATGCTCATTAATAATTTCGGGTTTGTATTTCCTTACAACAACTCCATTACTAATTACCTCTTTTATAAAACGAGGCTTTACCATTTGCCCGTTATTGGCAATGGCATTATATAGCGTAAGTGTTTGCAACGGAGTAACTAAAACTTCGTAGCCATAAGCCATTTGCGGAAGTGTAAGCCCCGACCAATGTTTGTCTTTTACATTTTTAATAAGCGGTATTCCTTCACCCGGAATGCCTAAGCCAAGTTGTTTACCCAAATTAAAAGTCAATAATTTGTCTACAAACTTTTGTGGGTCTTTAGTGTAGTACTTAGTAATAATTTTTGTAGTACCAACGTTCGATGATGTTTCAAAAATTTCCTGTACAGTTAGCTCCGGTTTTTTTGGGGGATGTGAATCTTTTACTTTTTTATTATAGTACATGCACTCACCATTACCCACAGTAAACACATCATCTAAATCAACGTAATCATCATCAAGTGCAACTAATAACGAAGCCAGTTTAAAAGTTGAGCCGGGTTCTGTTGGATAACCCATAGCATAATTCAGTCGCTCGCTATACATGCCTGAGTCTGTACGCGTAAGGTTTGCAATGGCACGTATCTCGCCTGTTTTTACTTCCATTAAAACAACACAGCCTTGTGCTGCATCATTTTTTACCAATGCCTTCATTAAAGCATTTTCGGCAACGTCTTGTATATTTACATCAATGGTTGTATAAATGTCGTTACCATCTTTTGGCTCAATTTCATTTTCGTCATTAATTGGTCGCCACACATCTGCGGCAACTTTTTGCATTAAGCGCTTTCCGCTCGTGCCACGTAAAATAGTATCGTAAGCCCCTTCAATGCCAACGCGTAAATCATTACGCGTATAACCAATAGTGCGTGCAGCTAAAATTTTAAACGGTAATTCTCTTCTATTGGTTTGTAAATAAACTAAGCCACCGCGTTTACCTTTTTTAAGTATCGGAAATTTTTTCATCTTCTGTAAATCTCTGTAGGATACGTTGCGATGCAACACCACGTAACGGTCTTCTGTTTCTCTTGCTTTCCGTAATATTTTTTTAAATTCCTTTTTACTTTTATCAGGAAACATAGCAGCCAACTCTTCTGCTAACGGATTAACATATTTATTAAACGTATCTTTTGTAAGTGCAGGTGCATTTACATCCATGCCAACTTCGTAATAGGGTAGGGAGGTTGCTAAAAGATTTCCATTTACATCAAAAATATTTCCGCGCGACGCTTCAATATTTTCGTAAGAGATGGTTAGCTGTTTAGCTTTCTCACGCCACATATCACCTTGTACGTATTGCACTTGCACAATTCGATAAACAATAGAAAGTGCAAACACGCACATAAAAATGTACACCAAATAGGTTCTCCACAATATGTCTTTTCTGTTTTCCAATTTCTATTCTTGTACTTTATTTTTTTCTGTTACTGTTTTGCTTGATGTATCCACTACAATTTTCATGGGCGGAGTAATGGGTTCTTTTAACCCTAATTTTTCTACTGATTTTGCTACTTCGCTTTGCTTGCTCACAAACATTAAATCAGATTTGGTAGATATATATTCACTGCGGAAATCTTTTATCTGGGCATTTAATTTATTTACCTGCCTAACTTTATCATCTGCCCAATAACCGTTAGCTATGTATAGAATGGCAATGACTGATAGAAATAAAATAAAGGGAATGTGTTTTAGTACATTATCATTACTTAAAAAAGTGCCACTAAACACCGTGTTTAAAGATTTTACGATGCCACTTTTCTTTTTTCTGGGGGTCGGTGGAGGTGTCACCGAGGTGGGCTTTACCTCTTCAATAATTGGTTCTTCGTTTTTTATCTCTTTAAATTTATTCGCCACTTTTTATTTTAGGGTTGTCTTATATTTTTTCTGCTACTCGTAATTTTGCACTTCGCGACCTGCTGTTTTTTTCTATCTCCTCGTCGCTGGGTGTTATTGGTTTTCTTGTTATCAGTTCAAATGGTCTTGCTATGTTTCCGTAAAAATCTTTTACCGCCTCGCCTTCAAAATTTCCGCTCTTTATAAAATTCTTTACCAATCTGTCTTCTAACGAGTGATAACTCATTACTACTAACCTTCCACCTACACTTAAAACCTCTAAAGCCTGTTTAAGCATCTCTTTCAGCACATCCATTTCATCGTTTACTTCTATGCGCAATGCTTGAAACACTTTTGCTAAATACTGATGGTCTTTAAACTTTGGTGTACAAGGCGCAATAATATTTTTTAGCTGCTCTGTATTTGTAATGGGTTGTGTAATGCGTGCATCTGTAATTAGCTTCACTAACTTGTAGGCATTATCAACTTCGCCATAGCTTCTAAAAATTTGTTTGAGCTGATTTTCATCGTACTCATTCAACACAGTAGCTGCTGTTTTTTTCGAAGCTTGATTCATTCGCATATCCAACTCAGCTTCAAAGCGAATAGAGAAACCTCTATCTGCAATATCAAACTGATGAGATGATACACCCAAGTCAGCCAATATGCCATCTACTTGTTTCACTTCATACATCCTCAAAAAATTCTTCATATACATAAAGTTTTGAGGGATGAAAGTCAATCGCTCATCGGCAGGCAAATTGTTAGCAGCATCTTTGTCTTGGTCAAAAGCAAAAAGCTTTCCTTTTGGCCCCAGCTTTTCTAAAATTGCTTTACTGTGGCCACCACCACCAAAAGTTACATCTACATAAACGCCGTCGGGCTTAATACGCAAGCCATCTAAACATTCTTTTAAAAGAACGGGTTGATGATAATCCATTTAGTCCTTATCATCATTAAAGTCAATCCCCTCAAAAACATCATCTGCTAATTTTGCTATATCAACATCTTGCGATAAGAAGTTTTCATACATCTTCTTATCCCATATTTCAATAATGTTGTTACTGCCTAAAACTTTTATATCGCTCTTAATGTCTGCGTATTCTGATAGTGGTTTTGGAATTAGTATACGACCCGTATTATCTGCTTCGCAATTGGTTGCTCCGCCGGTAACTC
>PLYA01000045.1 GCA_003153315.1 Bacteroidota bacterium
AATTTTGAAGGTAAAC
The DNA here is from genome assembly GCA_003153315.1 of Bacteroidota bacterium. Lineage (GTDB taxonomy): Bacteria > Bacteroidota > Bacteroidia > B-17B0 > Aurantibacillaceae > PALSA-968. The sequence continues at coordinate 17 of PLYA01000045.1, forward strand.
TTGTATTAGTCTCCTTAACTACATCTGTTTGTAATATACCAACTGAAATACTACTAGATGGGTGTATTAAGCATGACGATAGAAACATACACTCCTATTTTTTTCCGAAGGATAAAATAATTTCTGATAATGGTTTCTTTTTTGAAAAAGATACTTTTATAAATATAAATCGTTCACAGGTTTTTGAAAGTGAAATTCAATATATAAATACCAAATATGTTGAACCCGGTAAAACAGAAGAAAAATGCTGCATAAATGACGCACATTTCTTAGAATTACTTTACTGTATTTATAAAAGTAAATTTATTCCTAAAAAAACTAAACAAATTCTTGAACCTGTTTTAGAGGAATTATCTAAAAAGGCAAATACATAATTTAGTTGGGGCTTAAAACAATATTGATTTTTATCCCAATGAATTATTTTTAATCTCACTTAAATCAATCTCAAGAATTGTTTCGACCTCATCACAAAACCACTCCCAACGGTTATTAATAGCATCTTTACTCCATTCTTTATTGAACTTATTTGATTTATAATCATTTACTATGTTCTGAGTAATATTAAAAGATGAAATCTTATCATCGTCCTTTTTATGATTACCCCTTCCGTCATAAGCAACTATTTTTTTATTCAAACCATCATTACTTGCTGCAATATTTTTAGAGCCACTTAATAGAGTAAGATTAGCACCACTGTTTATCCATACATCCATTTCATTAACCTCTTCTAATGCTTCAATATGTCGCCACTCTTTCCTTTTAGAGTATGCTTGCGGTATAATATGTTCAACATGAATATTTTTATCCCACATTGCATAATATTTTGGGCTATCCTGTTGATTATATTCAATCATAAATAACAATGGTTTGCACCAAGCTTCATGGTAAATATCTGTATCTAAATTAGAAATTGCTCTGTTTATTGTATTATTAGAAATGTCCTTTAAAGATGTTTCTAATTCTCTTCTTATAAATGACAGGGTTTGACTTTCTTTAAGCCACTTAATAATATTGAATGATGTTTGTTTAATTTTACTAAGGGTATTGCCTGCAATCCAATTTATATAATAATAACGTCTAAAAACTTTTAAAAATTCGCTGTACTCCGGGTATTCGGTATGTAGTGCTGTTAACACGATTGTTTTCCAATACATTGACCATTTAATGTACCATAAACTATAAATAAGTGGGTCTTCTTTAACATAAATTTCATCCTTATATCTCTGAATGAATTTTTTAAAATCTGCAATAACATCGCCAGGTTCTTTATTTGCAAAAAGAGTAACTAACTCTTCGTATAGTGACTTCTCAGGGTTTTTACCCAATAAGTAATATTCATATAGTACAAATAAGTCGTTAATAGTTACTTCTGTATCTATTGCGATGTTTTCACAATATTTCCAGTCATCCATGAATTGGTCTTCTTTTTGCTTTTTTAATTCGGGATTTTGGTCATATAATTTATGTATTCTACCAATTAAAAAACTTTTAATTAAATCGGAATTTGACAAGTCTAAACCTCTATCATTAAGCACTTGAAATAACTTTATGGCAAAGCTGACCGATTGACAATCAATTCTTATAATCTTAACTTTATTAAACAAATAATTAATAAATAAACCCGCTTCACCTACCCCCAATTCCTCAAGCTTTTCAGTAAAAAAGGCTGATGTATTAATGAATTTATAGGTAGGTGCTTCTTCTATTTTTAAATGCTTTTTAAAGGGTCTTTTGTTTTTGATTGATGCCCCTTCATTTAAAACTAATTGTTGAAAATCACTTTCATGGTTTGAGTGGGTTTTAAGTCTTAACCTTTCAAACCTATCATTGTAACGAATGGAAGACTTAACAATATTAAAGTCAATGGCAAATGGGTCTGTATCTAAAATTGCTTGGTTTATTTGTGGATATAAATCTCTGAAAACACAAAGCATAATTAATAATGTTGTTAGTCTTTGTTGACCATCAACAATATCTAAATAATTTGAAGCTTCTTCAGGTTTTGCAGTTATTACAGAACCTAAAAAATAATTTGCTTCAAATTGTTGAGCTTCTCTTAAATCATCCCAAAGTTTTTCTAATTGCTCATCACCCCAAGAATATGGGCGTTGATAACGAGGGATTTGATAAAGTGCTTCGGGATTGCCAAAAAGAGATTTAATTGTTAGGCTGTGAGGTTTAAATATATCTTCCATTTTTAAATTTTAATAAAGGTCTTTTTGCACTGCTATATGCTTTTTTATTTTCCTGATTTTCTTCGGTTATCGTCTTTGCATAACATTTGGCAATTTTCTTCTATTGTTTTTCCGCCTTCGTGCCAAGGTGTAATATGGTCTGCTTCCATTTGGTAGATTTCAAATGGTTCATGGCATTGATTACAAACGCCATCCTGAATTTCATATACCTTTTGCTTTATATTATCCGAGAATGCACGAATGGATAGATATTTTTCATCACGGGTTAAAATATAAGGGTAAATACCACTCTTTTTTTCTACATCATCATCAGCAATTAATTTAGCAGTTTCTTCTTCAATTGCTTTTGTGTCGTAGATTACATCTTTGTATTTATTGTAAAGCATACCCCAATCTACACCTTTCATAAATTTTCTCTTCTTTGTAAAAGTTCCATTTATCCATGTGATTACAGCTTGAAAATAACCCCACAAAGCCAAAGCATTTGGGTCTTTTTGATGATTTGCCATATAAACTTCTATATTTCCATTAGAAATCCATTCTATAGCCGTTTCAAAATATTCCTGACGAATTGCCGAACCGTTGAGATAATCACTACCTATTTGATACGCAACACATCCACTCTTACTAAAATAGCGTTTGGCATCTGACACCCAACTACCTGCATATACAGCATTTAGCAATTCTTGGTTTGTTAATGGTTTCCCTGCTATATTTATGGTTTTAAACCATTGCAATTTTTCGCTGTTTGTGCCGCTGCATAAATAAACCATCAATTTATAATTAAGTATTTGTTCTTTCTCGTCATCTTGCAGATTATGAAAATACTTGAACATATATGCAAAATCACCATTGATATATTGACAAATAGAAATTGTTCGTTGTTGGCCGTCAATCACTTCAAAATTTCCGTCTTCTCTAACTGCCCAATACATTACATTAAGGGGAAAATCTTTTGTAACTGTATCAATAACTGCGTTTCGTTCCTTTTCTCCGTATATAAATTCTCGTTGGTATGGTGGGCGTATATCAAGTTTGCCTCCAAAACCTACAACACCATTTTCTGCGTTGTCTTTGTAACCGGCTGCTAAATTACGGACTGTAATTTCTTTAAGTTCTATTTTCATAGTTTCTTGTTTTTTATTAAAATCCTTGCATAGGGTACATCAACAATTCCATCTTTTATCATGTATAAATCACCATCAACTGCCCCTCTTTTTTGAATTTCTTTTCTGTATTTTTTATGTTCTTTTTTATATGGCTGAACTCCAACATCTATTCCTGAATTAGATATGCCTAATCCGATTATCTCAAACTGTTCAGGATTAAATTTATCAATAAAAGTTATTGGCACACCCATAGCACCTTTATAATCTATTGGTATATCCTTTGTTACATCAACATTAATAGCGTCATAATTATCGTATTTAGGAAATTCTTCGGGTGTGTATTTTTTATAAAGAATTAAATCTTCGTGCCGTTCTTCATAATCTAAATTAGTGAACCAACGAACTCCCTTTACTCTTATATACTTGTAACCATCTTCGTCAGTTCGGCTACTCGCTGCATTTAAAGGATAACTTTCAGGCACTCTAAATTCTCTATCACCACTATGAATACTATATCCAAACCATATTTTATTCTCCTTAACCAATTTAAAAATATCTTTATATGTTAATGCGTTAAGGTTTCCAATTATAACAAATTTTTTTTCATATTCTATTAGCTGTGCCACGTATTCCCTGAACAAAGAAAAAGGCGGATTTGTAATTACTATATCAGCTTGTTTCAACAATTCAATACATTCTTTACTGCGAAAATCGCCATCGCCTTTTAATTGTTTAATGCCAATTTCTTCGGGGTTGGGTATGTGGTCTCCGTTTTTATCGCCTGTGTATTCTAAATAAATTGCTTGTTCAGATTTGTTCTCACTAAACAAATCCATGTTTTGACTTTTATAACAGGTAGTAATTAATTTTTTCAGTTCTAATTTCTCAAAGTTGTAGGATAAATAATGGAAGAAATTACTTACACGCGGGTCATCGCAATTACAAAAAACAACCTTGCCCTTAAAATGCTGTTTGTAATGACTAAGCTCTTTTTCAATGTCAGAGAGTTGCGTATAAAACTCATCTTTTTTACCTGTCTTTGCGCTCTGTAAATTTTTATTAGCCATCTCTGTTTAATGCTTTAATGCAATATCTCTCAAAGTATATATTACAAATCTAATTGAATTTTCTAAAAACCTATATTTACAAAACTAACAAATACTAACAGGCTGTTTTAATGTATTTTGATGTATTTTACATTGTATTTTATAGTATTTAACAATGAGGTTTACCTAAATCTGCCTATTTAATGTTAAGTTTTGCTAAGTTCTAATCTCAGGTTTTATGAGGTAGGTATTTGCTTTTACTTACCTTTTGCTTAACATAGCTTACCTTATACTGGTTGCCCTTTTGTTGCCAATTGTTGCCATAATTTGCCATATTTTATGGGAGCGAGGTTAGGTTATCTTTTTGTTACCATTTGTTACATTTTTTATGACCGTAGAAAAATCAATGGCAATGCTAACAAAAGCTAACATGCTGTTTTGCGTATTTCAACGTATTTTACGCAAAGATTCATACTATTTTACACTACATTAGTATGAAATAAAAGTAAGGTTTTGTAAGGTTGCGTTTTTGTTGCCAATTTTACCCAACTTTTCCCAAATTAAGGTTATGCTTTTGTTAGGTTTTGTTAGGTTCTTTTAAAAGGCGCATGACACTTTAAGTTAGTTTGACTTCTACTTTACTCTACTTTAGAGTAAAGTTGATTTGAAAAAAAACTGATTAATCAAGTTGATTTTAATAAAAGTTAATTAATTAAATCTCTCAGGCTTTATTGAGTTTATAATAGAAGTGCTTATTAGAACTACTAATCCCTGTATATGTTTTTAGTTTGCGCCGTTTACGAAGTGCAAATTGCGGCAAAATAAGGTCTATTAACCTAAAGCATACTTTACCGTCTCTTATAAGGAGCTTTTCGCCCTCCGGCATGAATTTTCTTGCTAAATTTATCTGCGCTTTGGGTAGTTCTTTGATGTCGAAATCCTTTAACACCTGAATATAGCCGACTTTTTCGGCTTGGTGCTTTAGGATAGAGGCTTTATTAATTGAAATGCCGTATAAGGCTTTTATACCCGTTGTGGCGATGGGTAAAAAGCGTTTTGATGCAGAAAAAGAGGGAGAGAAGGAATGATAGGTACGTCCCTTTAGTCGCACGACCTTCTCTCTTTTTATCCTCCTTTGAAAGTCTTTATAGAGGTAGGTGTAAATTGCTGCACCGATAAACGCAGAGATGTTTTGTAAATCGGTTAAGTAGCATATTGCACCTGCCCGCGAAGGCTGATTATCTGTTATGGCAATTTTATCAAAGGACTTTATAAGGTAGTAACCTGTGGCTTGGTTTAATCTTATCCACCCTATTTGCTGCAACTTTTGAAGCTGCTTTTTAACTTCGCGCTCATCCTTATACTTTAATAGCTGTGCTAAAAATTTAAACTCACTATCTGTAAACTTAGCTTTACCCTCCGGGCAAACTAATTTGAGTAGTAGAAATAACCTAAAGGGTTTTACTAAGCTGTGTTTAGCAGCGTACACGCATAAGTGAACCGGAACGACTGTATAATCAATTACTTTTTTTTTGAATGTGGCTTTAGGTAACTTTCTATAAACTCATTGATATGCTCTTGCTTATAGTAGATTTTGTTACCGATTTGCGAATAGGTTATTAAACCTTCATTACGCCACTCGTGCGCTGTGCGGTTGCTGATATTCATTAGCTGAATGAAATCGCTGTTATCATACAGGACAAATGATAAACCTTTTTGTTTTTGAGCTAACATAGCTTCGATTTTAGTAAGCCTTTTGATTAACTCCTGATATTCTGTGTCGGATAAAACTTTCATGTTATTTACGTTTGTTTTTAATTAAGTAATTAGCTGCTTGGGTTTCTATGTCTTCGGCAGAAGACTGGCGGTTGCGCTGCAACCAAATATCTAACTCGGTGCGTTTGAAGTACAGCTTTTTGCCCTGTGGGCAAAAGTGCGGTACTTGCTTTGTGCTTGTTAGTTTATACAAATGGCTTTGGCTAACATTAAGATACTGGCAGGTTTCGTTAAAGTTTAGCACATCTTTTTTTAAGAGGGTTTGCTCGGTAAGCATTTGCTCTATGTTGCTTAGCTTATCTATTATTACTTGTTCTTGCATGGTTTTTATTTTATAGTTTATACTGTTTTGGTTTGTTATAACGATACAAACGTAGCGCAAAGCGAATCGCAAAAGGGCTATGCGAAAGCATAGCAGAGTGAATTGCAGAGTGTAGAGTATAGAGTATTGGCAAAACATTAGTGTTTACCGATGTTTTACTTAACTGCTTTTTGTTTGGGTGGGGTTTCTTTTATTTAGAAAAAAATAAGGAGGGTAGAGTAGAAAGTTTATAAATGAGATACGATAGTATCGAGTTTAATTTTACTTGCAGGATTTTTTTGTCCTCTGAATTTTTGATAATCGTAGTTGTTGCCATCGGCATCAACGAAGCAATTAGCGGTTATTTTCCAAACCTCTTTTCCGGTGCTATTGATTAGCTTTTTATCGTTATGCAGCAGTTTTATTAGGTAATAAAGCTCGGATAAGTTGCCAGTCCATTTGATAGGGTTAACGGGGAGTTCGTTTTTAAATACTTTATTGAAGTTGGCTAAAGAAGTTCCTTTATCAATAAAACCTGCTGCAATAAGGTCTTTGCGGAACTCGGTTAAATTATTTTTAGCACTTGCGCCTGTTTTGGAATAGGTAAAAGCAAGGTGTTTTGAGGGTTGTGGTTGTTTTGTTTCTTCTAAGTTCTCAATAGAGCTATTTTCGTTTCTTGAGAGATGAAGCATTTCCCTTACATAACTTATTTGCTCGGTTAATACTTCTTCGTATTTCTCAATATCCTCTATATCAAACTCGATTTTAGTTTCTCTGCCTATTAATCTTGTCGCCTGCTTTAATTTATACTGATTAAACTTGTTTTTTTTCTGTAGTAAATATTTTAATAATTCGGGATAATCTTTGTTTTCATTAACTACTTTGTAAACCTCCTGAGTTGATAATTTAATAGAATCACTTAGTAAGCATTTTAAATTAAGTATTTCCCATTGTATTGCTTCTTGTGTATTAGCACTCATTTGAGAACTAATCATTAAGCTCCTTTCATTATATTCATTAGGTAAAGAGTTGTGAGCATCATTATAAATCTTTGACCTTAACTTGTCAACCGATTGCAATTCCTTTAATATCAGATTAACATCTTTACCCTCCTTATCATTAATAGATAGTTTATTTGAGAGTTCTAACCTTTTTTCATCATACTCTTTAAGCAAAGCGGTTTTACCTTGCTGGTCTATTATTGCTTTTACATTTTCATTAATTTGAGATTGTAAGTTATTCCATTCGCCTTGCAATCTTTCTGCGTATTCTTCTATTTGCCTTTTAGCAGGTGTAGGTGTTGTATATTCTTTAAGTAATGCTGCTCTGCTCTCTGTGTCTAATGAAATAAGCAATTTGGTTTCAATAGATTTTTTGCTCTCAAGAATTACTGAAAGTGTAGTTTGTTTAGATTTAGTAGGCTTACCCATTGAGTAATAAAACCTAAATATCTAACTTTATTTTATTAGCAGCAAGAGTTTTTCTCTCATCAATGATTTTGGCGTAAATCTGCGTGGTTTTTAAATCTTTATGCCCTAATAACTTTGAAACAGTATAAATATCTGTGCCTAATGTAAGCTGCAAGGTTGCGTAAGTATGCCTGGCACAATGGAAGGTAATTATTTTGGTTATACCTGCCCGCATAGCCCATTGTTGCAAACGTAAATTATGCCATGCGCTATATTTTAAGCCGACAAATACCCTTTCATTTTCTACGTTTTTAACGCCCATTAATTTAACGGCTTCTTCGCTAATAGGCAGGGTTTCTGCTCCTTTGGTTTTCTTTTGAGTGAAACGAATGTAATTACCAATTTCTTTTGAGTGCTGAACTTCTGCCCATGTTAATTTATTTACATCTGACCAACGCAAGCCTGTTAATGCACTAAATAAAAAGGCATTTTTTAAAACAGGTATTTCGCAATCTGTTTTTGACATGGCAATTAATTCATCATAGGTTAAAAACTCTCTTTCGGGTTCTCCGGCTTTAATACCCTCTACCTCATCGGCAGGATTGCGTGAAATATAACCGTCTTTAAATGCCTCTCTTAACGCTGCTCTTAGCTTGTTATAATAGGAGTGCTGCGAGTTTTGCGAAAGATTAACGCTGTGGCTATGGATTTTTACTGTATGTAAATACTCTTTAAAATCTTCTAACCACTTTTTATTTATTTCTTCAAAAGATACATCGGTAGGCGCAAACTTTTTAAGATACTTTAATGTGCTATCCCAATTGCCGTAATTGCCTGCGCTATCCTTTCTTTTTTCGGTAAGGATTTCAAAGTATTTAAGGAAACTGCCTTTTGATTTGCCTAAATCTTTAAAGCCATACATGCCGTTTTTAATTTCTAAATGGCGTTTGCTTTTTATGGCTTCTGCTAAATCGATATTCATTTTGTTTTCATCCTTTTGCTTTTTAGTGAGCTTACCCTTTGCAGGTTCAGGAGTTAAATACAATTGTAAGTATTCATACTCTCGCTTACCATTTGAGTAATATTCAAGGTAAAGACTGATTTTACCACGTTGTTCGCGTTGCCTTAAATTAACTGTCATACTACTATATTAAAAAGGTTATTTATTTCTTCTCGTTGTATTATTGTTCTTGCGCCAAGTTTGGCCGCCTTAATTTTGCCATCATCAATAAGCCTGTAGATAGTCCAACGGCTTGCACCCAAAAGCATACAAACTTCATTTACGCTTAAAAACTCTTTTTCTTTAACTACCGGATTGAAAGGCTTTTTGTTGTTCTCGGCTTCAATGGTTTTGGCAATTAGCTCGGTGCGCTTGCGCTTTTTGTAGTTGCGTTTGCTGCAAGCATCTGAGCATATTTCGGATGTTGTCTTTTTTGCAACAAAAGGCTTGCCGCATTCAACACATATTTTATCTATCCTAATATTACTGCTCATTTTGTAGCTACGTGTTGCTGGTTGTAGCTAAGTGTAGCTGTGTGTAGCATAACTTCGCCTGACCTCTGTTTTTTGTTGTTCAACAACACGAACAACAAAAACGAACAACATTATAGCATCAAAAGTAGCTTAAAAAGTGTTGTTTAACAACAAATAAGAGAAAGATGTTAGGGCAATTTATCAACAAAAACAGGGTGTTGGAAGACAAAGGAAAGATAATTACTTTCCGATACAAAAGCGGGTAAAAATATTCGTAAGCAAGTCTTCATTTGTCACCTCACCTGTAATGGTTCCAAGGGCATCTAAGGCATAGCGTATATCCTGTGCCAGCAAATCGGTTTGTATATTGTTGCTTAAGCCTTCTATAACGCGGTATAAATTGCTATTGGCTTTGCGCAGGGCATCGGCATGGCGGGCATTGGTAACAACGGTTTCGGTTATGTTTACGGTGCGGTTATCAAACAGGGCTACCAGTTTGGTTTTTAAATCATCAATATACAAATGTGTTTTGGCAGATATATAAAGCACGTTATCTAAATCGCTATACTCTTTTTGCAGCTCGTTCAAATCTTCGGTATCAATTTTGTTGCACACCATCAGCAGCTGCGAGTTGCCAATGTGTTCTTTTATTTTTTGGGTTTCCAGTATCAAATCCTGCTTGCTTAGCTCGTGCGCATCAAACAAATAAATTACAATAGCCGATTTTTGCATGGCCTGCAGGGCTTTGTTTACCCCTATTTGTTCTATCACATCGCTGGTATCGCGTATGCCTGCCGTATCTATAAACCTAAAGAGAACCCCGTCTATGGTTATTTCATCCTCTATGGTATCGCGGGTAGTGCCCGGTATTTCAGATACGATGGCTCTTTCTTCCTGCAAGAGCACATTAAGTAAGGTTGATTTGCCTGCATTGGGTTTGCCCACAATGGCAACAGGTATGCCGTTCTTTATCACATTACCCAATTCAAAAGATTCTATCAGCTTATCTAAAATGTGTTGTATGGAGGCTATTAAATTCTTTAACTCGCCCCGGTTGGCAAACTCCACATCTTCTTCGCTAAAGTCAAGTTCCAGTTCTATTAAAGAAGCAAAGTCAATAAGCTTGTCGCGCAGTATTTTTATTTTGTTAGAAAAACCACCGCGCATTTGCTGCATGGCTACCTGATGAGACACGGCCGAGTTGGAACTGATTAAATCTGCCACGGCCTCTGCCTGAGATAAATCGAACTTACCGTTTAAAAAAGCACGCAAAGTAAACTCGCCGGGCTGTGCCATACGCGCGCCTTGTTTGGTAAGCAGTTGCAATAACTGTTGTTGTATAAACTGACTGCCATGACAGGATATCTCAATACTATCTTCCCCTGTATAGGAGTGCGGGTTTTTAAAGAGAGAAACCAAAACTTCATCAATAATGGTATCGCCCACACAAATTAAACCATAATGCAGCGTGTGCGATTTTTTATCGGATAAGGTAATAGGTTCATGCTTTTGAGTAAAGAATATCTTCTCGGTAATGACTATACTATCTTTCCCTGAAAGACGGATAATGGCAATAGCACCACTTCCATGCGGAGTGGCAAGGGCAGTAATGGTATCTTTATGTAAAGCGTTGTTAAGCACAGTATATAATGCTCTAATTTAAGTAGATTTTTTCTAAAATTTATGGGTGGTTGATAAGAAGCTGTTTAATGTTTATTTCATAAAGTTTTTTTACGTTCTTTTTCCTTGACGAAAAAGAACCAAAAAGTCAAGACCAAACGATCTGCTATGCACCAAGCCACTCTGCTCCGCGTTTTGTCGGGCTCGCGCTCGGGTTTCAGATTACGTTGGTTACTTATATCAGGGGCAGGTGTCCACGAACGGTGCGAACCGAAAGTTTCGTGGCATGAGAGGGCAGGCTTGTGTGACAAACGAAAGCTTTAGGTTGGCGTTCGTGGTGGCTTTTTGCCATACTTTTTTGCGGCAGAAAAAAGTATGAATAAAAAAATATTCAATTTTAAATAGTTTATACGTTTTTATATAGTTACTAACTATTTAGATACTCCCTTTACGTACATAAATTATATTTACGATACTTGTACTCCTAAAAAAGCACAAATGGAATTACTAAAACAACTTAACTGGCGCTACGCTACCAAACATATGAATGGTAAGAAAGTGCCTGCGCAAAAAGTAGAAGCTATTTTAGAAGCTATCCGCCTGTCGGCCTCTTCTATTGGCATACAACCCTATACCATATTGGTAATTGAAGATGAAGTGCTTCGCAAAAAAATAAATGAAAATATTTGTAAGCAACCTCAAATTGTAGAGTGCTCGCATTTACTGGTGTTTGCCGCATGGAGCAACGTTACTGAACAGCACATGAATGAGTATGTAAATGATATTGTTGCCCAACGTGGCGTTACACCCGAATCATTAGCCCCCATGAAAGATAATTATGGTAAATTAATTCTTTCCCGCCCGGCAGAGCAAAACTTTACATGGGCTGCCAAACAAGCTTATATTGCTTTAGGTTATGGTTTAGTAGCTGCCGCTATGGAAGAAGTTGATAGTACACCCATGGAAGGTTTTAATGCACCTGCTTTGGATGAGCTTTTACAATTGGAAGCAAAGGGCTTGAAAAGTGTATCGCTGTTGCCTTTAGGATACAGAGATGAAGCTAATGATGTTTTGGTAAAAGCTAAAAAGGTGCGCCGTGCAAAAGAAAAGTTGTTTGTAGAAGTATCTGATAAGAACTTAAACACGTTTACGGTTTAAGCTTAGTAACTAATCAGCTAAAACCTTTTTTATTACGCGCAAATGATGCGAGTACTTTTTGGTATCTAAATTAAAGATACCGTAGTGGTCTAATTTATCTATTCTTACTTTACCCGAAGCGTGGATGATTTTATTATCATCAAGCACAATGCCTACATGAATTATTTTACCTTCTTCATTATCAAAAAAGGCTAAATCTCCCGCCTGTGCTTCTTCTACAAAAGATAAAGGAAGTCCTAAGAGAGCTTGTTGAGAAGCATCACGCGGTAATTTAAAACCGTTTAGTTTAAAAACTATCTGCGTAAAACCCGAACAATCTATTCCAAAAAAACTGCGGCCACCCCATAAATAAGGGCTGTTTAAATAAGGATAAGCCGTTGAGACGATCTTGTTACGTGAAATATGTTGTGAATCCGGTAAAATGGATTCACCTGAAAACTCGTACACATTATTCTCTAACTGAATTTCTTTGCCTGATAAGAAAGGAAGTAAACTGCCTGCCACAATAGGGAAGAAGCCATTTGTTTTCTTATCCTGTATCAGTTGCATGGGCTCAGTAGATAAAGGCTGTGCCACACTTTGCAGTTTTTTAAAGGTATCTTCTTTTATAGAAAGGTATTGTTTATTGCTTATCCAGCAATCATAAGCATCATAAGCAGTAAGTATGTGAGCCCACTCTTCGGTTTCTTCAAGAATAGTAAAGGACTCTCCAAACAAGAGTTGTGTAACCATTTCGCTGCGGTGAGAAGCCTCACTTCGACAGGGAACTATACTCTGATTACAAATTCCGAACATGCGTTGAAACTTAATTAAAGTCTCTCAATAACTATTGCGCTTCCGCCACCGCCACCGTTACAAATACCTGCAGCACCATAACGTGCATTTTTTTGTTTCAATACATTTAGTAAGGTAACTATAATACGAGCACCTGAACATCCTAATGGATGACCTATAGCAACTGCACCACCGTTAATATTTACTTTGGCAGGGTCTAATTTCATTAACTGGTTATTAGCAATAGATACTACTGCAAAAGCTTCGTTTATTTCGAAGTACTCTATATCACTCATCTTTAAACCTGCTTTTTGAACAGCAGCCGGGATAGCTTTAGATGGTGTTGTGGTAAACCACTCAGGCGCTTGCTCAGCATCTGCATAACCAATTATTTTAGCCAAAGGTTTTAAACCTAATTTATCTGCTTTTTCTTTGCTCATTAAAACCAAAGCGGCAGCTCCATCATTCAAAGTAGAAGCATTGGCTGCAGTTACGGTACCTGCTTTGTCAAACACAGGTTTTAGTTGAGCTACTTTTTCAAAGTTTACTTGTTTGTGTTCTTCATCTTCAGCAACAACAACATCTCCCTTTTTAGTTGTAATAGTAACCGGAATAACTTCTTCTTTAAAATTACCGTCTTTCCATGCTTTTGCAGCGCGGGTGTAAGATTCTATTGCAAAAGCATCCTGCTGCTCTCTGGTAATGCCATATTCTTTCGCACAAAGCTCGGCAGAGTTACCCATGTGGTTTTGATGATATACATCTGTTAAACCATCTTTTACCAAACCGTCAATTACCACACCATTACCCAAACGATAACCGCTACGGGCTTGATCTAAGTAATAAGGAACAGCACTCATGTTTTCCATACCACCGGCGACTACAACCTCTGCATCGCCCAACATAATGTTTTGCGCAGCAATCACAACCGATTTCATGCCTGATGCACAAACTTTATTAATAGTAGTACACTGTGTTTCGTTTGGAAGACCTGCAAACTTTGCAGCTTGTCGGGCAGGAGCCTGACCTAAATTACCCTGTAACACACTGCCCATATATACCTGTTGAACTTCAGCAGGATTAAGTTTTATTCTTTCTATAGCTGCTTTAATAGCTGCGGCACCTAACTTAGGAGCTGCTATACTTGCTAAGGCTCCGTTAAACGAACCAATTGGTGTTCTAACGGCTGATACGATATATACTTCTTGCATATTTTTTAGTTTGAAGCCGCCAAATTAACAATTAAGGCTGATTGGCAAAACAATATAACACTAACAAATTGTTAGCAAATTGTTAAGCCCAAACCTTGGTTCCTTCGGTACAATTACTACAGATATCAATCTCTTTGCGGGAGTGTAATATGGATGAACGGAATTGATTATATCCCTCACTTTGCCAAACTTCTTTTAATGATGTTTCTTTCAAATTACCCAAACGATGCTGCGCATCTTTATCAAAACAACAAGGCACTACCAAGCCATCCCAGGTAATAACACAACCGCTCCACATTCGCCAGCATTGGTTCAGTAATTTGTTTTTAATGGAATAGGTGCCATCTGTATTTTTTTTGTAGCGACTATACGCAATATTATCAGGGATTAATTCATTACCGTTTTCGTAGCTATAAACCTGTGCGGTCTTGAATTTAATCTCATCAACACCCAATTCTTTAGTTAGTTTTTTAGCATCTTCCATCTGATGCTCGTTTGGCTTTACTACCAAGAACTGAAATACAATATAAGGTGTTTTACTTTTTAGTTGTCGTTTCCATTTCAGGATATTTTTAGTACCTTCAATTACTTTCTCTAAGTTACCGCCTACACGGTATTGCTCATACACCTCTTGCGTAGTACCATCAATAGAAATAATAAGTTTATCTAACCCCGATTCTACCGTTCTTTTAGCATTTTCATCGTTAAGGTAATGCGCATTGGTAGAAGTAAACGTAAAAATGTTCTTCTGCGAAGCATACTTTACCATATCCAGAAAGTTAGGATTAAGATACGGCTCTCCCTGAAAATAAAAGGTAAGATAAATTAGCTTATCATATAACTCATCAATTGTTTTTTGAAAGAACTTCTGTTCCAGCATACCTGTTGGGCGCGAGAAAGATCTTAAACCACTGGGGCACTCGGGGCAACGGAGATTACAACTGGTAGTAGGTTCAAAGTTTAATGAGAGCGGCATACCCGCATGTTTGTTTTGTTTGCTAATGCGTGAATAATGATAAGAAGCAAAAACAGCAGCAGCGTTTAAAATCTTTTTAGGGCTTAATTTGCCCAGCACACGTATGTTTTCTTTAAAACTCATACGTTGGGTTACTTATCCTTATCTTTTAATTTATTCAACGATTTTTCAATATATTTTTCGGGCGTAATTAAGGCATCCTGTATTCTTTTTGCATAAATAATACTGTCGGTTATCTCTTTGTTTTTTTCGCTTACCATTTCATGCATTTTTATCAACGTGTTTTCATATTCCTCGTTGGCGGCTTTAAAATAAAACACAAGAAGCCAGGCAATAAGGGCAGAGCAAATAATATTAAGGAGTTTAAAAAGCATAGCTTCTTCTTTAGTGGCAGTAATTAAAGGCGTAACAGAGGCCTGATTTAATTTTAATACAACTACCAAAACAAGTAATGCAACAAGATAACAGCCTGCAGTTTTTCTGCATTTAAAAATAATTAAAGGCATAGCCACCAGAGGTATAAAAAATGCTTCGCTAAACATTTCTCCCGTAAACAGGGTAAAAAAACCAATGCATATAGCAATAACAATCATAGAGAAATGTTTGGCAGGTGCGTATGCTTTTTTATACAACAGGAATAAATTAACTGCCAGAAAAAACATAATGGTAATAAGCAAAGGAATAAACGTGTGGATACCTATTATCAAATCAACAATAAGATACAAAAGCAGAACCCAAAAGGTGATAGAGTTGAGGCGACTTAAAAGTTTGATTCTTCTGGCTTCTTCAAGAGACAAATCGGGACTATAACCCATGCTAGAAATAAAATCCCAAAACTTTTTCATTACTAAGCAAATGTAAGGCTATTTTAATAAATGGGGTGTTCTCACTAATGGAGGGAGGCTAATGTTTTTGAATGGCAAAATAATTATTGATGCAAGTAGTTTAAATGAAGGAGTGAATAACCTAAGTATTATAAGTAATAGTGGAGTTATAAATAAAAGATTGATTATTGTTAGGTAGAGTTATTAAACTTTTACTCCTATAATAAGGATATCATCTACCTGTTCTAACTCTCCACGCCAGTTTTCGATGGTGGTGTTTAAGAAGTCTTTCTGTTGTTCTATTGGTTTTTTACTGGTTTCTATAAGCAGATTTCTAAAGTTGCCTGTCATGTATTTTTTACCGTTAGGCCCGCCAAACTGGTCGGCATACCCATCACTAAAAATATAGAAGGTATCTCCTTTTTGCAGTTGAATAACATTATTAGTAAAGTTTTGAATATGGTCATCTATCCTAAACCCGATAGGGAACTTATTGGCTTTATATTGAATCAGTTTCCCTTCTCGTATTAAATAAAGTGGATTAAAAGCACCAGCGTATTGCAGCTCCATCTTATTATAATCAACACAACACAGGCTCATATCCATACCATCTTTGGTTTGGTTGGCAGTTTCTGCCTTACCCGATTTTGGGTTTAAAGTTTTTACAACTCCTTTACTCATTTTATCCATAATAATGGAAGGAGCAATGGCTACTTCATCATTAAGAGTAATTTCTTTTAAAATATTATAGCCAACTAAACTCATAAATGCACCCGGAACTCCATGCCCCGTACAATCAATAGCCGCCACATACGATTTGTTTTCTATGTGGTTTATCCAATAGAAATCCCCACTTACAATGTCTTTAGGTTTAAATAATACAAACGATTGAGGTAGTATTTGTCTAACGGCAATATCTGTTGGGATGATAGCTTCTTGCAAGCGTTTGGCATAGCGTATGCTATCTGTAACGTGTTTGTATAATATTTCAAGCTGATTGTTTTTACTTTTAATCTCTTCACTTTGTTTTACTACCTGTTCCGTGCGTTCAATTACCTTTTGTTCAAGTACACGCTCATTCTCTGCTAAATCAGTACGCATTTTTAGCAAAGCATGCCCCAAATTATCTTGTTCGCTAAGTGGTTTGTAATAAGAGTTAAAATTACCGCTACCTACTTCTTTAGCAAACTCTGTAGTAAGTTCCATTGACTGAACCAAGCCGTTAAGGGCAATATTCATGTCTCCAATTTCATCATTTTTATATTTTATACGGGTTTTTGGCAATACACCAAAGCTCATATCTTGCAGCACATTTTTTAATTTCTGCACAGGTTTTACAATAGTTCTTATAGTGAAAAATGCAATTAAAACACCACCTATAACTAAACATATGCCTAAGTACTTTACAAATTGCATTAAAAAATTAAACGAGGTAAACATTTGATGAGTAACTATATCTGCATTGTTCTTTTCAGAATTAATAAGTGAAGTAAGTCCGTTGTATATAACTTTTAATTCCTCATCAGCTTCTTCTAAACTTAACTGAACCGGAAAAGTTATAGAAGCATCATCATAAGCCGAAAATGAATTTATCTGACTCATAATATCCTTTTGATATTTTTCAAAAAGATTATCCGTAAAAGAAAAAATGTTTTTTATTTGTTCTTTTTCATCTGGAGTCCAGTTAACAGAAAGGCTGTCTATTCCCTTTTTTAATCCGGGGTATTCATATTTAATCAGCTCGCGCAGTTCTTTCTTAAAAGGGTCGTCATTCGGACTTTGTACATGATACCATTTAGTAATTAATATTTGCGAACGTTGCAAGATAGAATGAAAGGATTCTAAGGAAGTAACACTGGGAGTAACTATCTTTACTACTTCATCAGTTTTCTTTTTACTTTCATTAATAATTACATTGGTATATATAAAAGCTATAAGAGTAAATAAAATAACCAAGCCAAAACCCGCGCCTATTTTTTTTCCTATAGTAAATTTAAAAGCCATTTATTGTTTGCTCATCTCCTCAAATTTCTTTTTATACTCATTATATTTTTCGGTATCATTAAGCAAGTAATATATTCCGGCAAGCCCTTCAATAACCGATTTATCGTTTGGATTAATTTCATGAGCTTTTAAAAGATAAGGTAAGGATTGTTTTCCAAGTTTAATAGACTGGTCTTGATAGACGGGTAATTGGTCAAGTGGCACATCATAATCCATTTTTTTAATAATATCAACCGCCTGGTTATAATATAAAACACCTAAGTTTTTATTGATAAAATCAGTATTATTATTTATTTCATAAGCTTTCAGCAGATATGTTTTAGCCATATCAAGCAGGTTTTTGGATGACTTTTGCTCATATCCTTTTTCAAACATAGAACCAATGGCTGAGTATACCTCATAGTTATATTTCTTTTCATCAAAGGCAGGGTCAATAAGTTTCATAAGTTCTTTATGTCTATCAGAATTTATAATAGCCTGCTTGTAGCCTACGGTATCAAGTATTTTGTTTATATCGTTATGGTAAGTTGAAGCTAAATATTTTAAAGACTGAATTAAACTAGCCTTTTGAGGATTTTTATTATCCTTGTCTAATTGTAAAGATTGCACAAAAGATTCAGCCGAGCTTTCTCTTAAAGGAGACGCCGGATTTTTACTTTCATTGGCCTTATATAAATCTTTGTATATAAAGCCTCGCACCATCCATGCCTGAAAATCTTTTGCAGTTTCAGGATTTTGAATAGCTTCATTAATCAAAACCTTAGCAGAATCAAGTTTTTTAGCCTGATATAACTCCGAAGCTTTTTGAACCAAATCAGTTTGGGCAAAAGAAACCTGCTTTGCCAGTATAAACAGCAATAAACAAAAAGATATGTTTTTTAATCCTTTCATTTAGTTAAAAACATTCGCGGCAAGTTTTTCAATACTAGAGCCTACATTTAATCCTGCTTTAGCTGCTGCGGCTTTATTTAATTCAAATTTTTGTCGGTTTTCTTCTATAATAAAATTAATGGCAGCACCCACTTTAGCCAAACCTTGTTTATCGGTAATAATTAAAACACCCTTACCTTTAAATTTAACCAGCGCATCTGCCAGTAAATGAGATTTATCGGGCGTTATGAAAAGAATGTTAGACCTTTCAATCTCATTAATAAGTTGATTGTTTTTAATTTCAATCTTTTGTGAACCAACCATTTTGGTTTTTGCCATATTACTTAGTTCATTTACTAAACCTGTATTTTCACCTAAAATGGTAATGGTAAAGTTGCCCTCCTTGTTATTTATCCATTCAAAATATTTAGTGAAATTATAAATGTAGGCAGCTTTAATTTTTGCCTGAGTATCTTCTTTTTGTTGTAATAAGGGGTATTCAACCCAATCAGTTGATAAAGTAAGGAAGGCTATGGACAGAAATAAAAACTTACGCATAAACGCGAATACTCCTTTTTTAAGAGGAGTTTCAAATATACAAATAAGTTTTTAGCTATAAACGGAAAGAAAAACCTACGTAAGGCAAAGCAAAAGCTGTATTAGTAGTTGAGCCTTTATTTGTAGACGTAAAAAATACCCCATCTATACCAAAAACCCATGAAATGTTTGGTTTTATGGCAGTTCTAATAGCCGGAGACAAACTGTAGAATCCCATTTGCGAGGCGGCAAGATTAGAAGTATTGTATACAGTAATTTTTGGAGCAGCAAGAAACTCTGCCACAAAGTGTATTTTAGCAGAGATTGCGTAAGACATAGCTGCTCCTGCCATAACGGAGTATATATTATCAAAATAACCGGCTCTTCCAAATCCTCCTCTTCGTCTTCGTTGAGGCTTTATATAATAATCTAGGTTTCCATAGCCGGCAAAAACGGTAAAGTTATCCTTAACGTCTCCGTATGTTACTTTAGCAAGCCCGCCACCGCCATACGATTTAGTACTAAGCCACGAGCCCGTACCTAAAAGCCCGTCAACCCCTATATAAAGTTTATGTG
This sequence comes from Bacteroidota bacterium, assembly GCA_003153315.1. Lineage (GTDB taxonomy): Bacteria > Bacteroidota > Bacteroidia > B-17B0 > Aurantibacillaceae > PALSA-968. Next base: position 19,876 of record PLYA01000045.1, read on the forward strand.
CTACCTCAAAGTTTGCTTTTGCATGAAGCGAAATAGGTGCTGCAAGCACAGAGGTAGAAATGCCCAGCGAAAAGTTTTGGTTAAAGGCATAGTTAATATTATTATTAAAGATAAAACCGTTGGAACTTCCATAAACTTCTCCTTTCTTTAAAAGAAAAGCATTACTGAATACCACATAATAATTATAGGCAATGTTGGGTATATGAATAAGCATATTGCCCGTAGAGTCTTTGGTGGTATGACCATTTATAAAATCAATACTATTGATTTGTTTTTTAGGTACATGAATTAAAACCCCTACGCTACTTTTTAAATAAATTAATGAATCGTTTTGTTTTTCTATATATCCTTTATATAAAGAGCCGTCGTGCATTTTAATTTCGCAGAGCATAGTTTTTGGGGCGGTTTTGGGTAAAATAGAATCGTTTTGTGCAAAACAGTTACTAGGTAATAGCGAATAGGTAATGGTAATAAGAAAGAAAATTAGTTTCCGCATACTACAAAAGTATACATAAAAAAGGGCAGTCTTTTTGTTTTTAACACCTTTAAACTAACAGGTGGGTGTTATCAAAGAACCTCTCTTGCGTTTTCCTAAAAAGGGAAGGGTTAGGTGCAGCTATGTAATAATACAAAAAAACACAGGGCTCCAGCTATGTATTACCCCACGGGTATCTACCCAGGCGGCAAAGCCCCATAGTTTTTGTCCGGCTGTTTCTCTGCTTACATCTTTAGTGAAGGGAGATTTTTGCGCCTCTATGTGTTTGTTGCAAGCCTCCTCTCCGGTAGGAGCAGCAGCGTTGGCAGCCGTAATAATATACTGTATTAAAATATGGTGCATGCCTGCTTCTACGCCCTGCGATTTGCTGCCCAACGCACCAAAACTAAAGGTTACTGTGCCCGGACTGTTAGATTTTGCCGCTATAGCCGGATAGTCAGGCACTTCACGCTCTACTATAGAAGTTTGCGTGCTATGCTTACCTGTTCCTGTGTTTGCGGTAATAGGCAAACCAATTAGTTGTTTTTGATAATCGCTAAGGGCATCATTATTACGTATGTATTGGGCTGTAATTTGCTGTATTCCGCTTTTAAAAAGCTTTTCTGCTTTGTTGCGTGCCGTAATGAATGCCCTGCCGGGGTATGTATGCGGAGGTGCTGCATTATATGCCGACACATAAGCAGCTTGCAAAGCCAGCAATGCCTCCATTTTACTACCCACGCCCGTAGGTATGCCTGTTAAAGGACCAATTACAGAGTCTTGTACCTCCGTCATAAAGGTTTCCTGCCATAAGTAGAACCGAAGTAGCTGCATCGGAATCCAATACACTCTTTTCTTTTTTGTTTTCATGGTTATATATTTTTATTAGTTAATAATCCTGTTTAGTTATTCGGGTAATCGAGTTAGTTATCATGATAAGCAAGTTCATTATCAGGGTAACTAAGTTCATTATCTTGATAAGTAAGTCTGTTATCAAGGTAATTAAGTTCCTTATCCGGATAACTAAGTTCATTAGCATGGTAACTAAGTTTGTTATCAGGATAAGAGAGTTCCTTATCCGTTGTTTTTTTTTCAAAGAGCCTTTTTCTACTTGTTTGCCATAGCTAAGTTACCTAAACATGGGCTATTAACCAAGGAATGCAAGGTATTTAGTTACTAACTACGGTTAATACTTTGCATTAGGAAATGTGGGGTTTTCGTTTATATTATAGGGACGGAGGTTTTTGTATATTTGAGGGGTGAAAAAGGTTACTCCTATATTATTTCTTCTTCTATCATTCTCTGCTTTCGCACAAAAGACTGATAGTACCAAAAAGCAGTTAGGCTTGGTTGTTAAGGGAGATATTTTAATGCCCATTTATTCTTTAGTGAATACTGACCATTATAAAATACACTCATTTACAGTAGAAAAATTGTTTAGTAAGAGGCATAGTTTGCAATTAACCGTTTTATCACTTACTCAAAATACTAAATCAGTAAAGGAGTATAATAATATAACAAATACTAATCAGATGAATTTTAGTTCTCTGGCAATAATTCCTGAATATAAATTCTTTGTCTCTAAAAAGAAGAACCATACCGGATATTATGTTGGGGCTTTTGCCCAATATCTTTATGATATAGGGAAGATTGCAAGCACTCAATTTATACCTGCTGGATATAGTTTTCCTTATTATCCTAATACTCCGGCAGTAACTTATTATGATAATACGGAGATTATTTATCAACGCCTTGCAATAGGTTTAATGAATGGCATCCAATATTATTTATTTAACCACCTTGTTATAGATTGTCTTGTTGGAATAGGTCCAGTCGGCACAATTGTTCAAAAGGGTTCAGGTACTCCTAATACCTATATAGACCCATTAGTTCCAAGAGCAGCCATAAATATTGGCTATAAGTTTTAAGCCCGCTCGCGTTAGGGATTGCAACGAAAATCCTTTTGTTGTAATCGGCAAAAGATTGCAGTGCAAAGCCCGCCGTTGTAATCAACGGAACGCCCTACTAATAAGCGTAATCTTTTAAATAATCAAAAGCAGGCATTAGTTTACCTTGTTTGCATATTGTGGCGCGCTCAATAACTTTATCGGTATCGGGGTTTAGCAGGCAGGGTATTACGCGCTCTTCCAAATCTTTTCCAAAATCATCGCTGCTGTCGCGGGGCAATTCGCAAGGCAGGTTATCTACCGCCATGATGCAAATGGTATCTTTAGTAAAGGCCAAATCTTCTTTATCGGTTTTCATGTTATACCCATAAAAAGGCTTATCAATGGTACTGGCGCGTATGGTAGTTGGCACCGAGCCATTAATATCGCAGGTTATATCGGCAATTACACTTACATGAAAATCAGCAGCTTTAATATCATCGGTAGTAAACATTTTAGGCGAGCGGGGGTCCCAGTAATGGGCAGAGATAAACAAATCAGTCTCTTTGGTATAAGGCGCAAACTTACTGGTAAAATGCTCGGGGTGTTTAAAGAAATCGTGCAAATCAAAGTTATGGTCGCCCTCACGCTCTACATAGTCTTTAGGGTTTAACTGACAATACACAGGCTCACGAAATGAACTCATCAAAAACTCTTCGGGGGTTACTTTGCGGATACGTAAGGCAGATAATGTCTCAATAGCACCATTGGCAACACGTCCGCCACCCGTAAGCGCAATTTTAATATTTGGGAGCTTTACGCGTTTAAGTTCTTCTTCCATCTCGGCTCTGTCGCGGCATTTATGCGCAGCGTGCAAACGAAACAAATCATACTTCAACCCATAACCTAAAATACCGTTATAAGCCCCAACTACACCCGCATATCGCCCAAAACCAATAATACGGTTATGGTTTTTATCCGTCAGGGTTTCATAATCTATCATCTCTATTTGCTTGCTTATCAGGGAATGCATTAGTTTACTATTGTGAGGCTGTTTCTTTATCGTATGAGAAAAGAAAAAGTATTTCTTGTTAGGAATGAGCTTATCAGCAGGCACTTCTTTTACGCCCATTAGTATATCGCAATCGGATAAATCTTCTTTAAGCGTAACGCCAAAAGCCGTATATTCACTATCATGATAGCAACGTATGGCGCTTGGTTGCACATATATTTCTAAGTTTGGGTATTGCTTGGTTAGCTCAGCACAAATTAAGGGAGTTAGCGGTACGCGCAAATCAGCCGGAGTTTTTTCTTCGCGCAGAACGCCTATTTTTACTTTAGTCATAGATGAAATTTTGACAAATATAAGAGCTTAATTTTATGTATCTTTGTGTGTTCTTTGATTTATGGGCCCGACCGGTTTTGACAGCGAGAGCAGTAGGATTGTAAGCACGTGGTGTGTTGTGAACATGACACCTAAAACCTAATTCTCAAAACTTCAATTGGCGAAAATAACTACGCCATGGCTGCTTAATTAGCTCAGCTAATTCAGCCTTTGCAACCCCATTAGCGCCCTTGCTTAGCGAGTGGGATGTTGCATCATAAAATAGCAAGTTGTTTTAGTGATGTTGTTAACTAAAGCAATATCAGCAACTAAGCTTTTGGTTGGTTTGTGTAAATACCTGCCATTTGACGAAAATTAAATTTGCGCTAAACGTGTAGAAAGCTTTTTTATTCCTTGTTTGGACGAGGGTTCGAATCCCTCCGGGTCCACAAATTGTGCTATAATACAATTTATTGTGTTGTAGCACAATTCCTTTCTTGTTTGAATTGATAACTTAGAACTAATAACTAAGACGTGTCTTTTTCTGCTTATTACTACTAACTGTTATAAGAGCAGGGATAAAATAAAAAGTAACATAGCCCTGCTTCTTAACTATTACACTTAATGAGAGATTTAGTTGATTGAGTAGTAAGGATTGTACCTGCATTTTCCTGAAAAGGAAATAAATTTTCTTTTTTGCTTGTAATGGCATTATTCTTCCATCTTAAATAAGACAAAATTAGCTCTAAAATGTTCTACCTTTGTCGCCGATTAAAACGAAAAATACACTAACAAAAAAATTAAACCCAAACCATGATAATGAAAACAAAAAAAATAATCGCTGCATTAGCTATTGCGGCACTTAGTTTTAACAGCTTAAACATACAGGCACAACAATTAAAAGTTCCGGCACCAAGCCCCACACAAACCATAAAACAAAACTTTGCTTTGGGTGATGTTAGTTTCGAATACTCCCGCCCTGCCGCTAAAGGCCGTGTTATATTTGGCGATGTGGTTCCCTATGGCAAAACATGGCGCACGGGTGCTAATGGAGCTACAAAAATTACTTTTTCCGATTCGGTGAAATTAGAGGGCAATGGTGTAAAAGCAGGTACCTATGCTTTATATACCGTTCCAAATAAAGACAGCTGGGATATTATGCTTTATAAAGACCTTACCTTGGGTGGTAACGTAGCCGATTATAAAGCAGAAAACGAAGTATTGCGTTTTAAAGTAAAACCTGTTGCTATGGCTAATAAAATGGAATCGTTTACCATTAATATGGCAGATGTTTTAGCTACATCGGCAACTATTGAGTTAATGTGGGAAAACACCCGTGTGCCCATAAAACTTACTACCGATATTGATGCTAAAGTAATGAAGAACATTGATGCCAATGTGGTTAACGATAGCCGCCCATATTTTCAGGCAGCAAGCTATTATTACGAAAACAATAAGGACTTAAAACAAGCAGCAGCATGGGTAGACAAAGCTTTAGAGCAGAATCCGAAAGCATTTTTTATGATGTTGCTTAAAGCAAAAATTGCTTACAAACAAGGTGATAAAGAAAACGGTAAAGCTGCTGCAGAAAAAACTATTGCCTTAGCTACCGATGCTAAAAATGATGATTATGTAGCTATGGCTAAAAAGCTGATGACTGATAATAAATAAGATATCCTTGAATTTGATTAAAAAGAGCCTCGTTTTGTACGGGGCTTTTTTATTTGGGCGTTCCCCCGCCGCGTATCAACTCGAACATTGAGCCTGTCGAAAGGTGAAGAAGGCGGGTCGGGCTTCCCTTTCCAAAGACATAACTATCGACGAAACCCCTATAATAATCGTCCGTTTGCGTTCCGTCTCTTCGGTATTGCATCCCGTTCCTTTTGTATTGCATTCCGTTCCTTTTGTATTGCTTTCCGCCTTTTGGGTATTGCTTCCCGCTCCTTCAGTATTACGTTCCGTTCAAAAGGCGTTGCTTGCCGTCTAATAGGTATTGTGTTTTAACAAAGCGGCAGTTCACCGCCGGAACGCCCAAAAGATTTATACTTCGATACTTTTTACGGCAGGTTTAGGCAATACTTTTTGTAGTACCCAGGCAAACAACATAACCAATAAACAACCGATAACGTTGAGCCACAGAAAAGAAATAACATCGGCTATGTAAATGGCAATTACGCAAAGCTCGGTAGTGATGGCTGCATAGAAAACGGCTTTGCCGCCAATTCGCTTCATATAAAAGGCTACGAGGAAGATGCCCAAAATGGTGCCGTAGAAGAGAGAGCCTAATACGTTTACGGCCTCGATTAAACTACCCAGTTTGCTGGCAAACATGGCGGTGGCAATGCAAAACAAGCCCCAGCCAAAGGTTATCCAGCGCGATGCCTTGAAGTAGTGTGTTTCGGTTTGGTCTTTTACCCAAAAGCGTTTGTATAAATCTATTACGGTGGTTGATGCCAGTGAGTTTAATGCGGCTGCAATGCTGCCCCAGGCTGCCAGGAATATCATGGCTATTAATAAACCTATCAACCCACGTGGAAGGTTTTGCACCACAAAATAGAGGAAGATATAATTGGTATCGTTTGTATCGGCGGTTTTATCTGCCTGCTTCATTACGGCAACGGCCTCGGCACGGATGGCTTTGGTTTGTTTATCTATTTCGTTTAAAGAAGCTTTTGTGTTTTGAATCTGTTCATTATTTTTTTGATGGATAGCATCTACCAGTTGATGTGTTTGAATTTGCTTAAGGGTATTTAAGGAATCGTTTTTGTTTTGAAGCGCAACGAAAGGGGCTTTGTAATCGCCGGCTAAAACTTTATCAATCTCTTTTTGATTAAAGAAAACAGGGGATTGGTAAAACATATAGAATACAAAAACCAAACTACCCACCATAAGAATTAAAAACTGCATGGGTACTTTTACCAAGCCATTCATTAATAAACCTATGCGACTTTCTTTGGTGTTCTTGGCTGTTAAATAGCGCCCTACCTGCGATTGATCGGTTCCGAAATAAGAAAGGGCTAAAAAGAACCCGCCAATTAAACCACTCCAGATATTGTATTTATCTTTCCACCAATGCGAATCGGTAACATCTATTTTTGTTTCAATAACATTCAGTTTGCCCATTTTGCCTGCTACGTGCAAAGCATCTGAAAAGCTAACATCGGGCGGAAGCATGTGTACCACCATATAGCCTGCCAAAAACATACCGATAAAAACAATGGCCAGTTGTTGCATTTGTGTATAGGTAACGGCTTTGGTGCCACCGCTAACGGTATAGATAATTAAGAAACCACCCATAACAAGATTAGTATAATAAATATTCCAGCCCAGTAGAGAAGATAAAATAATAGAAGGAGCATAAATGCTAATACCGGTTGATAATGCCCGTTGAATTAAAAACAGGATGGATGCCAGGGCACGCGTTTTTAAATCGAAACGTTGTTCTAAAAATTCATAAGCGGTAAATACTTTTAGTTTATGATAAATGGGAATAAAGGTTACACATAACACTACCATAGCTAAGGGTAAGCCGAAGTAATATTGCACAAAGCGCATGCCGTCAGTATAGGCTTGCCCGGGTGCCGATAAGAAAGTAATGGCGCTTGCCTGCGTACCCATGATGGAAAGCAAAATCAAAAACCAACTCATGGAGTTGCTGCTTTTAAAATAACCGTCTAAGGTTTTCTCGCTCTTGCTTTTATATACGCCATAACTAATTACAGCCAGTAAGGTTATGATGAGGACAATCCAATCTACAACACTCATGCAAATTGTTTGGTGAAAAAGTAAAAGAAAACAATAAGCATAAACAAAACTCCGATAACTAAAATATAGGCATTACGCCACTTTTTGTTACCCGATGTTTTTTCTTTCTGCATTTATTTGTTGGGAGGTATACTGAGTAAATTTACAAATAAACGGTAAGCACCCGGAATGCCTGCAGGTAATTCACGGAAGAAAACAAGCCCGGTATATACAAAGTTTCCTTTACCATACTTGCCAACGATTAAACTTCCTTCGCTTGGTTTTTCCTTAGGGTCGTTCATAGAAAAAAAGGTTTCGTAGTTTTTATCTATATCCGTTGCAAAATAAATTCCGCGTTCCTGTACCCATCCTTCAAAATCTTTTTGTGTGATAATGTTCGGAGAGTTTAAAACAACGTGTTTAGGATTTATAAAACGTACTTCCGCATTATCATCGGTAACCCTGTCTCTCGAAATTGTAAAAGGATATGGGCCAACCTTAGTACCCACAGGTCCTACACGGCTATTGGTATTATACTGCACAACCAGGTTTCCACCATTCTTTACATAATCCATTAATTTGTTGTAATGCACCTGCAGGCGTTCGTTAGTATTGTATGCACGCACACCGGTAATAATGCAATTGTATTTAGAAAGATTTTCTTTCGTTAGTAGTTCATCAGTCAGTATGGTAATATTATATCCCACTTGTTTTAAACAAGCAGGCACATCATCCCCGGCACCGGGAATGTACCCAAGAGTAGTACCGGCAGTTTTTAAATCTACATGCACCAGTTTAGCTTCTGCATCACTTAAAATAAACTGATAAGGAATATGGTCGTACTCTATACGTTTGATGCTTTTTGTAAATACACTTCCGCTAATATTTACCGAAGCCTGCAAGATACCATCGCTGCTGTTTTTATTGGGTGTGATGGTAGCTTCTATAATTGCTTCATCTCCTTTTGTAGCTAATTTAAAATCTGGGTTTTTTATTGTAATCATCCATCCATCAGGAACCTTTACCTGAACCGTTCCGTTTACATTTGCTGCATTTGCCTTTACGGTAAATTGTACATCCTTCGGGTTAAGTGAGTTGAATACATACACCTTATCTGAAATATTGATGGTGGCTGGAGGTAAAACTTCAAAAGGGCGATACACTTCTCCTTTCACAGGATCGGTGTATTTATACACTAAGCCTCTTTCAACCTTCAAATTCAAATCATTTATAGTTACATCAAACGTTACTTTAACTGCCGCATCATTTTCGGGTTTACCGATGAGTAGTTTATTCTTTATTTCATACATACCAACTCCATGTTTTTCGTTTAACCAATAAGGGTTTGAGAAAGGAGTTGCGGCGGCAATTTTTTCTTTATGCTTAAATGTGTATAGCTCGTTTGTTTTTAAACTTAATGCTGTTGAGCTATCTGTTTGGTTAAAGTAATTCACCCCGTTTAATTTTGCTTCGCTGTTATTTCGTTTAATGATTTGTGCAGTAACTAAAACATCATTGCCCGGCACCGCCATATAATCTACTGCACTGGCTTCCATCCATAAACCGCTGCAGGTAAGTAAAAGTGTTTCACACTCTTTCATTTTCAAAGTTTCCCAATATTTAATATTAACATCACTCTCATCCAATGCCTGTATCTGTTTATAAATAGCAACTAAATCAGGAACTGTTTTTTCAGGTGCCTGCGGATTGTATTTCTTAATACAATCATCCATCATCTTTTGAAGAGAAGAAGTTGTAGGGAACCTTGTCCATGTTTGGTTAATGCCTTCAAACAAATCTTTAGTTGCCGTTTCACCTTTTAAGAATTTAAAATATTCTATGCTCTCGCCTCTTGTTTTTGCAGAACCAAAGCCTTGGCTTTTATGCATAGAACGGCTATCAGCGGCTACCTCTCCATAGCTTTTACCTAATAAGGGATTAAAAACACCTACATCAACTTTCAATTGGTCGGGAGATGTTGTGTTTGTCCCACCAAAATTAAAGGTATTCCAAAAAATGCGTTTAACCTGCCATACTTGTGTATACGCTAATTGCTCAGGAAATCTTTTAGGGTCAGCCGCCGCATCAAAAGCCTCTAAAGCCAGTATAGCAGAAGCTGTGTGATGCCCGTGTCCACCCTCTCCTGTAGTAGGAAAACGACAAATAATAACATCCGGTTTAAACTTCCTGATTACCCAAACCACATCAGCCAATATGCTATCTTTATTCCAGATGGTAAAAGTCTCTTCCGGGTTTTTAGAAAAACCAAAATCATTAGCCCGTGTAAAAAACTGTTCTGCTCCATCTGTCCTGCGTGCCGCTAATAATTCCTGAGTGCGTATTAAACCCAGCAATTCACCCTGCTCTTTACCAATCAGGTTTTGTCCACCATCACCACGGGTAATAGATAAATAGCCTGTACGCAAATTCCTTTCTTTAGCCAAATACCCAAGCAAACGTGTATTCTCATCATCCGGATGAGCCGCAATATAAAGAACAGAACCAACTGTATTCAGTTTTTTTAATGATTGCAATATCTCTGCCGAATTCAGTTGGGGAGAATTCTGTGCGTTTATTAACTGACCGATAAAATAAATACTTAACAGGAAAATTCTTTTCACCATATCTCTATAATTGAGTGCGAAAATTAGGTATTATTAAGGAAAGAGAAATGCTAATTAATTTTAAAAAGATCTCATTGCGCATTAACTATATCGCTGATTATATCAAGGTGATGTTTTGTATGGAGTCTGAGAAACTTGGTTGTAGATTTTACATTTAGTAATCCGAAATAAGGATGTTTAAAATTTTGATTAGCGCTTAAACTAGAAAGGCCTTTCACTTTGTCTTTTGCTGTTTCAATATTTTTCCTGAAATTTTCTCCCTGAATAATACCTTCCGGCTGAACAACCTTCGGGGCTTTTCCTCTACCTCTTGGGAATTTATTCAAGCTATAAGTAATTAATCTTGGAAAACTAAATCCCCATTTATAATCTTGAGAGGTTGAGTTTTCTAATGCTTTTATTGTTTTATTAATAACTAACAATGAATGTTCTAAATGCCACCCTACAGTAACTTTTGAAATAGAAGGGGCTGACTTCTCGTTATTTAAGATATTAGATTCCAATTCGGTTATAAGGACTAAAAGTTTATCCATTTATTTTTTAGGTTCAAAGGTAAATTATTAATTAGTCCGTTTCTCTAAACCTTATCTTTACAACTTCATATTTCAAATGAAAATCCTTCTATCCTACTTAAAGAATTATAAAGGCATTGTTTTGCTTGCTTTGTTACTGGCAGCTATCAATCAATGCTTTTCTATGTTAGACCCCTACATTTATGGAAAGATATTAAATAAGTTTGGTGTGGGTCATCAAACTTATAAAGGAGATACTGCCCGTTTTATTCGAGAAATAATGCCATACCTATTAGGGGTTATTTCGGTAGCTATGATTTCCAGAATAGCTAAAAACTTTCAGGATTATTTTACCAGTGTTATTATTCAACGCACGGGTGCAGAATTATATCAGGATGGTATTAAGCGTTCTTTAGATTTACCCTTTCAGGAATTTGAAGACCAAAGAAGCGGAGAAACTTTAGGTAAACTACAAAAGGTACGCCTTGATTGTGAGAAGTTTATTACCTCATTTATAAGTGTAATCTTTCAAACATTAGTAGGCTTTACCTTTGTTTTAGTCTTTGCCTTTAGAACCAATTGGATGATAGCTCCCGTATTTTTTATAACGGGTCCCATACTTGCTTTTATAAGTAACCTGTTAAGTAAAAGGATTAAAACCATATCCAAAATAATTGTAGGAGAAACCACAGCCTTAGCAGGTTCTACAACTGAATCGTTACGGAATGTAGAGTTGGTAAAAAGTTTAGGCTTAACTACTTCAGAAATAGGAAGACTAAATACTATTACCATTAAGATATTAAAACTTGAACTAAAGAAAGTACGTTTTATAAGAAGTTTAAGTTTTGTACAGGGTACAGTAGTTAACTTATTGCGTACCGCACTTGTTTTTGTTTTGTACTATCTGGTTTTTAAAGATGAAATAAATGTGGGCCAATTACTAACGCTTACTTTTTATTCTTTTTTTATTTTTAATCCACTGCAGGAGTTAGGTAATATCGTAGCTTCTTATCGTGAGGTGCAAGCTTCTCTATCAAATTTTGAGAAACTGATGAGTACGCCTATTGAGGTAAAACCTGTAAACCCTATTAAGCTAGGGGCTATTGAAACGCTGGAATTTAATCATGTATCATTTAAACACAGAACGGCTCAAACAAGCGCTGTGGAAGATATTACATTTACTATTGGAAAAGGAGAAACCATCGCCTTTGTAGGTCCATCAGGTTCGGGCAAAACAACATTGGTAAAATTACTTGTTGGTTTATACAATCCTATAAGCGGTACTGTTCTGTATAATAATAAAAAAGCAACGGATATTAATTTGGATGAGTTGCGTATGCAACTGGGGTTTGTTTCTCAGGACACACAATTGTTTGCAGGCACGATTAAAGAGAATTTATTATTTGTAAAACCCGATGCCACAGATGAAGAATGTTTAAATGCTTTAAATAAAGCAGCTTGTCAGAATTTATTGTCACGTGCTGATAAAGGTATTGATACCGTTATTGGTGAAGGGGGTATTAAAATATCAGGAGGAGAAAAGCAGCGCCTTTCCATTGCTCGTGCTTTATTGCGCAAACCAAACCTTTTAATATTTGATGAAGCTACTTCGGCTTTAGATTCTCTAACTGAAGTGGAGATTACAGAAACCATAAGTGATATATCGGGTAAAAAGGAGCAAATAACTATAATGATAGCACATCGATTATCTACAATTATGAATGCCGATAAAATATATGTTTTAGAACATGGAAAGATTATCGAACAAGGCAAGCATAATGATTTGCTTGAGCTTAAAGGTTTGTATTATGCCATGTGGAGACAGCAAGTGGGTGAAAGAAAGAAATAATGATCTTATGTTAGTTTAAGAAGAAAGGAATTGTGCTATAATAATACAACAGTGAAGTTAATAAACAATACTGTTTCAGCTAAAGCAGGAAATTAGATTATTATTTGCCTAAAATTATTTTAAGTAAGTGTTTGAAATCCAGCCAGAAGGAGTTCGACAATAGGTCCTTTGCCTCCACAAAATTGACCTTTTAGGTCTATCAAAAAATAATAAACCCCTGTAAGCATAATGTTTACAGGGGTTTTGTTTTTTACAATACCCAACAAATCACAAGAAATAACTTATAATCGGTAACCTATTCGGTAACCTGTTATAACTTCGATTTCAGGTTACCGATTTTTACTGAAACCATTGATTTTATTGACTTAAACGGACATGGAAAAAGAGTAAAATTCATTAACAGTTACCCAATTCGGTAACCTAAAGAGGTCAAAAAACATGAAAATAAATTACACTTTCAGTATTTTGTTTTGGTTGTACAAAGGAAAAGCAGACGTTGGGAATTTTTCTTCTATGGATTTTTGGCAGGTATTATAGCAGGAATCATTTTAAGTGTATTAATGAAAATTGCGCACCTATCCCTAAGATTATTTTTTATGCTTCAAACACCCAGCAAAATAAATATAACTGAGCAAATATTGATTCAATCAATAACTACCAGCAAATACGAACCTTAAACGCACAATATCAAATCATTACAAAATGAATAAAATAATCTTAGGGATACGTGTGGAAAATTGCATAAGAGAATGACCTTACAATTATACTGGATAGGATAAGCGAGAATACGTTTTTAAAGATACCATAAACCGACATCAGTGTTTATAAATACTATTGGGATACGGTTTGAGAAAGCTGCCAATGGTAGACCCTACAAACAAAATCTCGAACTCTTTAATACAAGATTTGAAGTTATTAATCTAAAATCTACGATGTATCGTAGATTTTCATTCAGAAAATACTGCTTTTACCCGTGCCGCAGTTATGATATACTTTTTAAGTATACTTCTAAAGGTTAGGGAATTGCTTGTCAAGGGAAGATTATCAATAATAATTACGTTGATAAGGAGGGGGAAGGAGGTACTCAACAGAAATTCATATAAACGATATAATATTATTGGGAAGTAAAAATAGTGCAGGTGAATAATGCTTTAAAAGCCTCACAGTAATAGGAGGTTTTTCTTTTATATTTGTTACATAATGAAGAAGCTATTTATTCTTTTCCTTTTTTTAATTACAAATATTGCGCAACAATCTTATGCCCAACAAAACAAAATAGACTCTCTTCTTACCCTTATAAAAACAGATAAAGAAGATACCAACAAAGTAAAGCACCTATACCAACTTAGCGAAGAATCGACGGATAATAAGGATGTGATGAACTATGCGCAGCAAGCCCTTTTGCTTGCCGAAAAACTGAATTATAAAAAGGGCATTGCCAATGCTGCCAATAACATAGGTTTTGTATTTAATGCTGAAGGACAAATAAAAGAGGCATTAGACTACCTTCACCGCGCTTTAAAGATACAGGAAGAAATAAACGATAAGCTCGGCATTGCCAACTCGCTGAACAACATAGGGGGTATCTTTAATTCTCAAGGACAAATCAAAGAGGCGCTTGATTATTATCACCGCTCTTTAAAGCTGCGCGAAGAAATAAACGATAAGCTTGGCATTGCCAACTCGCTGAACAATATAGCAGTGATATACGAAATTCAAGGGCAAAAAAAAGAGGCCCTCGATTATTTTCAGCGCGCTTTAAAGCTCTACGAAGAAATAAATGATAAGCTCGGCATTGCCTACGCGCTGAACAACATAGCTGGGATATTCCAAAATCAAGGACAAAGCAAGGAGGCACTTGATTATTATGACCGCGCTTTAAAACTCCAAGAAGAAATAAATGATAAGCTCGGTATTGCCAGCTCGTTGAACGGCATAAGTATGGTCTTCTATAATCAAGGGCGGATTAAAGAGGCGCTTGATTATTCTCATCGCGCTTTAAAGCTCCGAGAAGAAATAAACGATAAGCTTGGCATTCCCAGTTCCCTGCACAATATAGGGGATATATATTTTAAACAAAAGAAGTACGCCCTTGCACTAACTTATGCCGATAGTGCTTTGCAAATAGCCCAAGCTATGGGCTATCCTGAAGACACACGCAATGCGGCAGAGTTGCTATGCCGGGTTTACAAAGCACAAAAACAATGGCAATCTGCTTTGCGTATGAACGAGCTATATATTACCATGCGCGATAGCGTTGCCAATGCCGAAACAAAAAAGGCAAGCATACGCAAACAAATGGGTTATGAGTATGAGAAAAAAGCTGCCGCCAGCAAAGCCGAACAGGATAAACTGGATGCCATTGCCGCAGAAGAAAAACAAAAACAACGCATTGCCCTTATACTTGTTGCTATTGTTTTGCTTTTGGTAGCCGTGTTTGCTGTATTTATGTACCGCAGGTTTAAAATAACCCAAAAGCAAAAACATATTATAGAGCTACAAAAAGAAGAAGCAACTCGCCAAAAAACCATTGTAGAGGAACAAAAACATTTGGTAGAAGAACACCAGAAAGAAATTATAGACAGTATAAATTATGCAGAGCGCATACAACGCAGTTTTATTGCCACCAAAGAAATATTAAACGAGAACCTGAACGATTACTTTGTTCTTTTTAAACCCAAAGATATTGTAAGCGGAGATTTTTATTGGGCAAGTAAACTAAACAACGGCAATTTTGCTTTGGCTACTGCCGATAGCACAGGGCATGGTGTGCCAGGTGCTATTATGAGTTTATTGAATGTTACCAGTTTAGAAAAAGCCGTTGAAACCCACACCCAACCGGCTGATATATTAAACGCTACCCGCAAAATAATTATAGAACGCTTAAAGAAAGATGGCAGCGCGGAAGGTGGTAAAGATGGTATGGATGCCAGCCTAACTGTATATAATTTTAAAACCAATAAATTAAGTATAGCAGCAGCCAACAACCCCGTTTGGATTATAAGAGGAACTGAAACGATAGAAATTAAACCTGATAAAATGCCTGTGGGTAAGCACGATAAACAGGTTATTTCTTTTACTCAGCAAGAGATAGATTTACAGATAGGTGATGTGGTTTATACTCTTACGGATGGTTTCCCCGACCAGTTTGGCGGAGAAAAGGGTAAAAAGTTTATGAGCAAAAACCTGAGGGAACTATTGACTGCTAATGCCCATTTACCTATGCCCGAACAAAAAGCCTTATTAGAAACCACCTTTAAAAACTGGGTAGGTAATTTAGAGCAGGTAGATGATGTAACTTTAATTGGAGTAAGAGTTTAGAAATGAAAAAGCTCTTTTATATACTTCTAACTTTCTTTTTCCTTTTTGGAAAAGGGTTGGTGCTGAGTGTTTATGCGCAACAGTGTAAACCACTTTATCCAGACCCTCCAAGGTATATCATGGAAATAACATGAAACGGGTCCCGTATGACCTCTCTAAAGTATAAAACAAAAAAAACTAAGCCTACCTAATTCAAGTTGACTTTTGTTTTTTTATTTGCCAAATTAACAATATCATATTATAGCTCTTTGATAGAATAATAAAACAAAAAAGCCACCGTCATTGGTAGCTTTCTCTAACCGTTAGAGTTGATACCTATAATACAACTGCCATGAGTCAATTGCAAGGTGGCGGTAGTTATCCGATAATTTTCCCTAATCCAAACAATGATAGCTTGGGTAGGCCGGATACTTAAAAAATTACTGTATAATATAATAAATTGTATTATACAGTAATTTTGTAGACCCTAACAGTCAAAATCTCAAACTCTTTATTGCAAGATTTAAAGCTACTAATTGACTATTAATGAATTAATTAATAGTTAAAATATAAAATTATCATTTTAAAGCGGACTACTTTATTTCCTAAAATCTACGGTGGATCGTAGATTTTCATTCAGAACATACAGCTTTTACCAGTGGTAAAACAAATTACTTATTCACGGTAACCCTTACCCCTTCGCTATGGCTTGTAAACTCGGGTGCATACATGCATTGCAAGCTGGTAACCCCATTACTAAAATTACCTGCATGACTAACGTTTAGCGAGTACTCAAACACATAAGTGCCTTTGGGTAAATAACTGAAGAAGAAATTGGTTGCAGCGTCTCGTGTGCTTTGGTAATAACCCAAACCATCCTGCCATTTATAACCGCTCAATACATTTACGGGTTCAAAGCCACTGGCACGCATATCTTTCATGTGTACGTATTGCATATCGCGGTCAACTCGTAACTCAATTCTCACTTTTATTTTATCTCCTACAGTAAGGGCATCGTTGTTTTTTATTTCCTGTAGTATTGGTCCGCTTGCAGTATTTTTTTGTACGAATAATTTTTTGTTAAGTTTTAAATTGGTCTCGGCAGAGGTTATTTTATCTAACTGCTCAAAGTACTGCCAGTAAACAGCACCCCAGCTTATGCCAGTTCCTTTTTTAACCACTTTTACTTTGCCCATCTCGGGTTTTATTTCTGTTCCGTTCCAAACTTTTTTAAAGTAACCGGTACCTGCTTCTACTTTCATATCAGGCTCCTTGGTTGGGTCTACCAGAATAGTACCCAATGTAATTTCTACATTGGGTTCTGTAGCCAACCAGTTGGTGCCTTGCAGTAATAAAGCGTACACCGCTTCACAGGTGGCTTTGGTGGTCTTCCAGTTCTGTGTTTGCTTGCTTTTTAATAACCAGATACGTAATTCATCAGCCAATTTGGTATCGGCAGCCACTTCGGTAAATGCTTCAATAATCAAGCTCTGTGCTTCAATGGGCGATTCGTACCAATAGTATCCCGCATAATTTTCTTTATAATACATACCCATCTCTTCGCTCTGCAAAGCATTTTCTTTTAACGATTTTATAATATCGTTGGCGGTTGTTTTTTCATTATTCCTGAATAAAGAAAGGCACATCATAGATTGCATATAACGCCCCTGCACGTTCCAGTATTTTTTTGATTGTGCCATAAAGTAATCATAAGCATCTTTGGCATTTGAGTTTACAGCTACATCCATATAAAAACTACGTGCATATAAATATTGTATAGCATTTTGCGAAAGGTGATTTTCTGTTTTATAGTCTTTGTAATATTTTTTTATTCTGTCGTATTCCTCATCCATACGATTGTCGCAATAAACAAGGGCGCGTTTCAAAGCATTCCACCACTGGTAATCGTTTCTTATTTTTAGGGCGCCCAATTTATCTAAATGTCCAAAACCGCAAACAATGTGTTGAGTTATGTATTCATCATCGGGCATACCTGTAAACCAAGGCCATCCACCATTGCTGCATTGCATTTGTAAAAGTTTGCGTTGGGCAGTTCCCATTTCATTACCCATACGGTTAAGGTCAAATAATAAACCAACTCGACGTTTACTTTCACTTTCGTTTTTAGAATCCAGTACCCAAGGGGTTTCTTCGAGCATAACCGATTTTAGTTCCTGATTTTTTTGAAGGTTAGAATAGAATGCTTCAGGTGATGTGTTTTTCCACGAATCAAAAACTTTTTTAATAACCGGTTTTGAATTGGCAATGTAACTGGCCAATGAATTTGCATAATATCTGCTGAAAGTCTGTTCGGCACATTCATAAGGATACTCCATTAAGTAAGGCAAACTTTGTACTGCATACCATGCAGGGTTTGAGGTAAACTCTAAGGTAAGTTTATGATTGCGAAGCGTAGTAGAGGCATTATTCTGATTAATTAATTTCTCGAAAGAAAAAGTTTTTGTTTGATTTCCTCTTATAGGCAAAGGCATGCTTTCTGTAACCAACATTCTATTAGTTAAAACGGGCGCTGTGTTTTCTTCTCCATCAGAAACGTTATTTGCACGTGCTACAACTTTATAGGTTATGGCACCTAAGCCTTCGGGAATTGCCATTTCCCAGCTTAGTGATGTGCTTTTGCCTTTATCAGCTTTAAAGTTTTGAGTAGTTGAAGTACTGATTAGTTTGGAAGTAATGTTTTCATTACTGATAGCATCCAGCAAAGTTATTTCGGCGGTTCCGTTATAATTTTCACTACCTGTATTTGAAATTTTTACCGGAAAAGAAATCTTATCTCCCTCGCGGAAGAAATGCGGTGCATTAGCCTGTATCATTATTTGTTTTTGTGTTACAAGCTCTTTAGTCATTTGCCCGCTTTTTAAATCTTTGGTGTGCGCATAGGTCATAAACTTCCAGCGTGTAACAGCATCAGGCATCGTAAATTTTACAATTACTTCTCCCTTTTCATTGCTTTGTAATTGAGGATAGAAGAAAGCGGTCTCGTTAAAATTCTTACGCATTTGCACAGGTTCATTACTATTTTGTCCTGCAACGGAAGAAGTAGTTGTTTCATACAAACCATTCCGGTTATCAAGCTCTCCGCTTTTATCTTTGTTTTTAGCATAATCTCCATGTCCATCCATTTTTCCACCCAAAGCAGCGGTAGTAATATCCTGAGCTGCACCTGTTGCTGCCGGAGCACTTGATTCTTTTGTGCTTGTTTTCTTTTCCGCAACTTCTTCATCTGCCATTTTCTCATTTTCAGTATAGGCTAAACTCCTGTTGCTTTTTGTATAACCTCCTCTATAATAATGCCTGCCATAATAACTTTGTAAGGCATCAAAATCATTCAAATCATCGTAAGCACGAATTACAGGATACGCATAGGTGTTGTCATTATAATAGTAGGAATAAGAACTTGAGATACCTTCAATATTATTTTGCAAATAAATGTGTGCATAATAACTCTGGAAAAAAGAGGCGCTCCAGTAGTTAGGTGCAAAAGCATCTAAAGAAGCATCATACATAGAGGCTAACATTTCGGCACTTTCTTTTTCTCCCTTTTTATTTTTAATCACCACTTTCCATTCTTCTGCTTGCCCCGGCAATAATTTATTTCGGAATGTTTCGGTAGATATTTCCAGATCTTTATTACTAAAAGGAACGGTAATGGTATTTGAATGATAATAGAAACGGTTGTTCTTTACATAGCTTATATGACAAACAAAATTTCCCCGCATATCTTCCGTGATGGGAATTTCATACGCTTTCATATTGACAGGAATAAATTTTCGGGAAACAATTTTCTTATCGCGCTCTATCTGCAAAAAATAGTTTACGTCTTTATGCGCTGATGACATGATAAAGGAAGCTTTCTCTCCGGGTTCGGCAATGGGTTTTAACTCATAAAACCATTCGGGAGAGTTAATGGGTTGTGTTTCATTTTCTCCTTCAGAAAACAGGGTTATATATTTCAAATCTTTTACTTCTTTTCCTCTTTCATCTTTGCAGGTAGCTTCAATTACATAAACCCCGTTGGGTGATTTTTTCATTTCTGAAATATTTACACCGACTGTATCTGCCGAGTTAAAATTGGTTTCAAAAACTTTCTCTCCTCTTGCCCATTTGTATTGATTTAATTCATCTTCATACAAGTCATTTGGAAATAATTTGTAGTACTCTTCTTTTGTATATAGATGTTTATCGGCCTGCTGCCACAAGCGGGTTCTGAAAATTCGCTCTGGCTTTTTTAAAGAAAAAATCCTAAGTGTACCGTTTGTTTTTTCATTATGGTAATTGGCATTTCTTGCAGTAATAAATAGTTTTTTCAGGCTTGCCTTATTTAATTTATCATCAATATTGATGCTTAAGTATAATGATTGATAGCCCACATTTATACCTTCTTGTATGCTGTGTGTTTCTCCGCTAATATCAGTTACATCCATAATGACGGAGTAATTGAAGGTAGCATTATCTTTTTCTGAAAACTTCTCATCAGGCAGGGCTTTAAACTTTATAATAATTCCTCCTGTATCATTGGTTGTAATGGTGCCATTACTAATTTCTGTTGCTGCCGGAACCTGATGATAAGGCCTGTACCACCAATACCAATAAGGTAGTTGTGTATTACGGACCACCCTGTATTTTACTGTTGCACCATCAACTGCCTGTCCGGCATAAGCACTTGCTTTTGCTTTACAAATAACACTATCATTGGGTTTATAAGTCCCTTCAATTTCATTTGCCATCAATTCAAAGGTAGGGCGTTTATATTCCTCTACTCTGAAATAAGAGCTTCCGTAATTTTCATTTAAACTCATTTGTCCGTTTAAAACATTTTGCGGGGCTATAAAGGAACCCGAGGCTGTACCATAATCATTGGTGGTTACGGTAAGTGTTGAAACAGTCTGATAGTTTACATCTTTAAAGGTTACTGTCAATGCTTTGTTTGGAGCCAGCTTACAATCCTTTCCGTTGGTTGAAACATGCAATAGTTTAAACTGTACAGTTTGTCCGGGGCGATAAATGGCTCTGTCTAAAAAGAAAAAAGTACGGTACGTGTTATATTCCTGATCGTTGTATTTATAAATATAAAAACTCTGAACACTGTTAAGTATATCATTTCCATAAGAAAA
Source organism: Bacteroidota bacterium (assembly GCA_003153315.1). GTDB lineage: Bacteria > Bacteroidota > Bacteroidia > B-17B0 > Aurantibacillaceae > PALSA-968. Next base: position 40,725 of record PLYA01000045.1, read on the forward strand.
ATCAATAGTGAAGTTGTTGCTTTCAGAAAAATCTCCGACTTTAATGGTAAACATCCCATTCTCATTTGTGGTATACTCCGGCCCTTTGTCTTTAACATAACTGCGTGTTATATAACTATACTTATCAAACCAAACCTGTGCCTTTGCTTTTACCAAATGAGTTCCATTCATGCGGTGAGAGACAAAAAATTCAAAATCACCATTAGGCAGGCGTTGGTTTTGCCATGCTATATTACTAACCTGAAAATTAAAATAGCTGACAATGTTTTTTGTATTTTTAAAATCAGGCGATGTGGAACTTAGCACAACATAATATCCTGCCGGCAATTCGGGCATTTTTACTTCTATGCTATGTTCGTTATAGTCTCCATCATCAGGTAATTTATAACTAAAGTTTTGAACTTCGGGTAATGCAAGATATTTGTTAATCAGTTTTTGCTCATAGTTATTCCGGCGAATTTCTTCGTCATTACGCCAAGTGGTTTTAAAAACTTTAAAATAAACCTCATTTATGTTTTTGTACTTTACCAATACCCTTGATGCCTTTTCAGGCTCGTTCACCTGTTCTGTTTCGCAACTAAGTGTTTTTAGGTTCAGAGTATGGAGCAATGTTTTACATAATGATGCGCCATAGCTTTCGGGGTATTTTTTTACTGCATCGTCAGCTATTTTATGTGCGGTTTTGTTATTCCATTTTAGACTATCGCTTTGTAAGGGATTATATCCGGTGCTTTTTGTATTAAACCATAAGGCCTTATGATAACTTACTTCGGCACTAGCGGGGCTTGAAGAATAATTTTCTTCAAGCTTCTTTAGTGATTGTATATACAGAGAATCTTTATCATTTAGCGTGCAACTGCTTAAAACCCAGTTAAGCCTTTCTAATTCCAAATCAATCAAAGCATCGGGTGTATCATCTTTAGCATGAAATGCCTCGGCATCCTGTAAAAATTTCAGCGCAAAATACTTCAGGTTAAACGTATCCGTATTCTGCGAAAGGCTTGTTTGCAAAAAATCTTTATGCCAGCTTAAATAAGCTGCATTATTCATACTAAATGTAACGGCAGGTCTGTTTACATCAGCTTCTGAGTTTTTAAAGAAATCGACCGCGCGATGCAAAATAAAATCGTACAGACTGGGGCGTAGTTTTCGCGAATCCAAATTTCCTTTGGTAATAATGTCTTCATACAAATCAACTTTCACTCTTTTCAGGCTATCAGCATTGTTTAATGAGGCCAGATAGTTTTTTACACAGGCGTTTGTAATAGCTGTTAGATCCCAGGTAGCTAAATCATTTCCGTTTACACTTAGTTTGCTGCGTTGTTGTATCTGCCAGCGATTTGTCTGGTAATAATTCCAGTAAGCTTCGGCAATAATACTTTGAATAAGAGACTTTACAGGAAATTTACTTGTTGCTGCTTCTTTCGTAAAACGTTCTATGGTTTTTTGCAGGCTGTTTTCTTCCTTATAATTTTGAAATTTAGCTTGGTTAAGCAAGGCTTTTACCAATTGCCCCGGGTTGTTTTCGGCTTTTGCTTTTTGGTAAATTATATCAACTACCTTTAAAGCCGATTCTGTTAACCCTTTATTCTGGCAGGAGTCAACCCGCTTCCAAAGCTTATTGTAAGGTTCTTTATCGCTTAAAGTAAAGGGTTTAGTATGGTTAAACCAGGTTATTGCCGACATACATACAAATCCGGCAAGGGTTAAAAGGGCGATGAAATTCTTCTTCATAAAAGTTTCGTTTACATAGATGATGCGGAAACATATAATATTCCATAAATGTATTAAAATGATTTTTAACCCGAGGAGCCAAATGGAGTAGAAATCCTTTGTATTCAATATATTCGAGTATAATTTTTATTTTATGTTCACGGATACAACTCTCTTTTAAACACAAAACCTATCAGAAAACATCTTTATTTCTACTAAATCATCAAAATTATGGTTCGAAATTTGAAACGTTCTGCCCCCACAAGGGGACAATAGAGTTTTTTTACTTTTTTGTCCCTTTTTATTTCCCCCTGCATCCACCGCTGGTAAAGTAAGATTCCTATTATCCTGAATCTTTGAAAATATTGCAGATGTAAGTATTTTACTAAAAGTGTAAAAACCATATCTTGGAAATTTTAGTTTAAATTTGTAATGCTGCTTTCACCCAAGTAGGTATTTATAAGAACCTAAGTTTATATTGAGTTATTTCTTTTCAGAAAGTAAAGTTAGCTTTCCATAAGATTGATTGTTTCCAGCTTTGATAATGTAAAAATAACTCCCAGTTGCTAAACTAGTTCCATCATTATTTTTTCCATCCCATATAACTTCATTTAGACCGATGTTTTCAAAGCTACTTTTAAATGTCCTTACATTTGTACCTAAAACAGAATATATTTCTGTATTTACTTTAACAGGATTATCTAATGTATATCTTATGTTTACAGTATTTTCAAATGGATTAGGGAAGGCGTAGCTTTGTAAGCTATTTATATTCGTATTTTGACATATAGAGGTTAGTAAAGGATCGATAACTAGTAAAGAATCTATATTAATAAATTCGTCCCGCTCTTTATATTCGAGCCACTGAAAAGCATCATGTAACATTTCATTTGAAGAACTGGTGCCAGATACAATATCTGCAGGAGGGCTGTTAGGATTATCAGGGTTATTTGAAGTATTATCAAACACATGCTTAGCGTATAAATTATATGCTTGCGGAATTTTAGGCATATGGCGAAATATATAAAACCCTTGAAAGTCAAAATCCCATTTGTTTATTCTAATTAAAGGTATTGTATCATGAGATGCATAAGCATAATTCAGAACCTTTGTACATAAATAGTGTGAATGAGGAAATATAGAAAAAACAGAAATTGTTTGATTTACTAAATGGCTTGCGCTGAAAACTTTTATAGAATCGGCAGGTATGTTTAGAGAATCATTACGTAGAAATAGATTGGTATGAATTTGGCGAACGTTTGTTGTGCCTAAAGGGTAAAAATACAGTCTGATTTTTGTGCTATCTATTTGCCCGGCAGTACCTGCAGAATAATGAATTTGAATTATAATATTAGAGCCTGCTTTTAAACGAATTCCTGCTTTAAATATTGATGAATTAGGAAAAACAGATGGAGAAGAACCCGGTGCATAGCCACCCATACAAAAATCTCCCATAGCCGTATAACAACTACCTGACAAATCAGAGGTTGTTGTCCCTGTTGTATCAATATTTACTACTACGTGATGTATAATAGGGAGGGTACCTGGCGCAATTTCAAATGCTCTAATAATTCTATCTTGAGTAAGATCAGATGGTAATGAAAAACAAACATAGCTGTCATGAGTGGAGGCATTACTGGTAAATGTAGGTATAGAAAGTTCCAAATCAGGAGTAGCACTTATTTGGTATTTTGTATAAACCGGAGGAGAAGGAGCAAGTGTAGTATCTCCTTTTAATACCCCCCCTGCAATCCAATTAAGAATAGCATTTTTTTCTATTACTGTTATTGTACGCTCATGTACAAATCGGGTATAAGTAGTATCAGGTTTCCAAGGCGGCATATACCCTGAAGTAAGATAAGATTGTATAGTGGATGTATAATGGCTTATCTGACTATAATTTAATAAAGAAACTGCATGACTTATTTGATTGTGACAACCGGTACATTTACTATAAAAAATGGGAGCTATATCACTATAAGTTATTTGTCCAACAGTTTTAGTTGTAATAAAGAATATAACTAATAAGGGCAATATTTTTTTCATTAGAGGAGGGAACGACAAATGTATATAAACAAAACTTTAAACCAAATCATTGTACTATAATAGTCTAAACGTATATGTAAACGATTTTAATATCGATGGTTACTCCTACTCCGGAGGCAATATGCGCATCAATAAAATTTCTTGCTGCAATATAATCATTTACATAAGCTGATGAACCAGCTGCAGAGCAACTGGGATCGGGGATTTCTCCAATCATAGTATGCGTGCCATCGCTAAGTACCAAATGGTAATTGCTATCAGTTTCTACTTTTTTAATGGTTATTTTACAAGTAACATTATAGGTTTTATCTTCTACACCCGCATACCTTGGCATGGTAGGACTGGATGAAGGCGTTGTAATACCCACCATATAACCTACGTTTGCAGCAATGGGCGTAAAGTTTATCGTGCTTATAGCAGCATCAACCAATACTTTTTGAGACCAACGTTCTGTACCACCACACAGAGTTTTACCATTTGCCAACTCATATTCTTCTTCCTCCTCTACCTTTTCTTTACGATTATTTTGTGCATTTGTTATATTGACCGAAAGCAATAATAACAATAGGAATAGATTAACTAATTTAAAACTGTTTATTAGTTTATGCTTTAATTCAAACATGATTAAAATAGATTTTGTTACCATTTTTAAAGATTTTTTGGTTACTAATTAAAAAAACTTTAAAGGCGGTTAAGGATGGTAGAATTTTGTAGTAGTTTCTCCAATTCCTTTAAGGTGGGCACCTTATTCAAGGTATATTATCAAAAAGGCGATGTCAAGTTACTTTCGACTAATTTGGTTTATTTTTGACGAAAATAACGTAATGAGATTTTTTTTAACATATTAAGAGATGCCAACAAAACAATCATTTGCCGAAATAGTAAAGTTTAAATATTATTATACCTTCGCTATAATTAAATTTCACTACAATGAATAAGCTTTTACTTACCCTTATTGTTTTAACAACAGGTATGACTCTTTTTGCTCAGAAAGTTATTCGTAATAAAGATGGCTCTTATTTTAAACAATGTAGCAGCTTTTCTATTTCTCGTCCGCTAAGCGAGTTGGCAAAGGAACATCCTGCAGTTAAAAAATTGGGAGTCCAAAAAGAAGCTAAAGATGCTGACAGAAAATTTCCATGGAAACATCCATCTAATGTGCCTTTTAGCGAAGACCCTATTGCCCAAAGAGAGCAGGGTACGCAGGCAACCAGTAGTGCAATAGTAAATATAGATGGCCAAAATAATTCGGTTAGTGGTTTCGATCCTTTAGACCCTAACGGAATGGTTGGCCCTAACCATTATGTACAGGCAATAAATAGTAATTACCAGGTGTTTAATAAAAACGGAACTGTTTTAACGGCTTCTATTGATTTAATGACTTTATTCCCTGGTTCTTTAGATGATGGAGACCCTGTGGTGATGTATGACAGGTTTGCCGACCGTTGGATAATTACAGAATTTCTTTGTCCGGGTGGTAATAATTGCACTAATTTATTATTTGCGGTTTCTACTACTCCCGACCCAACTGGTACTTATTATTTGTACAACTTTGAACCTGATGCATCTGATTATGCCGATTACCCCAAATATTCTATTTGGTCTGATGGGTATTATGAAACCTGCAACTGCGATAATCAAAAAGTTACTGTTTATGATAGAGCTAAAATGCTGGTTGGTGATACAAGTGCTGGCTTTATTGTAATACCATCTATATCAGATCCTAATACCAGTGCTGGTGGTGGTTTCTTTTGTCCGCAAACCCTATATGCCGATGGCACTTTGCCACCTTATGGTTCTCCCCAGTATATGTTTTATTTTACGGATGATAATTGGGGTTCAGGTTTTACAGATATGATTCATATTTACAAAATTACTGCCAACTGGACAACTAAAACAGGAACCTTAGCTGTTTATGATTCTTTAGCCCCTCAGCCCTTTAACTCTTATTTTACTGGAGGAACTGAAAAAGATATTTCTCAACCTGGTACCACCAAAAAGTTAGATGCACTGGATGGCTTCTTTTCCTACCGTATTCCTTATTTGCGTTGGGGTACTTACAATGCTGTTGTAATGTGTCATCCTGTAAACACAGGTAGTGGAAGTACTATTATAGCTGGTATTAGGTGGTACGAATTGCATCAGGATACTACAACTGCCAAATGGAGCATCTTTCAGCAAGGCACTTATTCTCCTTCTGATGGTGTTAGCAGATGGAATCCTGCGATTGCTATGGATGCTAATGGAAGTATAGGTTTAGCGTATTCTGTTTCAGCCCCAACATCTGTTTATCCCGGCACACGTTTTACCGGAAGAACAAAATGCGATACATTAGGAAAAATGTCACTTATAGAAACAACAGCCATTGCAGGTTCATCTGCATGGACGAGTGATAACCGTTGGGGAGATTATTCTCACACCTCTGTTGACCCATCTGATGGAATTACTTTTTGGCATACAAATCAATACATGGCTACCAGTAGTCAAATAAATACACGTATTTTTTCTTTTCAAATTAGCCCGTGCAGCACAACAGGTATTGCGGGTATAAACGGAAATACAGCAACTGTTTTAACTGCTTACCAATTGGGTAATCAATTAAATGTTAAGGCAAATAACCTCCCATCTGATGACAATGCGGAAGTAAGTTTATATAATTTAGAAGGAAGACTGATTACAGTAAAAGATGTTCGCCCTGCATTAAATGCAGTTGAAACAACACTAAATCTAAATGGACTTGCCAAAGACATTTACTACATAAGAATTGGTAATAATAATTACCAACGGGTTATAAAGGTGCCTGTGCATTAGTATGAAACAAGTATCAGGTATCAAGTTTCAAATCCGGTTACTTGTTATTTCTAACTTGTTATTTGTTTCCTGCAAATCAAAGCAATCTAATTCTACTCAGATAACTGAAAAATCTGATAAGACAAGTCAATCTGCTAATTCTGTAAAAGCTATTGGAATGGTTTCTCATCAATATAACTCATCAGGTTGCGGAACAATAATATTATGCAAAAGAGAAATTGAAAAGGATACCTTGTTCTTAATCCCAATGACTCCTTTAGGAGAATATGATAAAGATGGTTTGGAAATATTTTTTAATTATAGAATACTAAGAATACATAATCCTAAAGGATGCAAAGGTACACCAGTTCAAGTTTCTAATATCAAAACAAAGTAGCATCTAAATGCTTTTGGCATTTACATATACATTGACAATTTTGCAAAGCAAAAAAGAGATAAAAGAGGAAAGTATGATAAGCATCAATAAAACGAACTTATCATGATTTGAAAACCACTCTATTAGTTTAGTTATTCTCATTTCTCTTACCGTCAGAAAGCTCATGATGGTTATTTGGAAATGTTTACAGCTGAGGTTTAAAAAGTTAAGCAAATAATTATCCTCTACTATTAATACTTTTATCATTTGTGTATTTGATTTTTGTTTTTGACCCTAGGAAGATTCCAGCTTAACTAATTCTCCCTGCTTTAAAGCTTTATAACATATATCTACAACATGATTTTTTGTATAACCCTAAAACTATTGTTTTAGTATACTTCCGCAAGCGTGCAAAAGGTTCTGCGCCCGGAGTGATAATTAAATGATTAATGAGCTTGGCAATGGCACGGAAAGTTTAAATCGCTAACACTGACTAATAAAATCATCTGATAATATTTTTTCAGAATAAGGACTTGACTCAAAATTGGAAAATATGTCATTATAAGAACTAAGCAATATGCTTATTTCTAAAAAAAAGAGTTATTTAATTTTTAAGAATACTACCTAACAATAACCAACCTCTTGTTTACGACGCCATCGTTGTTAGTAATGTTCACGTTGTAAATGCCATCATTTAAGCTACTTGCATCAATAATAGTTTTACCATTCATGTTTTGGCTCAATACAAGTCTGCCATTTATATCATATACATATACTACAGCTTCTCCATTCACGCCTGTATAATCAATATGGAAATTATTTGAAGAAGGGTTTGGGTAGATATTAAAAGCATTGTCTAAAGTTTTTTGGTCTATACCTGTTGTGTTGCAACCCATTAAAGCTCTAAGTTGAGTTATAGTACCATTAAAGATATCCGCGTCAACACCCCCTGTGGTTATACCAGGAACGGTAGTAGTCCAAGAATATTGATTAAAACTCCAATTAGGATACCATGCAGCCTGGTCGTAAGTTGAGGGTGTAGGTGGTGGTGGTGATGGAGGTATAGTTGTTGCGCTGCCATTATCCGTTGCTATCCAAAGTTTACAATAAGAAGCTAAAGCGCTGGTAAATTGATTCGCAATAGAGCCACCCGTATAAAGAATAGGCATTATACCTGTTGCAGTTTGAACAGTGTTCATCCAACTTTCAACCCATGCAGTTTGTTGAGCACCAGTCATAGATGCCGACACATCTGTTTCATAATCAAGCATAGGAGGTAATTCACAAGCTATAATATAGGGTTGTGCCACGCTTAAAAAGTGATTTGCTTCGGAAATAGCACCCGCAGTAGTAGGGTCAGTATCCGGATGAGCAAAGTGATAGGCACCCATATAAACTCCGGCAGATACTCCGCTTGTTGCGTTGGTTATATAATCAGGATCAACATAAGTGGTTCCTTCAGTAGCTTTAGCCCATGCATAGGTAACACCTCCTGCCTTTACCTGTGTCCAATTAATAGGATTTTGGTAATGAGAAACATCAATACCAATATTGGAAGTACCCCCCACAGGAGCTGCTATACTCGTGTCTCTCCAAACTAAGGTAGAATAAGGCATGCCGCTATTGGTTGTACAACCGGATACGGTAGTTAAAAGTTTTACAACGCCAGTAAAGGTTGCAGTCCATCTGATATAAGGTGCAGTAGAGCAGTTTGGTCTCCCGCAATTGTTGGCATAACAAAGCGTAACTCCACTGGTGTTATTGAACAAAGTTAATTCAGCATCCCAACCCTGACTACCACCAAAATCACTACAGTATGTCCACTCATAAACATTTCCATTGATTACATCAAACAGGGTGTAATTTCCAGCGTTCATGTAAGCACTAACGGTCATCCAAGCATTAGTAGAAGCAGAAAAAGCACCTGTTGGATACTGCCCCGTTGAGTTAGTTGCTGTTGGAGAACAGAAACCCGATGTGGCACAGGTTTGTGCGCTAATACCAAAACCTATAATGGTTAATGCTGCGATAAGGAATAATTTTTTCTTCATTTGTTTTTGTTTTTTAGTGCAATAAATATAGTATTTGTTTAATGACCTCACAAGAACAAACTTTTATTTACAAATCTAACTACATACATGTTGCTATTTTGGCTAAACATAAGGATATAAAAGATGTAAGTATAATGAGCAATAGTAAAATGATCTTCTCATGACTTGAAACCCATTCTATTAGGTTAGCTACTTTCATTTCTCTTATTAAACTCAATAAAGAAACCTGTTTTTAAAATTTAATTATCTCCTTCTCATTGACATATTAAAAAAACACTATTCAACTACTAAAACACCAAAGGTATTAGGTTTAATGACTAGTATAGGACGTGGGTTCTCTTTGGTAGCTGCCGACGTTTCTCCAAATTCTGCTGTAGGTAGATATAATTGATGCTTGGTTTTATTTAAGGTAATAGTTCTTGCTCTTTTTTGTGTTTCAATTGTTTCTACAACTGTATAAGAGTTTTCATTTTCTTGTTTCACCAAAGTTACCGTTCCTTCTCCATTTATAAAACGAAGCAAGGTTAAAGTCTCTTACATTATTGTTTATATGCTCGATAGATTTTCTCGATCAGGAGCAAACGCTATTTACATTAAGGAACAATTAAAGAGTCAAGGAATTTATATTCAATCAGTAAAACAACCGATTGATGGTTCGACATCTAGCGGAGACTTTCAACAAAACATTCACATGATTTTTTTGCATTATGATAATCAATTGCGAAAGGAACGTTGCATGGCAGGAACAAGAGAAGCTTTGATGAGAGGAGTTTGGTGCGCTCATAAACCAATAGGTTATGATAAAATAGTAATCAATGGTGAAACTAAATTAGTTGTAAATAATGACGGCAAACTTTTAAAGAAAGCATTCTACTGGAAGGTAAACGAAAATCTTAATAGTGAACAATGCGTTGCAAGGCTTGCTAATCTTGGTTTAAAAGTATCACACCAAAAGATGTCTACCATTTTTAGAAACCCTTTTTATTGCGGATTAATTTCGCACAACCTTTTAGAAGGAAAGATGGTTGAGGGCAAGCGCGAAAAGTTAATTTCAAAGGAAGTATTTTTAAAAGTAAATGAAATCCAAAACAAAAATTCCTTTGGCTATAAACAAACGCCGGAACAAATTAATATACCCTTAAAGGTTTTTGTAAAATGTGATAAGTGCGGATTAGGTCTTACAGGCTACGTTGTAAAAAGTAAAAACCTTTGGTATTACAAATGCCGGAATAAGGGTTGTTGCGTAAACAAGGCTTCTGAACCGTTAAACGTTTTATTTGAAAACGTTTTGACGGATTATTCTCTTGATCCGGAGAACTCATCTCTGATGCTAGAACTGCTGATAACCGAATTTTATGCAAGAACCAAGGAGAACGAGGAGAACCTAAAACTACTAAAGGAGAATTATCAGGAAATTAACCGCAAATTGGAGCGTTTGGAACAGCGCTTTATGAGCGAGGAAATCACAAAGGAGTTATACTTAAAGTTCGTTGAAAAAAATAAGGAGGAACAGGTCAAAATTCACCGGGATTTGCAACAATTCGAACTTGGGACTTCGAACCCGGAAGATTGCGCCCAGCTAATTACTAGTTACGCCCAAGACCTTCGTAAAATTTGGCTCTCCGGCGATTATGTTCAAAAACAAAAGCTCCAAAACTACCTGTTTCCGAAGGGAATTCGGTACTGTAAAAATTCAGGGCTAGTTCGAACCGAAGATTATAATTCTGTATTTCTCTGGATTGCCCTAAAACAGGGCGATTTGGGGCAAAAAAAATGCGGCATACCAAGTTTAAATCTTGATTATGCCGCCTTGGTAGACCCAACAGGAATCGAACTAACTTTCTGCTTTTTCTGAATTAGGAAACTTCGGTACACCGAAGTTTCCTAATTAAAGAAGAAAAAAATTGATTTAAACTAAAGAGAATGATAGGAATAAAAAATTAAAATATTTTACAGTTTTTATCCAAGACGAGAATTTTGCATATTTATTTTCTTTACCATTTCTATGGACGGTTAAAAGGAGTAATAACCAAGACTAGGAAAAAAATTATTTTATAAAACAATTAATTATATTATAAAATAATTTTTTCCTTAGACGCCTACAAACTACTTTACAAAGATAACTTTAGGTCATTTATAATTTTTAACTGTTCTATTAAATGGTTCGAAATTTTATCCATGGAGTCTACTATCTCAAAATCCCTTGATTATCAAGGGATTTTTTATTTATATCTTGAGGGAATCGAACTTTTTTAGTCCACTAGGCTTTAACGCTTAAGATTCAATAAAGCAAAACAGATTCCCTCTTATTATAATAGAATAGATTAGCGAATGGAATTTTCATTTAAATAATTATTTTACCACAGTAACTGTACCCGTATATTGGTGCTGAGTCCCAAAAATATCATTCAATTGTACTTTCCATACATAAACATCTTCTTGCACTATGTTACCTTTTGAATTTATTTTACCATCCCAACCCTTATTAGGGTCTTGTGTTTTAAAGATTAAATTACCCCAACGGTCGAACACCCACAAATTATAAGTAGAGTCATTCCAGCCTTCTCCAATAGGTAAAAATTTGTCATTTTGATTATCATTGTTTGGTGTAAATGCATCGGGTGCATAAAAAGAATACACGTCGTTTATGGTTACCTCTTCAATTACCGTATCTCTGCAACCATTCTGGGTTTTAGCAATCAACATTACCGAATAAAAACCAATTTGCGTATAGGTATGACTTGGGTTTTGGGTATTTGATCCTGTGCCGTCTCCAAAAGTCCATTGCCAGCTATTTGAATTTACTGATTCATTATAAAAGAACACTTCGGGGTTAAAGATATCTGTTGGGTTTGGTGATGCTGAAAACAAAGCATGAGGAACAGGATAAACATCTACCACATGCGTATAGGTTACCGAACTGGCACAACCAATAGTTGTGGTATAAGATAATCCAATATTAAATGAACCTGCTGTGGTGTAACAGTGACTTGGATTTGGCTGACTGGAAGATGCGCCATCGCCGAAAGTCCATTGCCAGTTTACCAGACCTGTAGGGTTAGTAAAGCTTATGCACACAGGCGCACAACCCGAAGCAGGTACAGGTGGCGGAATTACAGGTGGTGGTGTAACGTTTACTATACCTGTATCGCTTGCAGAAATAGTTGTACAGCCATCGTTTACCGTAACTACATAAACCGTAGTAGTTGCTGGAGACACAGATACTGTGTTTCCATTTAATCCACCGGGCATCCAGTTATATATATATGCACCATTTCCACCAGAGGCTGTAGCATTAAGTGTAGCCGAATTTCTGGCACAAATAGATGCATCGTTAACGGTCACTTGTAGTGGTGGCCTAACTCCAACAACTACCGAACTATCTATAATAGGCTGGCATCCATTGGCATCTGTAACTACAACTGTATATTCTGCTGAAGATGCAGGGGTAACTATATAAGGGTTTGTTGCACTGGCTCCATTGTTCCAATTATACGTATAAGGGCTTGTTCCGCCTGTTACAAGGGCATTAAGCGTATAGCTTTGTCCGGTACAAATAATGCCACTTGTTACAGTTAAACTTAAATGTTGTGGTTGAATAATAGAAACTGTTCGCGTTGCGGTACAACCTGCACTATCGGTAACCATACAAGTGTATGTACCTGCCGGTATGTTGGAAGCAACTGCGTTTGTGCCCCCTGCAGGAGACCACACATAGGTATATGCTCCTGTTCCTCCCGTTGGAGTAATTGTTGCATCGCCATTACTTAATCCATTACAGGTAACACTGCTTGTTGTAACCGAAGTTGTAATACCGAGTGAATTTGACACCGTTAAAGTTGTCGTAGCCTGGCAACCATTTGCAGATGTTCCTGTTACCGTATAATTTGTACTTGTCCCCGGATTGGCAATTACCATACTACTGGTAGTAGCACTTAACCCCGTGGCAGGTGTCCAGTTATATGTATTTGCTCCACTCACCGTTATTGTTACAGATGTACTTGAACATAAAGAAGCATTATTAACGGTTACTGTTGGCGATGGATTGATGGTAACTGTTGATGTTCCGGGAATTGCATTACAAGTACCTACACTGGCCGTTACAGTATATAGGGTAGTACTTGAAGGATTAGCAATAGTAACACTTCCGCTTGTTATGCTTAATCCTGTTGCCGGAGACCACGTGAAAGTACCCGATCCGTTTGCGGTTGCGGTTAAGGTTGCCGAAGCACCTGCACATAAAGTCGCAGAGTTTACTGTTATAGTTGGATTAGAAACAACATTAATGTTTACGGTATCTGAGGCAGTACATGTTCCTGAACTAACTGTAACAGTATAAATACCGCTATTGGTAATAGATGCACTTGCAATAATAGGGTTTTGTAAATTGCTTGTAAAGGTATTAGGGCCACTCCAACTATATGTTGCCCCACCGGTAGTATTTACTCCTAAGTTTATGGCTTGTCCCGCACAAACCAAAGCTGTGCTTATAGTAGCCGTAGCTGTTGGCCCTGCATTAATTGTAATAACAGTAGAATCGGAAGAACCACAACTTCCGCCGATAACATAGCTTATAGTATATGTTCCAACACCTGCTACCGATGGATCAAAAGTGCCAGTAAGTGTGTTTGTTATTCCTATACCACTCCATGTTCCGCCTGCAACAGATGCGTTTAAGTTTGTAGCAGCAGCTCCACTACAAAATGGCCCTGCAGGTGTTATGGTAACACTGGTAGAGTTTGTAACCGTTACACTTATGCTACTTACTGCTGTACAACCATTTGTAGAAACTGTTATCGTATAAACACCACTATTAATTGCTGCAGCATTTGTTATGCTTGGGTTTTGCGTATTATTAGAAAACGCATTAGGCCCACTCCATGTATAAGAGGTTGCTGTTGTTGTAACACCTAAATTAATAGTTTGCCCGATACAAACTAAAGCTGTTCCGATAGCGGTAGCAGTTGGCACAGGATTAACCGTTATGGTTGATGTAGCCATTGATGAACAAGTGCCCGAAGTACCTGTAACCGTATAAACTGTAGTAGCTGTTGGTGTTGCTGTAACCGTTGCACTGGTAGTAGAACTTAAACCTGTGGCTGGTACCCAATTATACGTAGTTGCACCACTAACTGTTAATGTTGATGGTGTGCCCGCACAAACCGTTGTACTGTTTACAGTAAGTGTTGGTGTAGCGGGTTGCGTAATATTTACTGTTATAGTCCCCGTGCAAGTGGTACTATTGGTAGCCGTAACCGTATATATACCCACAGCAAGTGCATTTTGCATAGCACCATTTAAGTTGCCTGGTTGCCAAGTGTATGTATATGTATCCGCAGGAGTGGCTGTTATAGTTGCTGCACCTGTGCTGCCACCACTGCAAGCTACGTTAGTTTGCGCTGCAATAGATAAAGTTGGATTCGTACAGGAAGTTATTGAGCAAGTTGGTAAAGATGCCAATGAAGTAATCGTATAGGTGTTAGAAGCGTTATCTTCTATTATGATAGGAAGAGTGCCCGGGGTTATTATGCTTGCAGTATTAGTACCTACAGGAGTTAATGAAGTACTTACTACACCAGAGCAAATAAACGGAACGCAATTTCCTCCAGGACAAGCACTGCAATTTGTATATGTAGTAGGCGTGTACCAGTTATAAGGTGCCGTACCACCGCTTACATTTAGTGTGTTACCATTTTGACAAACTGTAAAAGTAGCACAGGCATTAACAATTATTTGAATTGAATCACTTCCGCATGCAAGGGTATAAACAACGGTATGAGTCCCTGTTCCGGCTGTTGCAGGATTGAATACACCCGATGCATTAACACCGGCTCCGCTCCATGTTCCGCCCGCTGTTGCAGTAGTTAACGTTACCGATGGAGCTGTTGAACAAAACGGGCCTGCAGGACAAATAGTAGCATCGCAGCAAATTAATGTTAAAGGATTACAGGCTCCCCAGTTGATTGATTGCACATACCCTGTTCTACTGGTAGTAGTCCCAACTCCAGTTGCCCCACACACAACAACATTTCCGCCGGAGTTAACAGCAATATCATACACAGCAAAAGGAAGTGCAGTTGAAGCAAGTTGATTTAAATTGGCATCGTATTTTACTACAGCGTTGCCCGAACCCACATATATATTTCCGCAGGTATCAATATCAATTCCACTATTGCCAATTTGATTTCTTCCTCCTGATGAAATAGAAATGCCTCCAGGAATTGGTGCAGAACCTAAAACCGCACCTGATGCAAGTGACCGTTTCTGAATAGTTGTTCCATTGGAAGTATAGACAAAATTCTTGTTTGCACGAATAGATTTAATACCTGAATTACCATTTGGCGGACGGTAATTTTCGCATTTATAGCCTAAGGTATAACCGCTGCTAATGGCAAATATTGGACTGCTTGTAGAGCAAGCTGATAAATTTTGGTCTATACATCCAATAGTATCCAACGTAAGATAATAATACCTGCCATTATAAGATGATGTTAAAGACCTGCCTTCGTTAATAAGAAAGCCTTGCATGGCTCCAATATTTACTTTGTTTAATACGCTTCCGTTTGCTGTATTAATATTAAAGATGCATCCGTTTAAATTGAAACCAGTACCTGTTGTGCCGGCAACTATTAATTTTGTTTGGTCGCAATTAAATGAAATACTCCAGTATTCATCTACACTACCCCCTGTAACACTATATACTTGTGTGCCGGCAGCATTTACTTTTGTAATAGCCGCTGTAGAACCACAAGTAACGTAAGAATTTCCGGCTAAATCAGTTGCAAGAGTACCCAACCATTCGCCATTATTACCACCAACCGAACCGGTATCATAAGCAGTAGCAAAAGTCCACTGTAAGGCACCCGCGGCATTGTATTTTAATAATTTCATAGGAGAATCGCCGCCAATTATATAAACATTTCCAGCACCATCTCTTTCACATTCCCAAACACCGTTTGAATTATTTATGGTTGGTGTTTGTACCCAAGGGTCTATTACCAATGTTTTAGTTTTATCATATCCTTCTACATAAAATGAAAGACTTGCGCCATTTTTAATAAAGGCGGAAGCAACAACGGTAGTTTTATTAGTTGCATAAAATGTTTTAGGAGCACGCTCAATTATATCGCCAAATTTGGTAGAAATGTGTATCTCTCCGTTATCTTTTAATTTAACGTGCTTAGAGTATTTTAATTTAATAAGTGAAGCATCTGCACCAGGATGAAGAATAATGGAGTATTTAATTCCATCGGTGGGGTGCATAACATATTCTACATCTATATTTGGATACAGGTTTTTATACGTTAATTTCTTATACGCGTTAATAAAGTTTACGTTTTTGTTAGTGCCATTCTCGTTAAAACTATAACTATAATATTCAGGTGCTAATCCTTCAGAAACTATTTCAACATTTTCATCGGCTCCTTCCCACTCAGTACTTATAACATCTCTTTTATATTCAATAACTTTCTCTTCCCTTTCTTTCTCCAGATATTCTTCTACATCCTTAACTTTTTCTTTACTTTCCCTTTTTTCTTCCTCCTCGTCTTTATCTTTCCCTTTCTTCTTTTCTTTAAAGCTGTAAATAATACCTTTGGGTGTAAAGTAAATAAGCGTTGTGCCTTCATCGTAGGCATACTTAACTGATGATTTTATCTCACTTGAAACTGGTAATTTAAACTGTCCTTTATTCTCAATAAAAACCTTAGACGCTTGCCAAGTGGCTGACCAATTAGTATTGGTATTAGTAAAACTATTTTTAGTTGCTAAGCCCTGCGCAATTAAGGTAAAAACATTAAGCAATAAAATAATAGCTAACAAATAATTCTTATATAGTTTTTTTATCATCACTGTTTTTTAAAAAAATCATAAGTACCATTTAACAAAGCACAAATCAAATATATAAAAATTAATAATTATGTCAAATTTATCATGATCCTTAATCAGATTAAATAGAGTAATCAACCTATTTTTATAGGATTATTACTCTATAGATAGTACCCTCCTTTAACGCCAAAACTTTCAATGTCAACCTCGGTACGTGTCCGGTTTTTTTTGGTTTGGAGTATGAAGGAAGATTAATTTTCTTTAGGACTTATTATATAAAATGAATAATATTAACGATATTTATTTTTAGATTTTACCCATGTTGCTAAAAATACCTGCCAGAAAGATAGCTTATATAGCCTCCGTTCTTTTGTGCGCATTTTCCTTTTCGACATTTAGTATTGATTCGGTTGATAGTTTAAAAAACTTATTGCTTGCCGATAAAGCAGATACCAATAAAGTAATTCATTTAAATGCACTTTGCAGAGAGTATCAAGGTATTCGCAATTTCAATACTGCCTTGCAGTGCGGAAACAGCGCTTTAACTTTAGCCAAACAGATAAATTACAAAAAGGGCGTTGCCTCTTCCTACAACAATATTGGTATTACTTATTATAACCAACGTAGCTTAGAAAAAGCATTAGAAAATTTTTCTATCGCTTTAAAATTAAGATTAGAACTTGGTAACAAACAAGATATAGCTACTTCCTATAACAACTTAGGATTGATTTATTGGAACCAAGGTAATTATACTCTGGCTCTTAAAAATCATTTTTCTTCATTAAAGGTTTATGAAGAAATAGGCGATAAGAAATTTATTACCAATGCTTATAACAATATTGGGAGTACCTATTATAGTCAGGGAAATTATGATAAAGCCTTAGAGAATTATTTTACTGCTTTAAAAATACAGGAAGAATTGGGAGACAAAAACCAGAAGCCAGATAAATATTCTATTGCTGCTTCCTGCGATGGCATTGGCGGAGTATTAACTGTCGAGAAAAATTATATCAAAGCCTTAGAGTATTATAAAAAAGTACTCGATGTTGTGCAGGCTCTTCAACGAAAAGATAAAATAATTGTGGCTTTAAATAATATAGGCAACACCTATATGCAGTTAGATAAGGATGATTCTGCACTGGCTTTTCATGAAAAAGCCCTTGTTATAGCTACAGAAACGGGAGACAGTATAGGTGTAGCAGCTTCTTTGAACGATTTGGGTGCAACGTACCGAAAAGCAAAAGAATACAATAAAGCCAGGCAGGTTTTAGAAAGGTCTTATGTAATACTGAAAACATCAAACAATAAGATATGGTTGGGCGAACTATTGAGTGATATGGGCGCCATACTTACCGAACAAAGGCAATACACAGCAAGTATTAATTACCTGAAAGATGCTATGAGTTTGTTAAAAGAAACAGGCAATAAAAATCATATAAAAGATACCTATTATAATCTTTCACGTGCTTATGAAGGCATGAATGATTATAAAAATGCCTTTGAAAACTTCAGGCAATATACACTCTATAAAGATTCTATATTTAATACAAACATGGTAACTCAGACAACTGAGATGCAAGCCAAATACGAAACAGAAAAAAAAGAAAAGGAAATAGCAGCACAAAAGGAACAAATTAATCAGCAAAATTTCAAATTACTAACGGTGATAATTGTGTCTATATCCGTAATTATTATTGTGCTTTTAATAAGCTACCTTTTTTACAATCGGTATCGTAACAAACAAAAAGCAGAGCTTAATAAAATGTTGTTAGACGAACAAAAAATGCGCATAAAAGCCATTATAGATGCACAGGAAGAAGATAGAAAGCGTATTGCTAAAGATTTGCATGATAGCGTAGGTCAGCTACTATTTATTTTAAAAATGAATTTAGAAAAAGCAGATATTAAAGAATCTATAAAAATAACCGATGAAGCTAATATTGAATTGCGCAACATTGCCCTTAAAATGATGCCCCGCACATTAAGCGAAACCGGAATTAGCGGAGCTATTAATGACTTATTGGATAAGGCTTTAAAAAGTAATGGGATAAATTACAATTTTGAAACCTTTTCTACTGACAAAAAGTTTGATGAACATATTGAGATTGGCGTTTTTAGAATATTTCAGGAAATACTGAGTAATATTTTAAAGCATGCAAAGGCTACCGAAATTAATGTTCATTTACACTTAGTTGGTAAACAATTACTTGTAATAATTGAAGATAACGGAATAAAATTTAATTTTGATATTCAAACAGCTAAAGCACATATTCCAAAAACAGGCAATACCGGCATGGGATTGCTTAATATTGCAATACGTGCTGAGGCATTGAATGGAACTGTTTTATATGAACCATCGCCAATAAAAGGAACTATAACAACTATTAAAATATCTGTATAAGAAGCTATGCAAAAAATAAAACTAATGATAGTAGATGACCATCAAATTGTGATTGATGGAATTAAATCTTCGTTAGAAGAGTATGCAGACATCGTAGTTATTACCGAAGCGTTGAACGGCAAAGAAGCTTTAGATAAACTTGCGCGGCAGCAGGTAGATGTTGTTTTGATGGATGTAGATATGCCTGTGATGAATGGTTTTGAAACCACTGGCGAAATAGTGAAGCAATATCCTAGAGTAAAGATTATTACCCTTACGATGTTTAACGAGAAATCGTTAATTAATAAAATGCTTGGTGCGGGCGTATCGGGTTACCTGCTAAAATCGGTAGGAAAAGAAGAGCTATATAAAGCTATCAGACAGGTAGGAGACGGCAAACAATACCTGGGTGCAGATATTGCCCTATCCATTGCCAAGCCTGAGTATAAGGACATCCTTTCTAAACAAAATAAAATTACACCTATTACCCCCTTATCTACCCGAGAGATTGAAATACTAAGATGCATTGCACAGGGCTTGTCTAACACTGAAATAAGTAAAAAACTATTTATAAGTGCGCGTACGGTTGATAACCACCGTACCAATATTATGAAAAAACTAGACGTTCATAATATAGCCGGCATTATACGGTATGCCATTCAGAATAATATTATAGAATAACCCACTTTTTTCTCCTTAAATTACCAATAGGGTAATGACCTTATGGAAATGAGTAAATCACTCTATTTCGATTGATTTTCTATTTCTTTAATTTTGATATGTTGTTTTTATGTTAAGTTATTGTTAAATCTTACTTAAGTAAAAAGCACTTTCAGATTAAAATAAAGAATGGCAGGTAGCACCAATAATTTGTTTTCGTGTAAGGTAATTATGATTCTTCTTGTTTTGGTATTTATTACTCAAACAGCAAAGAGTCAATGGTGTATCGCTGGTAGCCTATCCGAAGGAGCAATAACACCAACCATTACTTCACAAACAACCGCAGGATTTAACCCTAATGGTAATGTGCCTTATTGGAGTTTTGTAGGTACTGCAGGTACTACTTATTATTTTGGTCTATGTTCTAGTGCTAATACTAATAATTCTGTTTTAAGTATATATGATGGCGCAACTCCTTCAGGTAATCTAGTAGCTGCAAATGATGATGCCTGTGGCAAAAAATCAAGTATGACATTTGTATGCCCTGCCACTCAAACCTATTATATTGCTGCAAATAAGTATCCTAATTCAAATTTTTCAAATGCAGGAAACTTAGTATTAACTTATTATACCTGTGGTGTTATTACACCCGTGGTAACAAGTCTGACAGAAGATTGGTCTGTATCTAACGTAACTACAGCTTGTACTAATTGGATGGCACATGGAACGGGTGCAGAGGGAGATTGGGCTATAAATAATGTTGCTTACGGCTTTGCTTATGGCACTAATTTAGCTGGCGGCAGCGGTAATGAATTATTATTTTACGGGAATCAGTATGAGATTTATGGTACAGGAGTTACAAAAGTGGCAACTGTAACATCTTTCCCAATTAATACTATGGGCGAGAGCTTTATAACATTTTCTTGGCTACATTCTCTACAAATTAATGGTGATAATGGGGTTTCCGGTTCAAATACGGTAACATTAAAACTACAAAGTTCGAATGATTTAATTAACTGGACGGACCAATGGAGTGCCAGTTATCCTGTAACATCTGCTGCAACTGCACCTCTTAATAATACAACTCAATCAGTTGTTATTAATACAAGTGTTAATGGTACAACTTGGATTAGGTTTTATTTAAATGCGGTACCAGGTAAATTAGCTTTTTGGGCTATTGATAATGGAACCACGCCTACTATAGTATTACCTATCGAGTTAACAAAATATACGGCCCAACAACTAAATACTAAAACCAAATTGGAATGGACCACAGCAAGCGAAACCAATAATAATTATTTTACTGTTGAGAGATCACTTGATGGAAAGAATTTCACCGCCATTGCAACGGTAAAAGGGGGAGATAACATCAATACTTTATTAAATTATAGTGCCTTTGACGAAGAACCTGCTATAGGAATAAATTATTACCGTTTGAAGCAAACAGATTATAGCGGGAGCTACAAATATTCCAATATTATACCTCTGAATTTTTTATCAGAAGGAGTAGTGTTCAGTAATATTCGCCCTAATCCGGCTACTGATAATATCAGTTTTGATTTTTATTCTCCTATAAGTACAAAGGGAAATATACAAATTATAGATATTACTGGGAGATTGGTGAGCAATGAATCGCAAAATATTTCTGCAGGGAATCAAACTATTAATACAACACTAAACTCGTTATCGAATGGTATTTACTATTTAAAAGTTTCTATAGACCAACTTGGTTATAGTCATACAAGTAAGATAATTAAAAATTAATTTTTTGAATCTATTAATTTAACTAATAAAGAAAGCATGGATAAAATATACTCCTTCAAAATAACAAACTCAATATCTTCATTAAAGAGAATATTTATTATTTGTGCATTAGTGCAAGTGTTTTTTATGCCACGTGCTATTGCACAATGGTCTCAGTTGGGTGTGTGTCCTAATTGCGGCGCAAATGATATGGTTTATGCTATGTCTCCTGATGTAACCAATACGGGTATTTATTTTGGAATAACTGATGTAAATGTAACACCTGGAAATAATTATATTTCCTATTGGAACGGAACTACAGTGGCAAACCTGAATGCCAATTGCTATGTAAACGGATATATATATGCCATAGCCGTTAGCGGAACTAAAGTATATGTGGGCGGTAGTTTTACTACTGCCGGAGGTGTTGCAGGTTTTAATAACATAGCCTGCTGGAACACGGCTACTAACACTTGGAGTACTGTTGGTACAGGTGCTGCAGGTTCTAACGCAACCGTTTATGCGCTAATCGTTAATGCCGGTATCTTATATGCAGCAGGAGAGTTTACATCCATAAGTGGAGTAGGAGCAAATAATGTGGCAGCCTATAACATTGGTACAGCAACCTGGTCGGCATTAGCTGGCGGTGTTACAACTCTTCCGGGTGGCTCTGCTCCGGGTACTGTAGCGGGTGCTTATGCGTTAACCTATTGTAATAATAAATTATATGTGGGCGGAAAGTTTGTAAATGCAAATGGTGCAGCTGCAAATAGCATAGCTGCATGGAATGGTGCTGCATGGTCTACCTTAACGGGTGGTGGACAAATTGGTGTTTCTAATACTACAGTTGTTAATCCTGCAAATGTAGCCTCACCGATTTATGATGCACCCGTGATGGCTTTAACCAACGATGGAACTACAGTTTATGTAGGTGGGGATTTTAATAAAGTAAACAATGCTGTTGGTTGTAATAATATTGCCGCATGGAATACAACTTCATTAACATGGAGTACCATGGGTGCAGGTATGACATGGCCTGGTGCAGGTATTACTCCAACCGATAATACGTTTGGAGACCAAGCCAATGTGTATGCCTTAACTATGTATGGTGGAAACGTAATTGCCGGTGGCGATTTTATGAAAGCAGGTACGGTTGGAGGGGCTAATACGGATTTATTTGTTGCCCAATGGAATGGCTCTGCTTGGTCTGCTTTATCTACAAATTGTGGAGGGGGAGTTGAAAGTGATATTTTTTGTTTAACCGTATCTAATGGTATTTTATATGCAGGTGGTCAATTTGAACCGCCGCCTACAGGTTTAAACTTCATTGCTGAATATACAGGCGCAGGTCCAAATATATCAATTGCGGTTGCTCCAACCAATACGATATGCGCAGGGGGGTCTACTATTATAACAGCAAGTAGCGGGGCAAGCAGTTATTCATGGTTACCGACAACCGGATTAAGTTGTACGGGTTGTGCTGCGCCAACAGCATCTCCAACGGTAACTACTACGTATACCGTAACAGGTACTTTAGGAGGATGCAGCAATACAAAAACAATCACGGTAGTTGTAAACCCTAAACCTACTATAACATTAACGCCCACTTCATCAACTTTATGCGGTTCAAGTAGCACTACAACTATAACTGCTTCCGGTGCCAATACGTATACTTGGAATAATGCAGCCACCCTTAGTGCTTCTACCGGAACAGTAGTAACAGCAACACCTACTACCACTACTATTTATACTGTGAATGCTATGGATAATAATGGTTGTACAAATAATAACACAGTTGCCATAACAATAGCTCCTATACCAACACTTACATTAACAGCATCTTCACCAACCATTTGTGTGGGAAGTACAACGACCTTAACAGCTTCGGGTGCGAGTACCTATACATGGAGTCCATCTACAGGGTTAAGTGCAACTACCGGGTCGGTTGTAACAGCTACACCTACTGTAACTACTAATTATACCGTAAATTCTACAAGTGCAAGTGGTTGTACCAATAGTCAAACAGTTGTCGTAAATGTTAATCCTTTACCAACCTTAACTCTAACATCATCTTCATCAACAGTTTGTGCAGGTACTACTTCAACTCTTACAGCAACAGGTGCTACTACCTATACTTGGAGTCCTTCTGGAAGTTTAAGTAGTTCTACCGGAACACCTGTTATAGCTACGCCAACAAGCACTACTATTTACACGGTTAATGCTACAGATAATAATGGTTGTAAGAATAATCAAACCATTACGGTAAACACAAACCCTTTACCTACTTTATCGGTAACAGCATCCGCATCAACCATTTGTACAGGAAACTCAAGTACCTTAATTGCAACAGGTGCTACTACTTATACATGGAGCCCTTCAGGAAGTTTAAGTGCCTCTACCGGATCGCCTGTGGTAGCAACACCAACGGCTACTACCAACTATACCGTAAATGCTACAGATAATAATGGTTGTACAAATAATTCTTCCATAACAGTAAACGTAACCCCCACACCAACATTAAGTATAAGTCCTTCTTCGATGGACACCATTTGTCTTGGGAATAGCGCCACACTTATTGTTTCGGGTGCTACTACTTATTCATGGACACCAGCTACGGCACTTAATAGTACTACTTCAGCTACGGTAATAGCAACTCCAACCACCACTACTGTTTATAATATTACCGGGACATTAGCCGGTTGCGGAAGCACAGCGGCTACAGTAACGGTTACTGTTAATTTACCACCGGATGTAACTGCTCATGCCTCTCCTTATAACATTTGTATAGGTGGTAGCTCCACGCTAACTGCAATCGGAGCAGCCGTATCTTATACTTGGTCACCGGCAGGAAGTTTGAATACCCCTAATGGTATTCCGGTAATTGCCTCGCCAACGATTACAACAGAATATATTATGATGGCTACAGGAGCTAACGGATGTGCCAAAAAAGATTCGCTTAAAATAACGGTAAACCCTACACCAACCATATCTATCGTTTCGGGTGGAGGAGGTAATAGTCAGACTGTTTGTGCAGGCACTACCGTTAATGCCATTACATTCACCTCGTCAATAGGCACAACATTTAACTGGAGTAATACCAATACAAACATTGATATAGCAGCAACAGGAACTACTACTATCGCATCGTACACAGCACCTATTGTAATTACTCAACAAACAGGTACTATAACGGCTATTGCAATAGATACAACCACGGGTTGCAAATCTGATACTACAAACCCTCCTGTATATATTGTTACAATTAACCCACTGCCTGTAATAAATGCAACTGATTCTTTAACACCCGGCGGATGCGGAGGATTGGCAAATGGCTGTATCAGTAATGTGGCAGGGCAAGCTCCTGGAACTTATCAATACTCTTGGGATAATGGCGCAACATGGTCTGCTAACTCTCAAAACTGCAATATACCTGCCGGTAATTATGTAGTGGAAGTAAAGGACGCAAATGGTTGCATCTCTCAAAAAACAATTTCATTACCTACGGCTAATGCGCCTGCAAATCCTTCTGTGGCAGGTAATCCAGTAAATACCTGTGCCGGAGATACCATTCATTTAAGTGTAATATCTCCGCAACCACACATGACCTATAGCTGGACAACGTCATCTGGAACACAAACCGGAACAACCTACACTATAAACAATGTTAATCCCGCAGGAACTTATACTGTAGGATTAGCAGTAGCCGATAGCAATGCCTGCTTAAACGATACCAATTTTAGCTTTACGGTAAATGCACTGCCGCATCCTGTTATAATCGGAAACAATCATTTCTGCAAAGGCACTTCAACTGTTTTAAATGCAACACCCACCGGAGCCACTTTTAGTTATCAATGGAATTTGGCTGGTGTAGTTATTGGCGGAGCAACGGCATCAACTTACACTGCAACAACCGGAGGAACATTTGGCGTAATGGTGACCAATACTTTAACAGGTTGCATGCACGATACTACTATAGTGATAAATGTAGATAGTGTACCGGCAGCACTAATAGTTTCAACAACAACTAATAGTACTAATTATTGTCAGGGTGCAACTATTAATCCAATAACGGTTACCGGCACGGGTACTTTTACCTGGTATTCAGACCCTACATTAACCACGCAAATAGGAATCGGAAGCCCTTTTACACCAAGTGGTGTTACAGTTACTAGTACTCTTTATGTAACAGCCAGCAATAGTGTTTGTACAAGTGATTCTACACCTGTGGTTATTACCATTAACCCAATACCACCAACACCAACTATTACTATTGGTGCGGGCAATAATGTATATTGTCAGGCAATGCCTGTAGGTGCTATTACTGCCATAGGACCTAGTACCATTGTTTGGTATAGCAATGCAGGTTTAACAACCATAATAAATACCGGAAATATATACACACCAACCGGATTACCAATAGGTACCACAACCTACTACCTGTTAGATTCATCGGCAGCAGGATGTAAGAGCGTGGGAACGACTACTGCATCGATTACTATAAACCCAACACCTAATGCACCAACCCTAAGCGGTACAAATACTTCCTATTGTCAGGGCGCTGCTATAACACCTTTAACAGCTACTACAACACCTGTTGGCGATACGGTAATATGGTATTCAGGTGGAGTATTTCAATCAAACCAAAACCCGTTTACACCCAATATATCTTCCATTCCCGGAACATATACTTATGTACCATACGATAGCTCGGCTATGGGATGTATCAGTGCTGCATCTGCTCAAACGGTAACTATTACCATAAACGCAATACCAAGCACACCAACCGTTACTAGCGGTTCTTCGGTTACAGCTTGTTTAGGTAGCCCGGTATCTCCTATTCATATTGCTATTACAGGTGCAGGTACTATAGTATGGTACAACAATGCAGCTTTAACGCCTCCTGTTATCAACACAGGCAACTCTTACACACCAACTAATCTAACAACAGGCACATACACCTATTACATAAGCGATACATCGGCGGCAGGTTGCAAAAGCTCAGCCACTACATCGGTTACGCTTACTATTTATCCAAACCCAGTTATAGCAGGTACGGCAACGGTTAGCGGTACTACTTGTGGCTTTAACAATGGAAGTGTTTCAGGCTTATTTGTACAAAATGGTACGGGTACTCCTTCATATACCTATCAGTGGGTTAATGCAAGCGGTGCTATTGTAGGTACTTCACAAAACCTTACAGGTGTTGGGGCAGGCACGTATAGTTTGATAGTAATAGATGCTCACACCTGCAAAGATACCAGCAGCGGAACAGGTTTTGTGGTAGGAAGCTCTACGCTTGTAACGGCAGGCTTTGTACCCAGCACCACTACAGGTTTTGCACCTTTGGCCGTTACTTTTAGCAACACTTCTTCAGGAGCTACTAACTACAACTGGAACTTTGGGCTGAACACAGATACGTCTAATCAAATAAACACTGCTTATACCTACACAGCAGCCGGTACTTACACAGTTATACTGGTAGCAAGCAATGGTATTTGTACTGATACGGCACGGCACACTATTACGGTAGATGTTACCGAAGTATTGATTATACCAAACATCTTCTCGCCAAACGGAGATGCTATAAATGATGAGTTCTTTATAAAAAACTCGGGCATCAGCTCGCTAAACTGTGATATTTATAACCGATGGGGAGAGTTGTTATATACCCTTAAAGCACCTAACCAGGCATGGGATGGGAAAGCACCAAACGGAGGTAACGCTCCTGACGGAACCTACTTCTATATCCTACAGGCTACGGGTGCAGATGGTACAGAATATAAACGCAACGGACCGCTTACGTTGGTGAGATAAGACTGACCTCATTATATATATTCCTTAACCTAAAGCCGCTCTCAAAAAAGCCGCTTTAGGTTTTATTATTGTAGAAAATAACATGATTATAATTAAATCTTTCTCATGCAATTTAAAGAACTTAAAATTATGGGTTACTGATGGAAACAATCAAATAATTTAGACCATTAACTATTGGGTCATTTCCTATAACTGAACCAATAAAAGAAGAATACACTGCTTTTTGACTCGAATATGACCTTCTTCAAAAAGATGAAATTATATATGAATTAAATTAAAATTATCATCCTATGTGTTATTGTATTGCGGCAAGCTGCCATACAGCGCTTAAAAACCCACCGTTGTAATAAACGGAACGCCCAAATTAGTTTGCCAGTTAATAACTAAATTTGGAACGTTTACGAATGAGCAACTTCTTAGATACTCCTATTGAATATTTGAAAGGCATTGGCCCACAGCGCGGCGATATGCTTAAAAAAGAATTGCAGATTTTTACCTATTACGATTTGCTGAGTCTGTATCCTTTCCGGTATATAGACCGTAGTAAATTTTATAAAATAAAAGAGATAAACGAGGAATTGCCTTATGTGCAACTAAAAGGTAAGATTGTAAAAACAGAATTGCTGGGCGAAAAACAAAGCAGGCGTTTTGTGGCGTACTTAAAAGATGATACGGGTGTTATTGAACTGGTTTGGTTTCAAGGCGCTAAATGGCTGGAAGGTAAATTTAAACCCGATACCGAGTATATTGTTCTTGGCAAACCCAGTGAGTTTAGAGGTAAATACAACATTCCGCACCCTGATGTGGATTTAGCCAATGATGACAGCATTAAACTGAATTCTGTTTTAATGCCTGTTTACCCCAGTACGGAAAAACTAAGGAGCAGGGGTTTAGATAGCAAAGGTATATTAAAGTTGCAGGAAGTTTTGGTGCCTCAGCTTACAAACAAGGTAGAAGAAACCCTTCCCGAAAACATAATCCAACAATACAAGCTTATTGGCAAAGAGCAAGCGTATAAACAAATTCACTTTCCTGAAAATGTGCATCTGCTAAAGCAGGCCGAGTATCGTTTAAAGTTTGAAGAGCTTTTTTACATTCAGTTAAGACTATTAAAGAGCAAGCATTTCCGCAAACAAAGTATGCAGAGTTTTGTGTTCGAAAAACTGGGGTATTATTTTAATACCTTCTTTAACGAACACCTTCCCTTTGAATTGACCAATGCGCAAAAGCGGGTTATAAAAGAAATTCGCAACGATGTACGCACAGGCAAACAAATGAACCGATTGCTACAGGGCGATGTGGGAAGCGGAAAAACCATTGTGTCTTTAATGTGCATGCTAATGGCATTGGATAATAACTTCCAGGCATGTTTGATGGCACCTACCGAGATATTGGCGCAGCAACACTTTATTATCATCAGCGAACTGGTAAAACCTTTGGGTATTATATGCGCTTTGCTTACAGGTTCCGTAAAATCAAAAGCAAGAAAAGAAATACTGAAACAATTAGCTGACGGAACGTTACAAATAATCATTGGTACACATGCTCTATTAGAAGACCCTGTCCAATTTAAGAACCTTGGCTTTGTAGTGATTGATGAACAACATCGTTTTGGTGTGGCGCAACGAGCCAGATTACATAATAAAAATGTGAACCCTCCGCATGTTTTGGTTATGAGTGCTACGCCTATACCACGCACACTTGCCATGACTTTATACGGAGACTTAGATACTTCGGTTATTGATGAATTACCTCCCGGGCGGAAGCCCATACAAACCCTGCATTATAGCGATGCCAAGCGCTTGCGCTTATATGGTTTTATGAAAGAACAGATTAAACTGGGCAGACAGGTGTATGTGGTGTATCCTTTAATTGAAGAATCAGAGAAGTTGGATTTAAAAAATTTAATGGAAGGCTATGATTCTTTGTCGGAACAATTTCCTTTGCCTGAATACCGCATCAGTATCTTGCATGGCAGAATGGAAAGCGATGCTAAAGATTTTGAGATGCAGCGCTTCGTAAAGAATCAAACGCATATTATGATTGCCACCACAGTAATTGAAGTGGGTGTAAATGTTCCAAATGCCTCTGTAATGGTCATTGAAAATGCCGAGCGTTTTGGCTTATCTCAATTACACCAGTTGCGTGGCAGAGTTGGGCGGGGAGCCGACCAAAGCTATTGCATACTGATGACTTCTTATAAACTGTCTCAGGATGCTAAGGTACGTATGCAAACTATGTGCAGAACAAATGATGGTTTTGAAGTAGCCGAAGTTGATTTGCAATTACGTGGCCCCGGAGATATTGAGGGTACGCAACAAAGCGGTATTCTTAATCTTAAAATTGCAGACCTTGCCAAAGACCAACAAATACTGCAACTGGCAAGGCAAGTAGCCAGTGATATTTTAGCTGCCGACCCTGAACTTCAACAACCTCAGCATAAATTATTAAACCATCAGTTAGTACGCCAGAATAAAACAAACATCAACTGGAGTAAAGTAGCTTAGAATTAAATCTTTAATAAAGCTTCTGCTAATTGCGTAAGTTCTTGTTTTGTATTTGTACTATGTAGACAAATCCTCAAGCGCTCGCTTCCTTCTTTAACCGTTGGACTTTTAATAGCTCTTACATCAAGGTCTTTACTAATAAGTCCTTTTGATGCCTGTATAACGTTTTCATTTCCTTTAATCACAAAGCAATGAATGGCACTTGTACTGTTTATCTTATCTTCAATAGGAAGGGTAAGTTCATTAAATAAACTAATGTTCTCTTTTAGTACTTGTATTTGTTTAGTATTTTGAAGTAACTTGTACGAAGCCATTACCAAAGCAACACTCGATGCAGGCAAAGCCGTTGTGTAAATAAGCGAACGGGCAAAGTTTACTAAGTAATCATACAAATCAGTACTGCCCACAACACACGCACCATGCGCCCCCATAGCTTTACCATAGGTATAAACCCGGGCAAAACAATCTTGCTCTATTCCTAATTGATTGCACAAACCCCTGCCCTGCTCTCCGTAAACCCCTATGGCATGGGCTTCATCAACTATTAAATGGGCATTGTATTGTTTACATAAATCAGTAATTTCTTTCAGTAAAGCACAATCTCCATCCATAGAGAAAACAGATTCGGTAACCACATAAACCGTTTCAGCATCCTTTTGCTTAGCAAGCAGTTCTTCCAAGTGAACCAAATCATTGTGCCTAAACTTATACGTATTGGCAAAGCTCAGGCGAATACCATCTATAATAGAGGCATGGCACAACTCATCATACAACACAACATCACCTCTTTGTGGAACTGAGGAAAGCAAACCCACATTGGCATCATAGCCCGAATTAAACAACAAAGCTTTCTCTGCATGATGAAATGCGGCAACCTCTTTCTCACAATCTGTATGAATAACACTATTGCCGGTAATTAACCTCGACCCCGTAGAACCCTGCTGATTAATCTGATACTCTTTTACAATAACATCCTTTACTTCCTTTAGTTCAGCACTCTTAGCAAAACCTAAATAATCATTGCTACTAAAATCAATAAGATTATTGTTAGGTAAAGAAAGTGCACGAAAATTATGCTCAGCTTTTCTTTTATCTAATAAGGATAAAAGTTTTTTAGGAAACCGGTTCATCTCCGGGTATTAAGCCATTACTTTCTTTTCAGAAAATGCAGCCTTAGGCCTTAGGCCCAGTATGTTGAACATATCCATATCCTCATTAAAGGCAGGATTTGGCGTAGTCAATAATTTATCTCCCGCAAAAATAGAACTTGCACCCGCCATAAAGCAAAGCGCCTGCGCTTCCATGCTCATGCTCAGCCTTCCTGCCGATAAACGAACCGACGTATGCGGCATCACAATGCGCGTAGTGGCAATCATGCGTACCATATCCCACACGGGCACTTGTTCCTGGTTCTCCAGCGGAGTACCCTCCACAGGCACCAAACCATTAATAGGCACCGATTCGGGTTGAGGGGTTAAATTAGTCAGCGTAAACAACATCCCTATTCTATCTTCCACACTTTCTCCCATTCCAATAATCCCGCCCGAACATACAGTCATACCCGCCTTGCGCACATTCTTAATGGTATTCAATCTGTCCTCATAGGTGCGGGTAGTAATCACATCCCCGTAAAACTCTTCCGACGTATCAATATTGTGGTTATAGGCATACAACCCGGCATCAGCCAGCTTCTTGGCCTGTTCTTCTGTAAGCATACCCAGCGTGCAGCACACTTCCATCTCTTTGCTGTTAATGGTCTTCACCATCTCCAGCACCTTATCAAAATCTTTGTTATCACGCACTTCGCGCCATGCAGCACCCAAACACATGCGAGACGCACCCGCAGCCTTCGCCCTTGTCGAAGCCGTATCAACCTCCTCCATACTCATCAGTTTATGCACTTTTATATCCGTATGGTAACGCGCCGCTTGCGGACAATACGCGCAATCCTCACTACAACCCCCCGTTTTAATAGATAGCAACGAGCTTATCTGCACCTCGCCCGCCTTGTGATATTGACGATGCACCGTAGCGGCTTCGTACACTAATTCAAGTAAAGGTTTGTTATAAACGTCTAATATTTCGGCTTTGCTCCAGGTCTTCATACAAGTATCTTTAAGAGCAACAAATGTAGCAAATCAAAATAAAAAATAAGGGATTTGTTAAATAATGTGGGTGTTTCTCTGCCGCAAGCGGAGGTATTTTTTTTCAACTCAATCCTTTTCTCCATCTAGATTCCTTAATATTCTTTAGTAATTTATACATTACCATTTCCTTTTTGGGCGACAAATTGTCAATAGTAATATTAAACTTCTCTCTCAATAATTCTGAATCATAACCTTTATGACCTTTATATAATAAGTGTTTCTCATAAATAAGCTTTTCAGATAACTCAATTATTCTTTTGTATGAAATTGCTTTTTCTAAAAAGCGATTAGGATTAATCTCATTTAATGGGCTTTTGTTTTCTTTCTGTAAGAACGCCCAAGTTAAAAATTGGAGAACGAAATATATTTTTATATAGTTTTCAAAGTTGTAAATCATATCTGACTCTAAACCATGCATAGATATATGTCTATTCACTTTATCAGTAATATCATTAATATCTTTTGTATTCAAGTAAAATGATTTTTCAATAAACTCATGAATAAATGAAAACCAAGTTTCATAATATCTTGTTTGAAGTTGTATAAGTTCTTCTGCTTGTTTAGTACTAAACTCTATTCTTATATTATTTTCATCAGTATAATTCGAAACCAAAGATGAATAGTTTGATATTAAATCAGATTTGAGGTTATTAAAACTTTCGATTAAATCTTTAAATGAAATTCTACTAGTAGTACTTCTATCAACAGTAAGATACTTTGTGAGAATTCCTTCAATTATAGGGATTAATGTTTTGATACTTCCTTCATAATCCTTTTGAAAAGTTAAGATTAAGCTATGTTCAATAGAATTTAAATATGCCTTTATATGATTACATCTTATGCAGTAACCCTCAATAAATGAAGCAGTCCAATTTAAATGATAGAATCTTGAAGAAATAAGGTTTCTAATGCTCTCTTTTTGATTTTTTTGCTCTTTACTTAATTCCAATAGATAACTAAGATGACCTCCTTGAAAGAATATTGGAGATATAAATAACCAATTATTCTTTTTTAAGAAATCATTAACAACTCTATAATTTTCTAGATTCTCTAATTGGTGA
>PLYA01000012.1 GCA_003153315.1 Bacteroidota bacterium
AAGACAGGGTATGTAAACTCAAGATATACTATACCTGATACACTTACGAAAGCAACAACTTCTATTGTTCAGATATTACAAAGTACAGCAATTCTTAAAGATACTACACAATTACCGGAAGTTTTGCCTAAAAAATAGACCTGTAGGTTAAACTTGCACCCATTCTGTCTTCTTTATGACAAAAGTCATATTCTAAAACTGATGTAAATCAGTAGTTAAAAACAGAATACGCGCTAAACTTNNTTGTCAATAAATTAAATAATTATGGCAAACTCAAAAGAAAATGAAATGACTGCTAATGTGGTTGCTTTTGTTGTGGCAATATATATTGTAATAATGCTTACATCAGTGTTTTATATAGCACACACATCTTAAATTTTACAAATTTCTGCTTAATTTAAGTAGTAGTTTGCTCTTCCTGTTTAAGTTTTTTATCTAAAATAAAAGTTCCTGCTGGTAACAAAGAAGTAATAAAAGCTATTGCTATTTTCATAATGCTCCATTTGTTTGCCATACTTACTCTTATAAGTGCAATTACATAAGCTATAAAAAGCAGGCCATGTATCCATCCCATTAGTTTTACAGTCTGCGGAATACCTGCCATATATTTCAACGGCATACCGATGAGCAACAACGATAAATAAGAAATACCTTCTATAATACCAACCAACCTGAATATACCAATAGGTGTTTTAGTAAAGTTAAAGTTCATTTGAGTTTGTATGTTTTAGAAGCTAAAGATAATATTTAGTTTAATTTTGTACCGATTGTTTCTTTCTCTGATTCTAAACCGGTATAAATTGAGAATAGTATCAAAATTCGTAATCATACTTTGCATGCTGTTATGTATTTACTCCTGCAGTAAAAAAGATAGCGGCACAAGTTCTTCATCCAGCACTTCAGGTTCAAATCCGCAACCAACCATTACCAATTTCTCTGTTAATGGAGTTGCTGCCAATACCCCTATTCCAAGTTCTTATACGCTTGGAGGTAATTTTATTGTAGGCGCTACAGATGCCACATACAGTTACCCACAATTACAGCTTACATTTTCGGGTAATATGCCTCCCATATCAGGTCCTTATACTATTGTTCATACACCTACTTCACCCTTTTATTGCAGTTTTTCGCTAATAACAGCAACTTCATCAACTATTACACCTACAATAACGTCAACTGCATCTTCAGGTATAGTTAACATTAGTGCAACTGCAACACCCAATAATACAGCTTCTTTTAGCAACATTCTTTGCACCGGCACAGGTACTAATACAACTACCTACACCGTTTCGGGTACTATTAAGTATTAAGTTAAAAAATCCTTTTTTACTTCTATCAAATACATATAGTTTAAATTTGTATTCCCAAATAGTAACATGCGCACATTATTTAAAATTATCATTACAAGTTCTGTTTTAACAGGTATTTATTCCTGTGCAAAAAAAAGCACCTCTACTCCTCCGCCAACTAAGCAAACTATACAAACAAATGCTAACACAAATTTTTCTGTAGATGGTATTCCTGCTAACTATCCTAACTCGGCGGGTTCGCCAAATAACTCAGCGTCAACTTTTATAGTTAATGCTATTGACAACAGTGGTTACCCTCAAATAACGGTTACCTTCCCTCACACAACCACCCCTACAAGCGGCACGTATTCTATTGTTACCACAAACCCTAACACAGGTATCGGGCTTAGATGTAATTTTATTTTAACCCTAGCCGGTAATTATACAGCAACTCCCACATCAGGTACCGTTTCTATCAGTACCGTTTCAACACATAGCTATGAGGTTGTTTTTAACAACCTATCCTGCACAGGTTCTGCCGGAACGCATGTGGTTTCGGGCACTATAGGTTATTGATGCTGTTTAGGTTTCATAAGCACTAAATAAACAATACCCGAAACAAAGAAGCCTACAAACCAGGCGTAATGATACAAGCCCGAAAGCCAAGGCCAAACCGCATCCTGTGGTATAGCTTTTATGGTAGTTAAAAAACCGGGTACGTTAGGAAGTATACCAATTACTAAAGCAATAATGGCGTAGTAATTAAACCCTTTTTTGTAGCTGTACATTCCATTGGAATCATACATATCCTTTACTACTAATCTTTGTTTGCGGATAAAGAAATAATCAACAATCATAATTCCACCAATAGGGCCTAACAGGCTTGAGTAGGCTATTAACCAAGTGAAGATATACCCATTAGGGTCGGCAATCAGTTTCCAGGGGAAGATAAGAATGCCAAGTATACCCGTTATGTATCCTCCTGTTTTAAAGTTAATTCTCTCGGGAGATAAATTGGCAAAATCATTTGCCGGAGAAACAATGTTTGCGGCAATGTTGGTGGCTAAGGTTGATAATGCAACCGATATCATGGCAATACTGACAATCAATTTACTTTCAAACTTACCTGCCAGTACCAGTGGGTCCCAAATAGTTTCACCGTAAATAATAAAAGTAGCTGATGTTACTACCACGCCAATAAACGAGAACAAAGTCATGGAGGTTGGCAGCGCAACGGTCTGTCCCATTATTTGTGCCCGCTGACTTTTAGCATAACGGGTAAAATCAGGAATGTTTAAAGAGAGGGTTGCCCAAAAGCCTACCATGCCTGTAAGTGCAGGAAAGAAGTAGTTCCAGAAATCGGCATTGCTTTTAAATTTAGAGGGTTGTGCCAGTATAGGCCCTAAACCGTTGCCTGCAGATATTGCCCAAAACAACAAGGCCAATGCTGCAACGGGAAGAAAGAAAGCTTTAAATACTAATAGCTTCTTTATACTCTCTACACCCAAATAAACCACAAACATATTAAGCAACCAGAACAAAAGAAAAGTAATGGCAGGTGCTGTTTTTAAACCTACCCATGCCGGAAATAGTTGCGGAATGTTCTCTACCGAAGGCACCCATACTTTAAGCATCAGGTAAATAGCGTAGCCACCAATCCAGGTTTGTATACCAAACCAGCCACAGGCAACAATAGCACGCAACAAAGCAGGTATGTTGGCTCCTTTGGTACCAAAGCTTGCCCTTGCCAGTACCGGAAAAGGAATGCCGTATTTAGCACCCGCATGTCCATTTAATATCATAGGCACAAGCACCACGGTATTGCCAATAAATATGGTTAGTATGGCCTGCCACCAGTTCATACCCCCTTCTATAAGTGAGCTTGCCAGCATATAGGTAGGTATGCACAGACTCATGCTTATCCACAAGGCGGCATAGTTCCAGGTACCCCAACTGCGTTTAGACAGGGGCACAGGTGCAAGGTCTTCGCTGTATAACGCCGAGTTGTGTATAATGCCCTCGCTATGGTCTATTATTTGTTCTTGCATTACTCTTTGGTTTGTTTTATTTGTAATTTTCATTTTCTAAATACTTTTTTACTACAGGTGCCATTATACCAAAAGCTATTCCCTTCGTAAGACAATATTTACTTTTTAACCAATCTTCTAATTTCTTTGCCCCTTTACTAGCATTACAAGAGCAACAGCAGAGAGCAATATTCTCCGGTCCATTAATTCTAATATCGTTAATTATGTGCTCCCAAGTTTGCTTCGATTTTCTTGATTCGTTTGATTTTGTAAAAGTAACACCACAATAAACACATTTTCTATCTCTATTTATTACCAATGTTTCTACTTCAATTGGAATTCCCCATCGGTTAGCCATTTTGTTCTATCTGCTTTGAGTTAAGTATTGGATTAAACAAAACTACAAAAATCCCTTGCCAAATGGCAAAGGACTCCTTCTATACTTTCCACATATGGGGAATCTCTTTCCACACGTGGGGAGCTACTTTCCACACATGGGGAATCTCTTTCAACACGTGGGGAATCTCTTTCCGCACACGGGGAATTACTTTCCACACGTGGGGAACCATTTTCCACACGCGGGGAGCTACTTTCCACAAGTGGGGAACTACTTTCCACATATGGGGAATCTCTTTCCACAAGTGGGGAACTTTTTTCCACATATGGGGAATTCCTTTCTACAGATATTGTAGCTCGTTCAAGTCTGCTTTAAACCCTTTCAAGTAGACTTTTAAGCGGTTTAGGCTGCGTTAGGGATTGAAGCGGAAAACCCACAGCCGAAATGCGTAGCATTCTGCGAAGCAATTAAAAGAAAACTAAAACGATGAGCTAAATCGGCGAGGATTTGGAGCGTAAAGCCCGACCTTTGTAATCAAAGGGAACGCCCATACTTCACATTTCGACAGGCTCAATGTTCAGGATGACATTACCTAATTACAATACTCATCAGCAATAGAAATGGCTTTTGAGATGATGTCTAAGCCTTCGTCTATTTGGTCTTTGGTAATGATAAGCGGAGGTGCAATAAATATCCAGTTCCAACGCACAAAGGTGTACATGCCCAATTCGCTTATTTTGGCGGCTACTTTGTTCATTATTTCCATTTCGTTTGGTGCGGCATTCCAAGGTGCCGTAGGCTCTTTGGTTTTTCTGTTTTTTACCAGTTCTATGCAACCCAACAAACCTGTATTGCGGAAATCGCCAATAGAAGGGTGTTTATCTTTTAGTTTCTCTACCTGTTTATCTACATAATGCCCCATGTTGGCGGCGTTCTCAATCAGGTTATCTTCTTCGTAAATTTTAATTACTTCGTTGGCAGCCGCGCAGGCAACCGCATGTGCCGAATAGGTTAAACCAATGGGCAAAGGTTTATCGTTAAAATGAGTAGCAATTTTCTCGCTAAAAATAACACCGCCTAAAGGAATATAACCCGAGGTAATACCTTTTGCCATGCAAAGCATATCGGGTTCTACACCGTGGTGGTCTATACCAAACCATTTGCCTGTGCGTCCAAAGCCGCTCATTACTTCATCGCAAATGGTAAGAATGCCATACTTATCTGCAATGGCTTTTACTTTTTTCCAATATCCTTTGGGGTATTTAATGCAACCCGATGAACCGCTTTCGCCTTCCATTAAAATGGCAGCAACACTGTTAACGCCTTCGTATTTAATAATGCGTTCCATGTGGGCAACGGCATTATCGCAGCATTCTTCTTCTGTTTTGCTGTGCCAGGGGCAACGGTAAAAATAGGGGTTCTCTACATGTATGATATTAGGTACTCCCTGGCTATCGTGCGGAATACCGCGAGGGTCTCCGCCTGCACTTAATGCGCCGTAGGTAGCGCCATGATAACTTTGATACAGCGTAATTATTTTATGACGACCCGTAACTAAACGGGCTGTTTTAATAGCATGTTCTATAGCCTCGGTACCTCCATTGGTAAAGAATGTGCGGTTAAGTGTGCCGGGCGTAATCTCTGCTAATTTCTTTCCTAATAAACCACGCGCTTCGGTTGCCATGCCGGGGTTAACATAACTTACTTCCTGCATTTGTTTTACAACGGCATCGGTAACACGCTGGTCGGCATGACCTATATTTACGTTCATTAACTGAGAGGTAAAATCAAGATAGCGTTTACCGCTTCTGTCATATACATAAACGCCTTTGGCATGGTCAACATTAATAGGGTTTAAACCGCTTTGTTTGCTCCACGAGAAAATGGTATGTTCAAGATTGTTCTTTAAAACCTCTTCTTTGCTTGTTTTGCTGGCTGTGAGTGTGCTCATATTTTTTATTTATAGAGGTAAAATTAATAATTATTAATTAAGAGTTAATAGCAAATAGTTAAGAGTTTTACCTGTTGCTATTCCCCAGTCAATTTGATTTTTACACAGGTGGTAATGATAAAGGTGCTTTAAGGGTAGTTAGCATGCGGCGCGTAAAATTCTCTTAAATAATTACGACT
This sequence comes from Bacteroidota bacterium, assembly GCA_003153315.1. Taxonomy (GTDB): domain Bacteria; phylum Bacteroidota; class Bacteroidia; order B-17B0; family Aurantibacillaceae; genus PALSA-968. Next base: position 5,784 of record PLYA01000012.1, read on the forward strand.
CCTATAATTAAATAATAACTTAAAGTTTAAACGCAATCACCAATAAATCATCTACCTGTTCGTAGCCTGTCATCCATTGGTTTATGGTATCGCGTATGATTTTTTCCTGCTCTGCCATACTTTTATCTCTTATAGAAAGTATAAGTTGTTTCAGGCTTTTACTCATAAACTTTTTGCCGCTTGGTCCGCCAAACTGGTCGGGGTAACCATCGGAGGTTATATAAACCAAATCTCCGGCACTTAACTGAAACTCATGTCCCTCGTAGGTAAAGTTAGATTTGGTAAAACTGGCAATACTTGCCTTGGTTGGTTTGGTTTCTTCAATATCCTTTGCATCATGCTTCAATATCCAAAGCAAGCGGTTGGCGCCTGCATACCAAACTTTTTTAGCGGCAAAATCAATACGCAGCAGGGCAATTTCCATTCCATCTTTATTGGCACCTTCTTCTGTAGATTCTGCCTGACGTAAAGCTTTCTTTACATTGTTATTTACGTGAAAGAGTATCTCAGCCGGGTCGTTGGTTTTTTGTACGGCATCGTTTAGTTTGTCTGAGCAAATCATACTCATAAAACCACCCGGCACACCATGCCCTGTGCAATCGGCGCAGGCAATCAATATCTCCGTATCACTAATTTGATGGTACCAGTAAAAATCTCCGCTAACAATATCTTTTGGCTGGAAGAAAACAAATAACTCTTTATAAACCCTTTTAATTTCATGAATGGGGGGCAAAATAGCCTGCTGAATACGTTTGGCATAGTTTATACTATCGGTAATTTCTTTGTTCTTTTCTTCAATTTCTTGCTTTTGGTGTTCGACTTCTTTGGTACGTTCTGCAATAATCTTTTCAAGTTTTATGTTTTGTTCTTTTAAACGCTTGGTATTGTATCTAACAATAACTGTAATAGATATAACAGAACCTACAATATAAATAACATAAGCCCAATAGGTGCGATACCAGGGAGGTAAAATAGTAAAGGAATAACTTACCGGCCTGCCCTCCACACCAAGTATATTTCTGCTTTTTACGTGCAGTGTATAATGCCCTTCGTGCAGGTTGTTGTAGCTGATTTTTTCAATTTTCGCAAAATGATGGTATTCTTCTTCATGGCCTTCTAAGTAGTATGCAAATTCCAGTTCATTTTTATTATAATAATCAGAAGCGGAAGGAAAAACATGTATTTCATTGTTTTTGAATGTGAAAACGGGTTCTTCATATTTTATTCCTTCATAAAAATTCTCTACAACAATATTTGTATCGGCTTTTTGCACCATTTTAGTAATAAAGGTACGGAAGGGATAATCTTTATGATTATGTTTTAAGTTGTAGGAAATGAGCCCGTCATTTGTACCGATATATACTTTATCTGCATCAACTAAAAAACAATGAGGCTTTAGTTCTTTTATTTGTTTAAAAAACTTATTATCTTTTATAAATCCAGAAGGTGTATTTTTTAATATACATAAGCCATCTTCGCCAGAAAAGCTTACAATATTATCGGAAATATTTATCATATAAAGCCATAAATCATTGCCTACCTGTGTAGCTAAAGGTATTTGAATATTGCCCTTAAAATTGTTATATTTAGATTCTTTAATAAAGTGAGGATTGGTGTTTTCATAAAATTGTAATATTCCTCCTTCTGTTCCAATAAAAATTTCTTTGTTATAACTAAATACATATTTTTCTGTTGTATCATTTTCATGAAAAACCGTAAGAGTATCCGGTAACCTCGGATTGAATCTATATACATCCGTTGAAGCAAAAAACACATTACCTTTGGCATCTGCCGCAATGCTTCTTATACCTTTTGCATAGGAATATTCTTTAATAATGGTTATTTTATGGTCTTGATATTTGGTTAGGAGTAATGAGTTTTCTCCGGCAATAAACAGATTTTCTTTGTTGCTTGGGTTTATAAAAATTTTAAAAGCGCCATCAGTAGCGTCAAATATTTTTTGTTCAGTCTTTTCGTTTATTTCATAAATAGCAGTTTCTGTTGCTGCAAGTAATGCATTATTATAGGGTATTAAATCCCAACTTACTTCATTAATACTTGTTGAGTTAAATACATTTGTTGCGGTATTTAATTTATCAACACCTTTATCAGTAGCAATATAAAATACACCATTTAATTTAGCAACAGACTCTATAGTACCTCTTATTCCGTTAATTTTATTCCAGTGGGTAAGAGGAATATTAATTTGCACGTGGCTTATACCTTTATTAAGCGCCAACCACATATTTCCTGCATAATCTATGTAAATACATTTTACGGCATCTTCCTGTAAACCACTTTGGCTGGTATTTATATGATTTACGGGATTAAAAGCATTATCTACCAATAATACTCCTTGTTTTATAGAGCCTAATGCATATAGGTTGTCGTTTATTTTTGCTCCGCAATAAACATCATTTTCGGCCATCCATTTATCTGTGGCGGATTCATTAATTTTAGAAAAAGAACTTAATTCCGGGTGCTTTTTATTATACTTTAAAATAAATATTCCTTTGCGTGAACATACCCAGTATAAATTATTTTTAAAATGTAAAATAGCATAAACCTTAGTATCGACAAATTCTTCAGTATTTGCAATTTTCTTAAGTTTCCCGTCTTTAAAAAAAACAAACCCTACGCCCTGCTCTCTTATTAATAAATCATTTTCCACGGTAAAGAATGTATGAAATTTCTCACCAGTTGGTGTAAGGCTTTTTATAAATTTATTGTTTTTATACCAAAATATTTTCTCATTAGAACAAAAGAAACGATTACTATCAATAACTTGTATTGTCCATATCTTTCCAAATTCATTTTCTTTCTGGGGCAAAGAAGCGCTTAGAGAAACATATTTTATTTTTTCACTATTTTTAAAATTCAAATAACCAAAATCTCCATCGCAACCAACAAGTATAACATCATTAGTTGTTTTTGAAATTGAAGAAACAGTATTATCACCGGGGCTAATAAAGTCCCAGTACCTGCCATCATACATCATAACCGCATCACTATTGGCTACAAAGAGCCTACCTAAACTGTCCTGTATGATGTTCCAGTTTTGCTCGCCGGCACCATACATGGCTGGAGTGTAATTGTTAATATAATAATTACCTGTTTGTGAAAGGCACACAAGTTTGATGGAAAACAAAAAGGTTAGAAGAAATATTTTTTTCACCCTTAATTAAAGATAATTTAAGCCTTCTAAAGTAGTACTTTTTAATAGAACGATAGTATTAATTCTATACAGTCTTTTTTCACACAATTGAAAGCAATTATTTTAAAAAAAAGTAACAAATAGTCATTTTATGTTTTTAAAAAAAATAGTTATATCTTTAAACCAAAATTAATCTTAACTAAAATGAAAAAACAACTACTATCCGCATTTATTTTATTAATGACAAGTGTAGCTTTTAGCCAAACTATTCCTAACGGAGGCTTTGAAAGTTGGACAACTACCAATTATGAAGACCCTACATTTTTTATGACTGCTAACCAACAAAATGTAAATAACGGTTTTACAAGTCCTTTAACGGTTATTAAAACTACCGATGCTTACCACGGCACTTATGCTGTTAAAATGACTACCATGGTAAGCGGAAACGATACGCTGCAAGCTTTCCTTGCTGATGGAAACCCCGGCAGTGGACCTCCTCAAGGCGGTGTTCCTTATATCCAAAAGCCTACAGGGCTTCGTTTTCATTATAAATGCAATATTATTTCTGGAGATTCGGCTCTTGTTATAGCTATGTTTTATAAATCGGGAAGTATAATAGGTCAGTATTTATATCACATAACCGGAAACCAAAGTTCTTACACACTTTTTAGTCAAACATTCAGTCCGGCTCTTACACAAGCACCCGATACCATACTTTTTGCCTGTGCATCCAGTAATCTTATGACTAAGGTTGGAATTTCTGCGGGAAGTATGTTGCAAATAGACAGTGTTTCTTATACCGGAGTTGCAAGTCAGCCGGCAAATTTTGGTGGTGATTTTGAGACATGGCAAACTACCACAAATAATTTACCAAATGGTTGGGTTTCTTATGGAGCACTACAATCGACTGATAAATACAGTGGTACTTATGCTTTAGAGCTTACAACTACCCCTCCTGGTTTTGGAAGCAATCAGGGGCAAGTTGGTGAGATTCAAAACACAAAAAACAGCAATAATGGTCCGCCAACAGGTGGCTCACCTTATTCTACCCAGATTGATACCTTGGTTTTTTATTATAAGTATTTACCAGCAAATTATCCATTATCAACAGACAGTGCAAGAGTTGGTCTTTCTTTTTCCAAACATGGTGTTGGAAATATATGGGGAACAATGAAACTTTTAGAATACTCCAATACCTACAGAAAAGTTATCATACCTTTTAATTTATCGCAAGTTCCGGATACAGTTCAAATTTCCATTCAATCTTCAAACTGGCCTGCATTAAATTCATATATTGGATCTGATTTAAAAATCGATGAGTTTTATTTTAAATCGCAAAGAGTTCCTGTAGCTAATTTTAACATGCCTGCAACAGGCTGTAAAGGTGTACCTATTCTGTTAACTGATAACTCTACCAATATGCCAACAACATGGCAATGGTTTATGACAGGAGGAAACCCATCTACATCAACTTCGCAAAACCCTATTGTAACATACACATCAAATTCTACACCGCATACTTATACTATTTCAATGCAAGCTGCCGATTCATTTGGTGTATCAACTTTCATTTCTAAAACAATAACAATAAATGGCAATCCTGTAGTAAACGCTACATCACCCATTATCTGTGCAGGTAGCCCTGGCATTATTACTGCAAATGGTGCAAGTACATATACTTGGAGTACAAGTGCAACTACAGCAAGTATTTCAGTTTCGCCAACAGTAACATCAAATTATAGTGTAACAGGTACAGATGTGAATGGTTGTAAAGATTCTACCACTACCTTTGTTTCTGTTATTACACCTCAAGTACCAAGCATTTGTGAGGTAACGACCGATAGCACAACCAATTATAAATATAATTATATATATTGGGATAAAACAGGTTTTAATAAGGTTGATAGTTTTATAGTTTATAGGTATGATGTAACTTCTGCAAGCTATTTAAAGATTGGTGCAGTAAGTAATGATTCTTTAAGCTTATTTATAGACACAGCATTTAGTATTGGCGGTCCAAATGGTGGTAATCCAAATTATGCAGCTTGGAAATATAAATTAGCTATACGAGATTCTTGTGGCAATATTGGCGCAAAAGGTCCTTATAACCAATCTATATTTGTTCAACAAACCGGAGCTAATTTTAGTTGGACAGCTTATGTTGATAGTGGACAAACAAGTGTTCCAAGTGGTTATGCTTTTTTAAGAGATGATAGTAACACAGGCTTATTTCACCCATTAACATTTGTAAGTGGTACTGCTGCTAGTGACCCTAATTATACCAGTTTCCCAAATGCCAATTACCGTGTAGATGCACAAGGTTTTAATTGCACAGCTACTTATAGGCTTTCAGGTAATAATAGCACAGATGCGGCAAGAGTAAAATCGCATAGTAATACAAATAATAATAGAGTAATGGGTATTAACCAATTGACAGGAACTGTCAAGAATAAAATAACAATATATCCTAACCCTGCTGTAAATTCTATTAATATTGGTTTTGCAACACCAACAAGCAAGGCAACCATAAAAGTAGTTTCTATACTTGGAAATGAAATATTAAACCAAGTTTATACTCAGGTAGGTGCAAACATAACACTTGATATAAGTAAATATGAAAGTGGAGCTTATTTAGTGCNNGAATTTCTCTGAAATTAAGCGAATAGTTAAGCAATAAATATTTACTATAACTAAAGTTAATAAGCGTCCTTGTAGTATTTATACTCAAGGATGCTTTGTTAAGAAAAATATTTACTCCGCTTCTAAAGAACAAATCTTTTCACAAAAAAGAATATCCTTATGTCTAAAATTAAAAAACTTATACATAAATATTAAAATACAACTACAGACAATCTAAATACCTAAAATGGTTTTTTTATTTGGCATATCTTTTACTTTCTAAAAACAATTAAATAGTTGTCGTTACCACCTATAAAAAGTACCTTTGCATAANNTAAATAAATAGGGAATAATGGTTAAGTATAAAATCTATTTTGTTTTTCTGTTATGTTTTGTTCTTTTTGGATGTAGAAAAAATGAGTCGGCTTCCGGAGGGAAAGCATCCATAAGTGGTTTTGTTGAATTTACCGGCATTATAAATGGTATATATGTTAGTAATGCGCATATTTCCAGAAATACGGTTGTATATATTAAATATGATGCTACAACTTTTCCAGGTACTGATGTTTCACAATATGATAGCCAGCAAAATGTGGATTCTAAAGGAAATTTTAATTTCGGACTTATGTTTGAGGGTAATTATTATTTATATGCTACTGGTGATTATATAGATGGCTATGGTTATTCATATGCTGTTTCTGGAGGAACCCAGGTTAATATTACCACTAGAAAAGCAAACCTTAACTACGATATAGCAGTAAAACCGTAGTATGTATATGTTAAATTAATGAATACAACCATTTTGTTTTTTGACGGAGACTGTTCTCTGTGTAACAAAACGGTTCAATTTATAATAAAACATGAAAAGAAGGTAGAAGAACCTATTTTGTTTTGCTCTTTACAATCTGCCTTTGCGAGAAAAATTTTAAAAAAATATCATTACGATTTTAACCAATTAAGTACATTGGTGTTATTAATTGATGAGAATATCTTTTACAAGTCTAATGCCGTCATAAATGTTAGTACTTATTTAAAAGCTCCTTACAAGTGGTGTATTGTATTTAGAATAGTTCCCGGGTTTATAAGAGATGGTATTTATAATTACATAGCCAAAAACAGAAAGAAATTAGTTAAAACACCATTCTGTTATATGCCGTCCCCCCTACTTAAAAACAGATTCATTGAATAATATTGCATTTATCATATTGTTATTTTGTTTTACAACAATAAAAGTAAGCGCACAAAATAATGATGTAAAACTTCTTTCTACTATTTATGCTGATAGTTCTTATACAAAAGATAAAGGCGCTAAAGTATTGTCAGCGTCTGTAGCTCCTATATCAATAGTTTGTCCGGCAACTATACTTCTCATTGGTTTAATAAGAAAAGACTCAGTTTTAATACGTAACGGGATAAAAACCACGGGTGCTTTAATATTAAATACAGTAGCAACTGTAGGATTAAAATATGCTGTTAATAGACCCCGTCCCTACAATGAATACCCTCTCCTGTTTCATGCTAAAGAAAAAACAGGTAAATATTCTTTTCCCTCTTCCCATACTTCTTTTGCCTTTGCAGATGCAACCTCATTAAGTTTAGCTTACCCTAAATGGTATGTTATAGCCCCTGCTTATTTATGGGCTTGCAGTGCAGCATACTCCCGTATGTATTTAGGAGTTCATTACCCAACAGACGTTCTTGCAGGAGCAATTATTGGTACTGCTTGCGCATTCTTATCATTTAAAATGGAAAAATGGTTAATTACAAAAAAACAACGTAGATAATTTGTAATTTTCTACCTGTAAATTAACTATTGAAATTATTATGCAACATATAAACCCAAGTGATGATGAAGTATTTAACCTTTTAGTTAATACTAAAACGATAGCTATGGTTGGTGCTTCATCCAATCCTGAGAAAACATCGCATGGCATTATGAAGAAACTGCAATCGGTAGGTTATCGTGTAATACCTGTTAACCCTAATGAAAAGGAAATTTTGGGAGAAGTATGTTATGCATCCCTATTAGACATTCCTGAGCAAATAGATATAGTAGATGTTTTTAGAAAAGCAGAGACTACTGTCCCTATAGCGGAAGAAGCAGTTAAAATAAAAACAAAGGCTTTATGGTTGCAAGCGGGTATTATAAATGAAGAAACAGCAGCTATTGCAAAACAAAGTGGTTTACTAATGATTATGGATGAATGTATTGCTGTGATGCATGCTGTATTAAAAGTGCCTAATCGTTTATAGACGAAATGAAAACAGCACACCAACATTTTAAAATTGTAATTATTGGAGCAGGCAATGTAGCTACTCATTTGGCTAAACGACTAAAAAAGAAAGGTTTTTACATACTACAAATTGTTTCGCGTAGTGAACAAAATGCTGAAGAACTTGCTTTAGAACTACATGTACCTTTTGTTACAGATATAAGTAAAATAAATAAACACGCTGATATTTATATATTATGCACTCCTGATGATGAAATAGAAAAGATAAGCAAGTCTTTAAAATTAGCCGATAAATTAGTGCTTCATACTTCGGGCAGTGTAGCTATGGATGTATTAAAAAAAATATCTACTAATATTGGTGTATTATACCCTTTACAGAGTTTTTCAAAAGATGTAAAGACTTCCTTTGCATCGGTACCTTTATTAATTGAAGCTAATAATAAATCTTCTTTACAAGAGATGAAGGCAATTGCCTCCACAATCAGTAAGCAGGTAAGAATTGTAAATTCTACAAACCGGTTAAAGCTACATGTTGCAGCAACCATGGTAAATAATTTTACCAATCACATATATACACTTTCTGATGATTTTTTAGTTAAAGAAAAGAACGACTTGTTTCATTTACTAATGCCTATGATAAAGCAGTCTGCAAAGAAGCTAAAGAAGCAGAAACCTGACACACTTCAAACCGGACCCGCAAAACGTGGTGATAATAAAACGATTAAAAAACATTTACAGTTATTAGAGAAGTACCCTGAACAAAAAAAGGTATATGAATTATTTACGGCTCTTATAAAAAGGAAATACCATGTCTGAAAATTTTAAATCGCGATTAAAGAATATAACAACCCTGATGTTTGATATTGATGGGGTGATGAGCGATGGTAAAGTTTATTTTTTGCCTGATGGGACACCTACCAGAAGTTTAAATAACAAAGACAGTTATGCTATTCATTTGGCTGCTAAAAAAGGATACAAACTTGTAGTTATTTCAGGAGGAAGTTCCGAGATTATAAAAGAAGCATTGCATCGTTTGGGTATTGAGTATGTGTTTTTAAAACAACATGATAAACTATCTTGTTATAAAGACTTTATTGCAGAACATAATTTAGAAGATAAAAACATACTATACATGGGTGATGATTTGCCTGATTATGAAGTAATGCAACGGGTGGGAGTAGCTTGTTGTCCGAATGATGCAGCAACTGAGATAAAAGAAATTTCCATTTATATATCTGAAAAAAAAGGGGGCGAAGGTTGTGTGCGTGATATTGTAGAACAAGTAATGCGGGTACGTGGCGATTGGGAAATTGCACATTGGTAATGAATTTAAAAGCATTCATAAAACTTATTCGTTTTAATAACTTGGTGGTTATTGCATTAACGATGTTTGCCACCCGTTATTTTTTAATGCAACCTATATTAGCTATCAGGCATTCTACCATGCAATTGCAGTTATCTCATGCTGATTTTTTTCTATTAATAGTAAGCACCGTTTTAATTGCAGCTGCGGGTTATATTATCAATGATTACTTTGATATTAAAACTGACCGTATAAACAAACCCCAGAAGCTATATATTGATAACGGAGTAAAGCGTAGAGTAGCTATATTTATTCATACGCTGTTTAATGTAGTAGGTTTTTTAATTGGGGTATACGTTGCTCATAAAGCAGGTAATATATTCTTATGCAGCATTCAATTTATGTGTATTACCCTGTTGTTCTTTTATTCTACCCATTTAAAAAGACAGGTACTAAGTGGTAATATATTGGTGGCAGCTCTTTCAGCCATGGTGCCTTTGCAGATATTGTTTTTTGAAATGCCTTTGCTTGAATATAAATTCTTGCAAAGCATACAAAGCTTTGCTTTCTTATACCTTTCGGTTTGTTCCTTTTCTTTATTTGCCTTTTTACTTTCTTTAGTCAGAGAAATCGTTAAGGACATGGAAGATTTTAAAGGAGATTATGAAACCGGTTGCAAAACCATGCCTATTGTTTGGGGAATAAAAGCATCAAAGGCTATCGTGGCCGGACTAATAAGTAATATTCTGTTGTTACTTATTTTTATATTCTTTAAATTATATAAGTTACATTTTACACTTCTTCTGATCTACCTGTTTGTATGTGTGTTTGTTCCTTTGTGTTTTTTAATCTTAAAGTTATATCGTTCTAAACAAAAAGAAGAGTATAGTTTATTAAGCCAATGGATTAAATACATTATGCTTACAGGTGTTTTATCAACTTTTGTAATATACCTTACAGACAGATATTTCTCATGTTAGATTTAAAACATAACATCATATTAGGCTCTGCATCGCCACGCAGGCAGCAACTTTTAAAAGATGCGGGCTTTACTTTTAAAACAGTTTCTATTAATGCAGATGAGAGCTTCTCTCCTACCCTTCAAGCGGAACAAATCCCGGTATATCTGGCAGAGAAAAAAGCTTCTCTTTATCCCCATAAATTAAAAGACGATGAGATTTTAATTACTGCCGATACCATTGTTTGGGTTGATAATATTATACTCAACAAACCCGGTAATGATTTTGAAGCTACTCAAATGCTTCAGCTTTTGTCGGGTAAAATGCATCAGGTGTTTACGGGTGTTTGTATTACATCCAACAAAAAGAAGGTATCTTTTTATGATGAAACAAAGGTTTATTTTAAGCCACTTACTGAAAAGGAAATTGCCTACTATATCACGAACCATAAACCTTTTGATAAAGCAGGTAGTTATGGTGCGCAGGACTGGCTTGGATTAATTGCCATAGATAGGATTGAAGGTTCTTACTTTAACGTGATGGGATTACCCATTCATAAAGTATACGTAAACCTAAGTCAGTTTTAGCTATTTCTTACCCAGTAAGGTATTTAACTTCTCAATGGCTGGTTCAAAGTTTGGTTTTACCTGCACTGCCATTTTATAATCTGCTTCAGCATCGGGTTTGTTTTTTAATTCTTCAAAGCAAATACCGCGCGCTAAGTAAGCCTCTGCATAATCTCCATCAGCATCTATGGCCTGTGTAAAATAGCCTTTAGCTTTTTCTATGTCTTTTAAAAAGGTAAAGTAAATAAACCCTAAGTTATATAACGCATGCTTATCTTTTTTATCAATAGTAAGCAGTTTGTTATACGCATCGATGGCCTGCGGAATTCTTTTGGTATCCTGATAGAACTTAGCCACAAAATAAATAGTCTCGGTGCTTTGGGGTTTAATTCGCAAAGCGTTATTAAAGTATTCTATGCACAAAGGGTTCTTTTTTGTGGCAAGCAACCTGCCTGTTTCTACAAAGGCATCGTAGTATTTATCATCCTGCTCGCAAGCGGTTTGAAAACTGCTTAGCGCAAGCGTGCTATCTCCGCTTTCTTTATAGCACATCCCTTTCATAAAATAACCCAAGGCAATAGTTTGGTCTATCTTCAGCGTATTATTAATATTGGTTATGGCTTCCTTATACTTTTTTACAAAAAAGTAGAGCTCGGCCAATTTTAAATAGCCCTTGGTAGAAGTAGGAATGTTTTTTACGCAACGCTCTAAAGTCTCTTTTGCCAATCGGGTTTTTCCGGCAGCAAAATTGGCATCGCAAAACAAAATATAAAAGCTATCCGTCTTTAGGCTATCTATACTTAAAGCTCTTTTGGCATCTGCAGCGGCAGCCGGAAAATCTTTAAAGCCAAAGTAAACCTTACCCCGTTTATAATAGTTAGAAGCGTTATTGGGGTCTTGTTTTAGTAAATCGTTTAAGGACTGAAGTTCTTTAGAATTTAGCTCTGCCGACAGGGTGTCTTTTTTAACAATATCCTTATTTTCTGCCTTGTTAGCTGAATTAGTGCATCCGTCTATAAGTATTATAGATAGTACAAAGGCAACTAAAAATCTCATCATAGCAGCAAAAGTAACTAATAATACCTCATATTTTTAAGCATCTATTGTTTTTAATAAATATTTAGTATATTTGCATCCTTAATTTTTATAAATCATGGCTCGTGTTTGTCAATTAACCGGAAAAAAAGCAGTAGGAGGTAATATGGTATCTCACTCTAATCATAAAACCAAACGTGCGTTTGATGTAAATTTGCAACGCAAACGTTTTTTTGTACCTGAAACTGGAGAGTGGCTTACCCTGCGTGTATCTACTTCCGCAATTAAAAATATTAATAAGAACGGCATTTTTGCTTGTGTAAAATCAGCCCGTGAAAACGGTTTTTTACCAAAAGCTAAAGTAAAAGCAGCTAAAACGGCCGCTAAGTAATTTTTAGTTTTTTTATTAAAAAGCCTTGTTACCTTTGGTGGCAAGGTTTTTTTATTTTAAGTATGATTAGAACTATTGTAATTTGTTTCATACTGGTTGGCAACTTGTTTGCCCAGTCAGATTCCTTATACGACCAAGATTGGCTTTCTGCCTCTTTTCATGCAGCCAGAAGAGACGCTTTTAGAGCGGGTATGCTTCCAAAATCGGTAGCCGTTATATTTGCCAATGCAGAAAGAAACCGCAGTAATGATGTTGATTATCAATACAGTCAAGATCCTAACTTTTATTACCTCAGTGGTTTAACTGAACCAAATGCCGTACTTATTATCTTTAAAGAACCCCAAACTATAGATAGCATTATCACCAACGAGTTAATTTATGTGCAACCCCGCAGCCCAAGAGATGAAAGCTGGACGGGTAAGCGTTTAGGTATTGATGGCGTAAAGAAGAAATTGGGGTTTACCAACGTATATACCAACGAACAGTTTGCGGATTTGAACTTAGACTTTAAAAAGTTTGATAAAATATATTATCCCCCTCAAAACAATGATGTTCGCGATGATAAAAGTGATACAGGAGATTTATATAGTTTAATAAAAATTTTTAATGAGAAGACAAAAGACCTTCAAAGCAAAGATTACTATGCTTTTTTTTCTATCATGTCAGATTTACGAGGAATAAAAACCCCTGAAGAACTTATCCAG
>PLYA01000101.1 GCA_003153315.1 Bacteroidota bacterium
GACTGCCCGTGCCAAAGGAAGGATTGAATGACTTGGATTGATGTAAAAGAAAAATTACCCGATCCATATACACAAGGGATAATAAATGTAAAAAGGGAAAATGGGGATATTTTTAAGGCGTATTTTCATAAAGATAAAATGTTTTGGCTGACTTATTACTCAAACCATAAAATATCTCATTTTCAAGATTTTAAAACCCATGGGTGGTTATATGATGTTACGCATTGGCAACCATTAGAAAAAAAATAGTATACTTTGCTTAAATGACAAAAATAAGCAAAGTACACTTATCTAAAACCAATGAAAAGGAACCGTAACTTGTGGATCAATCTTGTTATTTGGCGATTGAGTAGTGTTTTCAGTATCGGTAATCGGCCCTTTATTATCCTTTATTTCTGTCTCACTTAATGCCAACGTACAGCCTTGCAATAACAATAGTACTGGTAGGTATCTCATGCAGCAACCCCTTTTAAATTTCATCATACTGTTTTTATCTTTATTTGGATGCAGTTATAGCGAAAAATATGACTTATGTATCGTAACAATATTTCGTGATGATGCCAAATACCTACCCGAATGGATAGATTTCCATTTGGCTCAAGGAGTAGATCATATCTATTTGTACAACAATTTAAGCGCTGATAATTATGCAGAAATATTGCAGCCTTACATTTTGAAAAAGCAAGTAACGCTTACTAATTGGCCATATGATTATACAAACGGCAACGATTGGAATACAATCCAATGCAACGCATATACACATGGCATACAGCACAGCAAATCAAAATGGGTGGCATGCCTAGACACAGATGAGTTTTTATTCTCCCCTGAAGATGATTTAAAGCGCATCCTTACGTATTATAAACAGTATGGTGGTGTGGCAGTAAATTGGGTAATGTATGGTACTAGTAATGTAGCAAAAATCCCAGTCGGTAAAAAAATGATAGAATGCCTTCTAATGAGAGCACCGATTGATTTTATAGGTAATAGAAGCGTAAAGACAATTGTTCAAGTAAAATATTTTGATAACTGTGTAAATCCGCATTGGATGATTTATAAAAATGGTAAATATGCAGTAAATGAAAACTTCATTCATGTGCCATATCATGATTCAGATATAAGCGTGAGCCGATTTCGTATTAATCATTATTGGTCTAGAGATATGGATTTCTTTTACAATGTAAAATTACCTAGGCGTGCAAAATGGTATAATGATTCCCAATCAGAAATTGATAGAGAAAAATTAATGAATGCTGAATTTGATGATTGCATTATGAAACTCTCGTGGCCGATATGCGACCATATGCAGAAAGTGTATTAAGTGTAAAAGTTGCTTGAACAACTAAATAATATATTGTAGTTGCTGATAAACTGACTCTATAGGATGGTATAGTAATAGTTACCTGATCCGCTAAAAGTGCGGGAAAAGTATTAGCAATACTTTGATCTCCGTAAGTAGAAGATATAATAGTGTTATTTGTTTGAGATAGACTCATTTGAGTTTGTGTGGTAGATGTTGCAGCATTTGAAACGAATCCTACAATTCCGCTTAAATCCCAAATTCCTGGTGTTAACGATATACTTGTTATGGATAATGGGGTATTTGTTGTTAATGCAGTTGCACTTCCTGAAGCAATAACTGCTCTAATCTGCTCCCCAATCATACCAGCTGATGGCGCTGTGCTTACCGTTCTTCCTATATATTCTCCAGCTTGAAAAAACCTTAGTGTTTGTGTTGTTGTATTTATCACATGCCCAGTCGATGGCATAGTTACAGACCCTAAAACAATTGTTCCTGCTCCTGTAATCGGATTTGTATTTGTACTATTAGCTGTAATTTCCGATATGTTTACAGTAGTTCCTGCACCAATTGATATACATGAAGCCGTACCTGAAAGATAAACAGAGTTGAAAAGATTTGCACCTCCCGTTCCTGCAGTTGTTATAACTGTTGAATTATTTGAAGAATTATCAATATAACTATTACAAGTAGTTAAAATACCGACTGAGGAAGTAGATAAATTAAATCCAAATGAAGAATTATTGACACTTACCGCACCAGTAGATACCGAACTTGGTGTAACTGATGCACCTGTGTTTGAAAGATTAGATGAAACATAAATTATATTCCCTGCCGAAGTACTAACGTGCATAGTTATGCCAGTAGTGCCAATATTACCACTACAATTGGTTACATTTATTACAGATGCAGCATTTGAAGAAGTATGCGAAATACCTGTATTATTTGATGCGTTTAAATAGCAATCACGTAAATTAACTATAGATGCAGCACTACCCGAAACGGTTAAAAATGGGGCGCTATTTGTTATTAATTCTATGCCGGATATTGTGCTTGTACCTGCGCTCGAACACGTAATAGTTCCGGAAATTGACGGCGTATTTAATGACCCTCCAGACCATGCGGATATGTTAATTCCCGCAACGAGAGTTACATTTTCCGTAACAGAATCTCTTAAAAATACAGTATCACCCGTAACGGCATCGGCTAATGCAGTGGCTAAAGTTGTGTGCGTTCCATTAGCTGCTGAAGTTGCTACTATTAAATGGGCTGTACCATAGTTATTTGTGCTTAAAGCATGTGTTAGCGCCACTATAAAACCTCTTTTTTATTATATATCGTTTAAGCGACAACCCAAGTTCCTATCACTTGCGTAGCATACCAAAAACCATCTGTGGCATTAAATCTAAGTGAAACTGAATCACCAATCGCAGTTGAAACAGCGGAGCCAGCAGCCGCAGAAATAATAGATCCAATACGAATTTTCTGAGCTGTCACTGATTGAATTGTTAAAGCCCCTGCTGTAGTGGCCACAAATTGAATTAAATCTCCGTCAATTAATCCAGCTGAAGCCGGTAACGTTCTTGTAAATACACCTGTAACATACTCTCCGGTGTTTTTTGCACTAGTACCACTACTACCAATTTGCACAAACTTAGGAGAATAAATGGTTACTGTTGATCCTGACGTAGACGTTTGACTTCCTGATAAACCAACTATATTTAAATTACCAGCTGATGGAACTGCTGGGGATGCTCCGCTATCACCTGTAAAAGTTTGTGGAACAGAACCTATAAGAGTAACAAAACCAGTAGCTGCAACTGCAAAACTAGCACTTGAGAAATTGCTTAAACCGATTTTTGTAGCGTCTGCGGCTGCAAGTGCTTGGGATATCTGAACATTAGTTGTTAATGTGCTACCGCTTCCTGCTACTGATACAGGTGTTGTCCCAGCTGCTGAAGTACCACCTAATAGGTTAAAATTATTTGCTGTTGGATTTAATTGGCCGCCTGTTGTACCAGTCAAATGCTCTACAGCTGC
>PLYA01000041.1 GCA_003153315.1 Bacteroidota bacterium
AGATGAAGGATTTGAATCATTTTTATGTGAACATTTCTTTGATTTACATTATATACCTAAACCTAAGGCACATCCTATCAGCTTAGGTATCGGTCACTTATGGAAGTTGGCGGTTGATCATCCTGAGAGTAAAGTTCTTCCTTGTGTTCACCGTGCGCCAAAGGAAAAAAATGGACAGAACCGCCTGTTGATGATATGTTGAATGATTCGCTCTATATTACATTCTCACACCGAAAGTACTTTCGCCCTAACATTAGCCTCTCACATCTTTCGGGCAACAAAAGAATGGTGTTTTGGTTAGTTACAAGGCCAAAAGGCACCTAAAAACAGCTAAATTGATATAATTTCCTGAAATTACCTGCATTTCTTTGTTTTTACATGGCTTGACAAGAAACTTTCCAAGCCATGCAATGAAGTTACCAAACCATGTAACGAAGTTCCCGACACAGGAAAGAAAGTTGCCAAGCATGGAAAGAAAACTTACATGTTTTACTACAAAAAATAGAAGAGCTTACTTTGTATATGTTGCAGCAGAAAAATGCATTAAAGAACTTGAAAAACTAGTAGAGCAAAATAAAAAGTAATTTGATTACTTTTATTGAATGGAAAAGTATAAACGTATTGTATATATAATTGTTTTTGGTCTTATGGCTTTTACAACAGGACTCATTATAAATGCTTGCCATAAAGATAAGCCAGTTACAAATTGTACAGATGTTACTAACCCTTTTTGCCCTAATTATAACCCTTGTTATAATAAAGTGGCCGCGAAGGCTGATTTTAGTATTTATGAGATAATTAATTTTATTGGTATAGAAGCAGATACAGTTGCAGCCGGTAAAAATTGTTTTGTGCGGTCAAAACAAAGGCAACCGGGTTTTACTTATAATTGGACTTTTAGCGGGGCATTAACGGGTACTTATAATGATACAGTTGTAAATTTTACTCCGCCTATAAGTAATCATGGGGGATTTGTAACTGTTACATTAATAGTAAAGAGTAATGTGGGAAATTGCAAAACGCTAAAAGATGCTGATACTTTAAGTAAAGTATTTTATATTTGGGGGTGTAGCGATTTATCTGCAATTTTTTCTGCAAATTGTGGCTTATCTACCCCTAATTATTTACCTATTTGGGGTTCGTATAAAGGTACTTATCAAAGCAATCCTTTGTTTCAGGTTACTATATGTTTGTTTGATACCTTTGCTAATCATACTTTTCAAACCCCATGCTATTCAAATCAATTGGGTAGTTATGATATAGTAAATGGGGTGCCT
This sequence comes from Bacteroidota bacterium, assembly GCA_003153315.1. GTDB lineage: Bacteria > Bacteroidota > Bacteroidia > B-17B0 > Aurantibacillaceae > PALSA-968. The sequence continues at coordinate 1,278 of PLYA01000041.1, forward strand.
TATGCGGGGGCTTCTCTTCAAAAAATACCTCACTTTACTCATGCCGAGGTTTTACTTGATTATGGAGCGAGTGCTGTTTACCTACATAATACACACACAATAGGTCGTTTAGATACTACACTTTCTCATTGTAGTGGTGATACAAGATCTTACCCCGCAATAAGTGCCATTGCATGGGCTGACTTATATAATAGTAAAAAACTTTACATTAATTTAGAATATATTGACACCTTAACTAAACTACTTAAAACTGATTTTTTTACTGGCTATAAACTACCTTAAAAAAATAGTGTATGAAAAAACTCCGCTCGCGCGAATTTATAATCCGTGTACAAATAAAAAAAGCTACTTATTTACCGATACAGAATATATGTTTGTAGTGTTTATAAGGCATACAGCGTATTGAGGTACAAATGAGCAACAAACTTTATCAACACAAGTGCAAATGCTCGATAAACAAAGGCAATTTACGAAATTTTGAGTTGTTGCAATTTGATACTATTACCATGCTTTAACTATGCCTTTACTATACTGTACTGATACCCAAAAGTAATACAATTTTATGATATGCTATTTTGCAAACATTAGAAATGTAAAGCAAATAAAAGCATAGGGTTCTGAATGTTAGTTTACGCCTGTAAGTAGCTTTAACTTTATAGTCAATTAATACAAACTATAATTTAAAAATAACAACATGGCACATCAAAAAGGCATCATAAAATTAAAAGGTACTATTGGTGATATTACTTTTTACCACACAAAAGACGGGCATTTAGCTAAAGGTAAAACAACCTTAGATGCTGCAAGAATTGCAACAGACCCAAACTTTGCATTAACACGACAAAATGGAACTGAGTTTGGAGAAGCTGCAAAAGCAGGGAAAGTTTTAAGGCGTTCGATAAATACGCTTGTATCAAAAGCGCATGACAGGCACGTAACATCAAGGCTTACAAAGCTAATGCTAAAGATTGTAAAGTTAGATGCAACGAGCATACGCGGGCTTAGAACAGTTGGTACATCCATTATATTACCATCCTCAATAACATTGCTAAAGAGTTTTAACTTTAATTTAAACTCCTTGCTTGCTGATGTATTGAAAGCAACCTACTCTGTAAACACTACCACCGGAGTAATAACCATTGCCAGTATTACGCCGATTAATGATATAGTTGCGCCTACAGGTGCAACACACGTTTCATTTATTGGCGGTTGGGCTAAAGTTGATTTCCCTAACAAAACCTATAATACAGATTACACAAATACTGTGAACTTGCCTATTGACGGAACTACATCTGCGGTAACATTAACACCTACAAGTGTACCTACCGGAACCGGAACTAATGTTTATGTATTGGAAGTGCAGTTTTTTCAATTAGTGAATGGTATTCAATATGCTATGAAAAACAACTCTTACAATGCACTTGGCATTTTACAAATAGCTTAATTTTAAGCTATGCTTATGTAAAGGGCTGCCCGAAGGGCGGCCTTTTATTTTTTAAGCATTTTATAATACATTGCTTGCTTTACCTGATGTATTAATTTGATTTGTGAAAGCAAATTATTACGGTGTTTATCAAGCTCCTTTATATGGTCTAAAAACAGGTTGTATTCATCAATTTTATCTGATACGGTTATGTTTGCATGATGAAGGGCTACTGCAAACTCATCAATGCGTATAAACTCAATTACAGAGCCTATAAGCAAGGGATGAAAGTATTTACCTTGCCAAAGAGCATCGCATAAATTAAAGAAGTGCCATTTTTCATTTTCATTATCGGCAACGAACACAAAGCAATTAGCGCAATATTGCACTAATGGTTTACCTGCATTTCTTCCTTTGGTTAGAATAAAGAAGTGCGGATTTTCATACGTGTTTCCTATTGTGTGGCACTTGATTTTGTTTCTGAGCATAGCTATGGATTTAAAATTTATCCTGCGCTACGCTTGGCTATATTATTTGAAAAGAAAAAACAAAAACCGAAAAAAATAAAAAAGAAAGCAATATTAAAGGGTTGTTATGCAAGGGCTGTCAAGGTTTTTGCAAAAAATACTACCTGAGCAAAAGAAACTATTTACCTAAGAAAAAAGCGAAGTGTGGAGATTTTTTGCAAAACTTGTATAACCTTGATAGCCCGATGTGGGCTGCTTGTGCGAACAACCCTAATTTGCTGAACTTTTTTATTGAGAACTGATTACCACTCTTCAGGGTTTAACCATTTAAAAAGAACAGAGTTTTTAACTGATTTTTCTACCCCTAATTGAACTAATTTATTTTTTACGTCTTGATATTCGTTCTTTTCAAGAAAAGGGTTTATAATAATATCAAAATCAGTATTTTTTAAATGCCCTATATGATAACCATAACCTGCTTCTGAGTATTCAGATATTAATTTAATAACAAATCGAAATTCATTTTCATATCGAAATGCTTTTTCTTTTCTAAATGCAGGGTTTTTAATACGAAGTTCATTTAATTGATTAGAATCTGAACTGACAAGATTTACATATCTTACTTTACCATAATGAAATTGCGTTTTAATATAAAAG
>PLYA01000063.1 GCA_003153315.1 Bacteroidota bacterium
AACGCATATTTTAATTTCTATGAAAAAATTAATTGTATTTCCGGCTATAATATTAATGAGCTTTTGCTTATCAACCAGTAACAAAGATGCCTATGTTTTATACGACAGTAAAGGAAAGAAAACAGATTATTCGCAATTATTGACAGAGGCTAAAAAAGCTGATATTATTCTTTTTGGAGAACTGCATGATAACCCTATATGCCATTGGTTACAAAAAGAGTTAACAGAAGATTTATATACTGATATTAAAGATAAATTGGTTTTAGGTGCTGAAATGTTTGAGGCCGATGATCAAATTGCTATTAATGAATATCTGGCTGGTCGTATAAGTGATAAAACATTAAAAGATGAAGTTAAATTATGGAACAACTTTGCGACCGATTATAAACCTCTTTTAGAATTTGCTAAAAAGAATAAATTAAAATTTATTGCAGCAAACATCCCTAGGCGATATGCAAACTTAGTTTACCTACGTGGCATGACTTCGTTAGATAGCATAGATGTTGAAGCCAAAAAGTGGATTGCACCGCTACCGATAAAGTATGATAGCACTTTAAAATGCTATAAAGAGATATATGAAAACGCCGGTGGGCATGGCGGGCAAAACCTCCCAAAATCGCAAGCTATAAAAGATGCAACTATGGCTTATTTCATCTCAAAGAATTGGACCAAGGGACAATTATTTTTGCATTACAACGGGGCTTATCATAGCAATAATCATCAGGGTATCGAGTGGTACTTAAAACAGCAAAACCCTTCTTTAAAAATATTGGTTATTTCATCTACCGAGCAAAAAAGTATAGATGCTTTGGAAGAAGAGGCAAAAGGCTCCGGAGATTTTATTATTTGTATCCCTTCTTCAATGACTAAAACGTATAAGTAAAACGCAGAGCAATATTTATACAATAATTTGTAGTTTGACATTCTTTATTATCTTAGTAAAAAAAATAAACTATGCGCAATCTATTTATTCTATCAAGTATTTTTATGGTAGCACTGGCAGGTGTTATTAGCTATTTTTTGTGGCATCCTTTTGCTTGGAGTTATATTATTATTATACCCATAATTGCATTAGGTGTTTATGATATGGAACAGCCAAAACATTCGCTTATGGCTAATTTTCCCGTAGTTGGTCGTTTTCGTTGGGTGGCCGAGTGGTTGCGGCCTAAAATATATCAGTATTTTGTAGAAAGCGATACCGATGGCGCTCCTTTTAATCGTTTAAGTAGAACAGTTATTTACCAACGCGCCAAAAAAACAAACGATACCACACCTTTTGGCACACAATTAAATGTTTACGAACCGGGTTATGAGTGGCTTAATCACAGCATTACACCACTTCATCACGATAAAGTAGATGAAAGCCCGCGTGTAACAGTAGGTGGCCCTGATTGCAAACAACCCTATTCGGCAAGTGTTTATAATGTATCAGCTATGAGTTTTGGGTCGCTTAGCAAAAATGCTATCATGGCACTTAATGGTGGGGCTAAACTTGGGGGCTTTGCGCATAATACAGGTGAGGGTGGTTTAAGTCCTTATCATTTATCTCCGGGAGGTGATGTTATTTGGCAAATTGGCACAGGTTATTTTAGCTGTAGAAATGCAGATGGTAGTTTTCATTACGATGAGTTTGCCAAACGTGCTGTACATGCTAATGTAAAAATGATTGAGATAAAATTATCTCAGGGCGCTAAACCCGGACATGGAGGGATTTTACCTGCCGCTAAAGTAACGCAGGAAATTGCCGATATACGTTTAGTAGAAATGGGTAAAGATGTGTTATCACCACCATATCATACAGCGTTTTCTAATCCCATTGGTTTATTACAATTTGTAAAAAAATTACGCGAATTATCAGGAGGCAAACCCATTGGTTTTAAATTATGCGTAGGACAAAAATCGCAGTTCATAGCTATTTGCAAAGCCATGATTAAAACCACCATTATGCCCGATTTTATTACGGTTGATGGGGGAGAGGGTGGAACAGGTGCGGCACCGCTTGAGTTTAGTAATTCGGTAGGCATGCCTTTGCGCGATGCCCTTGCTTTTGTTTTCGATGCCTTGCATGGTTTCGGATTAAAAAAACATATTAAAATTATTGCTTCGGGTAAAGTACATACCGGTTTTGATTTAGTTAAGAATTTCGCTTTGGGTGCAGATATGTGCAATGCTGCACGCGCCATGATGTTATCTATTGGTTGTATACAGGCTTTAGAGTGTAACTCAAACACCTGTCCAACAGGTGTTGCCACACAAGACCCAAAATTATTTAAAGGATTAAATGTAGCTGATAAACGAGTTCGCGTAGCTAACTTCCATCATCAAACGGTTAAAGCCTGTGTGGAATTAATGACTGCAGCCGGTATCGATCATCCGCATAAACTACATCGTTCACATATCTATCGCAGGGTTAGTCCAAATCAAATACAAACTTACGATCAAATGTATCCGCATCTTTTAAAAGGCTCTTTACTTGAAGCACCTTTTCCACAGGGCTGGGAGTTAGATATGATGAACAGCAGTGCTGAAACATTCGATTCTAATATCCCTTCGTATTAATATAATAGTTTTAGTGATTAAGAAAATAAGATGAAAGAATTAAGACCTTTATTTTTTTTTACGCTCTTTTTTCTTTGTCTAATAAGTTATTCTCAAAATCGTGACTCCCTTTGGAACGTATATAACAACAAATCTTTAACTGATACCAATCGCATAAAAGCCATACATATTATTGCATGGAGCTATACCAACAATAATCCTGATACAGCTATCCTATTAGCTAATCTCGAATTGGAGCTGGCTAATTCAATTCCTTCAAAAAAAGGAAAACTGTTAAGTGCCGGTGCTTATAATACAATGGGGGTGGCATTTGAACTAAAAGGCAATTATCCAAAGTCGTTAGAGTTTTTTTTGAAAGCACTAAAAGTTTGCGAAGAAACAGGCAACAAAAAAGGCATGGGAGCTTGTTATGGTAGTATCGGCATTGTTTACAAAAACCAATCCGATTACACTAAAGCATTAGAGTATGGATTAAAAAATTTAAAAATTGCAGAAGAACTTAACGATAAAAGAGGCATAGCAAGGTGTTATGGTAACATAGGGCTTATATACTCTGAGCAAAATAGTCTTTTAAAGGCATTAGATTATCATTTAAAATCTTTGAAATTAGCGAAAGAAGTAAATGATAAAGGCCTAATAGAAACTTGTTATAGTAACATTGGAATTATATATGTGGAACAATTTAATTACCCCGAAGCATTAACCTATTATTTAAACGCGCTACAATTATCTAAAGAAATTGATGATCAACAAGGTGTAGGAACTTGCTACGTTAATTTAAGTGATTTATACAATAAATTAGCAAACTATAAACAGGCTATATGTTATGGTGATTCTGCCTTGCAAATAACTAAACAAACAGATGATATTGATAATGCGAGTTTAGCTTACGAAAACTTAGCTATAGCATATAGTAAAATAGCTAAGTATAAAGAAGCTTATGAGAGTCATGTAAAGTTTAAAATACTCACCGATAGTATTTTTAATGCCGATAACAGCAAGCAATTGGGTGACATGAAAACTCAATTTGAAGT
>PLYA01000081.1 GCA_003153315.1 Bacteroidota bacterium
TAGTAGATGAATTAGGTGGTATAAACGATGCAATTAACTACACCGCAAAAAAGGCCAATTTAAAAGAAGGCGAGTATGAGTTACTTTCTTTACCAAAACAAAAAGACCCTATTAAAGATTTATTAAATGGTAAAAAAGACGAAGAAGAAACAAAAGTGCTACAACAAAACCTTGGTATATTTTATGATTATATAAAATATGCGCAAAGCATTATAAAAGCAAAAGGTATTCAAGCACGTTTACCGTATGAAATGATTATTAACTAAAGTTAGATAATTTATTTAGCAAACCCAAGTAGCAATATGTTGCTTGGGTTTGTTGTTTTATTTAGCGAAGGGTTCTATTAAATCCCAAAGGTTACCATATAAATCCTCGAATACAGCTACTGTACCCCACTTCTCTACCACAGGTTCTCGCACAATCTTAATTCCTTTATCCAGTAAATTTTGATAGTCTCTTTTAAAGTTATCTGTATTCAAAAACAAAAAAACTCGTCCACCCGTTTGATTCCCTACCCTACTGCTTTGCTCTTCATTAGCCGCTTTTGCCAATAATAAACAACAACCTGTTGAGCCTTTAGGCGCTACTAAAACCCATCTTTTTGTTTCGCTTAAAACGGTATCTTCTATTAAAACAAAATGTAGTTTTTTTGTATAAAACTCAATTGCCCTATCGTAATCACCTACAACTACTGCAATATGTACAATGTTTTGTTTCATCAATTTTAAACTTAATTATTTTAAGGCCATAAATAATTCCATTAATTCATCTTCGGTTAAATCACGCCACTCGCCTACTTTTAGTTTTCCCAATTTTATATTCATAACACGTACACGTTGCAATTTTATTACCTGATAATCGTAGGCATTGCACATACGGCGAATTTGTCTATTTAAGCCTTGCGTTAAGGTAATTCTAAAAATTCGTTTGGCGTTTGGCTCTAAACTTACTACACAAGGTTTTGTTTTTTCGCCATGTATTTCTATCCCTTCCGATATTTCTTTTAAAAATTGTTTGCGTACCGGTAAGTTTAAGGTAATGATATATTCTTTTTCATGCCCATATTCAGGGTTTGTGATTTTATCCATTACCTCACTATGGTTGGTTAGTAAAATCAATCCTTCCGAATCTTTATCTAATCTACCTACCGGGTATATAGTTTCAGTGTGCCCAATGGCATCAATAATATTGTTGGCTATTTTTTCAGAAGTACATTCTACGCCTTTGGGTTTATTGTAAACAATATAGGTTGGTACAAAGGCTTTTGGTTCTAATGTTTTTCCATCAATTAAAATAACATCTCCCTCTTCTACCCGGGTGCTAAAATTGGCCAGCTTTCCGTTTACAAAAACTTTTTTCTCATCAATTAATGTACACGCTTTTCGTCTTGATGTGAAACCCGAATGCCCAATATACTTATCTATCTTCATTTGGCAAAGATACTTGCTTTATGCTTGGGTATAACATAAAAAAATCCCGCTGATTTAGCGGAATTTTTTTATTGAATTCATACTTAATCTTACAGTTCATCCAATATAATTTGTTTCCCCAGTATTTTTGAGGACATAAAAAGATTAATTTCTTTCCTATTATATTCAAAATACAGATAAACTTTTGTGGCTTCCCAAACATATTTGCAAGTTGGGTCGTCGTCTTTTTCGATTTCCTTACCGGGACCAAACAGTAAATCCAGTTTGCTTTTTATATTATCGGCTTCTTCTTCCTCTGTTCCTTCAAACTGTACTAAAATTTTGTAGAGTTTGTTTTTGTAGTAACCCAAATCTAGTTGCCTTATTGTATAATCAAATACGGTTGACACGTCAGTGCCCGTATAAGTGTACCATTTTACGTGCACATCATTTTTAGCAGGCATTTCCTTTAAGTTTGCCTTATGAATTTCAAAAAAAGAGCAAAGCTTAAATTTATTAATGCCATTTTTAGCATCTAAGGGCTGTATATTTGGCGCAGGCACAACTTGAGAAAACACAAGTTGCGCAAAGCACAACATTAAAAGAAATGTTCTAATTCTTATATTATTACAAAAACTTGCTTGCAAAATTTCTAATAATTAAAATCCGGCTGTTCAGGTAAAGTATATTTTCTTCCGGTATTTATTTTTTTAAGATACGCCATTAGTGGTTGAAAATATTCAAGCATTGGTTTAGCCGAAAAATCTTGTCCTATGCTTTTCTTTAAATGCTCTCTCCAATCAACACTGGCACCTGGTTTCATAACCTGTTGTAAAAAAGCACCTACATTTTTATTACCCCAATAGTTAGTAGCGTGTGCATCTTGTTTTAAAATATTTTGCGCTATATGTTGGTGAAACTGAAACAATAAAACGTTGCTCATACTGTAATCATAATATTGTGCTGCATCATCGTTAATGTGTGTTTTGGTTGCGGCATCGCAATATTCTTCGCCACGTACTTCAGCAGGCTCTATGCCCTGAAAACGTTTAACCAAACTCCACCATAATTTATTGTACTGGTCGGGTGCTAAATTTTTAGAGTATAAGTTATACTCAAACTCTGTCATAGTGCCGCTACCCCATGGAATGTGTACAGCATATTGCAAAGCTTCTTTCAACAACATAAGTGTATCGTTGGTTTGCAGGTTTTTATCCATCATGCCTAAACCTTGTAAAAAAGGTTTTTGTAAAGATGCCATGCCCATCATAGTTCCAAAAGCTTCGTGATAAGCGCGGTTAGCGCCACTACGTAACACAATAGGCACATCAGGATTGCTGTACGATTGGTAATAATAAATATGTCCAAGTTCGTGCAAAGCAGTACTCCACCATTCTGTATTAGGTACCACACTCATTAGTGAGCGAACATCTTTATCATTATCTATATGCCAGGCAGATGCATGTGTGTTCTTTTTATAACCTGCGTTAGCCGGAACAGGGTACAAACTTGAACGCTCCCAAAAGGTTGCAGGTAACGGACCAAAGCCAATGCTTTTATAAAACTCTTCGCCTTTTTTTACAATCCACTCGGCACCTTGTTGTTTTAAATAAGGGTCTAAATCAAAACCTTTTACTTCAACAAGTTGCGACCACTCTTGTCCCCAACGGTTAGGCAGCCAATGAGCCGGAATATAATCAGGTACCGGTTTATTATATTTTTTAGCTAGCTCATAACGTGCCCAAGTATGTAGCTCACGGTATAAAGGCCAAATGTCTTTAATCATACCACGTGTGGTAGTCATTAATTCATCCGTACTCATGCCATATTCAGAAGCCTGATACGCAAAGAAATCAGCATAACCCAATGGTTGTACTGATTTATTTCTTAGCTCGCGTAAATTAACCAAGCCATCTTTTAAAACCTTACCAACTTCTTTGCTCGATTTCCACACAGCTAATCTCTCTGCTTCGTTCGATGATTTTTCCAACGTACCATCTATATCGTTTGGTGTAATTTCTTTTCCGTTTAAAGTAAATTTAAAGCCATACAATAAACCTGTTTGTTTGTTTTGCGCGGCAATTTTTTGTTTTACAATATCGCCTGCTGCTTGGGGGTTTGCACCAGCATTAAATATAATAGCTTTTAATTGGCGAACCTGTATATCGCTTAACTGCAATGTATCTTTTTTATTTAAAAAAGCTTTCGCTGTTTCTGTAAGAATTTTTGCTCCGGTAAATTTAGCCATAGCCTCATCGGCACGCGCAGCTGCATTTTCAGTAGCTGTATCTCCAATTACAATGTGTGTATTTAATTTCCACTGACCTTCATTAGAAGCAATTAAATATTTTTGAAATTGCTTATTATAATCAACCAAAAAACTATCTACACTTGCTTTTGCAGCCTTAGTATCTTTTTCTTGAGATGGTTTATTATTACATGCCACAAACAATAAACTTGTTGCAACAGATAGAGCTATACTTTTTTTCATGGGTAAATTTTAATGAAAACAAATCTATAAAAATAATGGGTTAAAGAACCACTAATTATTTAAAGTGGCTTAAGAAAAGGAAAGAGATAAAAACTAAATCAACATTCCGGCAATAGTAGCCGAAAGATAAGAAGCCAGCGTACCACTAATTAAAGCACGTATACCAAGTTTAGCTAAATCTGCACGACGCTCAGGCGCTAAAGCACCAATGCCGCCAATTTGCATGCCAACCGAACTAAAATTAGCAAAACCACAAATAGCAAAACTCACAATAAGCAAACCTTTATCGGTTAAAGGTGCAGCCAATTTATGTGTTAATGTATCAAAAGCAACAAACTCGTTAATGGTTAGCTTCTGCCCCATAATGGTAGCTACCTGTTGTACATCAACCTCAGGTACCCCCATGCACCAAGCCAAGGGGTAAAACAATTTCCCGAAAATAAAATCCAACGAAAGGGGTGCGTAAATTTTTCCTAAACCATAATTTACAAAAGCAATAAGGGCGATAAAACCAATTAACATAGCTATTACGTTAATAGATATTTTCATTCCATCAGCCGCACCATGCGATATGGCATCAATTAAATTGGTGTGTTCTTTTTTAACCTCTAAGCTTACTTTACCTTTAGTTACAGGCTCTTCTGTTTCGGGGTAAATAATTTTAGAAATTACCAAAGCCGCCGGAGCCGCCATTAAACTGGCAGTAAGCAAATATTCGGCACGTGCACCCATATTTACGTACACAATTAAAATTCCACCCGCAATGCAAGCCATACTACCCGCCAT
>PLYA01000038.1 GCA_003153315.1 Bacteroidota bacterium
TTAAAATGACAATGGTTGCCTTTTATCATGATGTTTATCACTAGCTAATCAAGCGCCTAGGACGTAATTAGTTTTCTATCTTGTTAAGTATTGCTTCATCAGTTGTTATACTGTGTGCCCAAGTTTTGGAGCTTTAGGTTGGTAATTTCAGTATCTTGTATGCTAAGAAGGGATATGACAAGGGCGTTTATTCTACAACTATTTAGCCAATAATAGCCTACCTGCTTTTAGATTTAGTTACTTGCACTTTGCAGAAACGCCACAATTTTGTTTTTTTCGTTTTCTGTTAATAAAGCGCGGCTTTGCATGTGCATGCCTATAGTTTCCCATTGTTCTGCTGAAAAGGAAGTTGGAGAGGGGGTATTATGGCAACGCTGGCAGTTCTCTGCCCAAAGCAGCACACCCGATTTTGAAGCTATCTTTTGGCTCTCTACACAGCCTATATTAAAAAACAAGGTCATAAAATATAAACAGGTATTTATGCCCATAAATAATTTGACGAATGTTTTTTTAGATTTCATAATTATTGTATTTAAAATTGTACCGAATACTGGATTATAAAATTATTAATACGATTCCAACCACCCGGACTACCACCCAAATTAACAGGAGTGTTGTTTTTTATTTCCTGAGATTCATACACCAGCTTAATAACTGATCTCCAGGTTAACCAATAATCAAGCGCTACATCATATTCATTGGTAATAGCGCCCCATGATGACATAGCAGGTGTTGTATAACCTACATAACGGCCCGCCACTTCAAAATTCTTTAAAATACCGGGCGCACTTATCGGACGAAGGGAGAGTTGCCCAAAGAAAGAACTGGAATTATTTTTAAAAGTATAAGAAGATGAATCTGTCGGATTTTTATACTTTACGGAACTGATATTTACCTGATTATACTGCCCTTTTGCATTAACCTGTATAGGACCCACTTTTTGAACAAAGTTAATATCGAAGGCATACATGGTGCTTATGGCAGATGTTTGGTTGCTGCCCGCATCACCTACCTTGCCATAAAGACCGGAAACACCCACCTCTAAAGATGAATTGGAAAAAGGAAGTAATGCCAAACGACCCGTTACAGTTTTATTTTGGTTGTTATCTACTATTCCTGCATTTTGTAGCGTGCCATCTTTTAATAATTGCATACCATTTGTAAGACTCACATCATAGCTCCATTTCATACTACCCAATGGCAAACCACCTTCTATTTCCACGCCAAAATCGCTTCCCGGAGGAGAGTCAGCTACGCCAACCGGGTCTGAACCCAATTTATTAATCCATCCTGCCGCTAATCTTTTATTATATATGCCAAACGGAAGAACAAGATAACCTGCCCTTACTATAAACCCCGGCTTTACAAAGTAAGACACATCACCCCAGTTTACTCCTAAAGAATTTCCATTCCAAGAAGGTTCAAACTCAATTAACAATTTTTTACCATGTCGCCATAGCAGCATCGGACTAAATTCAAACCTGTCTGCATCGGCTAAACTGTTGGTATTGGTTTTGGTAGTTACCCCGTTTTGAAACAGGGTATTTGAAGTAACCACAAAACCCATTGTAGCAAGACCTACTACCATAAAATGACTTTCTCTTTTCTTTTGATAAGAAACATCTTTTTCAAGCTTTTCAATCTTGTGATATAAAACAGAATCTGTTACATGACTTATAACCGATATAGAATCGGTAATTTTTTTACTCTCTTGCCCCATTACTTTATAAGTAAAACTGTATAAGAGTAAAAAATAAGTTAAGCAGATATATTTTTTCATTTTTGCTTTATTATTTATTGAAACAATCAAAAATAATTCGGGTTATTATTTTTTAGCTTTTAACGTGCGTATATAATTTACTAGCCCCCATATTTGTTCTTCTGTAAGTGTAGCTTTAAAAGTTGGCATCGGACCTCTTCCTTCAGATATTTTAAAATACAAAGAACCGTCCGTTTCGCTTTGTACATAATCAGAAGTATGGTCTGCTGGCTTGGGGTCGCATGCATAGGCTGCAATGCCATCTCCTTTACCATTATTTCCATGACACGAACCGCAATGACTTCTGTAAAGTGCTTTTGATTCTTTTAGAAAAGTTACATTCCCTTTAAAAGGATTTTCTCTTACTGCTATAACAGGTAGGGTTATCCAAGGCTCCTTTTCCTGCGATTTTGCATTTTGAACCAAAATAAACCCTGAAACTATTAAAGTTAAAAAAGTTATTTTTTTCATTTCATTTATTAGTTTATGATACATATTGATTGCAAATGACCGATAAAAGAAAGGCAAACGCCATGATGCCAATCAATGAATAGAATGATAAATATCATTCCTTATCAAGTGTGCTTTCTGAACTTGCATAAAACATTAAAATAAAAAACTTTACGTTAAATTATAGTATCTGCGGAGTAATTATAATTATGCTTGGCGCTTGTGTGGCTTCTAATCCTGTGCATTATACCGACCCCTGTATGTAATGCAAATTTTCAATAATCTTAATTTCAGTATAAATAATATCATTTTTGCTATAAACAATTCTTCTCTCGGAACACTTGACCCTGTTTTCGGAGTAAACTAACTTGCGTTTGATATAAACAATACCACTTTTGGTATAAACAATTCTATTTTTCGTATGAATAATACTATTATTTGTATACAGGATTCTTCTTTCGGTACAAGTAAACCCATTCGTAGTTTTTACAATCCTGGGCGCAACTGTAAAATAAAGATGCAGTTTAGTGTATGGAAACAACTGCTTGTTATATGGAATGTTGCCTGTTACCATGCACTTCTCTTGTATTACTATGTGGCTCATGATAACAAAATTTAGGGTTAGAATGCAAAAGTCAGTTATGCAAAACTTAAAGTTTTATATTTTAATAGAAATATTTTAATGGAAAGATCTTACATATATCATACTTCATTATATAGACCATTCATACAGTACCTGTTTTTGCGCATCCTTATTCGATTTAGCAACATTTTGTGTTTATTTATTATATCTGATTTATATTTTACATGCTTTAGCCAACCATTCCGTAAGACATAACCCGTTCGGTTGGTTTCCCCAGTTCTTCAATAGGGGTTCGTCCTTTATTTTTTAACTGTTTAAACTCAGAGGTTGTAAGCCCCGTAATTTGTTTAAATTGATTTGACAAAGCCGCCACACTGCTGTATTGCAATTTGTACGAAATTTCAGTCATATTAAGTTCATCATATAGCAGCAGTTCTTTTACCCGTTCAATTTTAAGCATCATCATATACTGCTGTATGCTGATACCCATCATGTCAGTGAACAAGTTAGACAGGTAGGTATAATTATGCTTCAATTTCTCACTGATGTAATCAGAAAACTTCACTCTGGGCAATTCATCCGAATAATAAATCATGTCGGTAATCACATTCTTTATCTTCTCGTTTAACATCGCTTTTTTGCAGTCCAGCAACTCAAGCCCGATAGCACATAAAGCCACGCTCAGTTGCTCACGCTCTTCGGCAGAAATATCTTCCATTATTTCAACTTCGCCCAAATCAACTATAATATAATGAAGCCCGAGTTTTTTTAACTCTTCTCTTACTGCCGTTTTGCAGCGGTTGCTAACCATATTTTTGATGCATAATTTCATTGTGATAGATTTAATTATAAAGCAAATGTATTTTCAAAACCCTTGAATTAAAATGACAATGGTTGCCTTTTAACATGAAGTTTATCACTAGCCTGAATAGCCGTTAACCGCTGTTGAAAACTTTTTTGGCTTTGGGCAGTTTCCCTTATTTTTCTTAAAACACCTGTAAACAGGGCTGTTTAGCCATATTCACAGCTTGCATAAAACGCCTACCTGTAAATAAAATAATATATGCAATAGGGGTTTCCACCTAGTAGGTTATACCATATAGGTGGAAACCCCTATTGCGCAGCGCAACATTAAGATATAATTTTGCTTTATGAAGCCTAAACAATTAAAAACAAACGCCATGACCCGAGCCTTTAGGCGAACAGCATGGCGCAAAGCCAAATGAAGCGAAGCGAAGTGAATACATGAGTACAAAAACATGAATAATAATAAACGAATAAATATAAACCAATAAAAACAAAACGCCATGAAAAACGCAATAACCTGGGTAAAAGCCGCCAAAGATTATCACGAAAAAACATCCGAACAATTAGTACCATTTGCCACTGCTTTAAAAAATCAGTTGGCCATAGACCCTGATGTGCCTGCCACGGGCATACCTGCACCGCTTACCATACCCATTTATACTACCAATATTGGCGATTTGAATACCGATGTGGTGGCAAGGCAAACCTCGCGCTCAGCCAACTTAACCTCTGACGAACTTAGCAAAGGAAGTACCCTGCTGCACAATACCGATATATTGGTAAATTATATTGATAGTGTTTGCAACCAAAAATTTCCGGGCAATGTTGCCCAAATTACCACTGTTTTTGCCCGTTTTGGGTTAACACCCGTTGGGCATGGGACCAATCATAAACATATTTTCAGGATAGTATCAACCGCCGGGGGCAGCGCCACGGTAGAAGCGCCCGCTTCGGGGCAGGGTTCTGTACATCATTGGAGATGGAGTACCGACCAGATAACCTGGCATCAGGTAAAATCTACCCATAAAGCAACCGTTACTATTATTAACCTGCCGCACGATGTAAGGGTATATTTTCAGTATGACTTTTCTCCACCTGTGGGCAGAGGTATTTACCCAACGGTAGATGCAAATGCCAGCGATTACCATTGGAGCAGCTCCATCTCTGAGGTTATACCCGCATCTACCACCACGGGCAATACCCCCAATCCGCTATAAACAGTTCTGAATTTTGAATTCGGAATACTGAATTCGGAATGAACAGTAACTCATTCGGAATGCATAAGGTCTTTTAACGAATAGACAAGTGTGCATTTGTAATGATTAGTTGGTTATTCCAAATGAGTTATGTGTCATTCCAAATAATTAATTGATTATTCCAAATAAACAATGTGTTATTCCAATTGATTAATTAATTATTCCAAATAAGTAACCTGCTATTCCAAATGATTAATTGGTTATTCCAAATGAGTTATGTGTCATTCCAATTGATTAATTAATTATTCCAAATGAACAATGTGTTATTCCAATTGATTAGTTGATTATTCCAAATAGACAATTGTTCTTAACAAATGAACAACCTTGCTTAAGGTAAGGTAAGTTATATTTGAAACATCCTTAGCTTAAAACAAAAAAGCCCCGGTAAATTCCGAGGCTTTTATAAACTACATGCCTATTATTTCATCTCATTACACAGCTTAGCTGTTTTTCGGCAATCTTCAGCACATTTTTTGCAATGGTCAGATGTAAACTTATCGCATTCTGTTGCGCATTTTTCACATGCTTTAGCACATTTTTCACATTCGCTAATAGCATTTGCGCTATTTGCATTCATTGCTTTGGTTGCCGCTTTGCAAGCAGCTACACAGTCTTTACAAAGTTGAGTGCAAAGAGTCATTTTGCTATCCTTTGAACATTTGCTTTCACATGTGTTGCAAGACTTAATACACTCGTTGCACGCATCAATACATGCCTTGTATTTTTCATTTGTTAATTCACTCTTTACAACTGCTTTATCATTTGCTAATGAAGTTTTTGTTGTTGCTGCCATGGTTATAAATCCAATGGCTGCCAATACTAAAATTACTTTTTTCATGTTTTTTTTATTTTTAATTGTTTATATAAGTTTATGATGCAAAGATGTATTCTCTTTTATTTTACACACATGACGTTGGTCAAATTACAGGTTGATTTTCATCATAATATATCGGCACAAAAAACAAAAGCCAACCTTATTTAGGCGGGCTTAGTTTCTATACGTCAGAGAGGCCTTACGGGACCTGCATTTGGTGTTAGTACCAGTGCTTTTTTTGTCATCCGTGTATAGTTTAGCTATTAGTCGGTGATTATTAATTTGTCTGACGAGATTACTTTGTTGTCTTGTGTCACGTGTATAAAATAAAACCCGCTTGGTAAGTTGTCACGGTTCAAGGTGATTGTCTGCCCTGAAATATTTTTTATTTGTTTTACTTGTTGTCCGAATGAGTTGTAAACTGTTAGGATTGCGTCTTTTAAAACTTTGTCTGTCTGTAAAGTTGTCGTTGAAGAAAAAGGATTTGGATATAAATTTAAAGAATTATAATCACGGTTCTCTACTATACCGGTTGCCTCTGATAAAGGTCGTCTCCAAACTCCATTAGGAGAAAGTACAATCCCTGCAAAAATATATGTTCCACTTATGGTTAATGCCCGAACAGAAGTATTTGCCGGAAAACCACTATTGAATGAAGACCAACTGGTTCCCATATTGTTTGAATAAAAAACTCCGTCATCTGTACCCGCAAAAATAGTTGTCCCGTTAATCAATAATGAATTAATATTCAAATTTGTCAAACCATTATTTACAGCAGTCCAAAGTGTTCCATTATTGGTTGATATAAATACTCCTCCGCTGGTTCCGGCAAAAATAGTTGTTCCGCTTGTAGTAAGTGAATGCACATCCATATTTGTTAAACCATTACTAACATGAGTCCAGAGACCTCCATTGTTGCTCGATAAATACACACCATTATTTGGAGCCCCGGCAAAGATATTAATCCCGCTTACAGCTAAAGCTGAAATCTGACCAGGATAACAACCTGTGTTTGCTGCGGTCCAGAGCCCACCATTATTTGTTGATAAAAATACACTGGCATTAGTGCCTGCAAAAATATTATTCCCGCTTATAGCAAGTGAAAGGACATTAGTATTTGTTAAACCATTATTTAGGGGAGTCCAAGATCCACCGTTATTGCTGGATAAAAATATTCCCGTACCACCGGCAAAAATATTTGAACCGCTTATAGCAAAGGCACTTATGCCTGTACTCGTAAGTCCATTATTTACAGCAGCCCAACTGTTTGCATCATTAGTTGATAAAGAAACTCCTGCACTACCGGTTCCCGCAAAAATATTAGTCCCATCTGATGCAAGGGAATAAACATTTTGGCTATTCGATGATACTTGAGAAGGTTCTACCCATTGAGCATTTGTCTTAATTGTAATTGCAATTAAAACTGTTAACATAATTGTATTTTTTTTCATTTTGTTGTGTCAATGTTTATCGTGCCGACTCCGCACTTTTAATTGTTGCAACAAAGTTGTATGAAAAGCAATTTTTAGAATATGAGGGTTGTCAGTAGCGAAAGTGATTGTTATCAGTTAAAATAATAATGTGGTCATGTCCTTAAACATTGGCACTAACTAATAAATAATAGTTCTTAACGCCTGAAATACAAAAAAAGCCAACCTTATTTAGGCGGGCTTAGTTTTTTGTTTCATACGTTAGAGAGACCTTACGGGGCCAACTGTTTGTTGTTTGCATGGTGGCTTTACGGAGCCAGCATTAAGCGTTTTCTTTTCGGCGCTTAAGAACAACCTTACGGGGTTACTTCATGTCATTTTTTAAAAGATAGACCTTACGGGGTCTGCATTCGGTATTTGTTTAGCAAGGGCTTGTTTCTTTTGTAACCGCCCCTGTAAACCCAAACTCTCTTTCAATTCAACAAGGCAAAGATATGTCTGGTTTTTTCGTTTAGTTATGATGCACGTCAGTTTTCCAACTGATTAATATTAGGAATTATAAAACCAGGCATGGTATATCTCCTGATTCCTGATTTTATCCAATTCTTTGCCCGTTCCAACAGATTA
Source organism: Bacteroidota bacterium (assembly GCA_003153315.1). Classification (GTDB taxonomy): domain Bacteria; phylum Bacteroidota; class Bacteroidia; order B-17B0; family Aurantibacillaceae; genus PALSA-968. Next base: position 7,727 of record PLYA01000038.1, read on the forward strand.
TCCAGAGTAAAGGGCTTTATAATATAATCATCGGCGCCAAGCCTGAATGCCTCATCAATCTTACATTGTTCGGATAAAGACGAACTGAAAATAAATGGTATTTCTTTTGCTTTAATCATATCCAAAATTTCACTTAAAACACCATAACCATCCAATTCAGGCATCACTACATCACATATTATCAAATTTGGTGTGTGTTCCTTAATAAGCTCAATTCCTTTTTTTCCTTTATTGGTTGAAAGTACATGATAGCCTTCCATTTCAAAATATTCCGTTAAATTTTCAAGAATATCTGTATTGCTTTCTATTAGTAAAATTGTTTCCATTTGTACTACTTAATTAAGTATACCGCAAAATAATGCTCTTAATGAAACATAGTAAGTGGTATAAAAAATGAATTTTGTGTAGTAGAAACAATGACATGAGATTACTTAATGTAAGGTTTTTACGGAAATCGTAAAATGTATGTTTGCTTAATTAAGCGGGCTGTTATTTTTCAGCTTGCTAACATCACTGCTTATAGTGATATACATCATTGTAGATAGAAATGACAGGCGGTTACTTTGCACTAAACTAATTTAAAAAAAAGAAAATGAAATCAACTAGCTTATTACAAAAAGCCGTTATCGTATCTGTTATTTCTTTGGCTGCTCTCTTTAGCTCCTGCGGGGTAAATACGGCATTAATATTAAACCACAATCAAAACAACACACAAGTGCAATTGGCGGGCACCAATTATAAGGTGCTGAATAAAGTAAGCGGCACATCAGAAGTAACCTATATATGTGCCATTGGCGGATTGTGCAAAAGCCAGTTGTATCAAAACGCTTATTCCGATATGATGGATAAAGCCAATCTTATCGGCGGTTCTAAAGCCATGATAAATGTGATAACCGAAGAGCATGTTAAAATGATAACACCCTTTTATATTAAAAGAACCATTACCGTAAGCGGTTATGTAATTGAGTTTACAAAATAGGGCGGCAGCAATAAAACGCTATCGGCATTAAATACTTTCTTTAAAGAGGCAGGGCATTCCATACAGGGATGCCTTTTTTGTTTTTAGCTTACATTACATTCTTAACCATTTGATAACTTCAGAAAAGCTTCAGATTGATAAAAATTATATTATCTTTACCTGCTAAGAGTTTTTTAAGGGCATCATTAAAATGTCACACGTAGAGACAGAGAAAGAAATAAGTTTCAGGCTTTTATTTGAGTCTGCCCCGGGTTTATACCTGGTGCTCTTACCCGATTTAACCATACATGCCGTTAGCGATGAGTACGCCGAGGCTACTATGACCAAGCGCGAAGACATTACCGGCAAGCATTTGTTTGATGTGTTTCCCGATAACCCGGATGATTCCACTGCCGATGGGGTTTCTAATGTAAGGACATCCTTAAACCATGTATTAAAAGACAAAGCGCCCCATACCATGGCGGTGCAAAAGTATGATATACGCCGCCCCGACGGAAGCTTTGAAGAAAGATACTGGAGTCCGCTCAATAAGCCTGTGTTTAATGCTAAAGGTGAAGTTGTTTATATCATTCACCGGGTAAAAGATGTAACAGAGTTTGTTAGCCTTAAAAAAGAACAAAGCGCAAAAGATAAACTGGCAGATGATGTTCGTGCACGTCTGCTTGAAATGGAAGCGGAGATAGTGAAGCGTGCCAAAGAGATACAAAAGCTTAATGAGGTGCTGGAAATAAAAGTAGCCGATGGAACACAGCGCCTTGAAAGCAGCAATAAAGATATTGCCGATTATAAATTTGCCCTGGATGAATCGAGCATCATTGCCATAACCGACCAAAAGGGTATTATGCAGCATGTAAACGATAATTTCTGCAAAATATCTAAATACACAAAAGAAGAATTGATAGGGCAGGATCATCGCCTTGTTAATTCGGGGCATCATCCTAAAGAGTTTATACGCGGCTTATGGGTAACCATTGCCAATGGAGGCATTTGGAAAGGTGAATTTAAGAACAAAGCCAAAGACGGAAGCATTTATTGGGTAGATACCACCGTGGTTCCTTTTTTAAATGAAAAAGGCAAGCCTTATAAATATTTGGCTATTCGTTCAGACATTACGCAACGTAAACAAGCTGAACTGGAATTAAAAAAATCTAAAGAAGAACTGGAAGACCGAGTAGAAGCCAGAACCCTGGAACTAACCAGTGCTTTAGAGCGCGAAAAAGACCTGAGCGAAATGAAAACCCGCTTTGTATCGATGGCATCGCATGAGTTTAGAACCCCTCTTAGCGCCATCCTATCCAGCGCTTCGCTTATAGACCAATACCCGCTTACCGAACAAAAAGATAAACGCCAAAAGCATATAGACAGGATTAAATCGTCGGTGACTAACCTTACCGGTATATTAAACGATTTCCTTTCGCTGGATAAAATTGAGCAGGGCAAAGTAGAAGTAGTACAGGAAACTTTTGACCTGAAAGACTTTGCCGAAGATGTAAGAGAAGAAGTGAATAGCTACCTGAAACCGGGACAAACCATAAAACATACGCATAAGGGAGAGAAACAAATTTGCCAGGATAAAAAAATACTGCGCAATGTATTGCTGAATCTGCTATCCAATGCCTGCAAATATTCGGGTGAGGGCAAAGAGATAAACTTTAGTACAGAAATAAACAACAAAACCGTATCCATACAGGTAACAGATAAAGGCATTGGCATACCCGAAAGCGAACAGAAAAACCTTTTCGAAAAGTTTTACCGTGCAAAAAATGCCACCAATATACAAGGCACCGGTTTGGGCCTGAACATAGTAAAACGCTACATGGAATTAATGGACGGCAGCATTGGCTTTAGCAGTGTATTAAATAAAGGGACAACGTTTACGGTAAAATTTCCGCAGAATATTAGTTAAATGAAAACGGTTTTAATTATAGAAGATAACTTTGAGATAAGAGAGAACACGGCAGAAATGCTGGAGCTGGAAGGTTATGCCGTTTTAGAAGCCGCCAATGGCAAACTGGGTTTGGAACTGGCAAAAGAAAAACACCCGGATATTATTCTTTGCGATGTGATGATGCCCGAAATAGACGGTTACGAAGTGCTTACCCAATTAAAAAAAGATGCTAATATTTCCGGCATTCCTTTTATTTTCCTTTCGGCAAATACAGAAAAGAAAGACATACAAACCGGCCTGAACTTAGGCGCTTGCGGTTATTTGAACAAACCTTTTACCTTGCAGGAATTACTAAAAGAATTAAAACGCGGCCTTGGTAAGTAATTGAATACCTATTAAATTATTACACAACTATTCTTTCCCTTCCCAAAGCTTTTAGTCTTTTTGCATGCGAAATAAATGCAGCTATAAGGCTTGGTTTTAAATTATAGGTAAAGCCAAATTCGCGGACTGTTTTTTCTACAATGGGGGCAATCTTACGGTAATGTATATGGCAGGTAGTAGGAAAAAGATGGTGTTCTATCTGAAAGTTAAGCCCGCCAATATACCAGTTCAAAAAAAGGTTATTCCTTGCAAAGTCTGATGTGGTGTGCAACTCATGAACCGCCCATTCGTTTTTTATTACTCCGTTACTATCGGGCAACGGTTGTTCTGCCCCTTCTACCACATGCGCCATTTGAAACACCGTACTCATTATCATTCCTGCTACTATATGTAAAATACCAAAACCAAGCAATACCTGCCACCATTTGAATGAGGTAAATACCAAAGGCAAACCTATAATGATGGAAAAGTAAATAACCTTTGTAATAATAAGTTTTACAATTTCTGTCTTTGGATTGCGTTGTTGTTCTTTAGTAATTCCTATACGGTTAAAATCTGCCAGCTGCCCGATATCTGTTACCATTTTGGCAAGAGTCATTAGTCCGTAAAAGAAATAAGCATAAATATATTGCAGGCGAAAAAACTTCTTAAGCGGTGCATGTTCGCATAAACGCATCACGGCTTTGGTTTCAATATCCTGATCAAACCCGTATATATTGGTAAACGTATGATGAAGAATATTATGCTGCACTTTCCAGTTAAAGGTATTGGCTCCTAATAAAAACATGGTTGATGCAAACAACCTGTTTACCCATTGCTTGCTTGAAAAAGCCCCGTGTGCCGCATCGTGCATTACCGACATACCTATGCCTGCCTCGCCAATACCCATTAATATAACCAACCAAAATGCTACCCATACACCCATTGGCACGGTTAGTATAATTACAAAAGGAGCGATATAAAGAGAAAGCATCATAATGGCTTTTATATACATAGTGATATCGCCTTTGGTAGAAATGCCTTTTTCTTTAAAATAATCATTTACATTTTTCCTTACTGCAATAGCGAATTGTTTTTGAGCCGGATCATCGCTAATAAACCTTACTGTTTTCATGTTTGTATTATCAGCTACAAAAAAATAAAGTCTTGCAGATGTTTGGAATGATTTTACTCAAATACAATCTTGATATAAATCATATATGCCTGAATTTGGGAATCAGGCTGGCTAAACAGGCGGGTTATACAGCTTTAATCATCTTATTTCATGATGAGCATCATTATCTTAGCCTAAAACAAGGCCTACCTTTGCTACAATGAAAACCATATTAGTTATTGAAGATAACATTGAGTTGAGAGAAAACACAGCCGAGTTGCTTGAGTTGGCTGGGTATCTTGTGTTTACAGCCTGCGACGGGAAACTTGGCTTTGAAAAAGCCTTAGATAAACATCCGGATGTTATTATATGCGATATTGCCATGCCCGTATGGGACGGCAACTTTTTTCTGCAGGAAATAAAAAGGGAAAACAGCACTAAACAAATACCCTTAGTGTTTTTTTCTGCAGGTTCTGTTTCACCTGCCATTCGCAAAGATATAGAAGCGGGCGGAAGCAAGTATTTAAACAAACCCTTTAGCGGAGAAGAATTACTTAAGGCAGTTGCTGCGTAATTTTTAAAAGAGCTTATTAGATATGCCCGAACAAAATAACGCAGATAAAAAACCAAAGAGAACTATTCGGGTTGGTTGGATATATTTATTTATAACCATTGCCCTATTGGTAATGCTTTTACCCACTTTATTGTTAAGCCCCAAAGAAATTACTCTGCAGGAGTTTGACAGAAAGATGCTTAGCCGCCATGCCGTTGAAAAAATTGACGTGGTAAATAATGAAACTGCAGAGATATACATTAAGAAAGATTTTGCCAACGATGCTTTTTTTAAGGATGTTTTAAAACCCGAAGGGGGAATTATTGTTCCGGGTCCTCATTATAAAATCACCATAGGTTCACCCGAATCATTTGAAAGGAATTTGGATGAAGCACAAAAGGATTTTCAGGATAATGAAAAGGTAAGCGTAAGTTATATAAAAAGAAAGAATTGGGTAGGAGATGTTCTTTCATGGACAATACCTGTAGTACTGATGCTTTTAATGTTTCGATATATTGGCCGCATGGGCAGTAGTATGGGAGGTAAAGAGGGTGGACCATCCATATTCAATTTCGGGCGTTCAACTGCTACTTTATTTGATAAAGAAAATAAAAGCACCGTAACTTTTGATGATGTGGCAGGGCTGGAAGAAGCAAAAGTAGAAATGAAAGAGATTGTAGATTTTTTGAAAGACCCTAATGCATTTACCAGACTAGGAGCTAAAATACCTAAGGGTGTAATTATAGTGGGTCCTCCCGGAACAGGAAAAACACTTTTGGTAAAAGCAGTAGCTAACGAAGCGCAGGTACCTTTCTTTTCTATATCAGGTTCAGAATTCGTAGAAATGTTTGTGGGTGTTGGTGCTTCGCGTGTACGCGATTTGTTCAGGAAGGCAAAAGAAAAAACACCCTGCATTATTTTTATTGATGAGATTGATGCAGTGGGCAGATCGAGAGGAAAAAATACGCTTTATCAGGGAGTGAATGATGAACGCGAAAGTACATTAAACCAATTGCTCACAGAAATGGATGGCTTTGGAACCAACAGCGGCGTAATGGTATTGGCTGCTACAAACCGTGCTGATATGTTAGACCCCGCCTTATTAAGACCAGGGCGTTTTGACAGGCATATTTACCTGGAATTACCAAGCGTGATAGAACGCAAAGCCATTTTTAAAGTCCACATAAAACCATTGTTATTAGATGAAACGGTTGATGTGGATTTTTTAGCCGCGCAAACTCCTGGTAGTTCGGGTGCCGATATTGCCAATATATGTAATGAGGCTGCACTGATTGCTGCAAGACGAAAAGCAGAAAAAGTAAGCCGTCAGGATTTTATGAATGCCATTGACAGGATTATCGCAGGAGTAGAAAGAAAGAGCAAAATAATTTCACCGGATGAGAAAAAGATAATTGCCTATCATGAAGCGGGGCATGCTGTAGTAAGCTGGTTGCTAAAGAATGTAGACCCTTTGGTAAAGGTTTCTATTGTTCCCAGAGGGAAATCATTAGGTGCTGCCTGGTATCTCCCCGAAGAACACCAGTTAAGAAACACGGCCCAGTTTACCGATATGCTTTGTGCGGGGCTGGGTGGCAGGGTGGCAGAAGAAATAATTTTCGGTGATATTACTTCTGGCGCATTAGACGATTTGGAAAAGGTTACCAAACAAGCTTATACCATGGTTGCCTTTTATGGGTTTAATAAAACCATTGGCAACATCAGTTTTTATGATTCAAGCGGGGAAAATGAATTCGGGTTTCAAAAACCTTATAGCGAAGAAACAAGCAAAATAATTGATGAAGAAGTACGATTGCTGGTGGGAAAAGCCTATGAGCAAACAAAAAAACTACTGATAGAAAACAAAAGCAAACTGACCACCCTCGCCGAACGCTTATTAAAACAGGAAGTTGTTCTTAAAGAAGACTTGGAAGAAATTTTGGGTAAGCGTCCGGGAAACACAACAGAGAATATAAAAGAAGAAGCTGTAAAAATGGGGACTACGCTTTAGTGGTTTCTTGCTTATTATTATATCTAAAATTACGAAAGGGTTTAAACTTTTATCATTTTTTCTAAAAAGGCTTTTATTTTAACCCAATCTGTATATTCGTAATCTTTGGGTATAGGTTTCTGTATAAAAAGCCCCCTCAACTAAATACAATGCCCCAAAATCTATTTCCTTAACCATTCCTTAACGTTGATTTTATTGCCAATTGCCCAATTATTAGTATCTTCGCGCCTTATTTTAAAAAAATTAGTAAAATGAATATCCGTAATGTTGCCATTATTGCCCACGTTGACCATGGTAAAACCACTTTGGTTGATAAAATTCTTCACACCTGTAAACTTTTTAGAGAAAATCAAGAGACAGGCGAGCTTATCTTAGATAATAATGATTTAGAGCGTGAGCGTGGTATTACCATTTTGGCTAAAAATGTATCGGTTGTATATAAGGATACTAAAATTAATATTATTGATACCCCTGGTCACGCCGATTTTGGCGGAGAAGTAGAGCGTGTATTAAATATGGCAGATGGGGTTGTTTTATTAGTAGATGCTTTTGAAGGGCCTATGCCACAAACTCGTTTTGTACTTCAAAAAGCCATTGCCGCAGGCAAAAAAGCTATTTTGGTTATTAATAAAGTAGATAAACCAAATTGTCGCCCCGAAGAAGTGCATGATATGGTATTTGATTTGTTCTTTAATTTAGAAGCCACCGAAGACCAATTGAATTTTCGTACCATTTATGGTTCTTCTAAACAAGGTTGGATGAGTACCGATTATAAAGTGGTAACAGATTCTATTACTCCATTGTTGGATTGTATTTTAGAAAGCATTCCGCCGGCACCGATACGCGAAGGTACTTTACAATTGCAAATTACTTCACTGGATTATTCTTCGTTTATTGGGCGTATTGCTGTAGGACGTGTATATCGCGGTGTTATTAAAGAAAATATGCCTGTTTCAGTTGTAAAACGTGATGGAAGTATTGTTAAATCTCGCGTAAAAGACTTATTTATTTTTGACGGATTAGGTAAGTTAAAAGTTAGCGAAGTAATTGCTGGAGATATTTGTGCCTTTACAGGTATTGAAGGTTTTGAAATTGGCGATACTGTTGCTGACTTTGATAAGCCCGAAGGTTTGCCCGTTATCTCTATTGATGAACCTACCATGAGCATGTTGTTTACCATTAACACATCTCCTTTCTTTGGTAAAGATGGTAAGTTTGTTACTTCCCGCCATTTACGCGACAGGTTGTTTAAAGAACTTGAAAAGAATTTAGCGCTCCGTGTTGAAGAAACTGCTTCACCCGATTCTTATATTGTATTTGGTCGTGGTATCCTCCATTTATCAGTTTTAATTGAAACCATGCGTCGTGAAGGGTATGAGTTACAAGTAGGTCAGCCACAGGTTATCATTAAAGAAATTGACGGCAGAAAACATGAACCGGTTGAGGTATTAACTATTGATACACCGCAAGAAACATCCAGTCGTGTAATTGATTTGGTTTCTCAGCGCAAAGGAGATATGTTGGTAATGCAACCCAAAGGAGATTTAATTCATATGGAGTTTGAAATTCCTTCTCGTGGTATCATTGGTTTGCGTAATAACATTCTTACCGCTACTGCCGGAGAAGCTATTATGGCACATCGCTTTAAAGCTTATGAACCGTGGAAAGGTACCATCACCCAGCGTATTGCAGGAGTATTAATTTCTAAAGATAAAGGCACTTCGGTTGCTTATAGTATTGATAAATTGCAGGACAGAGGTAAATTCTTTATTAATGCCGGAGAAGAAGTTTATCCGGGAATGATTATCGGAGAACATATCCGCCCGGATGATTTAGTAGTAAATGTTTGCGGAGAAAAGAAACTAACTAACATGCGCGCTTCTGGTACGGATGAGAAAATGCGCATCATCCCTGCTATTAAATTCTCTTTAGAAGAAGCTATGGAATACATCGCTGCCGATGAATACGTAGAGGTTACACCAGTATCGTTACGTCTTCGTAAAATAATCTTAGATGAGAACGAGCGTAAGCGTACTACTAAAAAGGTAGAAGCTTAGTCTTTAATTACTTTCTTTTTATTGAGAGCTAGCTACTTTAACTTCTTAAAGTTAAAAGGGTTGTGTTCGTTAACCTTTTATCTATGGGATAATAACTATTTTAAATGGTACATTCCCCGGATTTGGAATCGCGACATTGTTAATCGAACTCACATTAATATATATGTCTTGTAAATCATTTGAAAATGATGTTTGTATTCCAGCTGAAATAATATTAAGCGCAGTATAAACTGACCCATTCACCATAAATACCTGCACAGCATCTGTTTTATTAATGGTTAAAGAACTATAAGTAGCCGTCCATGTATTACCGGATAGTTTCCAGTCTTGGCTAGTAACAACAAAATCATACTCTTCAATATTTGCATTTCCCGCAGGTCCGGTTGGACCAGTTGCCCCAATAGGCCCGGTAGGGCCAACTACTGTATCTTTTGTACACCCCCATAAAATGATAGACAGTAAAATACCTATTGCTGCTTTTATTATGATTTTTGTTTTCATATGTTCAATTTAAAGGGCTTGCCCACTCTTGGCTTTTTAACTTACTCCATTTCTAAATGCAAACATAAAGAAAATCTTCGGTTGCAGTCAAACTTTAACTTACAAAATCCTGTGATGTAATTAATTTTTAAATAAATCAAACTCTTGTAAGTCGGGTTTATATTTTACTTTTCTATCCTTTTCAAGTTTGAAAATTAAGTTGCCTAAATCTTTTAAGAAAGGCATACCTAATTTATCGTATTCATATATTCCTGTACCTATTATGTCCCGTTCGTTTAAATACATAGTTACTGAAAGCATAAACTCTACATTGTTTTTTACATCAGCTACGTAAGAACAATCACTTAAAAAACCATAAGCCCTGCCAACAATATTAAATACGCGTACGCTATCACTTGGAATAGTTGGAACGCAACTGCCGTAATAAACAAATTTTTTAAACGAATCGTAATACTCTTTTGTGGCATAACTAGGATAAAGGCATTCTCTTGGATACATGCCTAAATATTTTAGTAGAAATTGCCAATCATCATTTGTTAAATTGTACTGATGTTCTTTATCCATGTGATTATTAAAAACTAATCTCCTTAAAATTTCATGGCAGTTACCTAAACTCATAAAATTATGAGTGTTAAAATCTTTAGGTTGATAAATACGTTTTCCAAATTCATTTGTATGCCCTTTTCCAACTTTAGTTTTTGGTAATGGGTGTGGTTTATTGTAGGTATAAAAAGTTAAAGCTTGTTTATATAAGGTGTCTCCTTTGTCTGACAAAAAATAAACAGGTGAAGTAATTTTAGCAGTATCTGCTTTACAGGAACCATCCAAACGATTAACAATACGAATATTTGGAAATCCCCATTTTTCAAGTGTTTGATGAATATAATCACAGCTTAAAAACTCATAGGTGCGGGCAAAAGCATAATTATCGCTAACTAAAAACATTTTCTTAATGTAATGTGCCACGCTTGGAAAGCGGTTTTCAGCAGTAGTATCTTTAAAAATTTTTTTCTGACATACAAATACACTATCCGTTATTAAAGTAGTGTTTTTATCTATATTATATTTTTTAAGATTATTTATCTTTTCTAATGCTATAATGGAAACTGGCAGTTTTACAAGACTTGCAGGGTAAAAGAATTTATTGCTGTCAGTATTCCAGTAATAGTTTTTAAATGTTGGATTGTTTTCTTTATCGCGGGTAATACGGGTGTAAATAATTTGTAATTTATATTTTTTAGGATTATTTAAAAGCTTAGTATGATTAGGTAAACTAGCACGTAATAAACTATCTAAATAAGGGCTTGTTTTTTGTGAAAAACTTATCGAGTAAATAATAAAAAAGTAAAATAAAAACAAACCACTTTTTAAATACATAAACTACTTAAAGAATTTTTTAAAACTACTATTTTTAAAATAAACTATTTGAAAGCTATTTTGTTAATAGAGTAGTGCCATTAAATTAAACTTGTATTTTTGTTTCAATTAATCATTAAAAGTAAAAACATTAAACCATGAAAAAAATCTTATCCATAGTAGCATTATCAACGCTATTGCTTTCATCTTGTTTTGTAAACCGTACTACGGTTGGTTATGGTCCGGTTGGTGCATCCATACATGATATGACTTATTCTAAAGCCAAGCAACGTTATATATTATTCGGTTTAATAGGACTTAACCACCCTAAATTGCCTATACCTCCAGTAAACATTGGGTATGAAATAAAATCAAGTTTTAGTCTATGGGATGGTATCATTACCGGTATAACAGTCGGCATATACGGACAAAGAACCGAACGAATCCTTATAAACAGACAAGACGAGCGTTCCATTCAGGAAAGACAAAAACAGTAGGTCAAATTGGTTCTTTTTAATTTAACAGATACTTTACGGTAATTTTCTCGAAATAATTACTATTTTTACTTATAGAATATGATTCTATTCTATAATGAAAAAAAGGTATTTTATACTTTTCTGGTTATTTGTATGCTCTGTTCTATACATAAGTGCTGCAGATGATACGCCTTCCTATCTAAATTTTATTAAAAATAAGGGGCAATGGAATAGTAATGTATTATATCAAGCTGACTTTAGAGGCGGGCGATTATTTTTGGAGAAAAATGCTTTTACGTATCTTTTTTATCCGCAGGATGGGCTTAGGGAATTGCATCCGCATCAGCTAAGCAATCAATCGGCAAGAACCAAGCAAGCTAATAAGGATGAAATAACCCTAAACTTTCATGCCGTGCGTATGGAGTTTGTTGGGAGTTCTGTAAGTGTTACTACGGGGCAATTAAATAATAAACCCTTTTATCATAACTATTATTTGGGTTCCGACTCTAAACAGTGGGCAAACAAAGTGCCTATTAGCGAAGGGGTTATGTATAACGATTTATATAATGGCATTTCATTAAAAGCTTTTAGTAGTAATAATAATCCTCGTTATGATTTTATAGTAAATCCATTGAAAGATGCTTCTGTAATTAAAATGAAATTTACTGGACAAAATAACCTCTCTATAAAAAATGGAAAATTAATTATAGGTACCAGTATTGGAGAAATAACTCAAAATGCCCCCTATGCTTACCAGGAAGAAGATGGTAAACGAAACAAAGTAAACTGCAAATACGAATTAAAAGAAGATATAGTAAGCGTAGAAATTACAGGCAACTACAACCACAACAAACCTTTGATAATTGACCCCACACTTGTATTTGCAACCTTTACAGGTTCTACGGCTGATAATTGGGGAATGACTGCCAGTTATGATAACTTAGGTAATGGATACACAGCAGGTATTTGTTTTGATACGGGCTACCCGGCTACACCCGGTGCATTTCAGGCAACGTTTGCAGGTGGGGTTCCAACAAGTGATTATATTGGTTTTGATATTGTAACCTCCAAATTTAGCCCTACAGGTTCCAATTTGTTGTTTTCAACCTATTTAGGTGGTAGTAATAATGAAGAACCCGAAAGTATTATAGTAGATAATGCCAATAACCTTTTAATACTTGGGCGTTCTGCTTCTACTGATTTTCCGGTTACTACGGGTGCTTATGATGTTAGCCTGAATGGAGGTGCAGATATTATTGTTACAAAATTTAATACTACCGGAACCGCATTAATTGCTTCTACCTTTATTGGTGGAAGCGGAGATGATGGAATAAATTATTCACAGGATGAGCTTACCTTAGGCTCCTTAAAATATAATTACGCCGATGATGGGCGTGGCGATATTATATTAGACTCTAATAACAACGTTTATATTGCATCTTGTACACAATCAACCAACTTTCCTGTTACGGCAGGTTGTATGCAATCTTCTAATGCAGGTATGCAGGACGGATGTGTGTTAAAATTAAACCCTACTCTTTCATCGCTGATATGGAGCACCTATCTTGGGGGAAGTGCTAATGATGCAGCTTATAATCTTGCTGTAGACAACGGCAATAGTGTGTATGTTACTGGTGGCACTGAGAGTACTAATTTCCCGGTAAGTTCGGGTGCCTTCCATCCTACTTATGGAGGAAGTATAGATGGTTTCCTTGCTCATATTTCCTCCGGTGGAAACACATTACTACAATCTACCTATATTGGCACAATGGGTTACGATCAATCTTATTTTGTGCAATTAGATGCTTCTAACAATGTGTATATATACGGGCAGACGAGTGGTAATTACTCCATAACAACAGGTGTGTATTCAAATCCTCATAGCGGACAATTTATACATGAATTTAATTCTACTTTATCAAGCACTATATTTTCTACTGAATTTGGTACGGGTCAGGGTGCGCCTGATATAGCACCCTCTGCTTTTTTGGTAGATAGGTGCAGCAATATTTATATATCAGGTTGGGGCGGTACTCTGGGTGGTTGCAATGTACCAAATAGTACTACCAACGGATTGCCTGTAACATCAAATGCATTTCAACCACATACCGATGGAATGGATTTTTATTTTATGGTATTGAAACCAGGTGCAATTGCCTTATGGTATGCAACTTATTTTGGCGGGGATAGTGGTAGTATGGAGCATGTAGATGGAGGTACCAGTCGATTTGATAAATCGGGGGTTATTTATCAAGCAATATGCGAAGGCTGTGCCGTAAATCCTGCTACTAATTGGCAGGTAAATCAGGATATGCCCACTACACCAAATGCTTGGTCAACAACAGATCAATCAAATAACTGTAATAATGCTTTAGTAAAATTCAGTTTTGATTTAATTCAGGCACAAGCAGCTTTAAATATTAATCCTACATCCGCCGCAGGCTGTGCATCTTTTTCTGTTAGTTTTACTAATCAAAGTCAAAACGCTACAAATTATATTTGGTCTTTTGGGGACGGAGGTTCCGCTAATACTACTAATACCTCTCATACCTACACTACACCTGGTACTTATTCCGTAAGCCTTGTAGCAATAGATTCCGCGGTATGTTACTCAATTGACACTATTGTAGCTACTATAACAGTGTATCCTTTGCCTACCATAACAGTTAATAGTCCAACTGTTTGTGCAGGCACAACGACCACTTTAACCGCTACAGGAGCATCTACATATACTTGGAGTGCAAATAATGTAACAGTATCTCCCATTCAATCACCTACAGTTTCTACCCAATATACTGTTACAGGAACCGATATTCATTCCTGTATAAGCACTGCTATAACAAGTATTGCTGTAAATCCTTTGCCAATAATAAGCGCAAGCAGTTCAACAATATGTGCGGGAGATACAACTACAGTAACTGCCAACGGGGCATCTACATATACTTGGAGTACTTCTGCCACAACGCCATCCATAACAATACATCCACTAACAACAACTCATTATACGGTAACAGGAACAGATACCAATAATTGCAAGAACATTGCTACATCAACGGTAACGGTTAACCCTTTACCCATAATAACAGTAAACCATCCTTCCATATGTATAGGAAATACTGCTACATTAACTGCAAGCGGAGCAAATACTTATATATGGAATACAAGTGACACCACTTCATCTATTATTCAATCTCCCGTGATAACCACTCATTACACAGTAACGGCTACTAATGCCAATAGTTGTGTAAAAACAACTACTACAAGTATAATTGTAAATCCTTTACCCATAGTTACTGCAACTAGTGATACAATATGTTTAGGTACTAATGCTATACTAACTGCCGGTGGAGCATCTACTTATGTTTGGAGTTCTGGCAATACAGGAGCATCAGTTATATTGTCTCCCACGGTAGCCACTAATTATACCGTTACGGGTACGGATATTCATTCTTGCGTAAATACAGCTACGGCAAGTATTGATGTGAATTTTGGACCCATAATTAGTGTTAGTAATGCAACTATATGCATGGGAAATACAGCTACCTTAACAGCTACAGGTGCACTATCTTATACATGGAGCACCTTAGATACTGGCGTTTCTATTACCGTGTCTCCTGTGCTTTCTACTCAATATATTGTATCAAGTTCAAATGGAATTTGTACAAGTAGTAAAACAAGTACTGTGTCTGTTATGGTTAATCATACATATATTGAAAGTGTCACTTCTATCGTATGTACCGGCGACAGCCTTAAATTATATACTACAAATACTTACACGGCTTATAATTGGAACACCGGGCAAACTACACCCACTATAGAAGTAACTCATGCAGGAACTTATTTTGTAAACACAATAGATAATTACGGTTGCAAAGGTATGGATAGCATTAAAGTAAGCGAGGACTCTCCTGTTGCCATTCATTTGCAGGATGCCACTATATGTGATGGGCAAAGCGTGCAATTACAGCTTACGCAGGGCAGTAATTATATCTATTTATGGAGCCCTCCCTTTGGTTTGAATAACACCAACATTTATAATCCTATTGCTCATCCAACAACAACAACAACTTATACGGCATCAATAGCTAATGGCCCGTGTATAAATACCAATACCGTTACCATATTTGTACATCCTATTCCGGTATTAAGCATTCAGCCTAAATATTCTTTAGTATTGGAAGGAGAGAATGTTACCCTTCATGTTACATCAACAGATAGTTGCATTTGGTCTCCTGAAAACTATTTGAGCTGTAGCACTTGCAACACAAGCATATCTACTCCGGCAAGTGATATTATCTACACCATTACCGCTACCAATAGCTACAATTGCTCTGCAATTACAACGGCAACTGTGCAGGTAGAAATAGAAGCCACTTTGTATATACCCAATACTTTTACGCCCAATGATGATGGATTAAACGATGTATTTAAGGCCGTGTGCAATCATATTCACGATTTAAAAATGGTTGTTTACGACCGCTGGGGGCTTCTTATCTTTCAAACAAATGCCATAGATAAAGGCTGGGACGGAACCTATCACGGAGGAAAGTGCCAGGAAGACGTATATGTATATAAGCTACAATATACTGACGACCCTACAAACAAATTGCATAATATGGCAGGGCAGGTAACCTTGCTAAGGTAACGAGCTATTCCAATTAATTGTGTATCTTTGCATTATCAATTAGAAGATTGTATCTCAATCAGTTTGTATTCCGACTTCACAACACGATATACTTTACAATTTCTTTTCAGATTAAACAGCCCATGCGCTTGAACGCATATACCTGTTTGTATTTATAAATTTAAAAAATAATAAAATGACATTTCAAGATTTAAAACTTATCCCCGAGCTTACGTTAGCTTTAGATAAAAAGGGTTATAAAGAACCTACACCCATCCAACAACAAGCTATTCCGCATATACTGGCAGGAAAAGATATTTTTGGATGCGCACAAACAGGCACCGGCAAAACAGCCGCCTTTGCTTTACCTATATTGCAATTACTGCATATCAACAAACCGGCAGTGCCGCAAAAAACCATTAAGGCATTAATACTGGCACCTACGCGTGAGTTAGCTTTACAGATTAGTGAAAACTTTTTGGAATATGGAAGAAACCTGGGCATTACACATACAACCGTATTTGGTGGTGTTAATCAAAATCCGCAGGTTAATGCTATAAAAAGAGGCGTGAGTATATTAGTGGCAACCCCCGGCAGGTTGCTCGATTTGATGCAACAAGGTTTTATCAAACTAAACAGCATAGAATACTTTGTGTTGGATGAAGCCGACCGTATGCTGGACATGGGCTTTATTAACGACATAAAAAAAGTAATTACCAAATTACCTGTGAAAAGACATACCATGTTTTTCTCGGCTACAGCTGCACCGGATATTATGAAGCTGGCAAATACTATACTTAAAAATCCGGTAAGTGTGGCAGTTACGCCTGTTTCATCCACTACAACTTTAGTTAAGCAATCTGTTTATTATGTGAAGAAAGAAAGTAAACGCAATTTACTGAAACACATTTTAAAGAGTGCAACCATAGAAAGTGCTTTGGTGTTTACACGCACCAAACGTGGTGCCGATAAGGTAGTGAAAGAGCTTAACAGTGCCGGCATTAAATCTGAAGCTATACACGGTAACAAATCTCAGAATGCCAGAGAAAGAGCCTTGAAAGGATTTAAAGATAGAACGATTCGTGTATTAGTAGCAACTGATATTGCCTCACGTGGTATTGATGTAGATAAATTATCGCATGTAATAAACTATGAACTACCCGAGCAAGCTGAAACATACGTTCACCGCATAGGTAGAACGGGTAGGGCAGGGGCTAACGGTATTGCTATTTCTTTTTGTACGCAGGATGAAATGCCTTATTTAAAAGACATTACTAAACTTATCAAAAAAGATATTGAGGTGATAAAGTCTCATCCTTTTGCTTAGGCTATTTTCCTCATTACAAAGAGGCAAAACAAAGCAATCTCTATAATTTATAGAGATTGCTTTACTTACAATAACAAACTTAATTTACTTCTTATCAGCAGGAGGTGTATTTAATAAAGGAATCTTTATTTTATCTGCTTTGGTTAAACCTTCCAGCACTTCAATGTTGATGCCATCCGATAAGCCGGTTTTGATATATTTCTTCTCATAAACGTTTGGTGATTTCTCTACTTCTACAAAAGGTTTGCTTTTTTCAAATTGCAAAACGCTTTCGGGTATGGCTAAGGTTTTATCTTTCTTCGCTAAGATAATATCCGCACTTGCACTATAAGCCGCGCGTAAAAAAGTGCTGTTCTTCTCTTTGTTCATAGCAGCACGGATAAGGAATTGAATAGCTCCGTTTTCGGCAACCCCTTTAGGGGCAATGTATTCTAAATTTGCATTAAAGGTTTCTCCATCAATAGCGCCAACTGTTAGTACTAGCGGCATACCTTCTTTTACTTTACCTACTTCGCTTTCATCAAGCTTGCCTTCAAAAATCATTTCACCCATGTTGGCTACGGTTACAATAGTTGTACCTTCATTAAAGGTGTTACTTTCTATAACCGAGCTTCCTTCTTTAATAGGCACATCCAACACCATACCTGTAATGGTTGATTTTACAATCGTATTAGAGGCAGTTTCCATGCTTTTGCTAACACCTTCTTTTATGATTTGCAGATTATCTTCAGCAGCCTTCACTTCTACTTCAGCACTTTTATATTTTAAATCAGACGGAAGGAAGTCTGCTTTTGCAATAACCCCTTTATCTAAAAGGTCTTTGTTACGGTTATACTCAATAGCCGCATTATCAAAACTCACTTTAGCCTGACTGATACGCGTTTCTGCACTTTGCAGGTTAGCCATACTTGGAATGATTTTTATGCGGGCAATAACATCGCCTTCTTTAATTTCTTGTCCGGCTACTACATAAAACTTTTCTACCACACCCGATACGCGCGATTTCATATTTACTTCCTTACGAGGAATAATAGAACCCGTAGCTACGGTTTTTTTAACAACAGCGGTATCAAATGGAGTGAGTGTTTGATAAACGACCGGTGGTTTTTGTGATTTGTTGTAGAGGTAAAAAAGGGTGTAGCCAAAAATGAAGAGTACTAAAAGAAGTAGTGTGATTTTAATTATTTTCTTGATCATATTATTCGTTTGTTTAGTTATTTTTTTGCACTCATGTATTCGCTTCGCTCGGCTGGTTATATTTTATTCTGTTCTTAATGCTTCTACCGGGTGAATAGCAACTGCTCTGCGCGCAGGAATAAAACCTGCTATTAATCCACCTACAATAATTACACTTAATGCTTTTGCTGCAATACTGATATCAACCGTTGGGTTGGTAAACATAGATCCTTCTTCGTGCCCTATTAAAACATTTAAGCCCTCTAAACAATAAATACCTGCAGCCAATCCGGCATAGCCTGCAATGGCTGTAATAAATAAAGCTTCTAATAATATTTGAGATACGACATTAGCGGGTGTTGCACCCAAAGCACGTTTCACGCCAATTTCTTTGGTACGTTCTTTTACTACTATCAACATGATGTTACTGATACCAATAACACCTGCCAGCAGCGTACCTATACCCACAACCCAAATTAAAAGTTCTATGCCGCTAAACAAACCCATAAGTTTACCAAACTCAACACCCATGTTCCAATGCCCGATAGCTACTTTATCATCCGGAGCAATTTTATGTCGTTCTTTTAATACGGCAATGGCTTCTTGTTCTGCCTGTTCTGCCGTAACATTATCCTTAGCTTTTACTACAAACCAACCTACTTTGTTGGTAAAATTAAATGCTTTTTGAAAGGTAGTGAAAGGAATATAAACAGCCTGCGCATCTTCCTGCCCCTCTTGCCCACCCCGGCTAACGCGGGTTAAACCAACCACCATAAAATACACGCCGTTAATACGAATGTATTGACCCATGGGGTTTTCATCTTTCTTAAAAAGCACTTCCTGCACACGCGGACCAATTACACATATCTTTCTTTTATCATCAATATCCTTTTGGTTAAGGAAACGCCCTTTTACAATATCCTTTTTCATTACCAGAATAAACTCCGGATATTGCCCCATTACATTAAAGGTGCCTGTTTTTAAACCACGCACCACATTATTACTTTGCCTGAAACCACCCAATTGGTTTTGCGGACAAACAATATCCATAGAAGGTAATTTCTTCAGCGCTTCCACATCGGCATTATCATATATAAATGTTCTGCCCGATTTTAATCCTTTATAGGGTTTGGTAGTGGGTTGCGTCCATAAGAAAAAACTATTGGTAGCTATACCGCCAAAGGCACCCATAATACCATTGCGTAAGCCATTGCCTGCACCCAACATAATAACCAGCATAAAAATACCCCAGGCCACACCAAGCATAGTCAGTGTAGTTCGCAACTTATTCTTCTTAATAGTTGCAAATATTTCCTGCCAGTTATCTCTGTCTATTACCATTATTTAATCTTCCCTAAGTGCAACAACAGGTTCTATTCTTGCGGCACGTATGCTGGGTATTAATCCTGCCAAGGCACCGGATACTACTAATAATATGGTAGAGAAAATAGCCAAACCGAAATCAATCTCGGGGTCTTTAAAGAAATCGCTGTTAACCCCTACTTTGCGCATACCTTCTATTAAGGCTATGCCTAGTATCAAGCCTGTATAACCTGCGGCACCGGTAATAAAAACACTTTCTAAAATTATTTGACTAACAATTGACAAAGGTGTTGCACCCAAGGCTTTGCGTATGCCAATTTCTTTGGTGCGTTCTTTTACTATAATCATCATAATGTTGCTTACGCCTACAATGCCTGCTATCAAAGTAAATATCCCGATGATGGTAACAAATATCTTTATTCCGTTTAACATACCCATTGTACGGGCATACTGAACATTGTTATTGTAAACTCCTAAGGCATCTATATCAACAGGGTTAAAGTTATGCCGCCTTGCCATTAATTGTCTTATCTCTTTTGTTATCTCTTCACTTCTTTCTACCCCGGCAGTACCTGTGCTAAGCCACATAGTTTCTACATAATTTTTTCCGTTCCAAGCTCGTTGTGCCGTAGTAAGCGGAATGTAAATACGGTTATTATCGTTATTGCCCGGGTCATCAAAAACACCTATTACCATGTAGTTGGCACCTGCCACATCAATGTATTTGCCAATAGCATCTTCCTCTTTAAACAAAGCTTCTTTCACAGGTTTTCCCATCACACAAACTTTGCTGTAATTATTTATATCATTCATATTCAGAAACCTGCCCTTTAGTATTACAGCGCATTCCAGGTTTTGATGATCAGGCATTACGGGGCGTACTAAAAACCCCGCGTGTTCTTTTTTATAACTTAATACCTTGCTGTTGTGCCCTTGATAGATAGCCGATGCATTATCAATTTCTTTTATCTCATCTTTTAGTACACTAAAATCTTCGTTGGTTAATTTTATTTCGCGGTTAGGTTTCAAGCCGTTATACGCCATAGATGTGTTGCCGCCATCTACCCAAATACTGTTTGCGGCATCGTTGCCAAACTGACTTTGCGCACCGTTTCTTAACCCATTGCCTGCACCTGATAACACCACCAATATAAAAATACCCCATGCCACACTAAAGGCAGTAAGAAAAGTGCGCAACTTGTTCTTGCCTATAGTCTCAAATATTTCCTGCCAGTTATCGCGGTTAAACATGGGTTTCGGTTACTGCTTCAGGTGTTGTTTCTTCATCAACTATCAATCCGTCTTTCAGGCGGATAATTCTGTCTGTCATTTTACTGATGTCGTTTTCATGCGTAACCACAATAAGGGTAATACCTTCCTTGTTGATACCTTTAAACAAATCCATCACTTCCAGCGAAGTGGTAGAATCTAATGCCCCCGTAGGTTCATCGGCAAAAATAACTTTGGGTTTACCAATCAATGCCCGGGCAATCGCCACACGTTGTTTTTGTCCGCCGCTTAGCTCGCTGGGCAAATGATGCGCCCAGTCTTTTAAACCCACTTTATCTAAATATTCAAGCGCCAGTTTGTTGCGCTCTTTGCGCGAAACCTTTTGGTAGTATAATGGCAGCGCCACATTCTCCATAGCATTTTTAAACGAAAGCAAATTGAAAGACTGAAACACAAAACCCAGAAACTTGTTGCGCAAATGCGCTGCCTGTGTTTGCGACAAGTTCTTAACCAGCGTGCCATTAAGATAATACTCTCCGCTATCGTAGTTATCCAGTATGCCCAGCACGTTTAGCAAGGTAGATTTGCCCGAGCCCGAAGAACCCATGATAGAAACAAACTCACCTTCTTTTATATGCGCGTTTATGCCCTTAAGCACCTTAAACTCGCTTTTACCTATGTGGTAAGCCTTTTGTATGTTGTTTAGTTTTATCAAGAGGAGGAATACGCCACAAAGGTACAGCAAGAATAGCACAAAGGCTTTCCGCCCATATAGAATTTGGCGCGTTGGTAATTATTTTAGGGGCGTTCCGGTGGTTTACCACCGTCGGGCTTTCCACTTCAATCTTTTGTTGATTACAACAAAAGGATTTCCGTTCCAATCCCATAACGCAGAATTAAAACTATAAACTAAAAGAAGAATACTATTATTTAATTTGTTTTGCAATTAACTCTTTTGCCCTTTTAGTATATTCCTCCGTTTTTTTAGAATCGCCTTTATCATTATAATATTGAGCCATTTGCTCGTATGCTTTGGGGTTATTAGGATAATACTTGATATACAGCTCTAAAAAACTAAAAGCCCATTTGTCATTCTTTTCTAAAACTTTACAACGCCATGCCATACCACTAATATCAGCTTCTGGGGGAAGAACTATATATTTCATTTTTGTTGAAACCCTTTTGTAATGATTCTCAAATATTCTGGCTGTACTATCTGTTACCTTTTGAAAAGAAGGTCTTAAGTAGAAGTCAAAAATAAATTTAAGAGCATCATAGGAGCCTATAAGTGGAACTGAACCATGACGCTCATTTGCATAATATTTAAATGCCCATCTCAAGTCTTCGTTTTTTTCTTTCACCAAGACATCGTGAAATAAAAGAACTGACCTAATGCCAATAGTTGCGTTTGTAGTATCTTTCTTTGCCATTGCAGTATCAGACATTCCCATAGGCATACTGTTTGCCATTGCTAAGTATAAAGTTTTATCCTTAAACTTCTTTTCCAATAATAATTTGGGTGCCTGTTTATTGAGTTTCATTTTATCCCACCATAAAGAAGGGTCTAATGCAATATAAGAATCAAATAAAGGAGTATGATTTAAAAGAGTATTTACTACCAACAATCCTCCCAGAGAATGACCAACAAATATTCGATATGGTGCTACAGGGTATTTGGATTCAATATAAGGTATTAACTCCTTTTCTAAAAAGGAAGTAAATACTTCACCAGCTCCATTAGATTTATCATAATTAGTTGAATCATAAGTGGGGGTAAAGTCTCTATTACGATTTGTATTTAATATTCCAACCACAATCATTTCAGGAATTACATCAGTATTACTTAAGTGGCTAATTATTCCTGTAAATGAATGAAAGTTCGTTTTTCCGTCAAGAAGATAAACAACAGGGTATTTTTTATTAACATCAAAGTTCTCAGGGAGATAAATCAATAAGTTTCTTTTTTCTTTTAGAATCGTAGAATAAACACTGTCTGTTTTACCTATATTAATGGCAGTAACATTTTGGCAAAATGAAATGAAACTAGTGAAAATAAGTAAAAGAAATAATAATTTTTTCATCCCTTCAAATATAAATAAAATTTACCCCACACACTAAAACAACCCCATGCATATAGCCATATACAGGGCGTGGTGCAGGTGGCGTTCGTAATCCGTTTCTGCCAAACTTTCCAAGCCCATATCTCCTTAAAATAAGTAGAAGTCTATACAAAATTAGAGGGTATCTACCTAAAACGGGCAGATACCTAAACAAAACATTTCGTCGCCTAAATGAAATATCCCGTTAACGGTACAAAATATTCCGTTGACGGCACAATGTAAACAGTTGACGGTAGAAAATATCCCGTCACCGAAACAAAACATCTCGTTAACGCCACAAATTAGTTCGTCGACGCCACAAAAAGTTGCGTTGACGCAACAAAATATCTCGTCGACGCAACAGAATATCTCATTGACGCAACAAAACATTTCGTCACCTAAACAAAGTATCTCGTTGACGCAACAAAATATCTCGTTACCGAAATATTTGAAAATACCACCGGATAAATGCCGGTTTTTGCCTAAAACAGGCATTTATGCATTTTAAGTAAAAATAACTTTTAGTCTGCCTGTAAGTCTGTAAATAGAATTAGTTTTATGGCTTATTCTTAAAACAACAGGTATGTATAAAACGCTACTCAACTTTATTTTCTTTGTTATTATTTTACTTATCTCGTCATGCTCTCAGGCACCGGCATTAAAAAGTTCTTATCAAAAAACACCTGTAACGGTTGACGGAACTGCATCTGAATGGCGCATACCCCTTAGGTTTTACGACCCAGATACCAAACTGAATTACAGTCTTACCAACGATGATGATAAAATTTATTTGTGTGCCCGCATTGTAGATGAGCTGTCTCAGGCCAAAGTGGTGCGCAACGGTATTTACGTTTGGTTTGATACCCTGGCTAAAAAAAATAAGGCGGTGGGTATTTTGTTTCCGGTACCTGATAAAAGTTCGGACGAGTTTCAGCCAAGTAACCGTTCGGGAGATGGTAATAAACGTTCATATAGCCTGGAGGCTATTAAGAAAAAGTTTTTGCAGCAGGCAAACCAAATGCAGCTTACCGGCTTTAAAAGCGGTATACCCGATTTTTTGGCGGCTTCTGAAAATGAATATGGAATAAAGGTGAGCATTAACTGGGATGTAAATAATATTATGATTTATGAAGCGGCCATTCCCTTTAAAACCTTTTACAAAGATAAACTGACTGCTAAAGACAGCCTGAAGAACTTTGATTTTTCTATAACCATACAGGGTTTTCCTGCTCCTGAAAAAGCAGATGACGGCAGCAGCAATGCCAGCGGTGGTGTGCCGGGTGCAGGTGCCGGCGGAGGAATGGGCGGCATGGGTGGCAACAGTGGTATGGGCGGGCGAGGTGGCATGGGCGGCGGCATGAATGGTGCAGCCGGTGGCGGCAATGCCCGTGGCATGCGTACAGGTAATGCGGTGGAAGTAAACCCTATGTATGTAACCAATAGTTTTTGGGCTAAAATAAGATTGGCAGCTAAATAAATGGAGTAACAAGCTGTGGAAATTAAAAAGATAATTACACTACTGCTTTTTTCTCTTATAAGTATTCAAGGTTTTACTCAATCCGTAAAAGTATCCGGGCAAATTCTGGATGCTAAAGATAATTCTCCACTTATAGGTAGCGTTGTTGTATTAATTAGCCAGGCAGATACTACCCAACAAAAAGGCACCTCTGCCGACCTAATAGGGCATTTTGAATTTACGGATGTTCCTGCTGGCGTTTATAAAATAAAAGCAGAACTTATTACCTACAAAACGCTTGAGTTAAGAGTTACGGTAAACAATGCGGATATTAATTTAGGGAAACTCACCCTGCAGCAATCTGCCGTAACACTTAAAGAAGCGGTGGTGGAAGCCAAGCAAACCCATGTAGAACAATTGGGTGATACTACACAAATACATGCCAATGCTTATAAAACAAACCCCGATGCCACTGCCGAAGACCTGATAAATAAAATGCCGGGCATATCTACCCAATCAGGCAATGTTACCGTTAATGGCGAACAGGTAAAGCAGGTATTGGTGGATGGCAAACCCTTTTTTGGCGACGACCCTAACCTTGCCATTAAAAATCTGCCTGCTGATATTATTGATAAGATTCAAATATTTGATAAAGCTAGTGATCAGGCACAGTTTACGGGCTTTGACGATGGTAATGCACAAAAAACAATAAACATTATTACCAAAAGCGGAAAAGCCAACGGGCAGTTCGGTAAGGTATATGCAGGTGGAGGTATCGGAGATAATACCAAAGATGATAAATACAATGCCGGAGGTAATATGAATTTTTTTAACGGAGACAGGCGCATATCTGTTTTAGAATTATCAAACAATATTAATACACAGAATTTTTCTTCACAGGATTTATTGGGAGTAAGCAGCGGAGGCGGAGGAAATTCATCCAACAATTTTTTAGTTGGTCAGCAATCGGGTATTACCACTACACATGCAGTGGGATTAAACTACAGCGATAGTTGGGGAAAGAAGATAAAGATAACAAGCAGTTACTTTTTTAATTATGCCGATAATACCAATAACTCTGAGCTGAACAGAAACTATATTATTGCTAAAGAGAATGGCCTGCATTACAATCAGGGTGCCGATGCAGGAAGCACTAATACGAACCACCGGGCAAACATACGGTTTGAGTATACGATGGATTCTGCCAATTCACTTATCATTGTCCCTAAATATAGCTGGCAACAAAATAAAGCGACTTCAGATTTATCGGGTTTAAATACCGTAACCGGCGGTATCAATCAAAGTAAAACAACTACGCAAACGCTTGGTTATAATTTGGGTTACGATTTTTCGAGTACTGTTACCTACAGACATAAATTTAAAAAACAACGTAGAACAGTTTCTTTAAGTGTAGCTACCGATTATAATCCTAAAACAGGAAACGGCAATTTATATTCTTCAAACACCTATTATGCAAATAACGACAGCGCTATAAACGCACTCAACCAGCAAAACAATCAGAACACATTGGGGCAAACCTATTCACCTAACCTTTCTTATACCGAGCCTCTTTTTAAAAACGGACAGTTAATGGCTACTTATAATCCTTCCTTTAATACAAACAATACAGATAAAAGAACCTATAATAAAGACAGTCTGGATAATTCATATAACCGTTTAGACACTATTCTTTCCAATAAATTTTCTAATGTATATATGTATCAGCGCGGCGGTTTAAATTACAGATACCGAACAAGGAAATTAAACTTTATGATGGG
Source organism: Bacteroidota bacterium (assembly GCA_003153315.1). Lineage (GTDB taxonomy): Bacteria > Bacteroidota > Bacteroidia > B-17B0 > Aurantibacillaceae > PALSA-968. Next base: position 34,035 of record PLYA01000038.1, read on the forward strand.
CGTAAATTTTCAATATGCTATACTTACAGGTACCGAACAATTTCCTAGCGCATTAAACGTGAATAAAACTTTTCAAAGCGTTTTGCCACAGTCTTTTTTTAATTACCGTTTCTCTAAAACCAAAAACCTGCGGATAACTTATAGAACCACAACCGTTGCACCGGGCATTACCCAACTGCAAAATGTAATTAATAACAGCAACCCTCTTTTGCTAACCACCGGAAACCCAAATCTGAAACAAGATTATGAGCAAACCATTAACCTGCGTTACGGCAATACAAACCCTACCAAAGCCACCAACTTTATGGTATATGCTTATGCTAATTATATACTTAACTATGTAGCAAATTCAACAATAATTCCATCGACAACTCCGGTACAAATTACAAATAACTATGTATTGAAACCGGGTACTCAGCTTACCAAACCCGTTAACCTGAACAATTATATAAGCGCAAAAACTTTTATGACGTATGGGTTTCCTATCAGTAAAATAAAAACGAATCTTAATATCAATACAGGCTTTACTTATAACCTGATTCCCGACTTAATAAACAATCAGGAGAACTTAGCCAACAATTATAATTTTAGTCAGGGTGTTGTAATAAGCAGCAACATTAGCGAGAAGGTTGATTTCACCTTATCCTACACGGGCAATTACAGCATTGTAAAAAACACACTACAAAAGCAATCGGATAATAATTACTTCAATCAGGTTACTACCTTTAAGTTTAATTGGCTCCCCTATAAAGGAATTATCTTTAACACCAATCTTGCACATACCATATATACTGGACTTGCCCAAGGGTATAATCAAAATTATCTGGTATGGACGGCAGCCCTTGGATATAAATTCCTGAAGAGCAAAGCACTTGATGTGTGTATCAGTGTTTTTGATTTATTGCACCAAAACAATGCTATAAGTCGTACTGTAACTGATACTTACATACAGGATAGTCAGACAAATATGCTTACCCGCTATTACATGCTGGTAGTTACTTATACTATTAAACATTTTAAAAACGGCGGTGATATCCCTACTGAAAATACCGAGAGAAGAGATAGAGATGGTTTTCCTGGTGGTAGAGGTGATGGAAATCCTCGTGGCGGTGGTAATGGTGGTGGTGGAAATGGCGGCGGCTGGGGAGGCGGAGGTAATTGATATCTGTTTTAATACCTCAAACAAAAATGCTCTTTCTGCTTGTTCTCTTTCCTAAAAAATACCAGGCCTACTTTATATAAATCTATACTAACTGTTACGGTTGGATGTGCTTTTATTTCTTCCCAGGCTTTGGTCATTCCGGCTGTCCAATAGATATCATCAAAAATTAAGAGAGAGTTTTCGTTTGTATTGTTAAGTAGTAAATGAAAATATTTTATGGTTGCCTCATAGGTATGGTTTCCATCTATATAAACTACGTCAAACTTTTTGTTTTGAAGAGAGCTTTCAAAGGCATCATCAAAAGAAGCATTTATCAGTTCAATATTCTTTACTCCTGAGCTTGCTATTAGTTGCCTGGCAAAAGCATACGTATTAGGGCAACCTTCAATGCTAATTATATTTGCTTTAGGGATAGCATGCGCCATATATAAAGTAGATAATCCCAAAGAAGTGCCCAATTCCAAAACAGATACTGGTTTAAAGTAATTTACTAATCTAAAAAGTAATTCACTATACTTTTTGTTAGCTATACTATACTTGGCTATATCTGCTACTTTTCGGGTATTATTCATCTTCTTTGAACCTGCACCCAAATCAATCACTTCAATGGTTTGTTGATTATGCAAAAGCTGCTTTCGTATTTTATCCAGTTCATCAAAAGCATAAAACCTGTTTTTATCTGTAATTACTTCTGTATATAATTTAAACACAAAAGGCGAGTGAATACCGTGTTCATCCTTTGCTTTTAGCAGGTATTGTATATATTTCTTTAAGGGATAAACAGCCGACATAGATAAAGGCTAAAGGTGCAAAATTTGTTTTATTTATAGTAACTATGCAGTCGGTTTTTACGAATTCATTTATATTTGATTTATGATAAAAAAAGTAATACTGTTTTTAACTATCTCTTTTTCGGCAACAGCTCAAATACACATCAACGATGGTATTTGGCGAGGCACTTTAACACTTGATGTAAAAAAGCAAATTGAATTGCCTTTTATTTTTAATGTGTATTACGCCGATGGGCAACCTACGCTTACCATCTTTAACGGAGAGGAAAGAATTGTAGTAGATGAAACTGAAATGAAAGGTGATTCATTATTCTTTAAAATGCCTGTATTTGATACCGAGTTCAAATGCAAAGTGTTCCCCGGCTTAATGCAGGGTGTATGGATTAACAACTCTAAGAAAGAAAACAAGGTAGTTCCTTTCTCAGCTATATTTGGGCAAACAGACCGCTTTAAAGCCAGAGTAATTACCCGGATTGAAGTTGCAGGAAAATGGGAAACAACCTTTGGAGTGGGCTCTACCGACAGCAGCAAAGCCATTGGAGTTTTTACGCAAAACAAACAAATTGTTAAGGGTACTTTTTTAAGTGAAAGTGGCGATTATCGTTATTTAGAGGGAATTGCTGATGGAAAGAATCTATACCTCTCGAGTTTTGACGGAGCACATGCTTATCTTTTTACAGCCATAATGAATGAAAAAGAAGAATTAATCGGTGATTTTTATTCGGGAATATGGGGGCATGAAAAGTTTAAAGCAGTAGGCAATAGCCGATTTGAATTAAGAGACCCTTACTCCATTACTAAAACAGTAAAAGGAGTACCAGTAGATTTTTCGTTCGTCAATACCGAAGGGAATAAAATTTCTTTGTCGGACGAGAAGTATAAAAATAAAGTAGTTATTGTGCAGTTAATGGGTAGTTGGTGCCCTAATTGCATGGATGAAACTGCTTACCTAAGCGGTCTATATAATGATTATAAATCCAAAGGAGTAGAGATTATAGCCTTGGCCTATGAGCGCACAACCGACATAGAAAAAGCAAAAACCAATGTTTTGCGTTTAAAGAATAAATATGGTGCAGGATATGAGTTTTTAATTACAGGGCAAAGCGGGGCAACCAATGCCCAAAAGAGTTTGCCTTTCCTATCTTCGGTTAGTGCATTTCCCACAACAATATACTTAAATAAAAACCACGAAGTAGCCAAGATATATACCGGATATAATGGTCCGGCAACAGGCTCTGCTTACACTAAAATGAAAGAAAGCACCGAGAATTTATTGAATGATTTAATTAAATAACAGGATGCTCAGGATGACGGAATAAATCTTACAAAAAGCGTTTGTTCACCAGAGTGTAAATAGTTTTTACCAAATCGCTGTTTGGTTTCCAGCCATAAACTTCTTTTAGGGAGTCGAGGTAAAAAATACTTTCTTCAAGAGTAGTGATAGAGTTTATTTGTTGCAGTGCCGCCAAAAACTCGGTCTGGCTCTGCTCAAACAATTCGTTTATAATTCTAAAGCGGTCATTAATGCTAAACTCTATTCTCTTTAAGTTAGGGTCTTCTTTGCCGGCAACCGTTATAATTTCTTCTACCTTTTCTTCTATAGTCAGTTGCACGGGTTCTTCTTTCTTTTCAGGCACAGGAGGTGTTTCTATATGCGGTACGCTTTGCATAATTTTAAGATGCACCTGCAAATCGCCCTGGTTTTTAAGCATATGGGCATACACGGCAAGGTTCCGGTAAAGTTTCTCCACATCGTTTAAAAACCGGTCGGCCTCGGCACGTGTAAAGGGCTCTTCATGCCCCAACTGCAAAAGGTGTTGCTCTACCTTTTTAGCTTCTTCTTTCAGCTGTTGTATCAGTATATCCCTTTGCATAATTAGGCGCGTAAATTAATCTGTTTAAAAATAACGTATTTTTGTTTAATTTATTCTATTTTGTAAAATGTTTTTAGAAAATCATCGCAGCGCGGCAAACAAAAAAGGAAGCATAGAGGTTATTTGCGGCAGCATGTTTTCGGGTAAAACCGAGGAACTGATACGTAGATTAAAGCGCGCGCAATTTGCCAAACAAAAGGTAGAGATATTTAAGCCTAAAATAGATACTCGCTACCATGAGATGGATGTGGTATCGCACGATGATAACGCCATAAGGAGTACCCCGGTGCCAAGTAGTTCAAATATTTTATTGCTGGCAAATGAGGTAGATGTGGTGGCTATTGACGAGGCGCAGTTCTTTGACGAGGAACTTGTAAACGTATGCAACAAACTAGCCAATATGGGCACGCGCGTTATTGTTGCAGGGTTAGATACTGACTTTGAAGGTAAGCCATTCGGACCAATGCCTCAATTGATGGCGGTGGCCGAACATGTTACTAAAGTACATGCCATTTGTATGCAATGTGGGGCTTTGGCAAACTATAGTTTTCGTAAATCGGCAGACACATCATTGGTTATGTTGGGTGAAACCGATTCTTATGAACCTCTGTGTAGAGAATGTTATAACCAATCTTTCCAAAAAACAGAGTAAGGAACTATGACATTCTCAGTTTCTCAAAGTGCAAGTATTCTCTCTGCCAAACTGATTGGTAAACAAGAGAATACTTTTGCAAACATTCTTACTGATAGTCGCACTTCTGGCTTTGTCACACAAGCTCTTTTTGTGGCCATTAAAGGCGAGCGGCATAACGGACATATTTATATAAAAGAATTGTACCAACAAGGTTGCCGTTGTTTTTTAGTGAGTGAAGAACAAGGTTATTATAATGAATTAAAAGAGGCTTCCTTTTTATTGGTGAAGGACACCCTTCTTGCACTTCAGCAACTAGCGGCTTATAAAAGAAGTTTGTTTAAAATACCCGTAGTTGGCATTACTGGAAGTAACGGAAAGACTATTGTAAAAGAATGGCTATGGCAATTGCTGCATACCGACTATAATATTTGTAAAAACCCCAAGAGTTATAACTCGCAAATAGGTGTGCCACTCTCGGTTTGGCAATTAAATGAACAAAGTACCTATGCTTTGTTCGAAGCGGGCATTTCTTTGCCCGGTGAGATGGAAAGGCTTGAAGCAATTATTAAACCTACTGTTGGAATTATTACAAACATTGGCAGCGCGCACAATGAGAACTTTAGAGATTACATGCAAAAAGCAACCGAGAAAACATTGCTTTTCAGGCATACCGATACTTTACTATACTGCAAAGATTATGAAGTCATTGAGCTAAGCTTGCAATCAGTGAGTAATCATAAACAAAAAAGAATTACCTGGTCACTCTTGGGTAAAGCTGATTTACAAGTCATTTCTCTAGAAGAACAAAACACGCATACATTATTAAAAGCACTCTATCATAAAAAAGAAATAGAACTAAACATTCCTTTTACCGATAAAGCTTCTATAGAGAACTGCATACACTGCTGGCTATTCATGCTTCATTTGAATTATAGCAATGAAGTGATACAACATCGTATAGCAGAGCTTGAGCCTTTGGGTATGCGATTGGAGATGAAACAGGGTGTAAATAATTGTACACTTATTAATGATTCTTACAGCAATGATATTTCTTCGCTTTCTATTGCACTTGATTTTTTAAAACAACAAAAGCAATACACACACAAGGTTGTTATACTAAGCGATATTTTGCAATCGGGAAAGAACGCACCGGAACTTTACAAAGAGGTAAATGCCTTACTTGAAAGTAAACATGTTTCTGAGTTAATTGGCATTGGTAAAGAAATCTCATCTCAACAAAATACATTTGGTATTAAGAAGACTTTCTATACTACCACACAGGATTTTATTGATGCCTGTAAGAATGGATCCGTCTCTTTTCATAATTCGGCAATACTTATTAAGGGAGCGCGTAGCTTTGGCTTTGAGCGTGTACACAAATTACTTCAACAAAAAAGCCACGATACGGTTTTAGAGATTAACCTTAACAACCTTATACATAACTTAAATTACTACCGCAGTAAATTAAAACCGGGCACAGGCATTATGCCTATGGTTAAAGCGTTTTCGTATGGCAGTGGTAGTTTTGAAATTGCCAATGCCTTGCAACATACCCATGTAAATTATTTTGCGGTTGCTTATGCCGATGAAGGCGTTGAACTCCGCAAGAATGGAATCACTACGCCTATTATGGTAATGAACCCCGAGTTGCAAAGCCTTGACCAGCTTATACAATACAATTTAGAGCCTGAGATATTCTCTTTTAATTTACTTGAGCAATTTGCCAACTATGTTACCTCAAATAATAGACAGGGTTCATTTCCCATTCATATAAAGTTAGATACAGGCATGCACCGCCTGGGTTTTGAAGAAAAAGATATAACTGTACTTATTGAAAAACTAAAACAGTATTCTTTCTTACAAATAAAAAGCATTTTCTCTCATTTAGTGGCAAGCGATGATAAAGCCTTGGATGATTTTACGCATCAGCAAATCAACCTATTTGATAAACTTAGCAAACAAATTATAGATACACTTAACTACCCTATGCTAAGACATATTTGTAACTCAGGCGGTATTACACGTTTCCCCGAAGCGCATTTTGATATGGTGCGTTTGGGTATTGGTCTGTATGGTGTTGGTGTAAATAGCGATGAACAAAAACAGTTGCTGAACGTAAGCTCTTTAAAAACTACCATCTCGCAGATAAAATACTTGCAGGCAGGAGATACGGTTGGTTATAGCCGTAAAGGAAAGATTACCAAACCCACCACTATTGCTACAGTGCCTATTGGTTATGCCGACGGCCTGAACCGCAAATTGGGTAATAATGTTGGGCACTTATTTGTAAATAATAAGCCTGCACCCATAGTTGGCAATGTATGCATGGATATGTGTATGATTGATACTACCGGAATCAACGCAAAAGAGGGCGATGAAGTAATTGTGTTTAACTCTGCCGAAACCTTACATAATTTAGCAAACACGCTTGGCACTATCTCCTATGAGATACTGACCTCTGTTTCTGCAAGGGTTAAACGTATTTACTTGCAGGAGTAGATTTTATTAATTATCCGATAATAAAAACCTTCATTTACTCCACCCTTGTTCTTTATATAAAATAAGAAGTTTGTAATTATAACCGCCGAAACAACAAAACAAACTTAACCCTTACTTTGGTTCATTTCCTTTAGCTTTTCTTCTAAGGAAGCAGGATCTTTAATTAGCACTTCGCGTGCTTTAGAGCCTTCAAAAGAACCTACGATACCTGCGGCCTCTAACTGGTCTATTATTCTACCAGCGCGGTTATACCCCAGTTTTAATTTACGTTGCAGTAAGGAAGCAGATCCTTGTTGGTGTTGCACAATAACTCTTGCGGCATCATCAAACATTTTATCGCGCTCGCTAAGGTCAATGTCTTCAACCCCTTCGGCGTTCTCATCAATGTATTCAGGTAAGATATGTGCGCTAGAATAACCACGTTGCGAACCTATAAAGTCAACAATCTTTTCGATTTCAGGGGTATCTACAAAAGCACATTGTATGCGTATTAAATCATTGCCTGTACTCAACAACATATCTCCTCTTCCTATCAGTTGTTCTGCCCCACCGGCATCTAATATGGTACGCGAATCTATTTTAGAACTCACTCTAAACGCTACCCTTGCCGGGAAGTTAGCCTTAATAACACCTGTAATAATATTTACACTCGGACGCTGTGTAGCAATAATCAAATGAATACCCACAGCCCTTGCTAATTGTGCAATACGGGCAATAGGCATTTCTACTTCTTTACCGGCAGTCATAATTAAATCGGCAAACTCATCTACCACCACCACTATATAAGGAAGGAATTTATGTCCGTCATTAGGGTTTAATTTCCTGCTAACAAACTTAGCGTTATACTCTTTAATGTTACGCACCTGTGCATCTTGCAACAGGGCATAGCGGTTATCCATTTCAATACAAAGGGAGTTAAGCGTGTGGATTACCTTCGTGTTATCCGTAATAATGGCATCTTCCGAGTTAGGGAGTTTAGCTAAGTAATGTCGCTCTATTTTGTTATACAAATTCAACTCCACCTTCTTAGGGTCAATCAGTACAAACTTTATTTGCGAAGGATGCTTTTTATATAACAAAGAAACCAGCACACAATTCAATCCAACTGATTTACCTTGTCCGGTTGCCCCCGCCATAAGCAAGTGAGGCATCTTGGCTAAATCAGCAATAAAGGTTTCGTTGCTGATGGTTTTACCAAGCGCAATAGGCAAATCAAAGGTAGAGTTCTGAAACTTCTCGGTTGCCAGTATGTTGCGCATAGGTACCATCTCCGGGTTTTGATTAGGCACTTCTATACCGATGGTACCTCTGCCCGGAATGGGCGCAATAATACGAATACCAAGCGCAGCAAGGTTTAGCGCAATATCATCTTCCAAATTTTTAATCTTAGAAATACGCACACCCGCCGCAGGAACAATTTCATATAACGTAACTGTGGGGCCAATGGTTGCTTTTATCTTATCAATCTCAATGCCGTAGTTACGCAGCGTTTCAATAATCTTATCTTTATTAGAATTCAGTTCCTCCTGATTGATGGTCGTTTCTATATTACCATAATCATTCAGTAAACCTATGTGCGGCATTTGGTAAGAACCTAAATCTAAAGTGGGGTCGTACTCACCAAACTGCTCAACAATCTTTTGAGCAAGCAATTCGGTATCTACTAAAACAGGGGGTTCAGACTTTACAGGCTCTATTTCTAAATCAACTATCTCGTTTTTTTTTTCCTCTTCAGGAGAATCAGAAACTTCTAAAACAATTTCATTGTCGGGAGATTCTTCTTTAACCAGATGTCCATCATCAAGCTTTTCGAAAACAAATTTGTTTGCATTTGCTTTTACTTCCGGCTGAGGCATTTCAACTATTGGCTCAGGAACAGGAGCCACTTCTGCAATAGGCTCTTTCTTTTTAAATTTAAAGATGATGAAGATAAAACCCGTAAACGTAAGTACCAACAAAGCAAGCAAACCAATACCGCCCATCAACCCCTCTAAAGCATTGCTGATAACATACCCAAAGCCACCACCCAAGAAAAACAATTTATCACTAAAAATAAAACCAAGCGTTATTGATGCCCATACTACCACAAACACCGCCTTAGCCCACAGGTTAGCGCTAATAGAAATATTTCGCTGAAACGACTTGGCTATGCCACCCAACAACAACAACGGCACAAACAAAAACGATGATACCCCAAACCATTTAAACATAAACAAGTGAGATAACAAAGCGCCCATCTTACCGAACCAATTTTGCACCCGCACTTCGGGAGAGAACAGATAAGATGCCGGACCCATTACCTTATCCTGGTCGGCTTGCCAAGTGAATAGATACGATGCACAGGCAACACCAATATACAAAGCCGCAAAAATGTAGAACAAGCCAATAATGCGTTGCGTTTGCTCTGCTCGGTAAAAAGTAACCACGTTTTTAATACGCTCCAAAAGCCCTGTCTTCTCGGCAGTTTTAGGGCTTGTCTTTTTCTCCTTCTCGGCTTTCTCGGCAGGCTTCCCAATAAAAGGCTCAGCCAGGTTCTTGCGTGCTTTGGGCGGTGTAAAACCATCTTCGGGCTTTATCTCGGGCTCAATAACCGTGTTCTCGCTCAGGGGTATTTTTAACTTATTTTTCTTTACTACTTCTGCCATGCTATAGCTAACAAATGTAGGCTATGCCTTTGCTATATATAAACCATAGCCATATAGTTTTTAACAGCAGGTAGTGAACAGTGCGGTTTGTTATTTGGGCGTTCCGGCAGATTACTGCCGTCAGGCTTTACGCTCCAAGCTTTGGCTTCGGCCTGTCATTTCGAGTAAAGTGCAACAATCTCATGCAGCCAAAGGCTTTTCACTACAATCCCATAACGCTCAATATAAAGAAATATGAGCCATCCATTTCCGAACAATCGTAAGTTCATCTCATCCAAAACATCATCAAAAGAAATAAAGTACTTACCCCTTTTCTCTTAGCAGAGGCATAAAGGATGAAGCCACTTACTCATTTCTTGCCAGCGCACAATCATTTATCCTAAACGCACAGAATGTTCTTGTCAGCGCACAGATATTTTTCCATTACGCACAGTCATTTATCCTCTGTGCACAAGCATTTCTTGCATGTGCACGGTCATTTTTCACAAGCGCACAGAATATTTTCGCATACGCACAGTCATTTTTTATATACGCACAGGTAAAACTCCTCAACGCACAGCCTGATTTTAGCATAACAACCTCAAATAATCCGTGCAAATGCTTTTGTTTTGTACTTTTGAAGAAATATATTTCAATCATGGAAAACAATAATCCCGAAAATCAACTGAATATAGAGCTTAGCGAAGATGTTGCAGAAGGTATTTACAGCAACCTGGCAATTATTACGCACTCGCCCTCTGAATTTGTAATTGATTTTATAAAGATAATGCCCGGTGTGCCCAAAGCGCGCGTAAAAAGCAGAATACTGCTAACCCCCCAGCACGCTAAACGTTTGATGATGGCCCTGAGCGAGAATGTGATGAAGTACGAGCAACTGCATGGCAAGATAAAAGAAGCCGATATTAATGTGTTGCCTTTGAATTTTGGTAGTCCTAAAGGACAAGCCTAACAAGCGTTTATGACTAAGAGATACTCGGTATCTATTGTAAGTTATACCAATACCCTGCCTTTGCGTTATGGTATAAGCAAAAGCAAGGTGCTTGATGAGATGGACCTGCAGTTGGATATTCCGGCAGTTTGTGCACAGAAACTAATTGACAATAGGGTTGACATTGGGCTAATTCCCGTGGCGATAATTCCGCAATTAAAAGAACATTACATCATTAGCAAATATTGTATTGGCAGTAATGATAGGGTTGATACGGTTAAGCTATACAGTCATGTTCGGCTGGAAGAAATATCAACTATTTATTTGGATTATCAATCCAGAACATCAGTCATGTTGACAAAGGTGCTTTGTAAACATTACTGGAAGATACAGCCCACATTTATAAATGCACAAGCCGGATATGAAAACGCTACTAAAGGAAAGGATGCAGCCGTTGTTATTGGCGACAGGTGTTTTGCTTTAAACGGTAAGTTTCCTTTTGAATATGATTTAGCTTTTGAATGGAAGAAATACACTAAACTTCCTTTTGTTTTTGCAGCCTGGGTAAGTAATAAGAAGATTGACGAAGATTTCATAAGCAAGCTTGAAGATGCCATGCAATATGGCATTGAACATACCAAAGATGCTATTACTGAAGGGAACATTGCAGATAAAACTATGATAGAAACCTATCTTACCCAAAGAATAAATTATGATTTGGATGAGGGAAAGAAACAATCTTTGCATTTATTCTTAGACCTAATTAAGCAATATAAGTATTGACGAAAGGCTTAGCTTATAAACTGATTTTATTTATTGCAGCATTTATTTGTTGCCTCTATCTATTGCAATGGCTCTTTGATTTTGGATTAAAACATAACCTGAATATAAAATCAAGTTATGTTGCCACGCATAAAGTTGATGCAGACTTGTTAGTGCTCGGCCCTTGCGAGCCTTTATGGATGGTATCTCCGGAGATACTGACTAAAAGAACGAATCTTTCCTGTTACAATCTGGCAAATAGTCATAGCGATTTTGCGGATAATTACCTGCATCTGCATTTGTATTTAAAGAACAACACTACGCCTAAGTACCTTTTGCTATTTGTAACTCCCGAGTCTTTCGATTTGAATTATAATACCTTTTATTCTTATCGTTTCGCTTCATTTCTTAATGATACGGTTGTAGAAAATACAATTAAAACCTGTGATGCGAACTACTATCCCTGGAGAAATTATCCATTTATAAAATATGCTTATTATAGTCACCAAACATTCTTTAGTACCTTACAAGGCTGGAAACATTATTTCACTAAAAAAGCATTGCCTTATTATCCTGATGGCTTTGAACCCCCCGCTAAGATTGTTTGGGATAATCATTATGAAAATCTGAAAAAGAAATATCCGAAAGGTTATTGTTTTACTTTAGATACTCTGCGTGAAAGTTACTTATATAAAATACTATGGCTTTGTAAAGAGAAGAATATAAAAGCAATTCTGTATGAATCACCTGTTTTAAAAGAAACAAGAATCAATCAACCAAACAGGGAAGAATTTTTATCTCTAATAAATAGCATAGTTAAGAACGCAGGAGCACCTTTTGTTTCATTTCAAGATTTATCTTTGGCGGAAAGCAAGAAAAACTTTGTTTCCCCTATGGTTACTATATTACAGGGCTCTTTTATGTTTTCAGATACTTTAGGAGGTTATCTGCATTCTGTAATAAAGCAATGATTTTTTTTAAAAAAGTTCTTACGTTTTAAAAAAGCTGTTATATTTGCAGCCCGATTGAAAAAATTGGTTGTTCTTTAAAGCAAACTTCCGTTAAAAAGCCTGTAATTAAAGGTATTATTAATGGAAAAATTAAGATGATTCCGTAGCTCAGCCGGTAGAGCATTACACTTTTAATGTAAGGGTCCTGGGTTCGAATCCCAGCGGGATCACAGGGTGGATGATTATAAGCTCCATTAGCGACCATAAGCCATTCAAATCAATGTTTGAATGGCTTTTTTTTGAACATCCATTATTTATCATTAAACACTATTATTTCGTACCCCACTTAGTCCCTTCCCTTTGCATTTTTCAAAAAGGGGCACTGAATCGTTACAGTAGATTGGGATAAAAAGTATACCTTTAAACTCTAAATATTTAAACATGAAAAGGGGATTAATTATAGTAGCCATTATTATTGGAGTTGTTTTATTATTTATCGGGTACTTAAATAGCACATATAACAAAGCTATTGCATTAGATGAAGCCAGCAAAGCTCGTTGGGCAGATGTAGCAGCAGCGTATCAACGCCGTGCAGATCTTATTCCAAACTTAGTTAGCACAGTAAAAGGAGCTGCCGCTAATGAAAAAGATATTCTTTCATCTGTTACCGCACTTCGTAGCGGAATTACTCAGGCCAAAATACCACAGGATTTTGATGTGATTGGCAAAAAAATAAATGCTGCTATAAACTTAACGATAGAAGCTTATCCGCAAATTCGTTCTACTGAGAATTTCCAAACCTTTCAGGCACAGTTAGAAGGAACCGAAAACAGGATTAATGTGGCTAGAGAAGATTATAACCAAAGTGTAAATCTGTATAACACATTTATCCGCGGTTTTATCACACATACTGTATTAGGTATTGCAGGCGGTAATTTTGAAATTAAAAAAGGCTTTGAGGCAGCAGCAGGTACTGAAAAAGCCCCTGAAGTAAAATTCTAATATGAAGGTTGAGCATTTTTTTACTGAAAAGGAAAAAAAGCAGATTATGGCTGCTATTGCGCATGCTGAAAAAAATACTTCAGGAGAAATACGAGTTCATTTGGAAAAAGCATATAAGGAAGATGTTTTTACTCATGCTGTGAACGTATTTGGTAAATTGGAAATGCATAAAACTGAACTTAAAAATGCTGTATTGTTTTATTTGGCTGTTCAGGATAAGAAATTTGCCATTGTTGCAGACAAAGGAATAAATGATGTTGTACCCCCTGACTTTTGGGATAAAATAAAACATGAATTACAGACTCATTTTAAACAAAATAATTTCTCATCGGCTCTTTGTAAAGCTATAGAAGATACAGGTAAACAACTATCCTCTTTTTTTCCTCTTCAGGCTAATGATACTAATGAGCTTTCAAATGATATTTCCATAGGTTGATGAGAAGACAAAACTCCAAAAGAATTCTATTCATACTTTTTCTATTCAGTTTTTCATTGGTTAGAGCGAGTGATGATAATATTCCAGACCCACCTTCTCCACCACGTTTAGTAAATGATTTGGTAGGAATTCTTTCTGCAAGAGATGCTTCAACTTTAGAAACAAAGCTTGCAAATTTTAATAAACAAACCTCCAATCAAATAGCCATTGTTATTGTAAATGATTTAGGTGGGAATGAAATATCTAAATACAGTTTTAAGCTTGGTCGCAAGTGGGGTATAGGTCAGGAAAAACTCCGTAATGGGATTTTAATTGTAATTAAACCTAAAACATCTTCTTCAAGAGGACAGGCATTTATAGCAACCGGCAAAGGACTGGAAGGAGCCATACCTGATGCAACCTGCCATCAAATTGAAGCTAATGAATTGATACCTCACTTTAAACAAAATGATTATTACGGGGGCCTTAATGCGGCTACCGATGTATTAATGTCTCTAGCCAAAGGTGAATATGATTATAATACTTATTCAAAACAAAATGCCCCAGACCTCACTACAATTATTTTCATGTTTATATTCATTCTTATTATTTTCCTCTCTATTTTTAGAAGGATAAGGCGTGTTGGCAACCGTGGTTATACCATGGGTGGTGGTTGGTTTCCTTTTATAGGTGGTGGTGGCTGGGGGGGCGATTCTTCTGGAGGTTCTTCGGGCGGTGGTGGTTTTGGAGGTTTTGGTGGAGGAGATTTTGGCGGTGGTGGCTCAGGAGGAAGTTGGTAATCATTTATTATAATAAATAGTATTTACTGTTAGGTTTTTTATGCTCGAATCTTTTTGTCATAAATTGAAAGAATGATGTATGTGACTTTTTTATGCAGCTGGCAAATTACCTAGGCTCTTATTGTTTTTCTTTATTGGAGTATGCATCATTTCAAAGTGTGTCTCAAAGAATCTTTTTTTAAACTATCGGGTATAAGAACCATCGGGGTATTGCATATCGGGCAATTTTCAAGCGTAATACTTGTTTTATCCGAATGAATTGGGCAAGCATATTGTGTGCACTTATTTGGATTAGTATCGGACTCCTTTTCATCGGTAAACCCCTTACAAGCAAACAAAACAATTGGTATAATTATAATGTATAAAAGTTTATTTTTCATTTTTCTTGGGTTTAAATCTTTGTTAATTAGAATGTAAAGAAATAGGTATACATGCCCGTTTACTATAATAACAATCATTTGATAAAATGATTTACATCATTTATGCCAATAATGCCTAACGGCAGTGAGCTTAATCAATTGTATCTATAATTTGTATCATTTTCTTTTCATCCTCTGATTGGTTCTTTTGTGCAATGCATTTTAACAATGAAAACACATTCTAATAACCACATTACCGACGTAAGTAAATTGGTTTCTGATATTTCAACACCGCTTAGTCATAGTTCTGACCTTGATCCATTGATGAAACACATTGGTGATTCAAAATATGTTCTATTGGGGGAGGCTTCACACGGGACACATGAATATTATACCTGGCGGGCGAAAATTAGTCAACGTCTTATTAAAGAAAAAGGATTTTCATTCATCGCCGTTGAAGGCGATTGGCCGGATTGCTATCGTTTAAATCGTTTTATTAAAAATTATCCTCATTCGGGAAGTAATGCAAGAGAAGTGTTGCATGCGTTTAAACGCTGGCCCACATGGATGTGGGCAAATTGGGAAATAGCTGCCTTTGCAGAATGGTTAAAAAATTTCAATAAAGGTTTATCCGTTGAAAAGAAAATTGGTTTTTATGGTCTTGATATGTATAGCCTATGGGAATCAATGGAAGCTATTATCGGATATTTGAAAAAATATGACCCTAAAACAATGCAGATAGCTATGAAGGCTATGCATTGCTTTGAACCATATAGCGCCGATGAAGGACAATCATATGCCCGTGCGTCTAGTTTTGTTCCCGGTCTCTGTGAAAAGGAAGTAGTTGATTTACTTCGTGAAATACGAGGAAAAATTGCACAATACAATTCAGATTATGAAAATGTCTTCAGTACGGAACAAAACGCATTGGTTGCAGTAAATGCCGAAAAATATTATCGTACCATGGTAAGGGGTGGGGCACAGTCTTGGAATGTCCGCGACAGACACATGATGACCACTTTAAACCGTTTGATGGATTTTTATGGCAAAGACGCTAAAGTTATTGTTTGGGAACATAACACACACATTGGTGATGCACGTGCAACAGATATGGCGCGTGAAGGGATGGTGAATGTAGGACAATTGGTTAAAGAACAACATGCAGATAGGGGAGTGGTAGCAGTTGGTTTTGGTTCATACAAGGGTAGTGTTATAGCTGGTAGAGAATGGGGAGATGAAATGAAAGAAATGACTGTTCCTCCAGCTATAAATGGAAGTTGGGAATATATTCTTCATCATACGGGAAACACAAAAAACAAATTGATTATGCTTGACAAAGCAAAGAATGAGGACCGAATGAAAATAAGTATGGATCATCGTGCCATTGGTGTAGTTTATAATCCCGAGTATGAACAATATGGCAATTATGTTCCAAGTATTCTCCCCATGAGATATGATGCATTTATTTTTATTGATGAAACCAAAGCACTTCATCCGCTTCATATAAAACCGGATGGGCATCAAATTCCGGAAACCTTCCCGTTTGGGGTATAAGAAGTAATTTGCGACTTCCCGCTCAATATATACAGCTTTATTTCCTTTAAAAATGCAAAGGTTTACGGCAGATCAGGTGATGCTTTTAGCATTAAGATGGAGCTTTTTTGACCGTTAAAGAAGTGCTTCTGTATTAAGCGACAAACAAAATATGAGGCTGGTAAGCGTTAATAGTGCTTAAGAATGAAAAAAATGGTAAAGCTTTTTTACTTTTACTGCTTATTATATAAAGCCGGCATGAAAGAATCTATTTTATTAATTTCGTTTATTGTATTAATAATTGCTGGTTGTCATGCTAAGAAAGAAGTAACGAAACCATATGCCTATCAACCAACAGAAGTTGAATTAACCGCGGGCAAAACCAAATTTAGTGATTTGACAATTGATAACCTTGTAAAAGGACATTCTATTTATTATGGGGCTTGTTTACGTTGCCATGAGGCAAAGAACATAAACGATTATGGTCTGGATGAATTTTCGGATATATTAAACAACATGGCACGAAAGGCCAAGCTTACACCCGAAGAAAAGGATGCTGTTTTGCGCTATGCAGTTTCCATAAAACTGTCTAATGCTAAGCAGTAATTTAAAAACACGTCTTTAAAGGAGGTTTTATAACCATAATTCTCGCCTGACCTTTATATTATATAACCGTGGTAAACTTTCAGAATGCCCGGATTTAAAGTGAAAAATGGTATGCCCCTTCGTATGAAGGCATCAATAAAATCTTTTGGTATATTTGGCCATGAAAAAAATATTTCTGCTTTTTCTTTTAGCAAGCCTTAAGCAAGGTATGGATGCTCAAAATTGCGAGAAGGGTTGCGGTAAAATAACCAAGGTAGAACCCACTAAAATTAAAGGCATAAAGCCCAACAGGGCACTGCTTGTTTTTAAGTTTCAGGGACCCGATGGCAAACCCGCCAAAAGCCGTATAAAAGTTATTGTAGATAGCAAGGATACATTGCATCCAAAAATTGATGTAACAGGTACAGCAAAAATAACAACAACACCGGGCAATCATTCCTTAAAATTTATCGCTAATTACTGGTATAGCGTAAAGATGGACCAGGTTTCTCTTAAAGACAAAACTACCTATGACCTTTTTATACGTTTTGAAGCAAAGGAAATAGGAGCTGTAAAATCTAAAGAGAAAGATTAAAACAATTTGTTTGGAAATATAAGGTAGGTGTAGCGCCTTTTTTTACTCCCTGAAAGAGAAAACCACACGTATCCCTAAGATTATTTTATTCATTTTGTAATGATTTGATATTGTGCGTTTAAGGTTCGTATTTGCTGGTAGTTATTGATTGAATCAATATTTGCTCAGTTATATTTATTTTGCTGGGTGTTTGAAGCATAAAAAATAATCTTAGGGATA
>PLYA01000035.1 GCA_003153315.1 Bacteroidota bacterium
AAAGACCCAAACCAATTACAGGTAAACCAGCAGGTAATGAAAAAGCTGGAGAAAATTCATCCGGCCACCTTATCTGAGTTTGCTAATGAAAACGGACCAGCCATTTGGGTACTCGTTATACCAACTACTACATCTATAATGAATGATTTTCTTTCGGGTAAAATTTCAGAGAAAGACATTCTTACTAAAACAAAACCGGGAGAAAAATATACTTGTATTTATTTGTGCTCGGCAACTACTTTACCCGAATACAGAGGAAAAGGCGAAAGTAAAAAACTTTGTTTACAAGCAATAAATGCCATTTGTAAAGATCATCCTATAGAAACACTTTTTGTTTGGCCTTTTACTAAAGAAGGAGAAAAACTTGCCGCATCTTTAGCGAAAGAATGTAAATTACCTTTACGTATATATACTGCCCAATGATAGACGTTGAAGAAGAAGTACAAACAAAAAAGAAAACAAAAACGCTTGAGAGCGAAGAGCGACAAACTATTATACATTGTACCTATAACCCAATAAATGCAGTGCGCATTTGGCCAAGCACTTTTTTAATTGAAAAAGAAAGTGACAGGCGAGTTAAACTAATAACTGCTTTTAATATTTCTTTTGCACCTGAATGGACTTTTGCTTATAACGGAAATAATAAGTTCACGTTGATTTTTGAAGGTTTAAGTAAAGGTTGTACCATGTTTGATTTAATGGAAATCATCCCTCTACCCGACCCATTTGTTGTGCGTAACATAGCGCGCACAAAAAATGATGTGTATCACATAAAAGTTGATTAATTCTTTCAATTAATACAACTTCACAAAGTTTCTCAATCGTTAACCATTGTTAATTTTAAAAATTTGGCATAGTGTGGCTTAAGTTTTGTAAACCATCAAACGATTCATTAAACACTAACTATTTATTCAAACTTAAATCATTAATCAATGAAAACACTTTTGAAAAAAGTTTGTAGCGGAAAATGTTTTTTTGCCGAACACAGTATTTTATTTTTTTGCTTAAGTATTATTTTAATCGGACAAAGTTGTGTAACCATTGACCCGGGGGGAAATTGGTTTAAAAGTTAAGCGCGGTGTTCTCTCGAATGAAAATTATGTTGCGGGTAAGTATCCACAAGGACCTCGTACCAGTTATGTATTGTTTAGTACTCGGGTAAAAGAAATTTCACTTAAAACAATGTTACCAACCAAAGAAGGTTTAGAAGCAAAGGTTGATTTGACAATGCTTTATCACATTAAACCAGACGCCATTCGCAACATCTATTTAACCTTGGGAATGAATTATGAAAACGAGGTTATTATGAATAATCTATCAGCCATTGCTAGAGAAACCTGTTTACATTACCGCGCCATGGATTTGATGACCCAGCGTGATTCACTCGAGGTATCTATTTTCAAAAATATTAATGCGGATATCGGACATTACGGCTTCATTGTTGACCAGGTACTTATACATGACATTGATGTGCCTGATGAAATAGATAGAGCTATTGAAAAGAAAGTTCTTTCCGAACAATTAATAAAACAACAAGAAGTTGATATACTTACTCAGAAAAAATCAACCGACGCCAGTATTGAAAAACAACGAAAAGAAATGGAGTTTAGTTTTGAAAAACAAAAACGCGAAAAAGAAACCAGTATACAGCAAGAACGCATGGATGTAGATTTTTCTATTGAAAAAGAGAAAAAGGAAGCAGAACGAGTTGTAATAGAGGCTACGGCTGCCAAAAAAACGCAGGAATTAGCTAACATGACTATAACACCCTTACTGATTAAATACAAAACTATTGAAGTGCTTAAAGAATTAGCAAATTCTCCCAATTCAAAAATTATAATAACTGATGGAAAAAATCCGCTTAATATGCGGTTAGACGAAAAGTAAACCAATCAACTCCCTTTCTCATATCAGAGAAAGGGAGTTTACCATATTAATTAAAAATATTTCTTCCAAATATCGTCGTAAAACTGTTCAAAACCTTTTAAAACTCAGTAGATTAGGCTAATAACTCCTTATCTTAAACTCCTAACTCTTTCCTATCTTGCATCTCCGTTTGTAATATGGAAAAGAAGAAACAAAAGACCGACAGCCCCGACAAAGAAACTCCCTTAATGAGGCAGTATAACCAAATTAAGACCCAGTTTCCAGATGCTTTATTATTGTTTAGAGTAGGTGATTTTTACGAAACCTTTGGCGAAGATGCTATCAAAGCTTCTTCCGTATTGGGTATAGTGCTCACGCGACGTGCCAACGGCTCAGCACAGTTTATTGAACTGGCAGGATTCCCTCATCACTCAATGGATACTTATTTACCCAAATTAGTACGTGCAGGTTACCGTGTAGCTATATGCGATCAGCTAGAAGACCCAAAGCTTACCAAAACCATTGTTAAACGTGGCGTTACCGAATTAATTACACCGGGCTTAGCCTACAGCGAAAAAATATTAGACCATCAAACCAATAACTTTTTATGCAGCCTGCATTTAGGTAAAGACGTTCACGGTATTTCGTTACTTGATATTTCTACCGGAGAGTTTATTGTAGCCGAAGGTAACGCTTCATACATTGAAAAAATTATACACAAGTTTAGTCCAAACGAAATTTTATTTGAGCGCAATAAACGTGCTCCGGTTTTAGATTTACTGGGCGACAAATATTATATATACGGCATTGATGATTGGGCCTTTACTTTTGATTATGGGCAAGAGTCGTTAACAAAGCACTTCAATACTAATTCATTAAAAGGTTTTGGCATAGAAGAAATGCCAGCTGCTATTGCATCATGTGGCGCTATGTTGTTTTATTTGCACCAAACCCGCCATGATAAATTAAAACATATCACGTCTTTAAAACGCATTGATGAAAACGAGTTTGTTTGGTTAGATAAATTTACTTTCCGCAATTTAGAGCTTATATATCCTTTACATGAAAATGGTAAAGCCTTATTTGATGTAATTAATGGAACAGTTACTCCAATGGGCACTCGTTTACTAAAACGTTGGATTGCCATGCCACTGAAAAATATCACGCAAATAAATAAGCGTTTAGATGTTATTGAGTTTTTTACTAAACATACCGAAGAAGCTAATAAATTACATAGCGAGTTAAGTCAATTAGGCGATTTAGAGCGTTTAATATCAAAGGCAGCAGCTATGCGTATCAATCCGCGTGAATTGATGCAGTTAAAAAGGTCGCTTACAATAACCGAAAATATTAAACAAAGCTTAAAAGACTTTAACAATAAATATTTTGAAGACACTATTACAGGTTTACAAGATTGCAAAGAGCTTCAACAACGATTAAATTCTTTAAACGAAGATGCACCTGTATCTATAGCCAAAGGAAAAGTTATGGCAGATGGTGTAAATGCCGAATTAGATGAACTAAGGCAAATTGCTTATTCTGGTAAAGATTATCTATTAAAAATTCAGCAACGCGAAGTAGAGCGAACAGGTATTACTTCATTAAAAGTTGCTTACAACAATGTATTTGGTTATTATTTAGAAGTTACCAATTCGCATAAAGATAAAGCTCCGGCAGATTGGGTGCGTAAACAAACGCTCACCAATGCAGAGCGTTATATTACACCTGAGTTAAAAGTTTATGAAGAAAAGATTTTAGGTGCCGAAGAAAAAATTTCTGCACTTGAAACAAAATTATTTGAAGAACTGGTAACCTATGTTACCGAGTTTACTATTAACATACAACAAAACGCTGCTTTACTGGCTCGTTTAGATTGCTTACTAGGTTTATCTATCGTTGCAAACAACAACAAATACGTGCGCCCAACGGTTAACGAAGGCTTTGCAATTGATATTAAGGAAGGCCGACACCCTGTGATAGAAAAACAATTGCCCGTTGGTGATGAGTATGTGAGCAATTCGGTTTTTTTAGATACTGATGCGCAGCAAATTATGATGATAACTGGCCCGAACATGAGTGGTAAATCTGCTTTGTTAAGACAAACTGCTTTAATTACACTGTTAGCACAAACAGGTTCTTTCGTTCCTGCACATAGTGCAGATATTGGATTGGTAGATAAAATTTTTACCCGTGTAGGGGCTTCAGATAATATTTCTTCGGGCGAATCAACCTTTATGGTTGAGATGAACGAAACAGCCAGCATCTTAAACAACCTAAGTAACCGTAGTTTAATCTTATTAGATGAAATAGGAAGAGGTACTGCAACATACGACGGTATATCTATTGCCTGGGCTATTGCAGAATACATACATCAACATCCGCAATATAAAGCAAAAACATTATTTGCAACGCATTATCATGAGTTGAATGAAATGCAGCAATATTTTCCGCGGGTAAAAAATTATCATGTAACAGTAAAAGAACTTACCAATAAAGTAATTTTTATGCGCAAGCTTGCCGAAGGCGGAAGCGAACACAGCTTTGGTATTCATGTAGCTAAAATGGCCGGTATGCCTAAAGATGTGGTTGAGCGTGCAGGAGAGATTTTAAAGAAACTAGAAAAAGGACATGAATTAGAGCCAAATCAAACACTAGTAGATACCGAAGGCAGATTAGTTCAAAAAAATACAGATAGTGATTATCAATTAAGTTTCTTTCAGTTAGATGA